>JAUIJC010000046.1 GCA_030431525.1 Bacteroidia bacterium | reverse complement strand
GCGAAAAAGGCTGTCCAGTTTGGGCAGCCTTTTTTTGTGTGTCATTGAAAAAGGGTGCAAAAAGAAAAACCCTGATTCCAAAAATGGAATCAGGGTTTTAAGTGTAGCGAGAGGGGGATTTGAACCCCCGACCTCCGGGTTATGAATCCGACGCTCTAACCAACTGAGCTATCTCGCCAGAGAATTAAGGTGATGTGGTTTAGGGTCTTACATCCGACCTTGAAAGTATTGTAGCGAGAGGGGGATTTGAACCCCCGACCTCCGGGTTATGAATCCGACGCTCTAACCAACTGAGCTATCTCGCCAAAACGGTGATGCAAAAGTATGGAGTCTTTTTTTAATTGCAAACACTTACGCAATAAAAAAGTGGCTTGTATGCGTGTTAATTGCGTTTTTCCGGTTTGGATTCGTACTTTCGTGGCTGAATGAAAGCACTTTACAAGCTCATACTGAAAGCCTTTATAGGGCCTTTCTTTGTCACCTTTTCCGTGGTGACCTTCATCTTGCTGACGCAATACATGATGAAGTACGTCGATGACTTTGCGGGGAAAGGCATTGGTATGGACGTATTTGCGGAGCTATTTTTCTATTTCGGCTTCAACATGGTGCCTCGGGCTTTGCCTCTGGCAGTGCTGTTGTCTTGTCTGATGACCTTCGGGAATTTAGGCCAACACAATGAGCTCACGGCTATCAAGAGTGCGGGTATTCCATTGCCAAAAGTGCTGTTTCCTGTCTTTGTCTTTGTGATGGTGATTTCGGTGGGTTCGTTTTTCTTTGCCAACCGCGTCTTGCCTAAAACCAATCTGAAAGCATATAGCCTTTTGTATGATATCCGAAAGAAGAAGCCAGCCTTGGATTTCAAGGAAGGTGTATTCTATAATGGTATTCCAGGATATAGTATTCGGATAGGGAAGAAGTTCGAGGACGGAAAGACCCTGAAGGACCTTATGATTTACGAGCATGGGGATCACAGGGGGAACACCATGCAGATTGTTGCCGATTCTGGCCAGATGTATCCGATCATGGAAGGGCGCTATCTGGTGTTTGAGCTTTTTGACGGCAAGCGTAATGCGGATTATTTCCGTTCGAAGAAAAGCTACGAAACGGTGGAGTTCAGCCGGATGGATTTCTCACGAACAAAAATGGTGTTCGATGTATCTTCTTTCCAGCTTGGGGAAACTCCCGAGCAGCTGTTTAAGCGTAACCGATTCATGTTGAATATTGACCAAGTCCAAGAGGTTGTGGACTCCTTAGGCTTGGTGGTGGATCGCTATGGGGAGGAGGCTGTCCGTAGGGTGCAGGCTAAATACAAGTATCCTTATGTGTACGATGATTCTCTCCGGCATATAAGGATTCATTCAGATACATTGCTGGCTTTGGATACTTTGGGGCAGCAAAGGGCTGCGAGGAAAGCTGCTGACCAGGCTCGAGCCATTATTAGAGGCTTGGATTTGAAGCTGCAGCAGATGTCAAAGCAGCGAGGGGAGATGGCGACTTACACGGTGGAGAAGCTCCATAAATACACGGAGGCTTTTGAGTGTATTGTCATGTTCCTTATTGGTGCATCAATTGGGATTGTGATCAAAAAAGGTGGGCTTGGGTTGCCGGCGCTTATCACCATCGCCTTTTTCATTATCTATTATGTCATTTCTATCTATTTCGAGAAGATAGCAAGGGCGGACAAGATGGATGTTTATCTGGCGACCTGGCTGGCGAACTTAATACTGCTCCCAGTAGGGCTGTTCTTCCTTTATCAAGCGCATAATGACGCCCAACTATTCGAATGGGATGCCTACAGGATGTTCTTCAAGAAACTTGGTAAACGCGTCGGGCTAAGGAAGAAGAAGCTTGTCGTTTGATTTGTAGAGCCTTAGCGTAAATCTCCCATATTGGGGTAGAAAATATTTGCCGAAAGCAGTTCGGTTTCGTTGTAATTGGTGGTTCGGTTTTATACCTTTGCCGAACTGTTTATAAGTTTAATTATTAAAGCTGTTCTGGAAATGTATTTGACTTCCGAAATTAAGCGCGAAATTTTCAAGTCTCACGGAAAGGCCAAATCTGAAAACGACACTGGTTCGGCTGAAGCTCAAATTGCTTTGTTCACTCACAGGATTACACACCTGACTGAGCATTTGAAGGTTCATACGAAAGACCACTCTACCCGTCGTGGGTTGTTGAAATTAGTAGGTAAACGTCGTCGTTTGCTTGATTACCTCAAGACAAAAGATATTGAACGCTACCGTTCTATCATCGCCGAGTTGAACTTGAGGAAGTAAGATTGGAGAATGTGAAGCAAGGGGGCCGAGTTTGGTCCCCTTGTTTGCTTCCAATGGATTGCGGGGCTGGGTGCTTCTAACATGATTTTAAAAGGGCTTTCCCTTAATTTTGATATTGATGGCTTCGAAAATTGTAACGAAAAAAATTTTGCTGGACGACGGTCGCGAGATAACTCTCGAAACCGGTAAGCTCGCTCGGCAGGCACATGGTTCTATTGTTCTGCGTTGCGGAAAGACCATGCTTTTAGCCACTGTTGTTTCCGCCAAGGAAGCACGTGAGGGCGCAGACTTCTTGCCCCTTTCTGTAGATTATCAAGAAAAGTTTGCCGCTGTTGGCCGAATCCCAGGTGGATTCCTCAAGCGTGAGGGCAAGCTATCTGACAACGAGGTATTGGTTTGTCGTTTGATTGACCGTGCCATTCGCCCGTTGTTCCCAAGCGACTACCACTGCGACACGCAGGTGATGATCAGCTTGGTGTCTGGTGACGAAAAAGAAAGCCACCCAGACGTATTGGCTGCATTGGCCGTTTCTGCTGCTTTGATCATTTCCGACATTCCTTTCACTGAGCCTATTTCTGAGGTTCGTGTTGGTCGTGTGGATGGTCAGCACATCATCAACCCAACTCCAGCACAGTTGGAGGAGTCTGATTTCGAGATTACTGTTGCCGCTACTCGCGACAACATCTTGATGTTGGAAGGGGAGATGAAAGAAATTTCCGAAGAGGAAATGATGGAGGCCATGAAAGTGGCTCACGAAGAAGTCAAGAAGCACTGTGCTGCTCAGTTGGAAATGGCTGAGGAGCTTGGTGTAGTAAAGCGCGAACATGCTGCTCCAAAGGAGGATGAGGCGTTGAAGGCAACATTGCGTGAAGCTCTTTACGACAAGTTCTACGAAGTGACTAAGCAGTGTATCGCTGACAAGCACTTGCGTAGCGCTACCTTCGATCAAGTGAAGAAGGACTACGTAGAGGCCTTGCCTGAGGATCATGAGGTTGATATGAACCTTTTGTCTCGCTACGTAAATAAGTTGAAGAAGGAAGCCGTTCGTAACTATGTTCTTGATGAGCGTAAGCGTCTTGACGGTCGTGCACTGGATGAGATTCGTCAGATTAACTCTGAGGTTGATTTCTTGCCATCTGCTCACGGTTCTGCGCTTTTCACTCGTGGTGAAACTCAGTCATTGACTTCGGTGACTTTGGGTACTAAGATGGACTCCAAAATGATTGATGGAGCAATCATCTCTGGTTACGACAAGTTCTATTTGCACTATAACTTCCCAGGATTCTCTACTGGTGAGGTGAAGCCTAACCGTGGTGCTAGCCGTCGTGAGATTGGTCATGGTAACTTGGCTCACCGTGCCTTGAAAGGTATGCTTCCTGAGGATATGCCATATACTGTTCGTGTGGTGTCTGATATTTTGGAGTCCAACGGTTCTTCTTCCATGGCAACAGTTTGTGCTGGTACCTTGGGATTGATGGACGCTGGTATCCAAATGAAGGCTCCTGTGTCAGGTATCGCCATGGGCTTGATTTCTGATCCAGAAACTGGTCGTTACGCTGTATTGTCCGATATCCTTGGTGACGAGGATCACTTGGGTGATATGGACTTTAAGGTGACTGGTACTGAGAATGGCATGACTGCTTGCCAGATGGATATCAAAGTTGACGGACTTTCTTACGAAGTATTGTCCGAAGCTTTGGCTCAAGCCCGTCGCGGTCGTGAGCACATCTTGGGTGAGATGAAAAAGGCTATCGCCGAGCCACGTCAAGACTTGAAACCACACGCTCCACGATTCTTCGTGATCAATATCCCTAAGGATATGATTGGTGCGGTTATTGGTCCAGGTGGTAAAATTATTCAGGAGATTCAGGCCGAGTCAGATACGACCATCACTATCGAGGAAGATGACAACCAAGGCATCGTGTCCATCTTTGGACAAAACGCTGAGGCCATTGAAAAGGCCAAAGCACGTGTAAATGCCATTGTTGCTGTTCCTGAAGTAGGAGAGGTATATGACGCTAAGGTAAAATCAATCATGCCTTACGGTGCCTTTGTTGAGTTTATGCCTGGAAAAGAAGGCTTGCTTCACGTTTCCGAAATCAAGTGGGAGCGTGTTGAGGATGTCAGCAAAGTATTGGAAGAAGGTGAAGAGATCAAGGTCAAGTTGTTGGACGTTGATTCCCGAACTGGCAAGTTCAAATTGTCGCGCAAGGCGCTCCTTCCTAAGCCACAAGGCCAAGGACAACCAAGAAAGTAATTCTTTTGGTGGGGATATTATCCGCCAATTTGTTTACATTTCTTGCATGGGGTGAAGTTGAGGTTTCTGCTCGCTTTACCTTTTCATAGGATTGGAATCCGAATAAAGTTTGCTCACCTGTCTTGGGGGGCGAACTTTATTCGTGTTTTTGTGCTTTAAGGGTTGTATGCTTCGTTTTATGATTGGGACGATCTACACTTTGGAGCCAAACAGAGGGTTCCCTATACTTTGGAATAAGACTAATAAATACGGATGAGACAGCTTAAGATTAGTAAGCAGATTACCAACAGGGAGAGTCAGTCCCTCGATAAATACCTTCAGGAAATAGGCAAGGTGGATTTGCTTACTCCTGATGAGGAAGTGGTCTTGGCTCAACGCATCCGAGAAGGTGATCAGGCTGCGCTTGAAAAGCTGACAAAGGCAAACCTTCGATTTGTGGTATCTGTGGCAAAGCAGTACCAGAACCAAGGTCTTTCTTTGGGTGATTTGATCAACGAGGGTAACCTTGGTTTGATTAAAGCAGCCCAGCGTTTTGACGAAACCCGTGGTTTTAAGTTTATCTCTTATGCCGTTTGGTGGATTCGTCAGTCCATTCTTCAAGCCTTGGCAGAGCAGTCTCGTATTGTTCGTTTGCCATTGAACCGTGTAGGTTCCTTGAACAAAATCTCTAAGACCTTCTCTGAGCTTGAGCAGAAGTTTGAGCGTGAGCCATCTCCTGAGGAGTTGGCAGAAGTGTTGGACGTAACTACCAATGAGGTTGTTGATACCTTGAAGGTTAGTGGTCGTCACGTATCCATGGATGCTCCATTCGTTCAAGGTGAGGACAATACCTTGTTGGACGTATTGGAGAATGATGGTGAGGAGAAGCCAGATAACGAGTTGATGAACGACTCACTTCGCAAGGAAGTAATGCGTGCACTTTCCACGCTGTCACCACGCGAGGCTGATGTTATCGTTCTTTACTTCGGTTTGAATGGTGAGCACCCAATGACACTAGAGGAAATCGGTGAGCGCTTCCAGTTGACACGTGAGCGTGTTCGCCAGATCAAGGAGAAGGCTATTCGCCGTCTTCGTCACGCTTCCCGTAGCAAGTCATTGAAACCATATCTTGGATAAACCATTACTTGATGGAGATAAGCTATTACTAAGATTGTTAAAGCCCCCAAAATTGGGGGCTTTTTCATTTTAGGGGGTATTGACTATCCCGTCGGACAGCCGTTAATTTGTAGGCTGAAAAATCGGATTACATTCCAAGAGATTATAGTAAATGGGAAGAGCATTTGAATACCGTAGAGCGGCAAAGGAAAAACGTTGGGGTAAAATGTCCCGCGTATTCCCGCGTTTGGCAAAAGCCATTACCATGGCGGCAAAAGAAGGTGGTGAGGATCCAGACATGAACGCGCCATTGCGTTTGGCTATTGCCAACGCCAAGGCCCAGAACATGCCTAAGGATAACATCCAAAATGCAATTAAACGCGCTTCTGGCCGTGACGCACAAACTTTTTCCGAATTGGTTTATGAGGGTAAAGGCCCTCACGGCATTTTGGTGGTGGTTGAATGCGCTACGGACAATACAAACCGTACAGTAGCTAACGTGAAGTCTTATTTCAGTAAGGCTGGTGGCGGACTAGCGCCATCAGGTTCATTGGACTTCATGTTCTCTCGCAAAGCGGTTTTTGAGTTTGAGAAACCAGAAGGCTTGGATTTAGAGGAGTTGGAACTCGAGCTTATTGATGCTGGTCTTGAGGAGATTGAAGAAGAGGAAGGACAAGTGTTGGCAATTGGTGATTACACCAATTTTGGTTCATTGGTTAAAGCACTGGAGGACCAAGGTGTCGAGGTACAGAAAGCTGAACTACAGCGTATCCCAACGAGCCCTGTAGAATTCAGTGAAGAGCAAATGGAAGACATTACCAAAATGCTTGAAAAGATTGAGGAAGATGATGATGTGCAAGCAGTGTTTACCAACCTTGCCTGATTATTCGCTCATAAAATGAGAAAAGCCCACTGATTCAATGAATCAGTGGGCTTTTCTTTGCCTGATAGGAAGCCGTTTATTCTTCCTTATTCTTAAGGATTTCCTGAAACTTTAATCCAGTCAAATCGTGGATGCCTCGGAACAAATACCAGAGCACAAATCCCATGACCAATAAAGAAGGAAGTAAAATTACAGGGTAGCTGTAAATGCCCATCTCGCCCAGTTGTGCATTAAAAGCATCCGAACCAGGAGCTTCCGTCAAAATGATTTTCGCCAGAATGTAGTTTAGAGCTGCTGAAATGAAGAAAGAGACAGACAACATCATGGTTGAGTTCTTCATCAGGTTTTTAAAGTCAGACTCATTGTGGTTGACCTCAAGAGCAGAATGAATTTTGTCAACATCCATGACCTCATCATTCAACAGCATTTTTTGAACAATGGGGTTTCGTCCTTTTAAGGAGAAGAGTACAGCCAAGCCTATTAGCAGAGGAACTCCCATTTCCTTCCAAGCATACCATTCGATTGTGACTGGCATTAATTCTTTAGCCGCAAGAATGGTCATTCCACCTGTCAATAGGACATTGATAAAGCCCAATACAGAAATGAAGTCCACCTTTTTTAGGCGAATAAACTCATAAAGGCCATAGCCCAAAGGAATTGCCAAAGCAATGGCTACTGTTGGAATGGTGTCAAGTCCCAAGAAATCTTTTCCCTTGTTCAAAATGGCAGAGGGAAGAATGACATTAAGGAGAATACTTAATAAAGGGTTCTCTTTAGGCTTTTTTACTTCAGATTGCATTGGCGATAAGATCTAATCTAAGAGTGAAACCAAATTATGTTCACCTTTTGTTCCGGATGGCATAAACAAGTCCTGCCACAGCAAGTCCAGCGATAGGCCAGGCAAAGCTTCCAGAAACTAATCCTGTAATGGCACAAGCCAAATAAAATAGGCCTTCGGCCAAAAGTCCTTTCTTGGTGAATCGGTATTCAGAGGTTTCTTTCAAGGGAGCATAGCTCAACAACAAAAGAACAGCACACAAGATTATACGGAGAATGGTTAGGAACATGATATTAGTTTTTAAAGTTTAGGACCATTCCTGATAAGGATGATCGCTAAGGTTAGAGTTAAAATAGCGTGGGTCATGGCTTACTTCTTTGCCAATCCAGTTTGGGAGAGGAGGGTCCACATCAGCGTCTTCCAATTCTACCTCGGCCAAGATGAGTCCCTTGTTGTCACCAAGGAATTCGTCCACTTCCCACAAAAAACCCTTGAAGGGGATTTTCCAGCGAAATTTTTCAATCAGAGGATGAAGGCACAACTCATTGAGTAGTTGATCTGCTTCCTCTACAGGGATTTGGTACTCAAATTCGGGGCGGGATATACCCTTGCCTTTTCCTTTAATGGTAAGGAAAGCGGTTTCCCCAGCAATGCGTACCCTGACCGTTCTTTCAGGGCTTTTGTTTAAATAACCCTGCTTATATAGAATGGGTGTTCCCAAGCTTTTCCAATCCTCACCAGAGACCAAGAATTTTCTTTCAATTTCAATTCCCATAAAAGGAAAACTTTGGCGGCAACGAAACCGTAAACCCCGATGTGACTACCCTAGAAAAACATAAAGAGAAGGTGAAATTGCCTCTTTCGTTGGAAAAAACAAAAGAGGTAATGCCAATAGGTGTGCTCTTGGTGGAGGATTCCTTTTTGGACCAAGAGCTTTTTAGGTTTCAGTTCAATCACTTCAAAGGGAAAGACCAGTTTCAGTTGGGTGTCGTGGAATCATTGGCAGAGGCCATTCAGGAGCTCCAAAGAGGGAACGTGGAGGTGGTGATGCTGGACCTTAACCTGATGGATAGCCAAGGGTTGGAAACCTTACGTGTGCTTAAAGAGCGCTTTCCACAATTGGCTTTTGTAGTGATTGCCGGCACGGACGATGAGGAACAGGCATTGGAGGCTTTGAAAAGCGGGGCGCAAGATTATGTGGTCAAAGGCCAGTTGGAGCCTTCAGCGCTTGGCAGAGCGATGATGTATGCCTTGGAACGGAAGCGGAGCACAGAGCTCTTTTTGGCTCAGGAACTCCGCTACAAGAATATTTTTGAGAATTCCATTGATGCCATTTTTATTTTCTCCCCCAAAGAGCACCGTATCAAGGATTGTAATAAGGCCATGTTGAGTCTGCTTGGAGCGGATAAAAAAAGCCTTGTAGGAAGCCGAATCACCCATTATTTCCGTGAGGTCAATCAATTGTATCCCTACTTGATGAGCTTGAAGGAGATGGGGCAATTGTCCGATTATGAGGTTCAGTTGATTGCCTTGGATGGTAGGCTTGTGGATGTACTCATTTCCGTAGTGGCCATGAAAAATAGGGAAGGAGAGATCATCAGTTACCAAGGCTTGGTTCGGGACATCACGGAATTGAAGCAGTCTCAAGAGCGCTTGAAGGAAATGAATGAGCACTTGAGTGATTTAGTGCGTGAGCGCACCAAGGAGCTAGAGTCTCAAAAGTTTATGGTGGATGCCAAGAACTTGTTGTTGGGGCAAAGTATTTCTTATGCCAAGCGTATTCAGCAAGCCATTCTTCCTCGTTTTGACCGCCTTCAAAAGAGATTCCCAGAGGCATTCCTCATTTACAAACCCAAGGATGTGGTGAGTGGTGACTTTTATTGGTTCCATAGTTTTGGAGACAAGGACATTGTGGTTGTTGGTGATTGCACAGGTCATGGTGTGCCTGGAGCTTTTATGTCTTTGATTGGGGTTCAGCAATTGGAGCAAGTCGTAGTTGGAGAAGGAATCTGTGATCCAAAGAAAATTTTGGAGCGTCTTCATAAAGGAATAAATAGGTTGCTTAACAATGGTGGGACTGAGGAAGAGGGTGTTGGCGTTTTGGGTGGGATGGATGTAGCAATTTGTCTTGTGGATCGTGAAAATCACTTCATTGAATTTGCTGGTGCGATGCGTCCCATGGTGGTAATACGTGAAGGAATGGCCACAAAAATTAGGGGAAGCAGAAGGCCTATTGGTGGGATTTATTATGATGAGGCGGAGATTCCGTTTGTCTCTGAAAAGTTTTTGATTGAAAAAGGGGATATGGTTTACCTTTTTTCTGATGGTTTTGCAGATCAGTTCGGAGGACCAAAGGGAAAAAAGTTTATGAGCCGGCAGTTTAATCTTCTACTTTCTGAAGTAAGCAAACAGACAACAGCGATACAAGCACAGAAACTTGAGCATGTGTTTGAGGAATGGCGAGGGCCATTTGAGCAATTGGATGACCTTTGTGTTGTGGGCTTGAGGATTTAGGTCGAAATTTGGTCAATGGATGTATCCCAAGGCCCAAAAAATATTCAACAAGGCTTCAGCTTTTCTACGCTGGAGCCTTTGTCGCTTCCAGCCGATTACCAGAATCGCCTGAACCAACTGCTTTCCTTTAATGAAAAGGTTCCTGTCGTATTGGACACGAATGTGCTCTTGCGATTGTATGGCATTTCAGGAAGTTGGAGGGAAAAGGCCATGACATTTTTGAGTGAGCTTGGAACGTCATTGTGCATTCCCAAAATGGTTTTTGAGGAGTTTCAAAAGAACCGTGAAAAGGTTGTTGAGGAATCTCCCTTGATGAGAAAGGTGCTGGGACAGAATAGCTTTGCGCTATCAAGAGAGCTTAAACTCTATTTTGATTCATTCAAGGGAGTTGATACTGGTAAGGCTGAGGTTTTGTTGAACGCCTTGGAAGAGCGAAAGGGAGCAGTTCAAAAATTGCTGGCAAACGATCCTGTGATGCAATGGGTGGAGGGTTTAGAGGTGCTTCAAGGACTTTCATCCGAGGAAAAGGATTTTTTAAAACAGGAGTTTAGAGCCTTGGATCCTTCAGGGAAAACACCATTTCCTGGTAAGGGAGATGCGTTACATAAACAGCGTTTCCCTTATGGAGATTATTTCATTTTCCACGAGCTGTTGAAGTTGATGGCAGAGGGCCAAACTGATGTGGTGTTCTTGACGCTTGACACGACAAAGGGTGATTGGGTGAACAGAAATAAGGAGCCTTTCCCCGTTTATTTGGAGAAGGTTTTTAGAGGAACAGGACATCTCTTTGGGGTTGGGGATGCGACTCGAATCATGGAGAAAAATGCAGGAATTCACTTTGATGTCCGCCCAACTCGAAATGAGGAAAGGATGTCGGAGAATCATGCATTGTTGTTACAAGGAGTGCAAGTCTTTCATCCTAAGTTCGGTCGTGGAGTTGTTGGGGAAAGGTTTGTTCAAGGTGTAGCTGAAATGGTTTCCGTGGATTTTCCGCAGGGAAAAAGGAATTTGTTGCTCAACCGAAGCGGACTTCTTGTGCCCGTGACTTGGGCGAACTTTCATTGCTTGAGAAAGGCGATTGGTTAAAGGCTTATTCTTTCAGGAATTGGAGGATTTCTTGGTTGACCTCTTCGAATTTATCAATCGGGGCGAAATGGTCAGCATCAGGAATGAATTTCAACTCTGAATTTGGAATGTGAGCGTTCATTTCTAAGGTATGTTCCATTTTGATGAATTGTTCTTTCTCACCATTTAGAATCAAGGTTTTAGCCTTAATGTCTGCCAAGTCATCGTGATGTAATTGAGGCTCAAACAGGACGGTATTTTTCATTTTGTTAAGCACCACCAAAGCATTCTCAGGGTCTGGATTTTTTTGTTGGTAGAATTTAAGGGCTTTGGGTTGCTCAAGGCCAAGTATAGACGCCTGAATAGATTGCTGGCATTGGGGAGTTAATCCTTTTGGAGAGAAATTGGCACCCATCAAAATCAGCTTGTCCACTAGCTCTGGATATTGGATAGCCATTTCCAATCCTATATTTCCACCATCGCCCCAGCCAATGATATGGCATTTTTCCAGATTCAGTTCTTTCATTAAATCAACCACATCGTTGGCCATCACGCTGTACGAAAGAGGTGCATTTTGATCTGTACTTCTTCCATGGCCTCGGTTGTCCAGTGCAATGATTTGGTAGTGTTCGGAAAGGGTAGGGATCTGAGCAAAAAAGGATTCAATACTTCCCATCATACCATGAATTAAAATGACTGGCTCACCTTCCCCATAGCTTTCGAAATACAACTTTACTCCATCGGTGGGAATAATATCCTTTTTGGGAGGATGGAAGGTTCTGGTGTATAGGAATCTGAGATATTCCTGAGTGGTCTTTTCCAGTTGTAGGTATAATCCCAAGAGGATAAGAATGGTACAAGCGAAAAGGGCAGGGATTAAGGTTCGTAAAGGGAATCGAGAAATGCGCATCAATAATGGATTCAATCCTAAGTTTTGATACGGCAATATCCCAGCTCAGTTAGGGCAAAAAACAGAAAAGCCCACAATCGTGGGCTTTCTAATAGAGTAATAATTTGAGTTCTTATGTGTTGTTCTTACGACGCTTCCCATAGAAACGAACTCCTGTGGGTGTACTCTTAACGCCATTGATAGGCACATTTCCGAAGATGCATACGAGGGTGCCTTGGTCATTGATGGCAAAAAATTTTGAGAGTTCGTTGTTTTGGTTCATAAGGCTATCGGTTTATAGAAAAAACACTGCTTGGTTTCTGGTAATTTTTACGAGAAACCAAAAAAAAGGTTAGTTGCCGATTAAAGTTAGCACAAGGTTACGGCTTCCACCGTGGTTGCGGTGTTCGCCCAAGTAAATTCCTTGCCAAATTCCGAGGTTCAACTTTCCATTGGTGACAGGAATTTGAACGGAGCACCCCAATAATGATGATTTTAAATGCGCTGGCATATCATCTGACCCCTCATAATCATGTTTGTAATAGGGGGCATTCTCTGGGGTGAATTTGTTGAAATGCGATTCAAAGTCGGAACGGACAGTGGGGTCAGCGTTCTCATTGATCGTCAAGCTGGCCGAAGTGTGTTTGATGAATACTTGTAGGGTCCCCACCTTGATGTTTTTCAACTCGGGAATGGCGGTTTCCACCTCATGGGTAATGAGGTGGAAACCGCGCGGATAGGGCTTTAGGCTAAGTTCTCTTTGAAAAAAAGTCATTTGAGATCTTCTTTAAAAAATGTGTCCCAATTCAATTTTTAACCAAATATCGGTTAAAAAGAATCCTCGAATTGTTGCTGTTCCTGCTCAAAGAATTTGTCCGAAACAGTATCTGGTTTCCCCAACAGGTGTACATAGGCGTATTGCCAAAGATGCTCCCTGTAGTTGTTCTTGAACTTTTCTTTGATGGGCTTGATGGCATTAACGTTTTTGTCCCGTTGGATTTTGTCAATTAGCCCAAATTGGAATAGAAAGTCCGAAATCAAGGCCATGCCCCACATCGTTCCAATGGCCTCAGTGCGGTTGTGTCCTTCGAAGAATCCAGCCAATTCTCCCAAGAATTCGTCGAATGAGGCGTTTCCCACAGCGAAAAAACGATTTGGGTCGTTGACCACTCCATTGTTCTTTCCAAAATAGCCGATGGCGTTGCTCCAAATCAGCTCAGAGGCATGGAAACCGACTTGATGCGTGTCCCACATAAACCGCTGGAAACTTGCATGAAGTTTTACAAAATACCTGTCACGGTCAGGGCCAGCCTCAGGCAATTGTTTTGGGGTAGAAGTTGCTGTCCAGCTAAGGCCTTCCTTAAGAAGCTCTGGAAATTCTCCCAAAGGGAAACCTATCAGCTTCGTTTTGTTAGCGAAATCTTCCCAATTCGGGTTTTCACTGCGGTAGGTTTCCTCCAAGTAGCAGGCCAAAAGAATGGTGGAAACGTCCTGACCAATGTGAGGTGACAAAGAATTATCCTCTCTGATTGGTTTGAAAGCTTTTTCAGCCAAGTCCTTTACCCTGTGGGTTTTGCCATAAAAACTAAGGGTTTTCAGGACATTGAGGAATCCATCTACATCCCGATTGGGGGCCTTGGAAAAGGGTTCAATGGAAGAATCAAGTTTGTCGTCTATTCCTTCAAACAAAAGCCAGTTCAGGCGAAGGGGTTCCAAAAAACTGAATTCCTCTTCGTAGATGTCTGGCTGATGTTTTTTGAGTGTTTCCAGTAGAAATTCGTAACGATCAAATGCCCTGTCCTTCTCCAAATTTGTGGAGAGTTCAAGGATCACGTCCATGATATCCACCTCCTCATTGAGCTCGCCAAGATCTTTTTTTAGGGTGTCAATGATGAATTCGAATTGTCCCTCAGCGTCTTTGCTGTTTAGCTCTGCCAACCAAGCATCTGGATTTATGCCACTCATTCTGCTAATAGATATGATTTTCTCCTCAAAAAAGTATATTTTTATCCGTTAATAAAAACGGGGCCGAGAAGAAGTTTTAGGGCGGTGTTTTGTATGTTTTAAATCGGACCGGTAATCAGACATTAAATTTTAGGTAAGCACGTGGCAGAGGAGAACAAAAATCAATATTCCGCCGGGAACATTCAGATTCTCGAGGGGCTGGAGGCTGTAAGGAAGCGTCCGGCGATGTATATCGGAGATACCGGCATCAAAGGATTGCACCACCTTATTTGGGAGGTTGTCGATAACTCGATTGACGAGGCCTTGGCTGGTCATTGTGATACCATCAACGTCACTGTTCTTGAAGACAACGGTATTCTCGTTGAGGATAACGGTCGAGGCATCCCTACAGACATTCACCCTAAGGAGAAGAAATCCGCTCTGGAGATTGTAATGACAGTCCTCCACGCTGGTGGTAAGTTCGACAAGGATACTTACAAGGTTTCTGGTGGTCTTCACGGTGTGGGTGTTTCCTGTGTGAACGCTCTTTCCAGAGATCTTAAGGTTTCTGTACACCGCGAGGGTAAAATCTGGCAACAGGAATACAAACAAGGTATTCCTCAGTATGATGTAAAAGTTGTTGGTGATACGGACAAGCACGGTACAACCGTAGAGTTCTATCCGGATACAACCATCTTTACTGAGTCAGTATATAAGTTCGAGACTATCGCGAACCGTCTGCGCGAACTTGCCTTCTTGAACAAAGGCATCACCATTAACTTGGTGGATTTGCGCGAGCAGGATGATGAGGGCAACCCATTGAGCGAGACTTTCTTCTCAGAAGGTGGTTTGCGTGAATTCGTCGCTTACCTTGATGATACGCGTGAGGACTTGTTGCCTGAGCCTATTTACATGGAAAACCAAGAAGGTGAAGTTCCTGTAGAGGTGGCGATGGTTTACAACACATCTTATTCTGAGCATGTGTTCTCTTACGTGAACAATATTAACACCTACGAGGGTGGTACGCACGTTTCGGGATTCCGTCGTGGTTTGACCCGTACCTTGAAAAACTATGCTGACAAGAACGGCTTGTTGGACAAGGTGAAGGTGGAAATTTCTGGTGATGACTTCCGTGAGGGATTGACAGCTGTCATTTCCGTCAAGGTGGCTGAGCCATTGTTTGAAGGACAGACAAAAACAAAACTTGGTAACAAGGAAGCTGTAAAAGCGGTTGACAATGTGGTGGCCGAGATGCTCGAAACCTATTTGGAGGAGCATCCAAAAGAAGCCAAAACCATTGTTGACAAAGTGGTGTTGGCTGCTCAAGCGCGTCACGCTGCCCGCAAGGCGCGTGAGATGGTACAGCGTAAGAACGTTCTTGGTTCGACCAGCCTTCCGGGTAAGCTTGCTGACTGTTCCGACAAAGACCCTGTGAATTGCGAACTCTACTTGGTGGAGGGTGATTCCGCCGGTGGTTCTGCCAAGCAAGGCCGTGATCGTGGTTTCCAAGCGATTCTTCCATTGAAAGGTAAAATCCTTAACGTGGAGAAAGCGCAGGAACACAAGATTTATGATAGCGAGGAAATCAAGAATATCATCACCGCTTTGGGGGTGAGTTTTGGTACTGAGGAGGATCAAAAAGCGCTGAACTTAGAGAAGCTTCGTTATCACAAAATCATCATCATGACTGACGCCGATGTGGACGGTTCCCACATTCGTACGTTGATCTTGACGTTCTTCTTCCGCTATATGCGAGAAGTGATTGATAATGGCTACCTCTACATTGCTTCACCACCGTTGTACTTGGTGAAGAAGGGTAAAGAGCAGCGTTATTGCTGGTCGGAGGATCAACGCATACAAGCCATTGCCGAAGTTGGTAAAGGCAAGGATGAGTCAGTAAACGTCCAGCGCTATAAGGGTCTTGGTGAGATGAACCCTGAGGAGCTTTGGTCCACCACCATGGACCCAGAAAGCAGAAGCCTCAAAAGGGTGACCATCGAATCCGCTGCTGAATCTGACCATTTGTTCTCCATGTTGATGGGCGATGAAGTAGCTCCTCGCCGAGACTTTATCGAGAAGAACGCACGTTATGCTAACGTTGACGCATAAGATGTTCAATCATTGATAATAAAAGGAGTTTGCAGCCCTCATGGTTTGCAGGCTCCTTTTCTTTATTTAGAATTTCCATTATTATCTCCTCCTTTTTTCTCCAATTCATTTGATTATGAGCACCATAGAGCAGGAAGACAAGCAAATATTCAAAAGCAAGTACATCAGCCGAGATTTGAGTTGGTTGAAGTTCAATGACAGGGTACTTGAGCAAGCCAAGTCTTCGGAAAGGACCATTTTGGAGCGTCTAAAATTTGTAGCTATTACGGCTTCGAACTTGGACGAGTTCATGATGATTCGTGTGGGGAGCTTGTTCAATTATTTGGATTATGACCGTGAGCGCGTTGATTACTGTGGGCTGAAGGAATGGCCTTTCAAAAACAGGCTTTATCGGGAGGTTCATAAGTTTGTTGAGGAGCAGAATAAATATGTGGAGGAGGAGTTGGTGCCCCAATTTTCTTCTTCAGGTTTCCTCGTGGTGAAACCAGAGGAATTGGATGCTAAGGAGGTAAGGAAAATTGATAACTACTTCAACAAGACCATCTACCCGATGCTTACGCCTATGGTCTTTGACACCTTTCACACTTTTCCTGCCTTGGTGAATAAGGTGTTGACCTTGGGGGTGGTCACCAAAACATCAAAGAAAAAAGGAGGGGTGGTGTATTCATTTGTTCAGATCCCTACAAACCTTCCACGTTTCTTTGAAATTGAGCGAGGGGATAAAATTCTTTTTGTCCCGATTGAAGAAATCATTGAGCGCAACATCCATAAGCTCTATAAGAACGTAGATGTTTCGTCGGTCTCGTTATTCAGAATCACCCGTAATGGAGATTTTGACTATGATGATTACGACGAGAGCGACGTGGATTTTGTAGAAGAAATCCAGAAAAAACTCAAAAAACGTCGTACGGGTCGGGTGGTACGCTTGGAGGTAAGACAAAATGCTTCCAAAAAAATCCTAAACCTTCTTAATAAGAAGTTCCAGTTGGAGGAGGATGACGTGTTTGAGTCTTCTTTTCTTGATTTTACCGCCTATTGGCAGGTGATCAAGAACTCAAGTTTGGCCTCAAAATATTTGCCTAAGCTGCCTTCTCCGGTACGTCCGTTGAATGCACCAAAGAACTTTGAGCGTAACATTTTTGAGTACCTAAAACACAATGATTTGGTGCTTCACCACCCGTTCCACAGCATGGATCCTTTGCTGTTGTTGTTGGAGCAGGCGGCAAATGATTCAAAGGTGTTGGCAATAAAAGTCACCATCTATCGTTTAGCAAAAGATTCCCGAATCATTGACGCCTTGTTGAGGGCTGCCGAAAACGGAGTACACGTTTCTGTACTTTTTGAAGTAAAGGCTCGATTTGACGAGGAAAACAATATCCGACAGGGGCAACGGCTCCAGAAGGCAGGATGTTATGTGGTGTATGGCATTAGCCGTGTGAAAACCCATACCAAACTGCTTCAAGTGGTGCGCAGAGAGCGGAACAAGGTGACAAACTATGTTCACATGTCCAGTGGTAACTATAACGAAGACACCGCTCGCCTGTACACAGACTTGGGATATTTGACATCAAAAGCTGAATATGGACGTGACGTGGCCGAGTTCTTCAATGTAATTACCGGTCATTCTCAGCCATCCAGATACCGAAAGTTGATTACCACGCCGGGGGACATGCGCAAAAAGCTCATTTCCTTGATTAGGGCCGAAGTAAGGAACAAGAAAGCTGGACAGTCTGCTGGAATCGTCTTAAAGGCGAACTCATTGGAGGACAGCGCCGTAATCGATGAGCTATATAAAGCTTCACGGGCAGGGGTTGAAGTGAAATTAATTGTCCGAGGAATTTGTTGTTTGAGGCCAGGGCGGAAGCGGATGAGCGAAAATATTTTCGTGAAATCCATTGTTGGCGATTACCTTGAGCACTCTCGGATTTATTACTTCCATAACAACGGTGATCCAAAAGTGTATGGTGGTAGTGCCGACATCATGGTACGAAGCTTTGACAAAAGGATTGAGTCGCTGTTTTTGGTCGATGGCCAATTTGAGCGTCAACAATTCATTTCGATTTTGGATTACAACCTGAAGGATGAGAAGAATTCATTTGTGTTGCAGGAAGATGGTTCCTACTTGCCGGTTCAGGTAGAGGAGGGCCAAAAGCCATTTGATTTGCACAAAGAGTTTTTCAACCTAACTGAGGAAAAGGTGAAGGAGGCCTGCTTATTTGCTGAGTGATAGCACTTGAGGTTGTCAAACCTATGAAAAAAAGGTAAATTGGCGCTTTCGTCAAAAAACGATAGTCTCTTGGGGATAGAGGAATTAGTTCATAGGTGTTTGGCTTATGACCGTGAAGCCCAGCGCGAGCTGTTCGACCGGTATTCTCCCAAATTAATGGGGGTTTGCAGGCGATATGTTCGTAATGCTTTTCAGGCAGATGATGTCTTCCAAGAGGTGTTTATCAATGTGTTCAACAACCTCCATCAATGGAAACCTGAAAAGGGTGCCTTTGAATCGTGGTCGTATCGCATAGCGGTAAACACATCGTTAGCCTTTCTCAAGCAGGAATCACGGTTGGAGACAACCGACCTTGAGGATATTCCCGACTTAGAGGCTGATGATTTTGAGGAATTGGATGAAGAGGTCTCTTTTGAGTTTTTGTTAGAGATTATTGACAAGTTGCCAGTCAAACAGAAGACGGTTTTTAACCTGTATGTGATTGACGGTTTTACGCATAAGGAAATCGCTCAGATGATGGGAATCAATGAGGGAACTTCCAAGTCACAGTTAGCAAAGGCACGGGTCAATATTCGAAAGCTTTTCCAAGACACTAAAAAGTTTGAGTACTGATGAACACAGGGCAAACAAGTAGTTCGTTTTCCAAGATGGACGAATTTTTCCGAGACAAGGCCTCAAGTTTTAGGGTAAACCCTGAGACAGGGGCTTTTGAGAAGGTGATTTCTAAGTCCAATTTGGCAGGAAAGGCCGCTGATCAGGCTACGCGAAACGGTTTGAAGAAGGTGATTCTTCTTGGCTTGTTCGCCATCAGCATGACTGGAGGCGCCATGTGGCTTTTGAACGATCCTGTTGGAAAGCCATCTGAAGATATCAGTACTCAACCTGTAGTTGTGCAACCAGTGTCTGAAAAGGCAGTGGAACCAAAGGTTGAGGCTCAAATACCAGAGGCTGAGGAGCCAAAGAGAACGGAACTTTTGGGTACAGTAAATCCAAACAGGAAGCCTAAGAAGCAATCAATTGCATCAAAGCCTGAGCACGTTCCAGTAGCGGAGCCAACCAAGCACGAGGCTCCAAAAGTTTCCCAAGAGAAAGAGGAGGAGAAGCCAAAGATTCTCTTGGAGCAACATGCTGACGGAACCATGAAGGTGACAATGCCTCAGGAAAAAACAGCTCCAGATACCATTAAGGTGGTGAAATACATGGAAGTTGTAAAGCACGTTAAGCGCAAAACAGTGACCACTAAAGTGACAACGACCAAGGTGACTTCTCAACCGATTGAGGAGCATCCAGTTCCAGATACAACAAACAAAGTTAGTTTGGATTAAGCGTCCGCGGTACTCGAATATATCAAGCCCTTTCAGCAATGGAAGGGCTTTTTTGTGTTAAAGCCTAAATAGGTATTTGTAATAGGCGGGAAATTCCCGAACAATTGCAAAGAGATCCCTCCATTCGAAATAGGTAGGGGAAGAACCTGATACCTGTTGGAAGCCTGCTTGCCGAAGTGCCAATTTGCATCTGGAAATATGATGAAACTGTGAAATGGCCATCACAGAGTTAATCTGATATTTCTGAGCCAAATTTTTCAGGTTTTGTGCGGAAAGTCGGGTGGTGTTTCCATAGTCATCTACAATCAAATCCTGAAGAGGAACGCCTTTTTGTAAAAGGTAACTTTTCATGACTTGGGCTTCCCAATGTCCTTCTTTGCCAAAACCTCCACTTACCACGATTTTCTTAACCCGTTGATTTTTCCATGCTTCTAAACCGCAGTCAAGTCTTGCTTGAAGTCGGTCTGAGACCTGCCTACTAGGATGTACGGTATTTCCAAAAATCAAGGCGACATCTGCTTTTGCGTTGTCATTGGTCAGTCCGTCAATGCAAATGATAAGGCTGTGAAGGATAAACCAGCTTGAAAAACCAATCAGAGCCCATTTTGAAATTTTATACCACATTTTTCTAAAATGCATTTGCTACGCAAAAACATTGCGCACTAAGCCTTCACCTTTGTGATGTTCCCTGATGAAAGAGGGAAGAGAATTTAAAAATGCATCACAATGGCATTGTTTCAACTACAATCTGACAACCCGCAACTCTCTTTTGTTTTGAAGAAAAATCCAGCTTCAGGAATGCAGTTGCGCACCCTTCGTAAAGGTGTCGCTTTTTGTTGGTACTCCAATGAGGAGCAAACTTATAATGTCTTTTTCAAAGATTCGGATACCGAAGTTTCATTCAAGAATCACCCTGACGAGAACTTTGAGTATCTGAACAGGACACGTTACAACTCTTGGCAGTTTGTCAATCTCCTTTCCTCAGAGCTGTTTTCTCATCTCTTATCTGACAAGGAAATCAGTGAGGATGTAAATGCTCAAAACGAGGTACGCATTAACGCCTGTTATTTCAAGGACGACTATCACATGCGACAATTCGCCAACCATTTCAAGGATTTAAACTTTGATGTTGAACGGTTGGCAGGGGATACGTACAGTCTCCGCATTTCGGGTAAGATTGTTCTCCAAAGGTTGATGAGTGTGGTTAACCTTTTGGCAGTCTTGATGGTGCTACAGCATGATGTGGAGCATCTCTTTTTGGAGGATGCTCTGATTAAGAAGTATCTGAAATTGCTCAAACTCACCGATGCCCCATATTACATCCGCTATTTGTTCAAGCTGAAATTGCTCGGCAACAACAAGCGCTTTAAGCAACACAAAGCACTTTTGGAGGATGGTACGAACATTCGCATGGCCTACGGTAGCACGACCAATTTCCGCTTAAATCTTGCCTTGCAACATTTGAGTCTTGATTACCCCTTGGTTGATATCGGTTGCGGGGAGTTGCGATTTGCCAAGGCATTGGCGCCCAAACTTGGAGAGCAAGCTTACTTCGCCATTGATATTGACGAGGAAATTCAGGCCAGAAACAAGCTGTATTTGGAGAAGAAGGAGATGGATAATGTGAGCCTCTTTAGCTCTTTAGAGGAATATCTTGACCAACAAACTGATGGGAAGAAGAATGTGCTGATTACCGAAGTGATAGAGCATATGCCCATGGAGGATGCATCGTTGCTCTTGAAAAAGGTCTTGTCGGATATTCAGGTGAATAGCCTATTGATCACAACGCCAAACGCAGATTTCAATCAGTTCTATGCCTTGGATCCAGAACGTCCGATGAGGCATCATGACCACGATTGGGAAATGGGAAAGATGGAGTTCCAATCTTGGATGGCTGATGTTATCAAGGACGCTGACCTTGAAGTAGAATGGTTGGCTTTTGGAGATGCCATTGAGCAGGATGGGGAGGTGTTCACGCCAACCCAAGGCGTTTTTTTGAAAGGCAAAACAGCCTAAACATTGAATAACGAAACATCATGGCTTTAAATATTCAACTTAATCCTCACACCATCATTATGATGGTAGGCGCGCCAAACTGCGGAAAAAGTTATTTCTGTGAAAAATTCCTGTTGCCAGCTTTGAGGACAACAGGATTGAAGACACACTACTTGGCTTCCGATGACATTCGCCAAGAGCTGTTAGGGACTACGGATACGCACAAGTTTGCTCCAGAAATGTTACAGGTGTCCAAGCAGGCGTTTGGCTTGTTGGAGGCTCGGCTCAGGGCATATACCCAATTTCCAGTGAATTCGGAGTTTGTGGTGGTGGATACGACTGCCTTGTCGGAGGTTTTCCGCGAGGAGGTTCGAGCCATTGCCAAAGAGAACCACTATAAAGTGGTGACCATCTCGTTTGACTACAAAACCTTGGAAGATTATCTGGAATTCACCTCTACCGATGAGCAGTGGTTAGGCTTGATGCAAAGGAGCATTACCCGTTTCCGTAGAGAGGTGCTTCGGGATTTGACCAGCACAAAATACGTTGCCAACTACCGCATCAAAACCAAGCATGAGTTCGAGGAGGTTTGCATCACCTTTCCTCATTTGGAACCGTATAAGTCCCATTTCTTGGCGGAGGATCAAGACTATGTTCTGCTTTCGGATATTCATGGCTGTGCGAAAGCATTAAATGAGGCCTTGGCTTCGGTCAAACCCCATGAGCAAATCATTGTCAATGGAGACTACATTGACAAGGGCCCCGAAATTCCAGCTGTGATTGAAACGCTGTATGCTTGGAAAGACCGCATTCATTTTGTGAATGGCAACCATGAGAATTATGTGTACAAGCGTGTGACGGGTCAGCTCCCACGGAAGGAATCCATGGCTGAGTTTGAGGCTAATTACATGCAGACCATTTCCATTTTGGAGACCAATGCAGAATTGAAAGCAAAGTTTATCGCCTTGGTGGAGCAGGGGAGGAATTTCTATAAAACGAGGTTCTTCCATGTTTGTCATGCACCCTGCGAAAACCGATTCTTGGGAAAGCTTGATTCCGCTTCAAGGAAGAATCAGCAAACGGCTTTTATCCCAAAAAGGAAGGAGTTTGCTTCTGCCGAAGCTTATGAGAAGGCGATTGAGGAGCGATTCGCTTTTTTGGAGAAGGAATCAGACGCCTCTTTCCCTAAGGTGTTTAATGGGCATATTCCAGTGGATCAGGTGCTCAAAAAGAAAAATCGCTATCTGATTGATACGGGCTGTGCGTACGGCGGGGCCTTGTCTGTGGTTCGTCTTAATAAGCGAGGAAAGGTGAGCATTGCACGAGTAAATGGAGTTGGCGAAAAGCAGGAACAGGATTTTCTGCCTTTGTTCAAGCCAAAGGAAAAGGTGGTTGACTTGTCCATGTTGGAGCCAAGGGAGCGTGGTCGATTATTCCATTCTGCCTGCCAGAAGGTGAATTTCATTTCTGGAACAATGTCCCCAGCAGATAAAAACGAGGAGGAAAACTGTTTGGAGTCATTGCACCAAGGGTTGGAATATTACCGTCAGCGAGGAGTGAAGGAAGTGGTGCTTCAGCCAAAATACATGGGCTCACGATGCAATGTTTACTTGTTTCAGGATTTGGAACGATGCTATGCCACCTCTCGAAATGGCTACCTGATTAAGCACATGGACTTGCAACCTGTTTTTGAGCAGGCGCTTCAAAAGTTCGGTTCCTACATGAAGGAAGAAGGAGTAGAGATGATGTTGATTGATGCTGAGCTGATGCCATGGCGGGTGTTGGGCAAAGGATTGGTGGACAATACCTTCGATGTCATTGGAACTTGTTTAGAAAAGGAGAATCAAGTGTTAAAGGAAACTGGTTTTCACGAGGCGTTTGAAGAGTTGAAAAACAGTTTACAGGAAAAAGGCTTGGTGGCTGAGAAGGTCAAAGGCATGAAGAAATCCGAGGTGTCTAAAACCTTTGGGGCGATGGATGCCAAGAATTTCTATATTCTGAATCAATTGCCTACTGATGCCATTCTTTCAGCTGAGGAATGTGACGAGCATCTCGCCATTTACAAGCGTCAAATGGAGCTATTTGGCAAAGAGGAGGCTATGCACCTCAAGCCATTTATGGTATTGAAGGAAGTTATGGAAGACGGCTCAGAGCGTTTCTACTTTGATCGTAAAAATGAGGAAGTGTTCCGTTTCCTTTCGGATGAGCCCATGGAAACCATTCGATTTGAAGAGGAGGGATGGATGCAGAAAGCTGAGGCTTTCTATGCGAAAATCACCGAATCCGAAGAGATGGAAGGCTGTGTGATTAAACCAGAGCTGGTGCATACTGAAGGAGTTGTTCCTTACCTCAAGGTGAGAAATGAGAACTACCTGACCTTGATTTACGGTTTTGATTTTGCGAAAAAGTCTAAGTACGAAAAGCTATTGCGTCAAAAGCGAATCAATGGTAAGCTGAAGGTTTCTGAAAAGGAATGGAAACTTGGTATGGAGCTTCTTAAAGTGCCATACAGCGAGATTTCTCCTGAAAATGAAACCTACCAACAGCTGGTCGCACAGTTCATTGCCGAAGAGAAGAAAGAAAAGGAACTTGATCCACGATTATAAACAAAGAAAGCTACCCAAATGGGTAGCTTTCTTTGTTAAAGGCCTAATGTTTTAAAGGATGTGTTCTGATAACATTTTATACACTCCGTTGATGTCTGCGCCTTTTTTGAATTCTGCAGTGATTTGACCTACACCTTTTACCCACAGTTTCAGTTCCGCGTCCAAATCCAGTATTCCTGCGCTCTGTTTCGAGATGGCTGTGATGTTTTTGTAGGGGAGGCTTTTGAATTCCACTTTGGAGCCTGTAATGCCTTGCTTGTCTACCAAAATCAATCGTTTGTTGGTGAACACGTACATGTCGCGAATGACTTTGAAGGCTTTTTCAATGTGTTCGCCTTCTACCAAAATTGGTTCAAATTCTTTGGAGATTTCTGGGATGTTTACCTCCGAGGCATTGCCCAACATTCCGCTTAATAGGCTCATAAATATTGTTGTTAAAAGTGCTAAAAGACTAAGGTTTGTAAGATGTGAAAAATTCGCCCAAGGATGCTGGATCTACGGCATCTTTAGAGGGAATTAAGCCCATTCCAAAAGCGATTTCTCCCAACACCAATTTTGGGTCTTTGCCTTCTTCGCGCCATTGGGCAATGGCAAAATCCTTTTGGCGCTTCGAGAGTTTTCTTCCTGAGGAATCCTTCAAAAGATGATGGTGCGCAAAGATTGGAGGATTAGCATTGCCTAATTTTTCATGTAGAAAAAGCTGTCTTCCTGTTGATTCCAGCAAGTCCGTTCCGCGAATGACGTTTGTAATGCCACTTTCAAAATCATCAACCACACAAGCAAACTGGTAGCTCCAATGTCCTTGCTTGTCCTTTAGGATGAAATCACCACACTGCTCCCAAGGGTTTTGGGATTGAGGTCCAAGGATTAAGTCATTGAAAGTTCGTTCGCCATGGGGGAGTCGTAGGCGATAAGCGGTTTCCTTTTTTTCTAAGGGATTGTGGTTATCTCGGCAAAGATTGGGATACCTGAGCTCCGTGTCAGAGGATTCTTCAGGATGCTTTTCCAAAAAAAGTTGGATGTCTTTCCGACTGCATTGGCAGGGGTAAACATCCTCTTGCAAGGCTTCAAAAGCCTCCTGATAAAAATGATTTCGCTGGCTTTGAACTTGAATTTCAGAAGCCAAATCCCAAAACCCCAACCACTGGAGATCTTTCTCCAAGGCTTCTAAAAACTCAGGTCGGGCCCTGCTTTGGTCATGGTCCTCCACCCGAATAATCACTTCGCCACCCATCGCTTGCGCTAGTCCCCAAGTCCAAATGGCATTTACCAGATGGCCTTGATGGAGGTAGCCAGTGAGGGAAGGAGCGAAGCGGGTTTTCATGGGGTAATGAGACGTTAGATTTTAGACATTAGAATTTAGCACAGCCTGAGGCTAAGGTCTAACGTCTAAAATCTAACGTCTTTTTTATTATACTCCCAAAACAGAATTCTGCTCACTATCTGGATAAGGAACAGAAACGAAGTTGGTGAACTCCTGATCCACCACGAAGATGCAAGCGAACTCTTCTGGGTCGCGGTAGGATTGCGCAAACTCTTCTTGGTGCTCTTCGGCAACCAAACCACGCTGTAGGAATTCCTCCATCATGGAGAAATTGACGTTCCATTTCAAGCCTTGGTCGTTTTTGTCAATGATTTCTTGACCGATGGCTGGTTTCTCTTTGCAGAACACAAAAATGGGATACTGGGAAATTTTGCGGGTGCGGATTTGGTAAGAGGCTTCCTTGAGGACATCAACGATTTTGACGAAATCCTCGGTGATGGTGCCTAAATATTTGCCGTTTAGTTCTGGAGAATTCATGACAGTTATCGGTTAGCAGTTATCAGTTAACGGTTATCGGGTAACAGTTATCCTCCAGCAAGCATTTCAGTATCCATAGGTGATAACTGTTAACTGCTGACTGATAACTGAATAGACGTTAGCCGTTATCTGTTAACTGTAGTAGTGTTATGTTTTCAATGTGTGGGGTTTGCGGGAATTGGTCAACAGGCTGAATGGCTTTCACCTCATATTTTTCCACCAATTCCTTGATGTCCCGTGCTTGAGTGGAAGGGTTACAGCTGACGTAAACGATGCGTTTTGCGCCAGTGTTCAACACTGTTTTCACCACGTCAGGGTGCATGCCAGCGCGAGGTGGGTCAATGATGAGCACATCAGGCTTTCCATTGGCCTCGATGAAATCAGCCGTGAGGACATCTTTCATATCACCTGCATAAAAGCTGGTGTTTTCAATGCCGTTGAACTCCGCATTTTTCTTGGCGTCCTCAATGGCCATTTCCACGTATTCCACGCCAACCACTTTTTTGGCCTGCTTGGCTACGAAGTTGGCGATGGTTCCCGTTCCAGTATAAAGGTCGTACACAACCTCCTCACCAGTGAGTTGGGCGAAGTCACGGGTCAATGAATAGAGCTTGTAAGCCTGCTCGCTGTTTGGCTGGAAGAATGATTTCGGACCAATACGGAACGAAAGCTCCTCCATTTTTTCGGTGATGAAAGGCTCGCCGTGGTAGCAAATCACCTCAAGGTCATGGAAGGTTTCATTGCCCTTGCTGTTGACCACATAATTGAGTGAGCTGATTTGTGGGAAATCCTTTTTAAGAAGTTCAAGGATGGCCTTAATCCATTCCTGTTTGTCCTCAAAGACTTGAAGAATGACCATCAAATCACCAGAATTTGCCGTACGGACAATCAGGTTTCTCAGGAATCCTTCCTTTTCCTTGATATTGAAGAATGGAATAGCCTCTTGGATGGCGTAGTCCCGAACCTTGTTGCGGATTTGGTTGGCGACATCATCCATCAAATGACAGGTATTGATATCGACGATTTTGTCGAAAAAACCTGGGACGTGGAATCCGCAGGCACGGCGTTCCAATTCGTCGGCTTCCTCAATTTCATTTTCCGTCAACCAACGGGAATCCGTGAAAGTAAACTCCAGTTTATTGCGGTATTGCGTCGTCTTCGGGGACGGAACAATGGGGGAGAGCTCAGGAAAGTCAAATCCACCCAAGTGACGGAATGCGTCTGCTACCTGCTTTTGCTTGAATTCCGCTTGGGTTTCATAAGAGACGTGTTGCCATTTACAGCCACCGCATACGCCGTAATGCTCACAGAAAGGCTCGATGTGCTGGTCGGATTTCTTATGAAATTTGGTGACCACGCCCTCGGCGTATTTCTTTCTGTTTTTTCGCAAACGAATGTCCACTACATCACCTGGTGCGGTGAAGGGGACAAAAATGGCCTTATCGTCCTTTCTACCAATGCACTTGCCCTCGGAAGCAAAATCATCAATGGTGAGTTGCTCCACAAACGGGTTTTTCTTGCGTCTTCCCATAGTGGCGCAAAATTAAGCAAAAGACAGCGAAAAGCAGGGCAAAAGAAGTGTGCTCAACGCACGGTTTGAAGATGTGTCTTTCTAATGTAGGCGGTTTGGTCTGTGTTCCACCTTACTTGATACCATGGTCCGACTTCCTTATCGATGAAAAATCTGTGGCCCGCTGAAAGCGATTGGACCATTGGGGAGGCTCCAGAGGGACCATTCATGACAATGGTTTTTTGTAGGAGGATACCTTCTTGAAGTCTTGTTTCCTTATTTATCACAAGTGCCGTTAGCCCAATGGGAAGAATGGGGATGAGTAGGAGGAAATGTCGTCCATACTGAAATCCCAACCATCCAAATAGACCACAGCATGCTATGCTTAATCCGAGTAGGGTATAAGTGATGATTCGTTTCCTGCGGATGAATGAACGATGAAAGGATGTGCTAAGGTCCTCATCATAACCTTGGAGTTCATGTTTTTCGGCAAGTTCTGTCATGCGCTCAAGGATGGCCTGATCGCCTGTTTGGTTGTACAGGGAGTTCAAAACCAGTAATGCTTGGGGGATGTCGCTTTGTTTTTCGTAGAGGAATGCCATTCGAAAAAGCATCCTTTTTGTCTCTTGTGTCCCGTTTTCTCGTAATGATTCGTAGCTATGAAGGGCTTGGTTGAATTTTTTTTGGGAAAACAGCGAGTCGGCTTGGTGTAAGGAATTCCTTGGCTTTGAATTATTTGCAAGCCCTGTCTTGGGCTGGATATGCCAAAGGATAAGGAACAGCCCCAAAAAAAGAAGTCGCCACTTTTGCATTGTTAGATAAGGCTCGTACCTTTGCATTGCATTTGAGCAAAAGCCCAAAAAGCAACGAGAAATTAACGTTTTTCTCACGATTCGGTAGCTCAGTTGGTAGAGCATCTCCCTTTTAAGGAGAGGGTCCTGGGTTCGAGCCCCAGCCGAATCACATTTACTTAAGAATAAAGCATGTAGAGCTAAGAATTATGAGTCATTAGTTGCTCAAATCTTACTTCTTTTCTCTTACATCTTTACGGATGATTCGGTAGCTCAGTTGGTAGAGCATCTCCCTTTTAAGGAGAGGGTCCTGGGTTCGAGCCCCAGCCGAATCACATTTACTTAAGAATAAAGCATGTAGAGCTAAGAATTATGAGTCATTAGTTGC
>JAUIJC010000045.1 GCA_030431525.1 Bacteroidia bacterium | reverse complement strand
GGAAACAATACTGTTTGTCCTGGTTCATATTGCTTAAAAGTCTTCTTGGAATGGGCCATCCTCAAAGCTAACAATCTGATAAAAATGAAAAGAGGCTGACTCAACTTTTGAGACAGCCTCTTTTTGATTTATGCATGAGATCTAATCAAAACAATTGAAAATCACCTCTCCGAAAGTCTTACTACCCCAGTAGGAAACCTGTTCTTTTTCAACATTTGACAAAACATCTATATCTGTTGCTGTAAAGCAACTATTGAGATATTCAGGTGTGAGATAACTATACCTTTTTTGAAACTTCACCTTAACCTCCTCAGGTAGTTCCAAGAACTCTTTTTCCAATGAAGCTCCATCTTTAACACCACAAAAAAGAGGATAAATCGCATTCACCAACACTTCAATTTTTACCCCTGAAAACCCTTCAATTCCTATCCGATAAAAATTATTCCCAGGGCTTGGTTCCAGAAAGAACAGTACCTTAAACTGTTTCAATTGTTTAACTCGAGAAACGACTCCATCTAAATCCTGAAATTCCAAAGAAGTTGATGCGTCAAACCCTGTAACCCCTTGTTGCAACTTCATCACAAATAGAATCCCTTCTTGTCAATATACTCCGCAACCTTATCTTCCACCAAATACTTCAAGGACTGGTCAGCCTTTACTTTTTTGCGGATCAATGTCGCTGACACATTCATCATCGGCGCCTCAATGAGCTTTATCGCTTCACCATCCAATAAGGGCGAATTGGTCTCTCCAGGACGTGGATAAACCAACACGTTATGGTTATTGATAATCTCTTCGTAATTCTTCCACTTCGGGAAATGCGTGAGGTTATCCTCCCCCATCATCAAGGAAAACTCATAGCTGGGGTAAAGCTCTCTAAGGAAAGTGAGCGTATCCACCGTATAACTTGGCTTTGGCATTCCAAATTCAATATCCGTCACTCCCAAACGTGGATTGCCCTCAATGGCCAATTTGACCATATCGTAGCGATCAAACTCATGCAACAAAGAATTCTGTCGCTTAAATGGGTTTTGAGGAGAGACAACGAACCACACACGGTCCAAGCCTGCCAAATCAAGCATAGATTCAGCAATCACCAAATGACCAATATGGATAGGATTAAAAGAGCCAAAGAAAAGTCCGACTTTCATTTCTGTATCAAGTATCAAGTACCAAGTATCAAGATTACACAGGGCCTTGTGTCATGATACTTAATACTTGTATCCCACATCTTATTCCGCTAAAAACTTATCAATAATCACCTCCGCACGTGCTAATGCATCCTCAAGATTATCATTGACCAAGGTGACATCGAAGTCCTTCTCAAAGGCCATTTCCTTCTCCACCTTGCCTAAGCGCTTTTGAATATTTTCCTCGGTCTCCGTACCCCGATCACGCAAGCGCTTTTCGAGGACATCCAACGAAGGGACGCGAACAAAAATAGCCAAGGCATTATCACCGTAGTACTTTTTCAGGTTCAAGCCTCCAACCACATCAACATCGAAAACGGCTTGCTTCCCAAGTTCCCAAAGGCGCTCTACCTCTGTTTTGAGGGTACCATAGCTGGTACCAGCATAGACCTCCTCATGTTCGGCAAACTGTCCCTTATCCAACTTATCGGCAAACTCCTCTTCAGTAAGGAAATAGTAATGTTTTCCATCTTCCTCACCCGCACGAGGGGCACGGGTAGTCGCTGAAATCGAAAACCCGAAATTTGGGTACTTCTTCAACAAATGGTTCACAATGGTAGTTTTACCTGAACCTGATGGCGCCGAGAAAATGAGCAACTTGCCTTTCATAGTGGTGGTATTATGTATCATGTACAATGTATTATGCACCAACCGCCACTTGAATTAGAGCAACGATTCATTGTACCTAATACTTGATACATTGTACTTCTCTTGGCGAAGTTACAAAAATCAAAAACTACTCCTTGAGCTTGGCAATGCGGATTTTACTACGAATCCCCTCCACAATATTTTTTGGGCAGGACTTCTTGGGCATCCTCGTTCGAAACACCTCCAAAAAGGCCTTTTCCTTAGCATAGGTTTTTGCGCAGTGTTCGCAATCCATCACATGTCCCCAAAAAAAATCGGCTTGACCCGCCAACGCCTCATTGTCCAAGACCGTTTGCATCAACGCCCTCGCCGCTCCACAGACTCGCCCATGCTCATCACTGGTATCACCACCCTTAACGACAGTAAGTGTTCTTTCCATAGACAAATCCTTAAACCTCTATACTTACAAAGTATCAAGTATCAAGTATCAAGATAACACATGGTTTTGTGTCTTGATACTTGGTACTTGATACACATTACGCAAAGCCTAACTTGAGTGCGTAACCCATGAGTTTCTCCTTCAAAATATTCCTCGCTCGGTGGAGCCTTGACCTCACCGTACCTATCGGAATATCCAAGATTTTGGCCATCTCCTCATACTTAAACCCTTCCAAGTCCGAAAGGATAATGATGGTCCTAAAATCCGTATCCAAAGAACCCAAAGCTCCTGTAATCTCATCTCCCAATGAATCTTGGGTGGACTCCACACGCAAGTCAGCCGTTATGTCCTTGTTGACATCATCCGAGTTATAGTAAGTTTCCACCTCAGCATAGTCCACTTTTGGCGGCTCCTTACTCTTCTTACGGAAGTCGTTGATAAAGCTGTTTTTCAGGATTCGAAACAACCAAGCCTTGGCATTGGTTCCCTGTTGATAGGATTCAAAGAAACGATAAGCCTTCATATAGGTCTCCTGCACCAAGTCATTGGCCGCGTCTCCGTCGTAACACAGCCTGTAGGCAAAGTTGTAGAGCGAGTTGATGTGTGGCATGAACTCCCGCTCAAACATCACATCATGCTCTTGCTTGCTCGCAAACTTGCTCCCTTTTTTCTTTTTGTCCTTGGTCATATCCATGCTGGTTCTATAGCAAAGGCACCCCCATTCATCGGCCTCTACTACCCTTTGAACGAAAGGAAAACGGATTTCAATATAAAAAAGCGACAAAAGCGAAACCCTTTTGAATTTTTCCCATTCGCCGCCCAGCCCACGCACCTCTTCATCCCGTTTAAACCCATATAGCAGGAGCCCCATGTGAATAGAACCAATAAAATTCGTAACATTTGGAGTTCGAATCCTGATTGCTATCCAGAACACCTTTTCATGAAGATTCTTCCCCTTTTAGTTCTATTATCCCTCCTTTCCACGGCATTATTTGCCCAAACACCTATTGACCCGAAAAACTTTGATGAAGGGCTCCTTGAACAGAAAATTCTGGAGCAAATCAACAAAGTCCGAGACACCATTGATGTCGCGCCACTCCGCCAAGACGACATTCTTGAAAAGGCTGCCAAGCATCATACTGACTATATGACCCAGAACAACAAACTGGGCCATTACGAGGAAAAGAAAAAGTATAAACGCCCAATCGACCGTGTAAAGGCATACAAAGGCACGCATCCAAGTGTGGCTGAGAATGTGTTGAAAACCTCGGTAAAACCTGAACACGATTATGAAAGTCTTGCCGAGGAGATGGTTTCCTCTTGGGTAAACTCCAAGGGGCATTTCAAGAATCTCTCCGCAGAACGCTTTGTGAAAAGCGGCATTTCAGTGGCCTACGACCCAAAAAAGAAGGAAGTCTATGCCACCCAAGTGTTTGGAGGACTCCCACATGAGGAAACGCTCTTTTCTCACGTACCTGCCAATACCTACCGCATCCAAAACTATGAGGAGGAACCCTGCCAAGAATGCTCAGAGGTTTTTTACCAAATGCCTCCCGATGTTCAGTTTGGGGTTCAGCAGGACAGCGTCCAGCTATATTTCATCATGACGGACCAAGAATGGTTCAACAAGGTCTTTAATAACAAGGGCGACGGCATTGCCGTGGATGTGGTGTCACGCCAGCAATTTGCCTGTGGACAACCCACCCAACGCCCCAATTCCCCTATTTATAAAGGCAGCCTACAGCCTCCCATCTACCTTTCGGAGTTGCAGGAAAAGGGTTACATCAACCCGCAAGGGGACGTCATTATTCCTCTTGGCCCGTTGCCTGACAACATCAAAAACCACGAAGTAGAGCTGAACCTGCTCATCATTCAAGACAAACACGTGTGTGAATATATCGTCTTGTATGACCTTCCTGACCACAAATGGGAACTTCTCGACATGGGTCTTTACAGGGATTCTATTGCTAAAACGCAGGAAATGGCCAACAGCTCCTCGGCTGAATTCTCCAAAACCTTACAATTTTCTATCCCATTCGAACGGAACAAGTTTGATTATAACAAGGCGGATATCCAGCCCCTTTATGATTCACTTCGGCTGACAAATTTTGACATCAGAACCATTAACATTGACGCCTACTCCTCGGTAGAAGGACCTACGGACCACAACATTTACCTACAGGAAAAACGTGCAGAAAGCATCGCCAAGGCGCTTCAAAGCTTCCAAAGCGACAAAATTCAGGTGAATGTGACAGCCTCTGAAAACTGGAAAGCGTTCAGACAAGACATTCAATCCACCCCTTATAAGCGGATGGCCAACTGGCAAGACGCCCAAATCAAGAAAAAACTGGATGACTTGGCCTTTCGAGAAAAGGTGGAACCCGTTCTTGCCAAGCACCGACTGGCAAACATCAGCTTGGAGCTGGAAAGGAAAGTAAACTTCGACCTCTCCGATGGCGAGCAAGCCGCCAAGGCTTTTAACAATGCCATGGCCAAGAAAAACTTGGAAGAAGCTGAACTGTTGCAACAGGCAATTTATGCCAGAATCAAAGACCGCCGTCTTCCTGAAGAAGTGGCCGCCAAGCTGGAAATACCCGAGGAAAACACATACGGCGTACTGCTAAACCATCAAGCCTCTTTCAAGTACGAACAAAACCCAGAAGACATTTTGGCGGCTATCAAGGATTTCGAAAAACTGAAAACCCTATTACCCGCCAATAAGGAAATCGACTACGACTTGTGTGTGCTTCGCATTGAGGCTTATGCCGAAGGCAAGCTTGACATCGATCCAAAAAAACTACGGGACAATATTGCTGAGCTTGAAAACAAAGGCTTCACCAAGGAAGAAACCATTCACCTGATGATCAATTTCCATATCATCTATGGTGAGCACCTTCAGTTACAGAAAAAGTATCGCGAGAAGAACAAGGTGCTGCAGTATGTGAAACAGAACTACCAATACCTAAAACTCTCCGAGCAAGACGCCTTGAACCTTGCCAAATACTTTGCAGGCTATTTCAAAGCCAACTGGGCTACCCAACTCCTTCGACCTTATGCGATGAAGGAAAACCCAGATGAAGGGCTGCTTTTTTACTTTATCAACCTGACCATTGTGGATGACCGCGAAGTGGGAAAGGGATACTACGGTGAGATCTTGGAAAAAGCTCACCGGATGAATCCCCAGCGTTTTTGCCATCTTTTCGATGTTTATGGTTCTGGAGGAATCACCTTCCAATTGCTTGAAAATGAAAAACTCAAGCGGAGCTATTGCGCAAAGTGCAGGCAGTAATTTGAAATTCGCCATCGAGTTCTGATTTTAGCCCTCAGCTTTTTCAAATTTTAAAGGCCAAGGCTGCTACGCCTTACCATTCCAAACCATGGAAGAACAACACCTCCGTGCCATAAAAAACATCCTGTGGGTGCTTATCGCTGGCCTCGCCATCTACGTGCTTGAGGCCATGGCGCCCATCATTTTGCCATTGGTACTGGCCATTTTTATCGCCTTGATGCTTCAGCCGGCTATGGACTGGCTACTAAAGCGCAAAGTTCCCTTTGCAGCGGCTATGAGTATTGTGCTACTTTTTTCCCTCAGCGTCATTTGGATGATTGGCAGTTTGGCCTTTACGACAGGACGGAAAGTGGCCCAGCAAAAAGACAAATACATTGATCTTATTGAAATCAAAATCAAACGTATCGTCACAGGACTCAATGATATTCCTGGTGTCGAGTTTGAGCTCGGTGATTTGATTGAGCGATTTTCAGAAGCATTTTCTGTGGAAAAACTCGTGGAAGGTGCTGAGACTTTGATGGGTGCTGTAGGCGACTTCACCACCTCGTTCTTCATGATGATGCTCTACCTGTTTGCCATTTTGGGTGGCACAGCAAGACATAACAAGTATTTGGGTTCGCTTTATGAAGATGATCGACGCAGCAAACTGCTATTAGGCAATTTTGAACGGCTCAAAAAGTCATTGGTCACCTACATGAAGGTGAAAACTTTGGTCAGCCTGCTGACTGGAGCAACCTATGCCCTGATTTGTTACCTCTTCGGCATCGACTTCCCAATCTTCTGGGGGTTTGTCGCCTTTGTCCTGAACTACATTCCTACAGTAGGTTCAATCATGGCCACCCTTCCTCCATTGGCCATGGGCCTCATCACCTTGGATACCGGAGGGCAATGGTTTGCTTTGGCGGGATGCCTGATTGGAGCACAGGTCTTTTTCGGAAACATCTTGGAACCCAAACTCCAGGGAGAGTCTTTGGCGCTGAACGTAGTGACTGTGATTTTCGCCTTGGTATTCTGGGGCTACTTATGGGGTTTGGCAGGTATGCTCCTCTCCGTACCGCTAACGGTTGGATTCAAGATGTTCTTGGAGCAAAACCCAGACTTCAGGGTCGTGGCCCGACTGATGGCTGCCCCGACGGAAGATTAGTCAAGCCACCTTTCGAAGGGCTTTTCGGATCACTTTTCCTGATGCCGTTACTGGCAAGGCATCCACCTTTCGCAACTCACCAATCCGAAACAGCGGATTCAACCTCTTGGAAAGCAGCTGTTGTAACTCTTGTAGCAGCTGCTCTTTTTCTTCCCCTTCATAAAACACCACAAGTTTTCCAGGACCATTCCCCATTCTCTGGATAACCGCCGCTGAACTGTGGACACTTGGGTGATGATTCAGCACCTCCTCGATTTCAATGGCTGAAACTTTCACCCCACCCAAATTCATGGCATCATCCGTCCTTCCTACGGACTTATAAAAAACATTCCCACCTTCTTCAATGCGCTCAAACGCATCGCCATGGGAACGAAGTACCTCGCCATTCGGCCCTGAATTCCCATGCGCATAATATTCCTGTTCATGATCCTTGTTCAATAAGGATTCAGAAAGCCCAATGGAAGGAGGCAGAATCCAAGCCTCTCCATCTTCATTTTGCCAGAAATCCAAGCCAAGCGCTGGAGTGGTAAATGTTCCAGGCGATGCTGATTGCACCACCGTTCCGGTAATGTAACCACCCCCTATCTCCGTACCACCACAATACTCTATCACCGGCGCCTTGAACTTTGCCAAACTCATCAAATACAAATAGTCTTCTGGATCAGAAGGCTCTCCGGTAGAAGAAAACACACGCACACGCCAGTTACACTGCTCCATGATTCCCGACCTTCGCCAATTCCTCACCAAGGATGGAATGGTGCCCAAGACCGTCACCCCAGTTTTTTCCACAAACTTCCCGAAATCCAATCCGCTGGTCGCTCCTACAAACACCGCCATCGTTGCCTTGTTAATCAAACTGGCATAAATGAGCCAAGGCGCCATCATCCATCCCATTCCAGTGGTCCACGTCACCACATCAAACGGATGAATATCTTGATGGAAAAAACCATCCATGGCCACCTTAATTGGCGTCAGATGCGTCCAAGGTATAGCCTTAGGCGTCTTCGTCGTTCCTGATGAGAACAGAATATTGGTCTCTGCATAGGGCTCAGACAACACAGCATCGAACTGCGCATGCCCCAAAAAATCATCGAAAAAGAAATCTTCCTCGCGCAATAACAAGTCCTTCCCCAGACGGTGAACGACCACCGCTGGCACCCCAATATTTTTCACTTTTTCATAAACCCTCAACTCCTTTCCCCCATACAGATAACCATCGCAGGTAAAAACCCCTTTTGCCTCCACCATCTCACAACGCTTCTCCAGTTCCTCTCCAGAAAAGCTGTCCGCCACAGAAACCACGACCATACCCGCCCTTACAATGCCCAAATAAATCGCTACCGACTCATAGCACATGGGCATATACAGCGCAAAACGATCTCCAACGCTAAACCCTTGGTGGATAAGTCCCGAAGCCACCCGCGCCGAAAGGCTGTCCAGCTCTGCATAGGAAACATGCCTCAACCCCTCTGAACCCTCCTGACCGACCACAAGGGCAGGCTTATCCACCGTATGATGGAAACAACTCTCAGCAATATTCAGCCGGCCATGTGGCAACCAAAATGGATTCTTGGCGCTATCCGATTGCCTCATCCGCATCGGCTCCTCCTCAAACCGAATTTTCAGCCTTTGGATGGCCTCCTTCCAAAAACCCTCCCGATATTCCACACTCCAACGATGCAATTCTTCATAGGATGAAAACCCTTTATCCTGCATCAACTGCCCAATGTGCGACTGCTCCAACTCATAGGCAGTCGGCTCCCATATCACCGGAGCCTTGGCGGGCGATTCTTTAAAGTATTTCAGGGCCGAGGAGAAGTCTGAAAAGTGAGGCATAAATGCTTAGTTATCCACAGACTTTTACGGGGATGGTGGGGATGGGGGTTTTTCTAACAAAGTCAAAAACCTAAGCCCCACCTCCACCGTACACCTTAGGTAGCATTTTTACACCCATCAAGCCTTGTGTATGGACTTTTCCCTCAACGAGACCCAAAATATGGTTGCCCAAAGCATTCGTGACTTTAGCAAACGGAACATTACGCCCCACATCATGGAATGGGACGAGGCTCAGACCTTTCCCGTGGACACATTAAAAGCCTTGGGAAAACTGGGCATGATGGGCGTTTTAGTGCCTGAACAATATGGCGGGTCAGGACTGGGCTACGCCGAATACGTTACGGCCATTACTGAAATTTCCGCCATCGACCCTTCCTTGGGGCTATCCGTGGCAGCGCATAACTCGCTTTGCACGGGACACATCCTCCAGTTCGGTAATGAGGAACAAAAAAAGGAATGGCTTCCCAAACTGGCCACAGGAGAATTGATTGGCGCCTGGGCGTTAACAGAACCGAACACAGGATCGGATGCTGGTCATTTGCGAACCACCGCCAAAAAGGATGGCGACCACTGGGTGCTCAATGGCATGAAAACCTTTATCACTCATGGGAAATCTGGTGATGTGGCTGTGGTGATTGCCCGCACAGGTGAACCCAACGACAACCATGGGATGACAGCCTTTATCATCGACAAGAAAACCAAAGGTATCTCTGCAGGAAAGAAACTGGACAAGCTGGGCATGCGCGCCTCTGAAACGACCGAATTGATGCTGGATGACTGCCGTGTCCATGAATCCAATGTGATCGGAGAAGTGGGTGAAGGCTTTGTGCAAGCCCTAAAAGTGTTGGACGGAGGCAGAATCTCCATCGCATCCCTCGGCTTGGGCATCGCCAAAGGCGCCTTTCGTGCCTCTGTGGCCTACGCCAAAGAACGGGAGCAGTTTGGGAAACCAATCGCCAAGCATCAGGCCATCGCCTTCAAACTGGCAAACATGGCCACAGAAATCGAGGCTGCCGAGCTTTTGACGCTCCATGCCGCCTTTCTGAAGGATACGGGCAAGAAGGTTTCAAAGGAATCAGCCGTAGCGAAATACTACACTTCGGAGCTTGCGGTGCGTGCATCCAACGATGCCGTCCAAATTTTTGGGGGATATGGCTATACCAAGGACTTTCCCGTGGAAAAATTCTACCGCGACTCAAAGCTGTGCACCATTGGCGAAGGCACCTCCGAAATACAGAAAATGGTCATCTCAAGGGAGATTTTAAAGTGAGCCTAACCCCCAAACAACCAACCTCTTGGAGAAAGCCTCGTACTCTGTAATTAGTACACCGCACAATCCGTTGTTTTTAAAAAGGGGATTTAATAAATTTGCGGTCTCCTAAAATTGAAGCAGATACCATGATTGTTGTTAAGGTTAAAGAAAACGAGTCCATCGAGCGCGCATTGAAGCGTTTCAAGAAAAAATTCGAGCGCACTGGCGTTCTTCGCGAACTTCGCGCCCGCAACTTCTACACAAAACCTTCTGTAGCTCGTCGTAAGGCTAAAGAAAAGGCTGCTTACCGTCAGATGATGGAAGCTCAGAACAGCGGGAACTAATAACAGTCAAGTAGTCAACAAGTAAGGTAGTGAAGGACGGCTGACCATAGCCACTTTTTCTACTCGTTGACTATTTTACTTGTTGATTGACAATCGGGGCAAAGTTTTCCTATATTAATAGGAGAACCTTGCCCCGATTTCTTTTTATCTGTGTTTATGTACAAGGAACAATTCTTTCGATTTCTCGAAACAGAAAAACGCTACAGTACACACACGCTTACTGCCTACCAGTCTGATTTGGAGCAATTCGGTTCTTTTTTGGGGGACTTCCACCCCGATCTTCAATTACATCAGGTTGATTATTCCACCCTGCGTCAATGGGTTGCCGAATTGTCAAAGAAAGGTATGGCCGCCCGCACCATCGGACGGAAAATCGCCTGTGTGAAATCCTTTTACAAATTCTTGTTGAAGCATGGACACATCACCAAAAATCCGGCACAGCAACTTCGGGCGCCCAAAGCGCCCAAGAGCCTCCCCACCTTTGTGGAGCAAGAAAATTTATTGAAGCTGTTGGATCAAGTGGATTTTGGCACGGACTTCGCAAGCATTCGAGACAAGTTGATATTGGAATTACTTTACGGAACAGGTATCCGTTTATCCGAGTTGATTTCCTTAGAAACCAACATGATTGACTTGGAGAAAAAATTGCTCCGAGTTGATGGTAAAGGCGGAAAACAACGTGTCATTCCAATCAATAAGAACTTGCTGGAAACGCTTAAATACTACAGCCATGTAATTAAATCTACTTTCCCAGAAAACAGCATGACAACCTTCATCGTTACAGATAAAGGAGATGCTTGTTATCCCATGTTTGTCTATCGGACAGTCCGGAAATACCTCGATCAAATCACCACCGTTGAAAAACGAAGCCCACACGTATTGCGCCATTCTTTCGCCACACATCTGCTGAACCGAGGAGGAGACCTTAACGCCGTTAAAGAATTACTGGGACACAGTAGTTTGGCAGCCACACAGGTTTATACACACAACTCCATCGACAGACTGAAAGAGGTGTTTGAACAAGCGCATCCAAAAGCTTAAAAATGGTGAGGAAATCATATTCCCACTGATACAACCGGAAGACTAACATAAATTAAGTTCAACCCTAAACTTTTCCCGATTATGAAATTGCACATGAGCTCATTGAAATTCGACGCCGACCAAAAATTGTTGGACTTCATTCAAACTAAGGCAGATAAGCTGGATACTTTTTTTGACCGAATAATCGACGGGGAAGTGAATATGCACCTTGAAAGAAGTGCCGATAAGGCCAACAAGGTGATTGAGATTAAAATCAATGTCCCTGGACAATCGCTCTTCGCAAAAGAGCAATCTAAATCCTTTGAGGAGGCCGCAGACTTGGCTGTGGAAGCCTTGCGTCGCCAACTCAAGAAATATAAAGAGAAGATGAATGCCCATCGAGCGGCCTGATACCCGCTTGATCTGGTAATTCACCGAGGCCCCGAGCTTGTTACGCTCGGGGCTTTTTTGTGGATAAAAAAAGGAGCTCAAACGAGCTCCTTTTTGCAATCAATTCTTATCTAATCTCTGGACAACGCTCAAAGACAATTGAATCATCAAACAGCTTACGGTAGGTAACATGGGTTTTAATCACACGACCAATACTTGCCGCCACCTTCACCATTTTTGGGTTGAAATCACCAATCCAGTTCATTTCATACTCCAAATAACGGCCACGAATTTTCTCCTGTACAATTTCACGGGAGAACATCACAATAGCTCCTTCTAGTCCTTTACCTTGATGAGCTGGCACCACCCCAAAGCCACGACCAACCATTTTCTTATTGGTACGCATTAATTTGTGATAGAGGAATTTCAGCTTGCCAATCCAATCCAACTTTCCGTTCAGATAACGAATAACCTGATTGACTTCCGGCAAATTGAAGAAAAACGCCACTGGTTCGCCATCATAATAAGCAAAGAAAACTACATCAGGGTCGATGATAGGCTTCATCTGCTTCATGATGTTCTTGGCCTGTAGGGTACTCATTTCCCCCACTCCAGAGTGCTTCACCCAAGCCTGATTATAGATGGTGCGGAAGTCCTCCGTAAACTTTTCAATCTGTTTTGGATCAAGCTGTTTGAAAACGTATTTAGGATCCTTGGCAATACGAGCAGCCTTGTCGTAATATTTTTCCTCCAAAGGGTCATTCACTCCACGACCAAAAGTGAGCTGCTTGAAATAGGTTTGGAAACCATACTCCTCAAACCATTCCTGATAATGAGGAAAGTTATAGGGCATTTTGTAGTTAGGATCAATCTCAAACCCTTCTACCAACAATCCCCACCAGTTGTCACGCTCCCCGAAATTAATCGGGCCCTCCATAGCATTGGCCCCTTTGGATTCCAACCACTCCTTACACGTATCAAACAACTTAAAGGCTACAGCCTTGTCATTAATCGCCTCAAAAAAGCCCATTCCCCCAACACAAAGTTCCTGCCCCTGCGAATTCTTGCTCTTGAAGCCTTTCTTATTCACAAAAGCCGCCACACGGCCAATCACCTTCCCCCCTTCATCCTTCATCACCCAACGAGTGCATTCTCCATGGCGGAAAAACTTATTGGTTTTAGGGTGAAACACCTCCTCAACATCTTTGTCCAAAGGACGAATCCAATGCGGCTCATTCTTGTACAAGCCTACTGGAAACTGAATAAACTCCTTGGCGGTTTTCTTATCGGCAACTTCAATTATCTGCATAGCAAGAGGAATTAGACATTGGAGGTTTGATAGTGGTATTAAAAAAGAACTGTTAGAATTACCCTATCACTGACCCAAAACTAAGGCTTTTAGGCAATCAATCCACAATGGGTTATCATTGAGGCTTTCCACCAACTGCCACTCCTCGCCACCAGCTTCCAAGAATTCTTCCTTAAACTCCTCACCTATCTCAATGGTGGTTTCCAAACAATCAGCCACAAAAGCAGGAGAAAAAGCCAATACCTTTTTCTTTCCTTGTTTTGGCAATTCAGGAACTACGTCCTCGATATAAGGCTGAATCCAAGGTGTTTTCCCCAAACGGGACTGGAAGCAAACAGAATATTTTTCTTCTGGAATATTCAACGCTTCCGCCAATAAGCGAGTCGTCTGATAGCACTGAGCTCGATAACAGAATTGGTTCTTGGAATGATAAACTGAACAGCACTTATCATTAAGCTGACAGTAATTATCACAAGAAGCTTTTAGAATCTGGCGCTCCGGCAAACCGTGGTATGAAAAGAGAATATGGTCATATTCTTTCTCCTCAAGGTACTTTCTGCCAACCTCTGCGAAGGCTTTAACAAATAAAGGGTGCTCCAAAAACTGGCTGACAATGTGTAAGCTTGGCACAAGCTCCCAAGTGCTCAGTTCCTCGTTCAATTTCTCAATCGTAGAACCCGTCGTGGCCGAAGCATATTGAGGATAAAGCGGAATGACGGTAATCTCAGATACTTGGGCAGATCTCAACTCCTCTAAGGCTTCTTTGATGGAAGGGTTCCCATACCGCATGCCCAAGGCTACCAAATACTCATTTCCAAGCACCTGTTGAAGTAGTTCTTTTACACGTTGGCCATACACCAACAAAGGGGAGCCCTCATCGGTCCAAACCTCCTTGTAAATCTCAGCAGATTTCGGTGCTCGAGTAGGCGCAATAATTCCATTGACCAGCATCCATCGACGGAAATAAGGGATGTCAATGACCCTTCTATCCATCAAAAACTCTCGCAGATACTTTCTGACATCCGCAGTCTCATAACTATCTGGGGTTCCCAAATTGATCAGGAGTACGCCTTGCTTACCTCTTTTCATACGCTATCAAAACAAAAAGCACCAAGGTCAAAACCACTTACAATTCGCAAGCTTTGATCCTTGGTGCTTTGGTCGATGATATTTCACAGCCTTACTCTATCTTCTCGATATAAACCAGCCTGAAACTTTCCGTGAGATTAACCTTTTGGTCCGATACAGGCACAAAACGATCCTCCGAAAGCTGGATAAACAAAGGTATAATTTTATTCGCATTCAGATGCAGGAACCGTTCATAGGCTTGAACATTCTCAAATGCCTTTACCTCAAACTCCGGCTCATTCCGAACAACCTGCGTCAACATGATGAAATCAGCCTCTCCCTTGAACAGGGTATGGGTAGGTCGCGTCAGCTCTTTTACCTCCTGCTCTTTACGAGATATCAGGCGGTAAACATTATTCTTCCCAAACTCCTCAGCAAGGGTTTTACAGGCCAGCACATTGATTTCAGTGCTGGAAGTCAACGCCAACACTTGCCCGTATTTTGAAAGGTCAGCATTCTCATACTCACCATCCACCAACAGACTTCCCGAATAATATGGTATACCTTCCACCATGGCCTCACGGATATGGCTTTTTGAAGTATCCGATACCATCACAGGAATCCCTTTCCGAAGCAAAAACAGGGCAATCGCCCGTGAAGCTTCATCCGCTCCAATAAATAGTAAGCCATTGGGCTGCTCTCTAAGCACTTTCAACTTTTTGGCCACCCACTTGGCGGAGCCACCCTGCAAAATCACAGTACCCAAGATAATGAGGAAGGTCATCGGAAGGAGCAGTTGCGCATCATTCACCTCTGCGGTGCTGAGCCCTCCTCCACCTTGGGAAAGACGCAAGGTAAAAATGGAAGCAACACCTGCCGCCACAATTCCTCGGGGACCAATCCATGAAATAAACAGCTTCTCACGAATATTGAGATTGGATTTCAATGTCCCTATGAACACCCCAAGTGGACGGATGATAAATATTAAGGCGAAGAACACGATGAGGCTCTCCCAGCCCAAAAGCTTAATATCCTCTACGTTAATCCTTGCGGAAAGACAGATAAATAGAATCGATATCAAAATGACCGTAATGTCCTCCTTGAAGGACAAAATATCCTTGATTTCCTCCACATCAGTATTGGAAAGAATCATTCCCAAAAGGGTTACTGCCAACAGGCCAGACTCCGCATAAAGAAAATCAGACAAGGCAAACGTCCCTACGACCAAGGCCAAAATCACAGAGTTCATCAGATAGTGAGGAATAAGCTTCCTTTTGATAAGCTGATGAATCAACAAGGCCATTCCTGTTCCACAGGCCACACCAGAAAGGATGATTAAAAAGAATCCATGCAGCGCATTCAAGGTCATGTGTTTTCCACCATGGCCTGAAACGATAAACTCATAAATCAAAATCGCTACAAAAGCCCCCAGAGGATCAATCAAAACCCCTTCCCATTTGAGAACGGTACTGACATTATGATTGGGCTTTACATTGTTGAGAATCGGCCGAATCACTGTAGGACCAGTCACGATAACCAAGGAACCAAAAAGCAGCGCTATCCTCCACTCCATCCCCAACCAATACATCCCAGCAGCAGCGCCTCCTATAAAGGTGATTAGGGAACCAAAGAGGATAATATTCCTCACGGCCTTCCCCAAATGCTTAATTTCTGAAGCCTTCAACGTTAATCCTCCTTCAAAAAGGATGACGCCTACGGAAAGTGACACAAAATCGAACAGCAGACTTTCCTGAAATATGGCATCGCTGTCGATAATCTTTGTCCCAAACACAAACTCAGAAAACGGCCCTACCAAAAGACCAATGATAATGAGGGGAAGAATCGCAGGTGTATGGATTCTCCAAGCATACCATTGAGCCAAGATGCCCAAAACAAGGATACCTGCGAGTATAAACATAGAGTAAGAAGTAGGCTAAATAAAAAGGATTAAAACCAAGAGATGAGTTGACGGCTTAAACCTTTTCGTATTTACGGTTTGCCATCAACCCATGTTGCAGAAAACAAACATCACACCATCTTAACATGTATTTCTTCATACATTGACCTCCAAAGACTTCTGATATCGGGGCAATCACTATCTTTGCAGGAGATTTGGGGAATAACCAGACTTTCAACAGAAAAATGAAGCACTTATCCTTTTTGTCAACTTTTTTGTTGCTGACCCTTTTCAGCAACTTTTCTGCCTACGCCCAATGTGATTGGGCGGATGTTGACATCACCGAATACGTTCAAGACATTGACACTACGAAACGTAAATTCGTTTACGACCACAATATTCCAGATAGCTTGGTGAAGTACCTTGAATCAGGTTCTATCACTTGGGAAATTTATGGCGGCGTACTCGAAAACAAAGACGACTTTGACGAAGTAAAGTTCAAAACCGTTTATGGCAAGCGCATTCAGGTGGTTGTATTCTCAACAGCAGATAAAACGCCACCTGTTTTCCCACAAGCCCACGTTTTCTGGCCAAAAGGTCTTTATGACCGACAAATCCGCATGACACTCAACGCCAACGGCAAATTCTTGAGCTGTAAAGTGGAAAACAAAACCTACGACTTTGAAACGAAGGATTGGACTAACTTGCCTCCATTGTGGGACCCACAGCCTGAGGACACTACGGCTGATGTTGCGGTGGTAACGACTCCTCCAGCGGAGAAAAAAGTTATTGAAACCATGGTTTCGTTCCCTCCTATCCATTACGATTACAACAAGGCAACTATTCGTCCAGATGCTGCCAAAGTGTTGGATCAAATGGTTCAGGTATTGAAGGACAACCCACATATCAAAGTGGAACTTGCTGCTCATACCGACAGCCGTGGTTCTGCCAGCTACAACAAGACCCTCTCACAGCGCCGCGCCGATGCTGCTGTGAACTACATCCTTTCAAAAGGAATTGCTAAAGACCGTATTACCGCTAAAGGCTACGGAGAGAGCGAACCGCTAAAACTTGCCAAGGCAGAAAGCGGATTTAACGCTGGAACCACCTTGAACGATTCAAAAGTGAACACCCTTTCTGCAAAACAGCAGGAAGTTGCTCACCAGCTTAACAGACGTACAGAGTTCCGTGTTGTGGACTTTGTGGGCACGAAATAATATCCCCAACCCCATCCCAAGGCGGACCTATGAAAATGGGTCCGCCTTTTTGTTGTTCGAAATCCAAGGGGACAGGTCCATTGGAATTCGTATTTTTGCAGAAGCGAAAAATTAGCTAAGCTCCCGATCATGAACGAAAGGTATATGCAGCGTGGCGTATCTGCCTCCAAAGAGGACGTACACAGCGCCATTAAGAATATTGACAAGGGCTTGTTCCCAAAGGCATTTTGCAAGATTGTTCCCGATTTCCTCGGTGGTGACGAGAACTACTGCAACATCATGCATGCCGATGGAGCAGGCACAAAATCATCCTTGGCCTACCTTTATTGGAAAGAAACTGGCGATTTGTCTGTATGGAAAGGCATCGCACAGGACGCCATCATCATGAACGTGGACGACTTGCTCTGCGTAGGAGCTGTGGACAACACCCTGTTGTCATCCACTATTGGCCGAAACAAGAACTTGGTTCCTGGTGAGGTTATCGCTACCATCATCAACGGCACCGAGGAAATTCTGGAAATGCTCCGTGAGAATGGCTTGCCAATTTATTCTACTGGTGGGGAAACTGCTGATGTAGGTGATTTGGTGAGAACCATTATCGTTGACAGTACGGTTACGACCCGTATGCGTCGTGACCAAGTGATCGACAACAGCAACATCAAAGCAGGCAATGTCATTGTAGGTTTCTCTTCCTACGGACAAGCTACTTATGAAAACGAGTACAACGGCGGCATGGGCAGCAATGGCCTGACTTCTGCGCGTCATGATGTCTTCAATAAGATTCTTGCTGAGAAGTACCCAGAAAGCTTTGACTCATCCATCCCAATGGATTTGGTGTATTCAGGGAAGTATAACCTTACTGATCCTACTGAATCGGTATTGGATGCAGGAAAGTTAGTATTGTCCCCAACACGCACTTACGCTCCGATTGTCATTGAAATCCTGAAAAACTACCGCCAGTCTATCGATGGCATGGTGCACTGTAGTGGTGGCGCTCAAACAAAGGTGCTTCACTTTGTGAAGGATGTTCATGTTATCAAGGATAACCTATTTGAGATTCCACCTTTGTTCAAGGTGATTCACGAACAAAGCGGTACCGACTGGAAGGAGATGTACAAAGTCTTCAACATGGGTCACCGATTGGAAATCTACACAGACGAGGCTTCCGCCCAAGGTATGATTGACATTGCTAAGTCATTCAACATCGAGGCTAAAATCATCGGCCGAGTAGAAGCCAACCAAGGCGAGAAAGTGACACTGACTGACAGCCTCGGACAGACGTTCGAATACTAAATCATCTCTTCTGATGGAGATAAAGCGCCAAGGCTTCAACACCTTGGCGCTTTTTTATTTAAGGAGCTTTTAACAAGACTCTAACCTCTTCTTGCGACGCATCCTGTCTTACTTGTACATACTCTCGATCTGGCTTAAAAATTCGTACCTGATCCATGGAAGGGATTCCAGTCTCCACATGTTCCACCACTTTCATAGCTTCTAACTGTGGAGTTTCAAGATACCAAGCCTTTTCATTTGGCTCGAAGAGGAAATGAACGATTTCACCCTTTTCTGGACCTTCAAGCTGCTCCACCTCAAACATATTTTTCTTGGCGGTCACTCGATACTTTACGCCATCCCGAGAAACAATCTTGGTATCCTCCTCCCCTTCTTTCATAGAAACAGGATTTCCTCCTCCCCAAAACTCAATCGAGTTAAAGACAATACCATCAGCAAGTATGGCTATCTCATAAACGGGGATAATCACAAAGGCCAAAAAGACCAATTCATTAATAAACTTGTCACCAATATTACTGTTCCATTCATGTAGCTTTGAGGTTAGCCTAAACGGGCCAATACAACTCGCCTGAAAGAGCGTGGCGCCCAACAAAAGCATGACAATCAGTTTTTTTACTCTACCCATTGTGCTATTGATTTAGGTATCATGATCTGATTGATTTTACCTACATCAAGCATGCGCTGTTGAGCCACTCTCTATTTTTTCCCAAAAAGAAAGGCCATCCCGCTTGGGATGGCCTTTAATATTATGCTGTCTCAAAAGGTTCTGGACCTTCAAACATTAATTTTCACCATTGTTCTTTTCCTCAGCTTCCTCTTCTTTATCCGAAGATTCATCCTTCTTTTTTGAAGAGGCTTCTGTTTTGGACTTCACCTTGAAACTGATTTTTTTCTCCTTTCCATCCAAATCAGCAACCAGAACATCACCTTCCTTCACCTCATCATTAAGGATTTCTTCGGCTAATGGATCTTCAAGGTACTTCTGAATAGCTCGGTTCAATGGACGGGCACCATACTGTGGATCATAACCCTTCTCGGCGATATAATCCTTGGCCTTCTCGGTCAATTCGATGGTGTAACCCAAGTCCTCGATGCGCTTAAACACCTTGCTCAAAGTCACATCAATGATTTGGTGAATGTGCTTGCGATCCAAAGAGTTGAACACAATCACATCATCCAAACGGTTGAGGAATTCAGGAGAGAACGCCTTTTTCAAAGCCTTCTGGATCACTCCCTTCATTTCGTCATCAACAGTATCTTGCTTCGCCTTGGTGGAGAAACCAATACCTGTTCCGAAGTCCTTCAAGTCACGAACACCAATGTTGGAGGTCATGATGATGATGGTATTTCGGAAGTCAACACGACGACCCAATCCATCAGTCAAGAAACCATCATCCAACACTTGCAACAAGATGTTGAACACATCTGGGTGAGCCTTCTCAATCTCATCGAGCAAGACAACACTGTAAGGCTTGCGACGAACTTTCTCCGTCAACTGACCTCCTTCTTCGTAACCGACATATCCCGGAGGCGCTCCCACGAGACGAGATACGGAGAATTTCTCCATGTACTCACTCATGTCGATACGAATCAAGGAATCTTCCTTGTCGAACAAATAGGTGGACAACACCTTAGCCAATTCCGTTTTACCTACACCTGTTGGTCCCAAGAAGATGAAGGAACCAATTGGCTTCTTCGGATCTTTCAAACCGACACGAGTACGCTGGATGGCCTTGGACAACTTGACAATTGCTTCGTCTTGTCCAATTACCTTGTGCTTTAGTTCATCGCCCATTTGAAGGAGTTTAGCTCCCTCATTTTGAGCAATTTTATTCACAGGAATGCCGGTCATCATGGAAATGACATCAGCGACATCATTCTCAGTTACGGCATAACGCTTTTTCTTGGTTTCCTCCTCCCAACGAAGTTTGGAGTTTTCAAGATCTTCGAGCAAACGCTTCTCGCTGTCGCGCAAACGGGCAGCTTCCTCATAGCGTTGGCTACGCACCACTTGGTTCTTCTCCTCCTTGATGCCCTCGATTTTCTTCTCAAGCTGGACGATTTCGTCTGGAACGTGGATGTTTCCAATGTGAACCTTTGCCCCTACTTCATCAAGGATGTCAATCGCCTTGTCTGGCAAATGACGGTCACTGATGTAACGGTCAGACATTTTCACACAAGCTTCCAAAGCTTCGCGGGAATAGTCCACATGGTGATGATCCTCGTACTTTTCCTTGATGTTGTTCAAGATTTCCAAGGTCTCCTCCGGCGTGGTTGGATCCACCATTACAATCTGGAAACGACGGGCCAAAGCGCCGTCTTTCTCAATGTACTGGCGATACTCATCCAATGTTGTCGCACCGATTGCTTGAATGTCACCACGAGCAAGCGCTGGCTTGAACATATTGGAGGCATCCAAGGAGCCTGAAGCGCCACCAGCACCTACGATGGTGTGGATTTCATCAATGAAGAGGATAACGTCTGGAGATTTCTCCAACTCGTTCATCACCGCCTTCATGCGCTCTTCGAACTGACCACGGTACTTTGTACCAGCCACCAAAGAAGCCAAATCAAGAGTTACAACGCGCTTGCCGAACAATACGCGGGAAACTTTCTTTTGAACGATGCGAAGGGCAAGACCCTCGGCAATAGCCGTTTTACCAACACCCGGCTCACCAATGAGAATCGGGTTGTTCTTTTTACGACGGCTCAAAATCTGAGCAACACGCTCAATTTCTTTGTCACGGCCAACAATCGGATCAAGCTTGTCCTCTTCGGCATAGCTTGTCAAATCACGACCAAAATTGTCAAGCACCGGAGTGCTAGATTTCTCTGAGCCCTTAGACTCTCGTGAGCCTCCGTAGCTTCCGCGGCTGCCGCCACGGAACATTTGAGGCTCGTCGGTATCGTCGTCAGTATCAGACTCCGCAGACACATTGCCCTTAGAAGACTGGTACTCCAACATTTCCTTGATTGTATGGTAGTTCACCTTCATTTTCTCGAGTAACCTTGCGGCCAAATTGTCACCATCCCGAAGAATGGAAAGCAAAAGATGCTCAGTGCCAATCAATTCGCTCTTGAAAATTCGCGCTTCCAAATAGGTGATTTTCAACACCTTTTCAGATTGACGCGTCAAGGGAATGTTGGTCACATTGGTCGTGCCTGTGGATGCAGCTTTCGTTGCTTCCTCAATGGCTTCCCTCAAATCGTCGAGGTCAACGCCCAGCTTTTTTAATAAGCTTACAGCGATCCCTTCACCTTCTTTGAGAATGCCCAGCAACAAATGCTCGGTACCTATATAATCATGCCCTAGCCGCAGTGCCTCTTGGCGGCTGAGGGAGATGACCTCTTTTACGCGCTTTGAAAATCGTGCTTCCATAAACCGATGTTTTCGGACCACCAAACGCCACTATGGCATGCCCCGGTTAATACTATTATTACATGAAAAATAACCCAACGCCTCTTGCCCCTTCAAATCCTGTACTTCAATTTCCTTGCCTCAAGTGCCATGTGCCACCAATTGGCGGAGATACGGCCCTGTTTGTGGACCTTCACAAAACAAGAGGTCAACGATACTAAGGTTAGGCTCGAACGATGCTCCAAGCACCTGTGGATAAGCTGGATACTCTTTCAAAAGCGGCGCTTTTTTGGGATGAATCTCAGACCTAAAATCATCGATTTCTTCGGGAATTTCCTTCAAAAATTTTTTTGTCAAGGACATTTCTGCCTCTACCCCGACGAATCTCGAACATAGATTTAAAAGCTCTAAGTTCAAATCAAACAAAAAAGTGTGCCTCTGAAAAAGCGTCTGGCGCAACTCATCTGCATAATACTCAAAAAAAGGCGACTTTCCATAAGCCGTCTCCAAGGCACGCCAATGTTCGTTGGCCCACTTATGAAGGTAGTCAATCTTCACCTCTCGGATGTTCCCCCGTTTTTGAGTCACAGGCACCACCAAGCTCTCTACTTTGTTGGCTCCCTTGATCCGACAACGATTCCGATAGCTCTGGCGCTGAAAACTCTCACACGCTTCTAAGTGTACGGTTTTGTGAGAAATGAGTTTCACAAAGTAATCGACACTTGGCAAATAATGGAGTTCTAACAAGATGGGCTTCTCGGTGGATTGTTGGCTCATGGTTTCTATTCCAATCAGATTTCGTGCATTCTGCGCCATTGTTCTGGTAACAAAAACGCCATGTCGAATTTACATCAACATGGCCATATTGCCCCTATTCGCTTAAAAAGAAAACCCCCGATGACTATATCATCAGGGGTTTTTGAAAGAACTTTGCTGTTTCTATTATTTCACTTCAAAAGAACTTGTCCCAATCGGGTGACCCTCGGCATAAAGTTCAATGGTGTATTGACCAGAGTTAAGGTCGCTTGGACTATCATATAGGAAGCTGACTTTTTGGCCACTATTGTCAAAGTTTAACAACTGACGTGAAGTGTACATCGCCTGCTCACCCTTCGCAGTCTGGAAGGCGGCATCAGCACCTGTCATGGAATAAATCACAGCACCGTTTGGATCAAGAATTCGCATCACCATCTCCTTGGAACCATGCTCTGCAACATTGTTCTCGTCCAAATTAAAAGCAACTTTTACCTTATCAAGATGCTTGGTTTTATATGTGGTCTTCTGACGCTCTTTTCCCTTGGCATCAATCGAGCTAATCTGGATATCATTTGCCTTTAACACCGAACCTCGACCCACCCTTTCAGCCAAAGCATCTAATTCCATCGACATATGAACATTGGTGGTCGTCATATTCTCCAAGGATGAACTCAGGGAATCCTTCTCCAATTGAAGTTGTGCCACCTCTTGGTTTTTCGCCAGCAAATCCGCCTTAAACTGTGCAATTTCTGCCTTTAGCTTCTCACTCTCCGCACGGCTAAGGTTTCTTTTATACTTCAGATTGGCAATCGTCCTGTTCAACGAAGCAATTCGGTTGCCCAACTCAGCATTCCCCTTTCTTAGCTTGCCATTATTGGCTTCAAGCTCGGCATTGGAAGCGGCCATTTTTTCGTATTCCCCTTTAAGGGTCTCCAACTCCTGAATATGAAGTTGAATCTCATCCATCTGTTTATCGATGGTCACATTGCGCTCATGGAGCTGTGAATTGGTTTGATTGAGTTTGTCATTGAGGATAAAAGATGTTCCACCCAACCCAATAACTGTAAGACCCAACACTACGACTGCACCCCTTGTAAAATTCTTTTGATTGTTCATAACCCTACTGATTTACAAATAATTAAACCTATCACACCTGGCGTCCTCAGCTTACAAAATGCTGGCCAAGATTTTAAACTTGACCTGACACCAATATTTTTTTCCGTGAAAATTCAGGCGTTACGGAATGAGTAAAGGTTTAATTCAATAGGGCGATAATCTTTGTTAGAACGATTGAAAAAGCTGATTTTAATCATCAGACAATTTCCCAACAGGGACAAACATGAAAAGGTTTTCCATCTCCCGAAAAATTTCTGTGTGAGAACCAGCATATTTGAAGTTTCTCGCTCTAAACCTCTACCATTAGTTATGAAGCAATACATTGAAAGCAACAAACAGCGATTTTTAGACGAACTCTTTGCCCTGTTGCGCATTCCTTCGGTCAGTGCCGACAGCAAGTTCAAAGGTGATGTAAAGGCCTGCGCAGAATTCGTAGCTGAAAGCCTGAAAAAGGCGGGAACGGACACCGTGGAAATCTGCCCTACCGATGGACACCCTATCGTTTATGGCGAGAAAATATTGGACGCCTCCAAACCAACCGTTTTGGTGTATGGCCATTATGACGTTCAGCCAGCCGACCCTTACGAGCTTTGGGACACCCCGCCATTTGAGCCTGAAATCCGTGATGGACGCATCTATGCCCGTGGTGCTTGCGACGACAAGGGCCAGATGTATATGCATGTAAAAGCCTTGGAAACCTTATTGGAAAACAATGGTTTGGACTGCAACATCAAGTTTTTGATTGAAGGCGAGGAAGAGGTCGGTTCAGACAACTTGGAAAACTTCGTGAAGGAAAACCGTGAGCGCCTGAAAGCCGACATGGTTCTGATTTCAGACACGAGTATGCTTTCCAATGAGGACCCTTCCATCACGGTTGGATTGCGTGGACTTAGTTATGTGGAAGTAGAAGTGACTGGTCCAAACCGTGACTTGCACTCCGGTGTTTATGGCGGTGCCGTAGCCAACCCTATTAATGTGTTGAGCAAAATGATTGCTTCCATGCACGACGAAAAGGGACGCATCACCATTCCTGGTTTCTACGACAAAGTGGTTGAGCTTTCTCCAGAAGACCGTGAGGCTATGGCCAAAGCGCCATTCAATGAGGAGGAATACAAAAAGTCTTTGGATATCGATGCTGTGGCTGGCGAAGAAGGCTACTCGACCTTGGAGCGCACAGGCATCCGTCCAACCTTGGATGTGAATGGCATCTGGGGAGGATACACTGGTGAAGGCGCCAAAACAGTTTTGCCGTCAAAAGCCTACGCGAAAATATCCATGCGCTTGGTGCCTGACCAATCCTCGGAGGAAATCACTCAACTATTCGTCGAGCATTTCCAGAAAATTGCTCCAGCCTCAGTAAAAGTGAAGGTTTCCCCTCACCACGGTGGCGAGCCTGCTCAAACTCCTACCGATTCCAACGCATACCGCGCGGCTTCCAAGGCCGTGGAAGAAGTGTGGGGTAAAACACCAATTCCAATGCGTGACGGAGGAAGTATTCCAATCGTTGCTCTGTTTGAAAAAGAGCTTAAAGTGAATGTGGTGTTGATGGGCTTTGGCTTGGATGAGGATGCGATTCACTCTCCGAATGAGAGCTATGGCGTGGAGAATTACTTGAAGGGGATTGAGACGATTTGTGCTTTCTATAAGCACTACAAGGGATGAGTCGTTTTTTCCTAGGATGCTTTCAAATCCTATTTGGCTTGATGATTTTGATGGGCATCGTACTTCTTATGATATGGGGAGCAGGTTCACATGGACATTTCAGATTCAGACCCCACATGACTGAAGATTGGATTTGCTGGGGCACTCCCATTATCGGGGTTCTGGGTTTTATATGGATGCGCCTAATTAAGAAAAGCATCCAGAATAAATAAACTGGCCAAATATGCTCACCTCATAGCGACCTATTAAACAAAAACAGGAGTAGAGGTTTCCCCCCTACTCCTGTTTTTTTTATTGAAATCACAAAGGACGTTGTCCTTTGCTGACATATTTCGCCCTTACAGGGCTACCACGGCAAAGCCCTGAAAGGGCGGCATCTCCTTAGCGATGGATGAAATCCATCGAAAATATGGGAAACGACCTCCAATTCTCCGTGGTCAAAAAAACCTCACTGGTAAAAGACTACTCCCGACACCCCACCACACTACACACAGGGCACTCCTCCACCTTATGCCCCCTTGCAGGACAATACTCCCTTCCAAGGAAGATGATCTGAAGGTGCAACTTATTCCAGCTTTCCTTTGGGAAAAGTCGCTTACACAAGGCCTCCGTTTCCTCCACATTCTTCGGGATACTCTTCGAAAGCCCCCAACGGCGAATCAAACGATGAATATGAGTATCCACAGGAAAGGCCGGATGACCAAAGGCTTGGGACATCACCACCGAAGCCGTCTTGTGCCCTACACCAGGCATCGCCTCCAACTCCTCAAAGGATTCAGGCACCTGTCCACCATGTTTTTCCAAGATCATTTGGGACAATTCATAAATCGCCTTTGATTTTCTTGGCGAAAGACCGCAAGGACGAATAATTTCGCGTATCTCTTCGACATCCAGCTGAATCATCTCCTGTGGAGTACTCGCCTTGGCGAACAATGCTGGAGTCACCTCATTCACACGCTTATCAGTGCATTGCGCCGAGAGCAACACAGCAATCAAAAGCGTGTAAGCATCTGTATGATCCAATGGAATGGGAGTCTCGGGATAGAGCTCCTCAAGCTTCTCCATGATAAAATCGACCTTCTCTGCCTGTTTCATAAGGCAAAGGTACGAAGAGAAAGGCTTTGACTATAAACCACGGAGAAAGGGAGAAAAGGAGGCAAAAAAACATCGCCTATTAAATAGTGCCTCCCTTTCTCCCATTCTCCGTGGTTAAAAACTTAGACATCAACCCTGACCATTTATTCAAGTCAAAAAAAATGACAAAGTCACGTTTTCTTAAAGACGTCATCCTCCTTTCCTTAACCGCCTTTGGAGGACCACAGGCCCATATGGCCATGTTTCTGGATTTCTTGGTTGAAAAAAGGAAATACCTCAGCGAGGAGGATTTGATCGAGCTGATTGCACTCTGCCAGATTTTGCCTGGCCCTACCTCCACACAAACCATTACGGCGGTAGGCTATAAAATCGGGGGAATCCCATTGGCGCTTGTCACATTGCTCCTTTGGTTGACACCAGCTGGCTTAGCCATGATTGGTATCGCCATGTTTATTGGCTACTTGCAGGACCAGAATATTTCATTAGACTTCATGCGCTTCTTGGCGCCTATGGCCGTGGCTGTGGTGGCCTTCGCCGCTTACAAAATCACCTCCAAAGTGGTAAAAACGAAGATCCAAATCGCTCTTTGCATCTTCTCTACGATTGCAGCCTTTTTGATTACAATAAGTGGTAATGCCAATGTAGCCTCCATTTCCTTTCCCCTATTGCTGATTCTTGGTGGGTGGATTACGGCACGTAGTAATACCGAAGAGAAACCTGCCGACCTGTCTTTGAACATTGAATGGAAGAACTTGATACTTTTCGGCGGATTCTTTGTGCTTTCCAGCGCCTTGGGCTACCTCTTTCATCTACGCATTTTCGCCCTTTTTGAAAACTTCTACAGGAATGGCTCCCTCATCTTTGGCGGTGGACAAGTGCTTATCCCTCTTCTCAAGGTCGAGATGGTGGACTCCCAGAAATACCTGACGGATGGTGAGTTTCTCTCGGGTCTCAGCTTTGTACAAGCCATGCCTGGCCCGATGTTCAACTTCTGTGGTTATTTAGGCGCTACCGCCATGAAGGACACCGGCATGATGGGTCAATTCGTGGGAGGCCTAGTCGGATTGATTGGCATTTTCCTCCCAGGCACTTTGCTCATCTTCTTCGTGATTCGCTTTTGGGAGGAATTGAAAAAGTATCCTGTAGTCAAAGCCTCATTGACGGGTGTAAACGCCATGGCCTCAGGTCTTGTAATCGCTGCTGCAGCCTTACTATTTCTACCTGTTGACACCAACCCAACAGATTCTACGGGACTGATCAACCTTGCCCTCATGGTGGGCACCTTCTTGGTCTTGCTTTGGGGCAAAATCCCTGTCCCATTTGTCATCTTGGCTGGCTTAGGCTTGGGATTCCTCTAATTACTGAAAGCCCTAAACCACAAATTCCCTCAGTGCTACATTGCGCTGAGGGGATTTTTTATTGCCCCCGTGAATTAGGAGGAAAATGTTTTTTACCACGGAGAGAAGAAGGAAAGGAGGCTCTTACTCTCAAGACACCATTTTTTTGCAGAATGGGAGTCTCTGTGTCCTCCATTCCTCTGCGTCCTCTGTGGTTCCTTACCAATAATTCAGAAAGCTCTCTATTTGAGAAAGAAAGATGTACGAATTTCCCGCTATTCTAAACCACTAACTACTCCTTCTCTCCCACCCTCCGTGGTTAAAATTTTGATTCATAAACCTATATAAACGAAAAATCCCCCCGATTTGGTCAGAACCGGGGGGGAGAGTCTTCTACACGTTAAAAATGAAAAGTACGAATCACAAGGATTCAAAAAGTAAAAAATCGTCCGCCATAGCCAAGTCTAAAAAATGAACGGAAAAAAATACCAAAGTCCAAAAATGCGGTTCTGCTCGCGCTAAAAATAAAAAGTCAAAAAAGTCGAAAAATCTGCTTTGCTGAACCTTCTGTCCGTTGGCTTCATTACAAACATAGGGCAGCTATTTGGCTTTTGCAAAAGTCGCTGATTTGCAGGAAATTAAAGTTTTCACAAGTCAAAAGTATCTTACACCCGACCTTTATGTTACCTCCAGTTGTCCTTAAACAAAACTCCCCTTACCCTCAGCTAGTTACCTACGGACTTTAACCTAAAACGGTGTTCGAACAGCACATTTTTTTATTCACTTTTCCCTATTTTCTTACGTGCCATTTTTTTCTAAAAAAGATGAACTTTTTTTCATGAGGCATAAAAAAAGGCTGTGACAACGTCGTTGCCACAGCCCAATCTTAGGTCTAACCTCTTGATTACAAGGTCTCGAAAATTGTCTTGAAAGAGACCGCATCGTTGATGAGCTTGTGCAACTCATCTTTATGAATTCGAGCTTGTTCGGTCGTATCTCGATGACGAACGGTCACAGTTCCGTCTTCAATGGTTTGGTGATCAACTGTCACACAGAACGGAGTACCAATCAAATCTTGACGCGTGTAGCGCTTTCCAATGGATGCTTGCTCCTCGTAAACCACATTGAAGTCGTACTTCAGATCGTCCACAATTTTTTGTGCAATTTCTGGCAATCCATCCTTCTTAGTTAACGGCAAAATCGCAGCCTTCACCGGCGACAATGCTGGGTGGAATTTCAAGAAGGTACGGGTCTTAGCCTTCTCGCCTTCACCCACTTCCTCTTCTTGGTAAGCATTGCAGAAAACGGCCAAGAAAGCGCGGTCAGCACCGATGGAAGTTTCCACTACGTAAGGGACGTATTGCTTATTGATTTCTGGATCCTGATAACGCAGTTTTTTACGGGAGTGCTCCTCGTGTGCGCTAAGGTCAAAATCAGTACGGGAGTGGATACCCTCGATTTCTTTATAACCGAATGGGAAGTCGAACTCAATATCCACAGCGGCGTTGGCATAGTGAGCCAACTTCTCGTGGTCGTGGAAACGAAGGCTACCATCCAAACCAATAGCCTTGTGCCATTTCATACGGGTTTCCTTCCAGTTCTCGTACCACTCCATCTCAGTGCCAGGGCGCACAAAGAATTGCATTTCCATCTGCTCAAACTCACGCATACGGAAGATGAACTGACGGGCAACAATCTCGTTACGGAAAGCCTTACCGATCTGGGCGATACCAAAAGGAATCTTCATACGGCCAGTCTTCTGAACGTTGAGGTAGTTCACGAAGATACCCTGAGCCGTTTCCGGACGGAGGTAAATCTTATTGGAATCATCAGCCACAGAACCAATCTCCGTGGAGAACATCAAGTTAAACTGACGAACGTCCGTCCAGTTGTCCGTTCCAGAAACAGGACAAACGATTTTCTCCTCGATCAACAAGTCGCGAACACCAGCCAAGTCCTCGGCCTCCATCAAACGAGCCAACTTCTGCTCCAAAGCCTTTCCCTTCTCGGCATCTCCGTCACGCTCATACTCGGCAGCTTTGTCCTCGATAAGGACGTCAGCGCGGTAACGCTTCTTGGAATCCTTGTTGTCGACCATTGGGTCATTAAAGGAATCCACGTGGCCGGAAGCCTTCCAAGTGGTCGGGTGCATGAAGATGGCCGAATCCAAACCGACAATGTTGTCGTTCAGGCGCACCATCGACTGGTACCACAACTGCTTGATGTTATTCTTCAACTCCGCACCATACTGGCCGTAGTCGTACACAGCCTGAAGGCCGTCGTAAATCTCACTGGACTGAAAAACAAAGCCGTATTCCTTGGCATGGGAAACGACCTTCTTAAAGAGGTTTTCTTCTTGTTGAGCCATATCTCTGTTCTGCGGGCGCAGATTGGAATTTGCACTATTATATAATGTGCGCAAATATAGGCCTTTGGGCAGGCAATGCGAAAGCCCAGACCTGACAGGTTTTAAAAAGCGACCAAAGCTGGGCGGATACCTTTATTGAATAAAGGGTATAAAACAGAGCCCATGAAGAAAACGCTACTCTTTTACACCCTTCTTTTTCTCGCCATTCCATCCTTCTGCCAGCAAAGCGATTGGACAGGGCAATACCTTTTCAACCCCTATTTATTGAATCCGGCTTATGGAAATCATCCAGCAGGAAACAACATTACCCTTGGAACCAGTGCTGGCAAGGACCCCCTAAAAGTGGCGCCGAAACATATCAGCATTCAAGTGCCTATTGCTCCACCACCGATGGGACATTACTGTGGCAGAGTCAATTCCAAATCCTATTTCTTTCTTGGAGGGAAATTTCAACAATCCAACTCTGAAAACATTCAGATTGAAAATTACCACGCTTCAATTGGCTACGACCTTCCGTTCAGAAAGCTTGTGCCCAAAATAAGGCCCATCCTTAATCTTATATACAGAGTTCGGCTTGCCTCTTCATTATCATTTGGACTTGGCAAAAGAACACATCAATTACTCTCTTCCGGTAGCTTATATCCATCGGGAGAAGCAGGAATTCACTTTTATAATGATTCGTCCCCTAAAACTTGGTCCATTGGGTTTTCCGCGAATAATCTTGTTTTTAACAAGGCCTATGATGCAGAACTGAAAGACAGCATTTCATATCCCTTCAAGCCTTTCTATTCAGTTCATGGCGAATATGCTTTTCAAATTGGAAACCGATGGAAACTAAAACCCCAAGCGTTCTATTTCTTCAACTCTGGAACAGACATCGGCATGTTCGCCATTGAAAGCGCCCATAAGATTTCCGAGAGCTTAGGAGCATCCATTGGTTCAGCCTATTCCACCAATAACGCTTGGACATTTTTCGGAAGGATGAAAATCCCGATGCAAAAAGTGGCTGTCTTCGACCTATTCTACGCCTATCAAACGAACACCGCTTTCAGCACACCACATCAAATTGGAATTGGCTTGGGACAAATCGCGAAGAGATCTCAAACCATATTATAATTATTTATAGCCCCACGTTCTAGCACTCCGATGAAGAAATCCATACTACTTTACACCTTCCTGTTTTTTGCCTTCTCAGCCTTCTCTCAACAAAGCAACTGGACGGGGCAATATCTTTTTAACACCTAACAAATTACATAGATGGGTATAACAAAAAGCAAAGTCTGATAAAACTTTGCTTTTCATGTACTTACAAAAAGAGTTTGATGTTTCTAATATCTTTTTTCACCTGTCTTTCAAATGAAGTACCATCT
>JAUIJC010000002.1 GCA_030431525.1 Bacteroidia bacterium | reverse complement strand
TTTATCTACAGATAATGAGTCCATTTTCCTGTCCGTTTGATTATTTACTTATATGACGCTGGACAGGGAAATGGATTTTTCTTTTTGAAAGAAAGTTTTGAACACGAGTGGTTTTACACCCGACGTTTTCGAAAAATCCCACGAATCATTTTTTCCTTTTTTTCCATCCGAGGGTATAAAACCCTCGGCTACGGACAGCCCATTCTTTACCCTAATTGGGGAAAACCTACTCTTTCTTACATCTTACTTCTTAAATCTTATCTCTAACAACCGCTTCCTTCCTATTTTTACAGAAGCATGAAAGAGATTCACAACATTGCTGAGATTTGCGCCCAGAAGGGTGTTCGAAATATTGTCCTGTCACCTGGCTCACGCTGTGCGCCCTTGACCATCGCTTTTTCCCGTCACCCAGAAATTAAGGAATGGACGGTTAGTGACGAACGCGCCTCCGCCTTTATAGGTATGGGACTGGCCCAAGGCCTAAAACAAACTGTTGGTTTGGTTTGCACTTCAGGTACCGCAAGTTTGAATTACGCTCCGGCTGTAACCGAGGCCTATTATCAGCAAATTCCATTGTTGGTTTTAACGGCCGATCGTCCGCCAGAATGGATAGATCAATTGGATGGGCAAACCATCCGCCAGCGAAACATTTTTTCGAACCATATCAAAGGGAGCTTTGAAACTCCTGTGGACCTCTCGCATCCAGATGCCAAGTGGCAACTGAACCGCACGATTTCCGAAGCCATCAACTTGGCGGAACGTTTTCCGCAAGGACCTGTTCACGTCAACATTCCGTTGCGTGAGCCACTATATCCCGAACAAGGGGAAACCGTGGAATTTGATGCTTCTGTAAAAACCATCAAGGCAATTGCTCCGTCTTATGCACTTCCTCAAGAGGTATTAAAAGCATTGGAAGACGAAGCGAAGAGCTATAAAAACATTTTGGTTGTTGCTGGACAGGATGGCTTAAACCCTGCCCTTTCCCAACAATTGGCTTCCCTCTCCATTCCTGTTGTGGCTGACATTATCAGTAACATCGAAGGAGAAAAACATATCGTTCGCAATCAGGACAACTTCTTGGGAAATATTCCTGAGGAACAAGCCGAAGCACTCCAACCAGAGCTCCTGATTACTTTCGGAAAATCACTGATTTCCAAGAATCTCAAACTTTTCCTCCGCAAGCAAAAACCAAAGGCGCATTGGCACCTACAGACTGCGGGAGAAGTTGCTGATACCTTTCAGGCTTTGACAGAAGTCATTCCACTGGAAGCCTCTGCTTTCTTCAAGGAAGTAAAACTGAATTCCGCTGAAAGCTTTTTGGAAGCATGGATTTCTGCTGACCAAAAGGAGAAAGATCGCCAACAACGCTTTTTTAAGGATTGCCCTTTCGGGGAATTCAAGGCTTTCCATAAAGTCATGAACGCTATCCCTTCGGGGAGCAACCTGCACTTGGCCAACAGCATGGCCGTCCGTTATGCAAACTTCCTCTACCAAGGAAAAGCCCTAGAGGTATTCGCCAACCGAGGCACCAGTGGCATTGACGGAAGCACGAGCACCGCAGTGGGCATTAGCCTGGCACAGCCAGAAAAGCTCAATATCCTGTTCACTGGTGACCTTTCGTTTTTTTATGACCGCAACGGATTATGGCACAATTACCTGCCCGCCAACCTCCGAATTGTGGTGATGAATAACCATGGAGGAGGCATTTTCAAAATGATTCCTGGACCCCGCAACCAACCGGAAGCCAATCCCTATTTTGTCACTGAACAACGGCTTAAGGCAGAAAACACGGCCAAGGATTTCGGAATGGAATACCATTTCTGTTCCCAAGAATCAGAACTAGAAGACATTCTAGGAAGCTTCTTTGCTGAAGGTGAAAGCGCCAAAATCCTTGAAATTGAAAGCAAGGTTGACCTAAACACAGAGGTGTTTTTGAAGTTCAAATCCTTTCAATAAGTCGTTTTTCTACCACGGAGATAGGGAGAAAAGGGAGCAGTATTATACTTGAAGTCTAATCTGTCTCCCTTTCTCCTTCCCTCCGTGGTAGAAAAATTCCCTCCATAGACTTCTTCCAAGCTCGTTTTTAGAATGCACACCATCCCACTCTCCGATATCACCTTCGCCCAAGAATGGCTCTCAGGCCAAGAAAGCTTTTCCATCCCAACCTCCGGCTCCACGGGAACGCCAAAAATGATTTCGGTGAGTCGTGCGCAAATGCAACTCAGCGCCCAAATGACGGGCAAAGCCTTGGGGCTGTCTGAAGGAGACCACGCCTTTGTCTGTCTTTCCACCGACCATATCGCGGGGCGCATGATGGTGGTCCGTGGCTATGAGCTTGGCTTGGAAATGACCATAGTCCCTCCAAGTCGAAATCCCCTTGCCGAAGTTCCGCTTGACTTTCGCATCGACTTTATCGCACTGGTTCCCATGCAGTTGCAGAGCATCTTGGAGGAAAGCCCAGAAAAACTTGAAATCCTCAATCGAGCAAAAGCCATCATTGTCGGTGGCGCACCGGTCAGCTTAGAATTGGAGCAAAAACTTCAAGTCATTAAAGCACCTGTGTATAGCACTTATGGCATGACCGAGACTGTTTCTCACATTGCGCTGAAACGTTTGAACGGCTCCGAAAAAGATGACTTTTTCCAAGTCTTAGATGGTGTAGAAATCGGCTTGGACGACAGAAAATGCCTCACCATTCAAGGAAAACTAACCCGAGATGAACTGTTAGTGACCAACGACTTAGTGAAAATCAAAAACCAAAATGCTTTCCGCTGGTTGGGTCGCATCGACAATGTCATCAACAGTGGAGGGATCAAGGTCCAAGCCGAAAAAGTGGAGAAGGCCATAGAGGGACTCCTCCTCGAAAAGGGAATCTCAAACCGCTTTTTTGTCGCTGGAATGGATGACAATTTGTTGGGTAAAAAAGTAGTGGTGGTTATGGAAGGTAAGGCTCAGCTTTCCATGGAGGAACTTAAAGAAAACCTCTCGCAACTAAACCGCTATGAGCTTCCAAAAGATTTGTATTTCCTTGAGGTATTTGAGGAGACAAAAACGGGAAAGGTGAGTAGGAATGAATGTTTGGAATTGATTACCAACCAACTGCAATAAAGCGATACAACCCATAAATCTGGGTTTCCTAATTTGATTAGATAACTAAAAATAATCGGGAGTAATAAAATTTGTGTCTTAATACTCCCGAAGAAAGAGACAACAAAAACTTCCCATGTCTAATACCTTATCCACAAAAACATACCTCAACAAGTTTACTGGAAAAACCTTCTATATAATTGAAGTTGATAGGAGATCAATAGAAGATATCATCTTAAAATATCGGCCAGAAATCAAACGTGGAATTGTACCTACACTATTAAACTGGTTAAGTGATCCCGAAGAAAGAAGAGTCGTTTGGGAAAGAACTTTACCTCACAAAGGCAAAAAGTCAAATCTTCCAATTTTAATGTGTTCAGAAGACATTGATCTTTGGTGTACTCTAATTATGGTTGAGGTCGAAGCTGATGAAAACTTTGTGTATTGGAACAGGTTTGGCTTAGAAAATTCTGATGCTAAAACACCAGAGGAAATTGGGAAAAGTATTGAGTGGTATTCAAATATTCCAAGAATGATTTTTGATAAAAAGAAATATGAAAAGCTGTTAGACAAGTTTCGAGTCCGATTGGATGAAACGAATGAATACACTCCTTCCGAAGCTGAAATTGTAGAAGAGTATCAACTTTAAATAAAGTACTAAAACAGTCCTTTTCCACATCTTACGACTAAAACAAACTATTTTTGTCCTCCTTTGATTCACTAAAAAGAAACTCCCACTCCCATGACCAAATACTTCCTCCTTCTCTTCTCCTTCTCCATCATCGGCACTTCCCTGTCCAGCTGTGTGTCATCCAACTCCAGCGTGGAGAAACGCATCAAAAAGCAGAAGAAACGTAGAAAGAAGAATCCAGACGACTGCCCCCAGATTGATTGTTAAATAGTGTTGCAGTGTTAAAGTGTTAAAGTGTTGGGGTGTTGAAGTTCATTGCGCACTTCAACACCCCAACACTTCAAAACTGTAATACTTCAACACCTCAACACTGCAACACTCCCTACTCCTCAAACACAAAGCCCTTGTCAGTCGCTTGCTTGCGAATCGCCTTCAACATCGCATCATCCAAGGAATTGCCAGCCTGTTCGCCCTGCTTCTTTTTCTCCTTGGCCACATACTCCTCACGCTTTTTGCTCAAGTCCTGAATATCCTTTTGAATTTTTTCACGCTCCTTTCGTTTGGACTCCACATACTTCTTACGCTCCTCCACGTTCATCGTCTGCATGGTGTCTGGAAGCGCTGTTGGCTCTAATTCCTCTATCACCTCAGCATTCTCATCTTCGGCATCCACCAAGTCCCATGACTCATTTTTATAAACGGCGGAACTCTTTGACTTGGCCCGCTTAGCACTATTGGCCTTGCTGTAAGAACCCGCATTTTGGTCTTGGCGGAGTTGCATTTCCTTCTTTTGGCGTCCCTTGGTGCCATACGGAATATAGGTGTCGTTCAATGAATTGTTTAGCTCATTGATGCGGTCGTCGTAGGGGCTTTCGATGTACACGGTCTTTTGGTTTTGCTCGATGCTCATATATGAACCACCCGTCAAGCTTGCTCCATCCTTCCAATTGCTATTCACACCCTCACTGAAGTTTCCACAAAAAATGGTGTTCACCACCACGCCCTTCTCCTTGGCATTGCCACAGGCCAAACGGTAACTGACAGAGCCTTGGGTAAACGGCTCGTTGCCCGCAATAAAAATCATTTTCAAATCGGCGTCTCCACCCCAATCCAACTGGTTCAAGCTGGTCTGAATCACCTGACCACAAAACTCGTTTCCGCCATTGGTGCGAAGGGAAAACAGCTTTTCAGAAATCACATCCAAATCGGAAGTCATGGCAGACACCTGACGGATATAGCCCTCGCGAGCTGGAAGCCCATCATTGCCATATTCATAAAGGGCAATCTCAATCTTAGGCTGTTCGCCACCACACTTGGCAAGCGCCAACTCATTCACAATGCCCCAAAGCTGGGACTTGGCCTGCTCAATCAAGCCGTCCATGCTGTTGCTCGTATCCAAGAGCAAAGCCAACTTGATGCGTTTCACCACACTGGGCTGGGCCTCCACCCTCGGGCTTCCACAGGAAAAGAGGCAAACAAAAACCAAGAACAGGCACGTGGCCTTCTTGGCGGTCAGGGAAAGAATTGATGAAGTTTTCATAGCGTCGGTTTTTCGTTTCGATATATTCAAACATACCTCAGCAAACTTTTTTTGGACACCACCATTGAGTGAACTCCCCATTTCATCAAGGGAATGAACCGAACCGCTTAGTGAAGGAAACAAGCCAATTTTGGAAGGGAGAACACAGGCCAAACCTGCCTTCCTTTTTGCGTATCTTTATCGGTATAGGAGTTGATTAAAAGACCACGGAGAAAGGGAGAAAAGGAGGCATGTATTATTTCAAGAAAGTATTCTGGCTCACTCTTTTTGAACATCATTGGCCTCCTTTCCTCCCTTTCTCCGTGGTAAAAATTCCCAGACTACTACTCTTCATGCGACTTATAATATCCCTTTTCCTTATCACCCTTTCGTTCTCCCTTTTTGCCCAACCTCCCAAGGCGAAAAAGAAGGAACGAAGCTCAAGCTTTTCTAAAGCCCAACGGCAGGAAGACCTGCTCCTCCAAGAAGCCCGACAGGACATGAACAAGAGTCCGCAAACGGCTATTCATAAAATTGAGGAAGCGCTTCGCATCAGCATTCGCAACAAGGACAAGGGCCGTCAGGCGGAATGCTATGAGGTATTGGGGGACCTCAACAGCCAAGTGGGAAGCTGGCCGTTGGCAAGTGAGAATTATAAAAAGGCTGAAGCATTGGCGCCTTCTCATCGACAAAAAGCGTTGTTGCTGAAATTGGGAAATGCCTATGAACGCACCCCCGATTTGAACAATGCCTTGGAAACCTATAAGCGTTTGGAACGTGTGGCCAGCTCCACCGAGGAAAAGGTGAACGCCAAAAACGGTTTGGGAAGAGTCACCTTGGCACAAGGGAAAAAGGATAAGGCACTTCAATATTATGAGGAGGTTTTGGACTTGGAAAAACAGCGCAACAACAAGGCGGGAATTAGTACAGCCAAAGCGAACATTTCTAAAATCTACGCTCAAAAGGGACAAACTGAAAAAGCTGAAGGCTATTACTATTCATCCGATTCTTTAGCCAATCAAATGGACTATGAGGAAGAGGCCATGGAAATAGCTGAGGATGAAGGATTGGAGTTTGAGCCACAGGCCCAGCAACAGGCTTTAGACGAAGCTGTGGAGGAAATCAACGCCAACTATCGCCGTCAAGGTCGAGCTGACAAGGAAATTGAGCTGAGGAATCACGTGGTCAAAAATTCGGAACAAAAGGCTCAAGCACAGCCATCGGTTTCGGCTCAAAAAAAGAAAATCGCAGAAGTTTATCTCTCTCAAGGAGAAACAAAAAAGGCCATCAAAGAATTGGAAGAATCCGTGCAAATCGCTGATTCTGTGGGTGAAACCAACATCAAAGCCGAAGCACTGGGCGCCCTTTCCAAAGCCTATAAGGAGGACAAGGATTACTCGAAGGCCTTGGAAACCTACGAGCAATTCGTGTCAGAGCAAGAGGCCATTTTCCAACAACGCGAAGAGGCGCTAAAACAACAAACCGCCGTTGTCACTCAGCAAAAGGATATCGCCTCTTTGGAACAAGAATTCGAGGCGCTCCAAAAGGCCAAGGACCTGCAAGCCGAGCAACTCAAAAACCAGAAGATTGTCATTTACGGCCTGTCCCTCCTATTGCTCATCCTGCTGATCGCCTCCTACTTTATCTACAAAAACGTAAAGGCCCGTCGCATTGCTCACCAGAAGTTGGCGCTGAAATCATTGCGCACCCAGATGAATCCTCATTTCATTTTCAATGCCCTCAACTCGGTCAACCACTTTATCGCCAAAAGCGATGAGCGCTCGGCCAACCGCTTTATCGCCGACTTCTCACGCCTAATGCGCTTGGTGCTTGACCAATCCCAAAACGACTTGATTTCCTTGTCCGAAGAAATGGAAATCATCAACCTCTACCTCAAGCTGGAGCACAACCGTTTCCGCGACAAATTCGACTATGACCTCACCATCCACCCCGACATCGAAGCCGACAAAATTGAGGTCAGCCCCATGCTCATTCAGCCCTTTATCGAAAACGCTGTGTGGCACGGACTCCGCTACAAAGAGGCCGAAGGAAAGCTGTGGGTGAAAGTGGACAAAATGCCAGACCGCATCGAAGTGGAAATCACGGACAACGGCATCGGACGCAAAAAATCTCAGGAGCTGAAAACCAGCAACCAAAAGAAGCACAACTCCATCGGCCTAAAAAACATCGAAAACCGATTGGAGCTGATCAACAGCCTTTACGACAAGAAATTCTCAGTGAAAATTGAGGATGTTGATGAGGATGGAGGGACAAGGGTGAGGTTGGGGATTCCGGTGTGAGGGCTGAGTCATGGGCTTTCCCAAAACGTAGGGCACAAGGCCCTACGTTACGGAGCAGGTTGGATCTGAGTGACTTGTCGTCCTCGCAGTTAGAAAAACCAAATTGTTCGATGTGAAGCTCATCCGTAACGTAGGGCCTTGCGCCCTACGACACCTGCGCCAGCACCTGCATCTGCCCAAAAGCACACACATCCATCAGCACCGCAATGCCCATGTGCACCATCACCCCACCCCAAATATTATTGGTGCGCAAGGCGACAATCCCCAAAATGTATCCCCCAAAAATGGAGCTGATGGTCTCGCCCAACGGCTTTCCAAAATGAAGGAAACAATAGGTAGCCACCATCGGCAACACCACTTCATCACCGAGGTATCGCGCCACGGCGAAAATCAAAAAGCCACGGAAGAATACCTCAACGGTGATAAAGCTCCAAGCATAGTCGATTTCATGAATGATAAAGGCAAGGCTTTCTGAGATGCCATAAAAGGCAGAAAACTCTGGCCCTCTGGCACGCTTATAGGTCGGATATTCCTGTAAAAAAGATTCTGAAAAGGATGCCCCAACTACCAAAGGCACCATGATAACCAACATAATAAGGTAGGGTTTCCAGTCCACGCCGTCCCTTCGAAAGCCATAGAAATGTCCCACTTTTTCCCTGTCCTGCCACCAATAAAAGGCCAACAAAGGAAGCACCACCACCAAAGGTTTGGACAAATTCCGCACATTTTTCACCCAGAACACCTTGACCGCCCAAGGCAAACTGCCAATCTCCAATAACTGAAAATGGTAATGGAAGGCGCGGTTAAAACCCAGAACGGCAAAGGCGAAAATGGTGGCCAGCCAAAAGCCCTTTTTCTTCACGAAATCCTTCTTGTCCGTGCAGAAATAGACAAAAGCGCAAACGGCATAATACGGTAATCCCTGAAACAAAAAGTACCATAAGATGCGTATTTCCTGCCCTCTGTAAGCGTCAATCACCCCATCCTCAAAATCATAGGCGTAGTTCACCCAAATCCCCGCAATCAACAGCAAGGCGGTCAATCCATAGAGCTTGGCGTTGAAATGTGACTGGATGTAATCCTTTAGGAAAAAGATGATTTTGCTGGCTCCTTTTCGCTCAGCAGGGAGTGTGATGGTTGTGGACATTGTTCAAAGAAAAAGCACCTTTTAAGGCGCAACATAAAAAATCTTAATTCGGGTAATACCTACTATAGTTTCCTGTTGCTGAGCAGTTAATTCTTTCCAAGTAACTCCAAATTTGTTTATGGCTACCTGCTCATAAAGCCAATTAAGCTGGCTTTTCAATTTCACTTCAATTTTATTAACCCTTTCCATAGGGACATCGTCTGCTATCGCAAGGGCAACGTTCAACTGGGTTTTTCCTGACTGATAAGCATCTCTAAGCCTTTTTTCAATTCCCTCAGGAGTGGAATCAATCTCAATTTTGAGACGAATTCGCTGAGTTTCTCCCTCCACTTCATCCTTTTTATTCTCAACTAAGGAACGTAAGGCTTCATCGTGATACACGACTCTAATTGAGCCACTTCTTGACGATGAATCGGGCCTAGGCTCAAACACTCCTGTTGGAATCTCGGCACCGTCATTATTTGCTTTTTGCTGACAACCAAGGGAAACAACCACACAAAATATCAATAACCTAGATGCCATAATCTACTAACTCCATTTTTAACTGTTTCCGCCAATTTATGGATTGGTCTGTTTTAATATGTTGGGGTGATTATTCTATTCATAGACGTCAAAGTAGTCATCTAAAATATTTCCTTTAAAGTCATATTCCAGTTCATACCATGCAATTGATATGGTATCATTTGCATTTCGAATATCAAGCTTAGCCCGAAAGAAAGGTTTTCTTTGATGGCCATTGCAGATATGAATTCTTATGCCTGAGAATAGGGTTATGGGTTTACTTCCTTTTTCATAATGTTTATCTAGGTATTTTTTGAAGTCATCTACTTTTGATACAGAAGTGAACCCTTCTTCAAGTTTTGAAATGATATCATCTAGTTTGAATTGCTTTAAGAATGCGATTTCATGTTCCATGAGAGCAGTGTTTTGAAGATTGAGTGCCCAAATTCAGATATAAAAACTCCCGCAACTTTATTACTTGGCAAGACCCTTGAAGCTTAAAATTAGTGATTCCATTTTTTCAATCCTTCAAAAAGGATTTTCGTATGCAACACTAAACCTCAGGGAGCCTATGACGGACTTTTTCCATATCGATGACCTACTGACCGAAGAGCAACGCCTTGCCCGCGATGCTGTACGCGATTTTGTGGAGAAGGAAGTTCAACCACATATCGAGCAGGATGCCCAAGAAGCTAAATTCCGAACTGAGCTAATTCCAAAGCTTGGAGCGCTTGGCGCTTTTGGGCCATACATCCCACAGAAATATGGTTGTGGAGGAATGGACTACATCAGTTATGGGCTGATGATGCAAGAATTGGAGAAATGTGATTCGGGACTGCGTTCATGCGCCTCGGTGCAAAGCTCCTTGGTCATGTTCCCGATTTTCAAATTTGGTTCGGAAGAACAACGAATGAAATTCCTTCCCAAACTGGCTTCTGGAGAATGGGTAGGCTGTTTTGGTTTGACTGAGCCAGACCACGGCTCGGACCCGAGCTCCATGAAAACCCATTTTGTGGACAAAGGCGACCACTACTTATTAAATGGGGCAAAACTTTGGATCACCAATTCCCCGATCGCGGATGTGGCTGTGGTATGGGCAAAAAATGAGGAGGGACGCGTAAAAGGCCTGTTGGTGGAAAAAGGAATGCAAGGTTTTACAGCTCCTGAAATTCACGGAAAATGGTCCTTGCGCGCCAGCCTTACGGGTGAGTTGGTTTTCGACAATGTAAAGGTTCCAAAGGAAAATTTACTCCCCAATGCCGATGGACTTTCCAGCCCATTAAAATGCTTGGATTCGGCACGTTACGGCATTTCTTGGGGGGTTGTAGGCTCGGCCATCAACTGTTATGAAACCGCCTTGAATTACTCCTTGGAGCGGAAACAGTTCGACAAGCCCATTGCGGGATTTCAGCTCACCCAGAAAAAATTGGCTGAACTGCTGACAGAAATCACCAAGGCCCAATTACTCTGTCTTCGTTTGGGTCAACTCAAAGACCAAGGCTTAGCGAGAACCGCCCAAATCTCCATGGCCAAACGGAACAATGTGGCCATGGCTCTGAATACGGCGCGAGAATGTCGTCAAATGCTGGGCGCCATGGGCATCACCGACCAATTCCCCATCATGCGCCACATGATGAACTTGGAATCAGTCATCACCTATGAGGGCACCCACGACATTCATTTGCTGATTCTTGGCGCCCACATTACAGGCATTTCAGCCTTTACTTAGTCAAGAGCCAAGTCCGCCATGATATCAGAAAATTGAAGGAAACGCTTTTCCTTTCCTTCTCCATTAAAGCTCAACAGGTAATTGGCATCCTGAAGTCGGCGCCAAGTTTCCAGCTCCAAAGGGCTGTGATTATGGGCTTTATATAAAAGACGTACAGCCTCCTTTTGGAAAATATTGAAGCTCAACGGCACCATGGCTGTCGATTGGGTCCAATTTACTTCTTGGCCCTTGGCACTCAACTTCAATGGTTTCAAATGGGTACCGTCCCCCAAAAGTCCACTCACGCTTTTCTTACAAAGGGAATTTCCTTCAACCACTTTTACATTTCCCTTTTCGGTGCTTCCATTCGTACTTTTCGCCTTATCCCAAAAATGAAGTCCTAATCCCGATGGCAAATGATAGGTCTCATTCAGTGAATGTTTTTCAAGGAAGAAAGTGGACGGCACGGCGATGACTGCCTTATACCCTAATCTTTCCACCACACTTTCCATGTTTGGCGTGAAAAGCAACTGGGTATCAGCGAATACCTTTGGATACTCTTCAAACAGGCTGTGGTACTTATGGTAATGCGCCATCGTCTGGCGAACAAATTCCTGCTGTTGGAAAATACCAGCAAAGGAATGGTTGTAAGTCCCGCCCACCAATTGAATCTGCTTGTTCTGCACAAAACTGTAAAGCCTATCCAAACAGCCATCCAACGAGCAATTCTCTAATACCTCCAGAAAATTGCCTGAGAAATAGGCTGAAACCTTAGCAGAAGGGCAAGCTTCCAAGCCATCAAGCAGTACCTCCAAACCAGCCAACACCTCATTTGGACGGATGCTCTGGAAATATGGTTTCCGCTGTCCAAGGTCAAAAAAACCAAAGTCGTTCAGCTCCAACGGCAAATGGAAACGAATATGTAAATGCTGTTTACCCATGTCAGTCAATCTTCTCCAAGCAAAAGTGAAATAATAAAGTGAACAACCAAGGCGCGGTTATTTTGTTCACAATTTGTATCAGGTTGATGCAGGGATAGCCATAGCTATCGCAAATTAAACTGGTACGAATTGTGGGCAAAAGAGCAAGCCGACTTGTTTAGTTTATTGTTTTTCTTTTGTCAAACTGGACAAAGGCAACAAGAAACCTCCCACCTTTTCTAAAATTTGTGCAATCTGTTGTGTCGCTTTTTCCTGCGTGCAGTTCTCCGCCTGACGTTGCTGTCTCACAGTCGCATAACGCTGTCCCCAAGTCGTATCCAATTGATTAAGGATTTGATCAACAAATTCCTCCACATTAGGATAACTGGCGCAACTAGCGCTGGTAAGCACCTCCTTCACCCCTGAATTTTCAGAGAGCACCACTGGTACACCAAATCGTGCACCTTCCAATCCAACAAGGCCAAAAGGTTCGGAGAAAGACGGCATACACAACACATCCATCATGGCATAAAGCTCAGAAAGCTTTTCCCACTCCAAATGACCTGTGAAATGCACTTTGCCCGACAATCCACGCACGGCGGTTAGCTCAACCAAGGCATCAAACATTGGCCCGTCACCAGCCATCACAAAACGAAGGTCATTTCTCTTCTGCAAAAGCTTTTCAGCCACTTCAAGGAACAACCCTGCTCCTTTTTGTAAGGCCAAACGGCCCACAAAACCAATCAACTTTTCGGGAAAGGGTTTCTCTTTTCTGAAGGTCTTAAAAGGCGCCAAGCCGTTATGGACCACGGAAATCTTGGACACATCCACCGTTGGGTAATGCTTTTTAACCACCTCAAGGGTATAGGCACTGACCACAATGATATGGTCCGCTTTCTCCATGGCACGTCGCTCCAGCTCATAGCGCCAGCCCATTGCCAGCCCTCCAGCTCGGTCATATTCCAAGGAATGAATATGCAAAACCATCGGCTTTCTGTGTTGCTCCTGTAATTCGAGTGCGACATCAAAGGTCAGCCAATCATGAGCATAAATAAGGGAGAATTCCTCCTTGGAAACCTCTGAAACAACAGCCTTCGTTTTCTCAGTGAAACCCTCCGGCAATTGGATATTTCGTTGATCATCCTCTTTTGGAAGATGAATCGAGGCCTCGTAAGGGTAAGGGGTGTGACTCGAATATGCACCAAGCGGACTTATCGAAAACTGCTGGGCCATTTCCCTGCTCATTTTGGAGTGCCCTCCACCTAAAACCGTCGGACCGCCATAGCCCAACATCAGCACATTGTCTCCTATTTTTCCTACTTCCATACCAAAACGCATCTCCACGCCCCAAACCTTTTCAGGATCAAGGGCTTCCTTAATTCCACTGTCCTAACAAATGGCTTACACCATTAGTCTATTACCTAATTAAAGTGGATTTTCCGCTTTTTTTATACTCCGAGAGAATATTTTTTCCCACTTTAAGGGCATTATTTCATTTTGGGAAAACCCAATTTTCCTCACGACGTTCTGAAAAGTAGTTCACTTTCAAAAAGCGATACTACCCCTACCCATAACATCGGGCGTCTCACGTAGCAAATTTACCGATGGCTAACGATATCAACGACAATAACTACATGTTGAATGACCTCGCCAATAAACGCGAGGAGTTTTACCCAGGCGAGGTCATTCAACACGAAGAACAAGGTGATGCTTTTCTATTTACCTGTGACAACGATGTACTTCTGAAAGTACATGTGCTTACCGATGAAATCATCCGCTTTCGCTTTTCCACAGAGGGAAGGTTTGAGGATGATTTCTCTTATGCCCTAAGCCAACCACTTTACAATAAACCCAAGGAAGAACTGGATTTTCAGGACCGCGACACGCACTTCCGAATCTCCACCAGCAAATTGACCTGCCTTATCCATAAGCAACGCCTTTTGGTAAGGATTCTTGACAAAGCTGGAAACATCCTTTGTGAGGATGAAAAAGGTTTCCATTGGGAATGGAACAAGGGCTCAGGTGGCGACATTGTCAAGATGAGCAAACAGGTTCAGAGCAGTGAGCACTACTATGGACTAGGCGATAAATCCTATAACCTGGATTTGCGTGGCCGACGATTCACCCTTTGGGGATCGGACACCTATGGCTATGGAAAGGATACTGACCCACTATATAAGAACATCCCGTTCTATATCAGCTTGCAAAGAAAAGTAGCCTACGGGATTTTCTTTGACAATACATTCCAATCCTTCTTCGACTTTGCGCACGAGCGAAACAATGTGACCAGTTTCTGGTCGATGGGTGGCGAAATGAACTATTACTTCATTTATGGCCCTGAATTGCTGAACGTAACGCAGGAATACACCCACCTCACCGGCAAACCAGAATTGCCACCATTGTGGGCCTTGGGTTTCCACCAGTGTAAATGGAGTTACTATCCAGAGGATAAGGTACGTGAAATCACTGACGGGTTCCGTAAAAACAAAATTCCTTGTGACGCCATCTACCTGGACATCGATTACATGGACGGGTTCCGCTGTTTCACTTGGAACAAGAAATACTTTCCTGACCCAAAGAAAATGGTGAAGGAACTGTATGAGGATGGCTTCAAGACTGTGGTTATCATCGACCCAGGAATCAAAATCGATAAGAATTATTCCGTTTATAAAGAAGCCTACGAAAACGACTACTTCTGTCGCAGGGCTGATGGCCCTTTGATGAAGGGTTCCGTTTGGCCAGGGCTGTGTAACTTCCCTGACTTCACAAAACCAGTCGTTCGTGAATGGTGGAAAGATCTCTTCAAGGGACTCATCGAGGAAGATGGCATTCGCGGGGTTTGGAATGACATGAACGAGCCTGCCGTGTTTGAGGAAGGAACATTCCCTCCTGATGTACGCCACGACTATGACGGGCATCCTTGTTCCCACCGCAAAGCCCACAACATCTACGGTATGCAAATGGCTAGGGCGACCTATCATGGCGTCAAGAAATTTGCAAAGCCTAATCGCCCATTCGTGATTACACGTTCTGGGTACTCAGGTCTGCAACGTTACACCTCCGTTTGGACAGGTGACAATGTCGCTTCTTGGGATCATTTGACCATTGCCAATATCCAGTGCCAGCGCCTCAGTGTTTCGGGCGTGTCCTTTACAGGTTCCGACATCGGTGGATTTATTGAAACTCCAACTGGTGAATTGTTCATCCGCTGGATTCAGCTGGGCATCTTCCATCCTTTCTGCCGTGTCCATTCATCTGGCGACCACGGCGACCAAGAGCCTTGGTCTTTTGGGGACAAATACACGGATTTGGCAAGGAAGTTCATCGAGCTTCGCTACCAACTGCTTCCTTATATCTACACAGCCTTCTGGCAATATGTAGATCAGGGAACTCCGATGCTCCGCCCTCTCTGTTACCTCGGTCAAAAGGACTCAGAGACTTATTACCGTAGTGATGAGTTTGCCTTGGGTGATCATATCTTGGCCTGTCCAATCACCCAAGAAAAATCAGATGGCCGTTGGTTGTACCTCCCTACTGGACAGTGGTATTACTACTGGACTGATGACAAGTTTAGTGGTGAAGAAGAAGTTTGGGCAGATGCAAAATTGGATCGGATTCCGATGTACATCAGGGCCGGAGCCGTTATTCCTTTCTATCCCGTCCAACAATATGTTGGCGAGAAAACCATTGAAGAGCTCACCCTCCATGTTTACTATGTGAATGGTGAGGAAACCAGCATGCTTTATGAAGATGCCGGCGATGGTTACGGCTATGAAAAGGGAGAGAAAAATATCAGGAAGTTTATTGTAGAGGGCATCCACAACAAACTTATTGTGGCTCAAGAAGTAGAGATAAACAATTTCGCTCCAAGCTATCAGCGCTACAAATTAGTGCTCCATGGACTACCAAGCTCCATGAACCAATTTAAACTCGATGACAATGAAGCTGTAAAACTTGATTCGGTCACCAAAACGAATGAGGTCGGGAAAAACATCTATGAAATAGATGTTCCTTGTGAGTTCTCAAAAATTGAATTCTCTTAAGAGGATAACTTCCTCTCACAAAAACATCAAAGCCGTCCAAATGGACGGCTTTGATGTTTTTTTATACATTCCAATTTCCCCGTAATGAGGTGGGAAGGTGAAATTCAACTTTTCGATTGTCGTTGAAATATTTTAACATCCCCTCCAAAAACAGGCTGTTAAATCGGGTACTGATGATGGAGAAAATAGAAAAGTCATCGTACAAATCGTCCATTTCGCGGTTGATGATTTTTACTATTGTAGGAACCATCTTTTTCACCACTTTGCTTTCCACCTTCGGGACATCTAAACCATCAGCCATTTCCTCCCCAATAAAAAAGCGCATCAAGGAAATTGGAATTTGGTCCATGGCCTTTCCTGGAATGACTTCTTCGATAAAATGCACACAGGCCTTTGTGAGCTTCGCTCCATCAGGAGAGAATTCAAACTGGTGTGTAAAAATTAAGTCGGTTACCTCCTCTGCTTCTGCTAAATTTTCAGGAATAATTGATTCCTGAATGCCGACTAATTTCCCCACAATTCTCCAACAGTGATAATAACCCTCCGCTTCTTCATCCGTTAAATCAATCCCAAGGTTTCTCAATCCCCTCAAAACAATCACAGAAAAGGCCATTAGCGTACCCAGCTCATCCTCTTGGTTAATGGGAAGTCCATACTCTTCCTCATCCCAATCATCCTTCATGATATAGTAGCGAACTGAGGCATGCATCAATCGCACAATTAGCGAAGTAGTGATTCCCCTTCCTTCAGGCTCAAGGCCTTTGGGGGCCATCACGTTGACCACAAATTGAGCAGTCTCCACCATCCGTTTTTTAAATACGGAAATATCATCCGCTCCAAAGCGACCCGTCATGGCCATCACCTTGGCACCTTTCCGACAAGCGTAACAGTGTGGCAAGGAAGAACACATCAACAGCATCAGCACCTGAGGGGTATAGGTCATAAAGAGCTTCTGCCCCACTTCCACCTTCGACCAATCCACCCAATCAGGCAATTGGGATTCCTCTTTGAAATAATCCTGGAATACTTGAGGTGCGTTTTTACCGGGCCTATCTGTATTCTTCGAAAGCGACCCTAAAAGTCCAAGCGCTTCTTTTTTAGACTCTTCTGACTTGAAAAACTCATCAATCACTCGATCGGCAAATGGATCTATCTGGTGCCTAAGCGACTCACAGATTTTAATGTCCAGCTTCTTCATTTAATTTAAACTGCTCCAACCAAGCTAAAGCCTCCTCTTTGGAGAGAAAAAACTTGGTAGGAACCTTGGGTTTACTAAAATGTATGTAAAAGTTAAAAACAACCCGTCCCACAGGACTTTGGATAAGGACGGCCACTGCAGAAAGCTTTTCACTTCCCTCGTTTGCCAGAAAATCTCGAGCTTCCTTATCAATGCTCTTTACTGCCCTGGAATCATTGAAGATTGGCATGGTATGCTCTTGAGTCGCCAAGCGCTTTTCCACCATCTCTTGAACATCCTTAAGTCCGATTTCCACCCCATCCTTATATCTGGAAATAATGATTCCGTCAATCACCTCCCACTCCACGATATCAGTCTCAACCTTCATCAACCCAAAGCATGTAATATGATTAGATAAAATTACATTTTTAATATTTAAAATTAATAAAACCTGCTCTTTATCATATTTTATCAAAGAAGACAAAGTTTTTGGCTAATCCAGTGATTAATGGTATCAGATTGCTCAAAAACCATCATGTGACCTCCATTACCTATTTTTTCCACCTCTTTATCCTTGGGGCAAGAAATGACATGATCATCATCTCCATGAAGTTGAAACACGGAAATGGGAAGCAAATCAGGCTTTTTCCAATGCACAATACTATTCACCGCCCATTTGACAAACCTATCGTCAATATCCCTAAGCATAGCACCAAAAACCTTCTTACACGCCGAAGATCTTACTCCAAACAGCCAATGAAGGAAGAAGGGGATACCAAGTAAGATTTTTGGAGAAAAGAAACGATGGACGGGGAACACTTTTAATAAACCCATTGCCCAAGGAAGTTCTTGGGGACCTTTGGCCGAGGAAATCAAAAAAACAGCCTTGGGTTTTATCACTTTTGCAAGTTCCAATGCAATCATCCCTCCCATGGATACACCTACCAAAACAAATGGAGAGGATGAGTCAACCTGTTCAGCCAGCTTACCTGTGTAGTCTTCAAGCGATTTTGCTTCTCCAGGACTCACCCATCTTATGCACGCTGAGCCTTCAAAAAACTCAGATTGATGCGCAAACATTCGCTCATCTGCACCAAGCCCTGGAATGAAATAGATTTTCATTGAATGTCTTGACAATTCTTTCCCTCAAGGTCCAAGACAAAAGGGAAATTGTCAAGCGGCATTTCTATCAGAATCAAATGGACTCTTTAAAATAATCTCTTCCATTTCCTCCAAGGAAAAATATTCATCAAGGTCCGGCACTTCAAGTTGCTCGGCTTTGTCCAAGGTTTTTAGGAAATCTTGATAGAGCAAGTCTTCCATGTAGGGCTTGTGAAAACCCCAATTCTGCTGGCATTCAAAATCTGCCAATACCTGTCGGCCCATCAGCTCTTCCTCTGTCTCAGTATTCGGCAGGTCTTGGAAAGGGAAATTATTTTCCAATAAGTACCTGTAGAGGCGATTTACCCGCTTCAAAGCATCTGAATCTACCCCTAAAAACAGAATCAATGATTTCAACCACAAAGCATGTTTGTAGCCCTCGGACTGAAATTGGACATAGCGACGGTTCCACTCAAAGCTGAGACCAGAGGACACAAAACCTTTCAAGTAGCCCGTGCACCAATCAAGTAAGTTTCGGTGATTTGGTTCCCTTTCACCAATTCGTTGAAGCCCTTCCATCACACTTCCCTTGAAGGACTTTACAATCTCACGCTCATCTTCCAAAACAAGTTCCCATGCAGGATATTTACCCTTCACTACTCTTACCCAATCCCTGAAAATGTCAAACGCCTTGGCATCGATGTCATAAGAGAGTTGTGGAAATACCATAATCACTACCTTTTTTTGTTAGCCCCATGCGTTATTACCCCTCGACTTATTGAACGGCCATAGTACCAAACTCAGTTGCAATTCTTTGCGTTCTCCAAGATTAATTGTCCTCATCATTCCACCAGTGCCCCCCATTTTTTCGGTGAATCACTTTTCACAACATATCCATTATTGTTCCCCTATGGTCTTTTATAAGCTAAGGAATCACTAATTTTGGGATTATGAGCCAGTCCTTACGCAATGCGGTTGACTTGATGAACAAGGGAGAGTTTCAGGCCGCGCTTCCCCACCTCAATAAGTTCTTGAAGCAGAACCCTTATGACATTTCGGGCCTCTGCCACCGTGCCGTTACCTTCAGACGCTTGGACCAGCATGGTAGCTCGCTGAAAGATTTGGATCGTGCGGTAAACCTGATGCCGAACGATGCTGACCTGCTTTGTGAACGGGCCATCACCCTTTTCCACCTCAAAAAGTTCCCCCCGGCACTTTCTGATCTGAACAAGGCGGTTGACTTGGATAGTGAGAACCCTTTCCGCTATGCCAGCCGCGCCTATATCCGTGGACATGCAGGCGATCATGAGGGCGCCATTTCCGACTACGAAAAAGCAATAGAGCTCGATCCTGAGGATGCCACACTTCACAATAACTTGGGCTTGCTTTTAGAGCGTAGAGGCAAAATGGAAGACGCTAAAAAGCGTTTCAAAAAGTCTGATGAGCTTTTAGGAAGGGATCCTGATAAAGTCTGGGATAAGTACGACGACGAAATCCTGAAGACAAAGGAAGAAAATGCCAAGGCCGCTCCAAGCCCTACCCAACAGGCTATGCGGAAAGAGGAACGCAAGAAAGCCTTTTGGGATATTGTCTGGTCAGTATTCTCCGACAAGGCTGTTTTTAAGGAGTTCGTCCAATTTGTGAAACAAACAATTACAGGCAAGAAGAAGCAATAAATAGGCTTATTCTCCTGTTATTTCCATCCCCTTAAGCGGTAGGACAAAATACGTCCTACCGCTTTTTTGCGTTCTGCCCTATATGAATTAGGGACTTTGACGCATGGAAATCATAATTCTTGCCCTTGGGCTGATAGCTTTAGCTGTATTCCTCTTTATCCGCCACCAAAAGCAGTATCGTCTGATAAAAGACATGCGCTCCCTTGGTTTGAGCACTGTCCAGGAGGTCTTGCAAACTTGGGAGGAAATGCAGCTCAGCATTGGGCCAAGAAGCTATCGACATTTCATTGAATTGAGGGGAAACCCCAATACTGACTCCCCAATTATTGGAGAATTCAGCAAGCGTCCATGCGTCTATTGTCATTCCGAAATCAGAAGGGAATATGAGGAATTAGTCACTAACCGAGACTCCCAAGGCAGAATGAGGCAGCATTGGGAACGACGGGAAGAAGTGATTTCTGACAACACCAACAGATTAAACTTTTCTCTTTCCGACAATACGGGTGCGGTTGACATTTCAGTTCAAGGCGCCCATTTTTTTCCCATCAAGGTATTGGACCGTTTCGAACAGGGGGACTCACAACACAAAATTCCCGTTTCGGGCATAAGTATTGGCAACCGAGGAACCCGAACCTTGGGTTTCCGTTACTTAGAAGAGATAATACCCATCAACCAACCCATTTATGTTTTGGGCGAAGCAAATGACCGAGATGGCACTCTACAAGTTTCCCTGCCTGAAAATCAAGACAGTGAAGCCAAGCGTTTCATCATTTCAGCAAAATCAGAGGAAGCCCTTACCCAAGAACTTGAGAGCTCCAATAAATCCATGCTTATTGGCGCAATCATAGCCTTTGTCATTGCCCTGACCATTATTGTGTTTTTCATTAGCCAAGCCAATACTCAAGTTGACTTTTAACACACATGGCCAAGACCATTATCATCTCAAATCGCCTTCCCGTCAAAATCCATCAGGATAATCACGGCCTTACCCTCACCCCAAGTGCTGGAGGATTGGCAACTGGTTTAGGGTCTATTTACAAACAAGGAAACAACTTGTGGGTGGGCTGGCCTGGCCTATTCCTTCATTCAGAGGAAGACCAAAAAAAGGTCACTGCAGAATTAAGAAAGGAAAGCATGGTTCCCATCTTTCTACACAAGGAACATATCAAAAAATACTACGAAGGTTTCAGTAACTCTACGCTTTGGCCCCTATTCCATTACTACCCTCAACTTACTGAATACAACACCGAGGACTGGGAGGCTTACGTTGAAGTCAACAATATTTTCTGTACGGAGATCCTTAAACATGCCGAACCCGACGACACTATTTGGGTTCACGATTACCAATTGCTCCTTCTTCCTGAAATGCTACGAAAGGCATTGCCAAAGGCAAGCATTGGCTATTTCCATCATATCCCCTTCCCCTCCTACGAAATCTTCCGACTCCTACCTTGGCGCGAGCCTTTAGTCAACGGCCTGCTCGGAGCCGACCTGATTGGCTTCCATACCTTTGATGACATGAGGCATTTCCTCAGCACTGTCAGCAGAACTACAGGGTTGGATCATGAAATGGGGCACTTCAAGCATCAGGGAAGATTCATTACCGTGGACGCTTTCCCCATGGGAATTGACTATGAAAAATACGCTTCTTCTGTAACCACTGAAGCTGTCCAAAAAGAACGGAAAAGGTTTCTTTCCTCAACAGGTAATCAGCGACTTATTCTATCTATTGACCGGCTGGATTACACTAAGGGTATTCCCGAGCGGATTATTGCCTTTGACCAACTTCTGACCCAGTTTCCAGAATACAGACAAAAGGTATCTCTGATTTTGCTAGTTGTACCGTCAAGGGACACTGTAACAAACTATACACATCTCAAGGAAGAACTCGAACTTTTGGTGGGAAGAATAAACGGGAAGTACGGCAACCTTGAATGGACACCAGTCCATTTCTTTTATAGAGCGCTACCGTTCAACCAACTCTCTGCCCTATACAGCATTTCAGACATCGCCTTGGTCACTCCCCTACGGGATGGAATGAATCTCGTTTGCAAGGAATTTGTGGCCAGTAAAACAGACCGAAAAGGAGTTCTTGTCCTTAGCGAAATGGCTGGAGCTGCCAAAGAATTGACAGAAGCCCTAATCATCAACCCAAATGATCAGGAGGCTTTGGTGCAAAGTATGAGACAAGCTTTGGAAATGCCTTTGGAAGAACAGGCACTAAGGCTTGGGGAAATGCAAAAAACCCTGCAACGATACACGATTCACCGGTGGGTAGAGGTTTTTATGGAGCGCCTACGATATACCAAGGAAAGCCAAGCGAATTTCAGGGCAAAAATCTTGGGGCGCCGAATGCAGCAGGAAATATCGGATGAATTCCATACGGCCCAAAAACGTTTGCTGCTTTTAGACTATGACGGTACTCTACGGTCCTTCACCCAGCGACCAACAGACGCCAAGCCCGATGCTAAACTCCGCGAAATTTTAAGGGAGCTTGCTGAAAACCCCTTAAACCACGTAGTTATTATTAGTGGTCGTGACCGCCGTTTTCTCACAAAGTGGTTAGGCGACCTGAATGTGGGATTTGTCGCTGAACACGGGGCTTGGATTAAACAAGAGAACCAAGAATGGCATACCATAGCATCCATGCCGCAGGAATGGAAGCAGGAGATCTTACCGATGTTGGAATACTATGTAGATAGGACTCCAGGATCACTCATTGAACATAAGGATTATTCCCTCGTCTGGCATTTTAGAAAATCCGAACACGGCCTTGGCGAAATGCGGGCTCGCGAGTTAGTGTCCAACCTTCAATACCTCACTGGAAATATGGACATCCAAGTATTGGAGGGTAACAAAGTCATTGAAATAAAAAATGCAGGAATCAATAAGGGACGGGCTTCAATGAATTTCGTGGATTGGATAAAGCCTGACTTTATCCTTGCAATTGGGGACGACTGGACTGATGAGGACACTTTCAAGTCATTACCCGATGATGCCTACACCATTAAGGTCGGAAACGCTGATTCCGCTGCAAAGTTCAAGCTGAAGTCTGTGGACGAGGTCCTACATTTTCTCATAAAACTCACCGATATGGGTAATGAAAAACAGTCAGTTGCCTAAGTATTTTGAGAACAATGCTGTTTACTTTAATTCGTTCTTTTTGTAACATGGGAGAAATAATCTCCTGGTTCGAAGTTCCACAAACCTGAACAACAAATTATGAATTAATTGAAGCCTTCAAACGCTTACAAACGTATAGAAAGTAAGTTGAATCGCTTGTCAGCAACATTTTTAACCTAAAAAACCCTGGCGTCATGACTAAGCTAACCATCCAAACCGAAGACGAAAACGTCCGGAAATACGAAAACCTCTACCAATCCCGAACAGAGGGTGAGGAACGTGCCATTCAAGGGTTCCTATTTTTACGCAAATCCACTTTGGCTTCCCTAAGGGATCATTTCACCCGCACCGAGATGATGAGCCTGGTGTACTCCTATAAAATCAAAAACATCCCTCCTAACGAGCAGAGCAAGATTCGTTTGAAATGGGTGGTGTTGGATGGGGAGGAATTCGGAGGAGAAATGAGCAAACGAAATGTCAGTGTCCAAGGGATGGTTGAAAAGATTGGAAAGCTAAGTTTGATTCAGGCCTATTTCCTTCAAGAGGAACTGTTCCGATTCTGGAACGTAGAGGAAGCCTACGGCCAAGAAGAGCCAGACATTGAAAAAATACTTCACCTTTTCTGCACCAAGAAAACAGAAAAGATGACTGCCTAAAAAAGGCCAGTTAAAAAGTAAAGGCTCCTCAAAAACGAATTTGGGGAGCCTTTGTTTTTTCAAGACAGTACAGCTTAATCAGCCAGTTCCATCCAACGAAGAGTCTTTATATCCAACTCCTCTTCCACTTCGCCATATTCAGTAGTCAGGGACGTTAATTTATCAGGTTCACTGGTCGTCCCCATCTCGGCCTCCAGTTCTGCCTTACGATTTTCTAAAGCTTCAATATCCGCTTCCAACTGCTCAAACTCCTTCTGCTCCTTGTAGGACAGCTTTTTCTTTTCCCTTTTCTTCTCCTGCTGTTTCGGCTTTTCAACAGCCTTTTTCGTCTCCGCTTCTTGTTGACTCTTTTCCCGCTCCCAAGCTTTTACCATTTCGTGGTAGTCGGAATAAGAACCATTGAAATCCTTAACCACACCTTGGCCTTGGAATACAAAAAGGTGATCTACCACCTTGTCCATAAAGTATCGGTCGTGGGATACCACCAAAACGCAACCCGCAAAACTTTCCAGATAATCCTCCAAGACGTTCAAGGTAACGATATCAAGATCGTTCGTAGGCTCGTCAAGAATCAGGAAGTTGGGGTTCTTCATTAAAATGGTGAGCAAATACAGACGCTTTCGCTCCCCACCACTCAATGTTCGGACATACTGGTATTGCTGTTCTGGAGTGAAAAGGAACCGCTCCAGCATTTGTCCAGCTGAAACATTCGTTCCATCAGCCAACGGAATATGCTCCGCAATGTTTTTCACCACCTCAATGACCCGCATATCCTCCGCCAGCTGCATTCCCTTCTGGTCGTAATAGCCGAAGGCAACGGTTTCACCAGCTTCCACTGTTCCTCCATCTGTAGGCTCCTTTCCAGTCAGGATATTCAGAAAGGTAGTCTTTCCAACACCATTTGGTCCTACAATTCCAATCTTCTCATTACGACGGAAGATGTAAGAGAAATCATCTAAGATTTTCCAATCCCCAAAAGCCTTTTGAAGACCATCCATCTCCAAAATCTTCCTTCCCATCCTACGGCCATGCAAATCAATGGAAAGCTCGGCATCAGCCTTTTTGCTTTTAGCCTTCTTCTTCAAATCATGGAAGGCATCGACACGGTATTTCGCCTTTGTGCCCCTTGCCTTAGGTTGGCGACGCATCCACTCCAGTTCCTTCTTCATGAGATTCTGGGCCTTGGCTACCTCTGAAGCCTGCTGTGCTTCACGCAATTCCTTATTCTCCAAATAGGTGGAATAATTGCCCGAATAACGGGAAATCGACCCATCATGAAGCTCGATGATTTCATTACAAACACGCTCCAAAAAGTAGCGGTCGTGCGTTACCATCAACAAGGTCTTACCAGCTTGGGTCAAATGGTTTTCCAACCATTCAATAATCTCCAAGTCAAGATGGTTGGTAGGCTCGTCAAGAATGATGAAATCAGGATCATCCAAAAGAAGCTTACCCAATGCGATTCGCTTCCGTTGTCCTCCAGATAGATTTTTAACGTCTTGATCCCAAGGAACTAATTTTAGCTCTGTCAAGACCTGTTTAACCTTGGACTCAAAATCCCAAGCCTTCAAATCATCCATCTGACTCAAAGCCTTATCCATCAAATCAGGATTGGAAAGCGCCTTTTCATAGTTCTTGACGGCGGTGACCATCGGATTGTCCATTTCCAGAATGGCCTCAAAAATGGTCTGCCCCACCGAAATCTGCGGATCTTGATCCAAGACCCCCACCTTAATTTCCTTCCTGAAAGAAACAATCCCGTGGTCGGGACTTTCCTTGCCACTCAAAATGGACAAAAGCGTGGATTTTCCTGAACCGTTTTTGGCTACAATACCAACCTTTTGTCCTTTGGAGATTCCAAAAGTGATATCATCAAACAACAAACGCTCACCATATCTTTTGGAGAGGTTCTCAACCGAAAGGTAGTTCATCAGTGCTGTGGTTGGGAGTCTTGAGTTGGAACGGAATCAACTGAAGGATTATCTAACTCTGCTGGTTTTGGATTTTCCTGCTTTGGGGCATGAAAAACAGGTGGAGCTGGCTTCGGCCTTGGCTTCGGGCTCAATTTCTGAACTTCTTCCACTACTGGAGGAACTGAATCTTCCTGTTGCAATGAATCCACCAAAACAGAGTCTACCTGAACAGTGTCAATGAATAAAACCCCCTCTTTCTCTAAATAATGCTCAACCCAATCAAGGTTTTCGCACTCATCCTTAGCATATTTTATATGCAACTGGGCCTTGGCCGAGTCATAGGTTAAATAATGAATACATTCGTATGAGCTACTTTTCTCGTTGTAAAGGCTATCTGTAATCTTCTTCCACTGTTTTTCATCCTTAAAGGCCTCACGCTTAATCGTAAAGTTTTGTTCGGCCAGCTTTTTACAGCCAAAAAGGGTGGCAACCAATGCTACTGCCAATATCCTTTGTTGCATATTTTATCCTTCTGGGGTCGTTTTTGAACAAAATTATGGATTATTTCGCCCTTGGTAAAAGAAAAACAATAACCTGGACCAGACGGCTAGTTCTTTTGCCCGCTGTCCGTATCAAATTGCTTTGAGTTAGCTACGGCTATCCCTGCATCAATTTGATACAAACAGCGAACAAAATAACTGCGCCTTGGTGGACCAACCCATCGTTTCACTTTTACCTTGAGCGAAAGGACGCTATAAACTTCGAATTATCACAAGTAAGCTCTCAAATTAAGCTTGCTTGCATATCCCATAGTTGATTATGAAAATACTTGCCATTGGTAAAAACTACGCTGACCACGCCAAAGAAATGGGAGGAGAAGCCCCAACAACACCTGTTGTCTTTGGTATGCCAGAAACTGCCCTCCTTAAGGGAAACAAGCCGTTTTACATTCCAGATTTCACAAAGGAGGTTCACCATGAAATTGAATTAGTAATTCGTATCTGCAGACCAGGCAAGCATATCCCTGAAAAATTCGCTCATAAGTATTACGACAAAATTGGCCTTGGTGTCGATTTTACCGCAAGGGACATTCAAACAGAATTAAAGGCCAAAGGACTTCCATGGGAAATAGCTAAAGGCTTTAACGATTCCGCACCGCTCTCCCCTTTCCTCCCCATCGAGGATTTTGATAGCATCAACGATTTGGATTTCAGTTTGGAAATCAATGGAGAGCTACGTCAAAAGGGAAATAGTCGAGACATGATTTTTTCCTTTGACCAAATTGTGGCGCACCTTTCAAAATATTTCTTTCTTCAGACTGGAGATATTATCTATACAGGAACACCTGCAGGCGTTGGAGCCGTAAACATTGGAGACCGCCTTTGTGGATTTATTGGCGACCGCAAACTTTTAGATTTCGAAGTACGATGATTGAGCTTTTACGAAAAGGGTTGGGCAGACTTGTTCTGCTCAGCACCTTATTTTTCTGTTTGGGGACCTTACTTTTTGCTCAGGGGAAAAAATACCCGCAGGGCTATTTCAAATTCCCGATTAATCCTGGTCAAAGGGGTTATCTGTCGGGCACCATGGGTGAGCTCCGCTCAAACCACTTCCATTCTGGCATTGACATCAAAACGGGTGGTCAGGAAGGCCTTCCTGTTTATGCTTCAGCAGATGGCTATATCAGTCGAATTAAGGTGTCTGCCTTTGGATACGGAAATGCGCTCTACATCCAACACCCAAATGGTTACTCTACGGTTTACGCTCACTTGAAATCTTTCAAGGGAAAAATCGGCGAGTACGTCAAGGAACAGCAGTATTCCCGAAAAAGCTTCTCGGTGGAGCTCTTCCCGTCCCAAACCCACTTCAAGGTCAAGAAGGGTGATATCATTGGCTATTCAGGGAACACAGGTGGCTCAGGTGGGCCTCACCTTCATTTTGAAATCCGCGACCGTTTCCAGCAGGTCCTAAATCCATTATTATTTGGATTTTCTGAGATTGTAGACAACATTTCTCCTGAATTCTATGCCTTGAAAATTGTTCCTTTGGATATCAACTCCAGAGTGAAAGAAAAGCTTGATGCTCCAGTTTTCTATCCTAAAAAGCACAGTGAAACGGCTTACTCGGCACCAACTATTTCCGTATGGGGAAACATTGGCCTTGAAATAAAAGCCAATGACAAGCTGAATGGGGCAAGCAATAAAAATGGAGTAAATACCTTGATAGTTACAGTTGATGGCAAAGAGACCTATCGCTACAATAATGACCGATACGCCTTTTCGCAGACCCGTCACATTAACGTCCACATCGACCACGAATGTTATAAGCAAGGTGAGGGACGCTTCCAGCGAATGTATGTGGCTGACGGAAACAAGCTTCCATTGTATGAGGCCGTTAATCAAGGTTTCTTAAACATTACTGATGGCTCCGAACACAGGGTTGAAATCACAGCCATAGACGCCTATGGCAATAGCTCGAAGCTCAACTTCACCCTCAAAGGCACTCCTCCCCAAGAAACTCGTCCCCAACCATTTGTACTCTCACGTGAAGTGGCCACCCCTACCTTTGAGGTGTTCAACAACACCTTAAAAATATGGGGCGATGCGAACGAATGTTTGGTCTATGACGGCTTTTTTGCGAACAACATCAAAGCTTCTTACATGGACAAAGGACAGTCTGTTTTCCTTTGGGACCTAAGAAAGAAAATTCCTGACTCGGTTTATGTGGCAGGAAAAAGCGTGGCCTTTAATATCAAAGAAGCCGTCAAACCTGGGGCGTTACATCAGGTTTTTGATGATGAGACAGGTTTACAGGTAAACTTTTCCATCCCAAGCCTTTTCGATACCCTCTATTTGGATTTGAGCAGGGCTGGGGATACCTTTGCGCTCGGACCGTACGGTTTTCCTATGAAAAGTTACATCCGTGTTTTAATGGATGTAAAGGAGGATATTGGACCAAAGAGAAAGCTGGCCTATTATCAAATCAATGGAAGGTCTCCTTCCTTTGCTGGTGGAAAATGGCAGGGTGAACGCCTGCAACTAAAAACCAGAGATTTGGGTACTTATACAGTATTGGCGGACACAACTGAACCCGTCATCAGGTATTTAGGCAAAGCTCGAAATGTCGTCTCTTTCAAGATTTGGGACGAACTTTCTGGCATCCAATCTTGGGAAGCCAAACTGAATGGCAGGTGGTTGTTAATGCACTACGACTACAAGCGGAAATTCATTTGGTCAGAAACCTTGAATCCGAACACTCCCCTACGTGGAAAGCTGGAGCTTGAAGTAAGGGACCAAATGGGCAACACGAAAACCTATTCGGTTGTCATAAAATAAGAACTGTCGAACTGTCTAAAACATAGACGATGGAACTCAACATCGGAGATATTGCTCCAAACTTTACGGGCAAAGACCAGAACGGAAAGGATATCAACCTTTCTGATTTCAAGGGAAAGAAAGTTGCCCTATACTTTTATCCAAAGGACGACACTCCAGGATGCACGAAGCAGGCTTGCAACCTTCGTGACAACTACAAAACATTGCAGGACGCCAACTTCGTAATTCTCGGTGTCAGTGCTGATGATGAAGCTTCCCACCAAAAATTCATTGCCAAGTACGATCTCCCTTTCTCTTTGTTGGCTGATACAGACAAGGAGATTATCAACGCTTATGGCGTTTGGAAGGAGAAGAACATGTACGGCAATAAGAAGTGGGGCATTGCCCGCACCACCTTCCTGATTGATGAGGAAGGAAAAATTGCTCACATCTTCAAGCGTCCGAAAACAGACGCCCACACTGAAGAGATCTTTAAGAAATCCTAAGCAAAGTGTGCTTTTAACTGAGTTGGGGTAAACAAAGGGGACATTCGTTTTTCTAATCGCTCTCACCTCAAAGGAAGCACATAATACACTCGACTATGTCTTTCAACATCACTGACGAGGAAGTCAAGAAGCTTGAAGACGTGGCGTCACAGGTACGTCGCGACATCCTTAGAATGGTGCACGGTTGTGGCTCTGGCCACCCAGGAGGTGCCCTTGGTTGCACCGATTTGTTGGTTGCCTTGTACTTCAAGGAAATGACCCACAACCCAGAGTTTTCCATGGACGGAAAGGACGAAGACCTTTTCTTCCTCTCCAATGGCCACATCTCTGCAGTGTTGTACAGCACCCTCGCTCGCGCTGGCTATTTCCCAGTTCCTGAGCTTGCCACCCACCGTAAGATCAATTCCCGCCTTCAGGGTCACCCTGCCACTGAGGAAGGTCTTCCAGGTATTCGCATGGCTTCTGGCTCTTTGGGTCAGGGACTCTCGGTTGCCGCCGGTGCCGCTCAAACGAAAAAACTCAACGGCGACGACAAGTTTGTCTATGTGTTGATGGGTGACGGTGAGCAGCAAGAAGGTCAAATCTGGGAGGCTGCCATGTACGCTCCTCACAATAAGGTGGACAACCTCATTGGTTTTGTTGACTACAACAACGCTCAGATTGACGGTAGCACTGATGAAGTGCTTAACCTGTTGGATTTGGGCGCCAAGTACAAGGCCTTCGGTTGGCATGTAATTACTTGTGAAAAGGGTAATGACATGAAAACTGTCTTGGAAACTATCCAAGAAGCAAAAGCCGCTTCCAAGCAGGGAACTCCTGTAATGGTGTTGTTGAAAACCGAAATGGGTCACCCAATTGACTTCATGGTGGGCACACACAAGTGGCACGGCCAAGCTCCAAATGATGAGCAGCTTGCAAGCGCTCTTGGTCAAGTAAAGGAAACTTTGGGCGACTATTAAAGACATCTGACATTAGATTAAGGTCTAATGTTCATCAAGCTATTCTAATGAAAGACTTTCCATATACTGAAAAGAAAGACACTCGCTCCGGTTTTGGTGCGGGACTGCACGAGCTTGGCAAAACCAACCCAAATGTGGTTGGCCTTTGTGCTGACTTGACGCCTTCCTTGAAAATGGACGCTTTTGCAAAGGACTTTCCTGAGCGCTTTTTCCAAGTTGGTATTGCAGAAGCAAACATGATTGGTTTGGCTGCTGGTATGACTATCGGTGGTAAGATTCCATTCACTGGTACTTTCGCAAACTTTACTACCAGCCGCGTATTTGACCAGATCCGTCAGTCGGTTAGCTATTCTGGCAAAAACGTAAAAATCGCTGCTTCTCACTCTGGTTTGACCTTGGGTGAAGATGGCGCGACGCACCAAGTGTTGGAGGACATCGGCATGATGAAGATGCTCCCTCACATGACGGTGATTAACCCATGCGACTTCAACCAGACCAAAGCCGCTACCATTGCTGCCGCTGAGCACGATGGTCCAGTTTACCTGCGTTTTGGTCGTCCATCTGTCCCTAACTTCACTCCTGCCGACCAAAAGTTTGAAATCGGTAAGGCTTTGATGTTGAACGAGGGTAAGGACGTTACCATCTTCGCTACTGGCCACATGGTTTGGGAAGCGATTGAAGCAGGTCATATTCTTGCTGAAAAAGGCATCGACGCTGAAATCGTAAACATCCACACCATCAAACCTTTGGACGTTGAGGCCGTTATCGCCTCTGCCAAAAAGACTGGTGCGGTTGTAACTGCTGAAGAACACCAAATCAACGGTGGTTTGGGCGAAAGCATTTCCGGCGTTCTTTCCCGTGAATTGCCAACTCCTGTGGAGTTCGTAGCAGTGATGGATACTTTCGGTGAAAGTGGCACTCCAGCTCAATTGATGGAAAAATATGGCTTGAAGGCCGAGAATATTGTAGAGAAAGCGCTCAAGGCTATTGGCCGAAAGTAAGCCTCTCTCCTTTAAGACATTAGCCCTGTTTCTATCCGGAACAGGGCTTTTTTTTGACCATACTTTTTACTTAGAATTTTTCTAAACAGTCAATTTCAGATCCCCTATTCAATCCATTCCTCTCCTAGGTTACGTAAGTGTGTCGAAGTTTTAATTCGGCACGACATGAACAAGAAATACTTACTAAGAGGCCTTGCAGTTTTAGGCGGGATACTGGGGCTATTTGTGATTACCCTTGGCGTCCATATTTACATGGTCACTCGACCAAATGACCAGCATCACATGAACTGGCAACTCAGCCGGATCGATTTTGAGGAACAGCCTGATTCCCTAACAGCCAGTTTAGCGGTCAAGACGCTAAAAGGAATTGAAGGAGTAAAACATGTTTACCTAAACCAGAAAGCCGGAACCTTGGTCTATGGTTTTGAAACCGGTAAGCTGGATGCTCAAATGGTTTTTGAAGAGTTCAAAACCAAAGGAGACTTCAAGGCAAAGCCTTATATCCCATTGGCATCAAATCTTAGTAATGGCTGCCCTGTCATTGACAAAACCTCACTTACCTACCGCTTAGGGGTGTTTTTCCAAAACCTCTTTTCCTAAATAACATCACACGTAATTGTTCCAAAAAAAATCTCTTGAAGATGAAAAATTATCTAAAACTCACCCTTCTGGCCCTTTTCGCAACTGCATTTGCCTTCACCAGTTGCGACAAGGATGATGAAACGACTACCGCACCAGCTGAGCCAACCTTATATGAGCGTCTTGGCGGAGCAGAAATGGTGGATGACCCTGCAAACCAAGGACAAATGATCGAAGCTGGTCGTTTGGCTCTTCGTGGTGTAGTGGATTCATCAATTTTCGTAATCGCCGGAGACACCGCTTTGCAACCATACTTTGGAACCCTGTTGGGAGAAGTTGGTAGTGGTGACCTTAGCGGATTCAGTGCATTGAGCAAAAATTTGACTGATTTCTTCGCTGCAGCCGCTGGATCTGAGAATTTCACTTACTCAGGGCTGAACATGGTTGATGCTCACGACCCATCAAAAAATTCACGTATGGCAATGGCTGCTGATGATGCTGCATTTGATGCCTTTATTGCAGACGTGGTAGTTGGTGCAAATCAAAACAATGTCCCTGATGACATCCTTGGGGAAGTTGGCGCTTTGATTGAAAGCCTTCGTGGCGATGTCGTTCAAAAATAATTGAGAAAATAAAAACACCCCATAATGCAAGTGTTCCTGTGCAACGTGTGATTCTCCACTCTTGCTCGGGGTGTTTTTTTTCATGAAGAATTTGCCGATTCTCCATGAACTTTCAATTTAAGCGAAAGAAAAACAAAAGGAGCTCCATTTAATTGGGGCTCCTTTTTCATTAGGTCTGACTGACTTTAATAATATTCACGGGACAAGCTTCTGCAGCTTTCTCATTATTGTGAAGGACTTCATCATCATCCATCGGCACACGAAGCGTATGAAACCCCTTTTTATTTACTGCACCAAGCAAGACGCTTTTTCCGTCCTTTTTGGACATTCGCCATTGCTCTTCGGCAAGTTCCACACAATAATTACAGCCGATGCATTTGTCTCGCTGATGGGTAATTATAATCATCGCTCAACATCAACAATTTTATAAAGCTTATCGGACTCGCGCACACGATCAATCTTCATAGAGAAAAGATCACCTTTTGTTGCCTGATCCGCAGGCTTTTCATTTACCCACAACTCGTCAACCTCCATTTCAACTACACCTGTAGTTGGACCAGTAATCATAATGTTATCTCCTGGTTTGATGGCATGAGTTTCCATTTTGAACTCTCCTACTCCAGCCTTCGGGTAGTAGTGGTTCACCTTTCCGAGATAAATCTTCTTAGTGGTAGCCTTGGAACCAGGTCCATCGGTCCACTCACCAAGCTTTTGACCGAGGTAATAACCTCCCCAGAAACCACGGTTGTAAACCTTTTCCAAGCGAGCCATCCAACCTGCTACCTTCTCCTCATTGTAGGTTCCGTCCAAATAGGCGTCGATAGCCTCACGGTAACATTCAATAACCGTCTTCACATAGCCTGGCTCACGACCACGTCCCTCAATCTTCAAGACAGAAACTCCAGTATTCAACAACTGGTCGAGGAAGTCAACCGTACAGAGATCCTTTGGCGACATGATAAACTCATTGTCAATCTCCATTTCTACCCCTTCCTCCTTGTCGATTACCGTATAAGTACGACGACAGTTTTGGATGCAAGCTCCCCTGTTTGCTGAAGAGTTATGGCTGTGAAGGCTCAAATAACACTTGCCAGAAACGGCCATACAAAGAGCGCCATGAGCGAAAACTTCCACCTGCATCAACTCACCAGACGGGCCTTTGATCTGTTCACGTTCAATCACCTTTACGATGTCCTCCATCTGACGGAGACTTAACTCGCGAGCGAGTACAGCCACATCAGCGAAATGAGAATAGAAACGGAGCGTTTCCACATTGGAGATATTCACCTGCGTGGAAATATGACATTCCAACCCTACGGAACGGGCATAGCCAATGGCGCCTTGGTCCGAAGCAATGATCGCATCAATACCAGCCTCTTTGGCACGGTCAACGATGCGCTTCATGATGGAAATGTCGTGATCATAAAGAATGGTGTTCACCGTAATGTAGCTACGAACACCGTTTGAACGACACAACTCAGCGACTTCCTCCAAGTCCTCCAGAGTGAAATTCATGGTCGCACGAGCGCGCATATTTAACTGCTCAACGCCAAAATACACTGAGTCCGCACCACCTTGAATGGCCGCCATCAACGAGTCCCTTGAGCCCGCAGGGGCCATCAATTCAATCTTTCTTTTCATGGGAGAGCTTGGAGGTTATGTATGCTTCTTGGAGGAAACACAAAAACCACTGTGTAAGTTTCAGGTGCAAATATAGGCAGTATCTCCGAGGATAGTAAACTTGTATACACACACAAATATTGGCCTTAGGCCTCTTCTAATCTGATTCCTGCTTATCTTTGTCGCTCAAGCCAACTCTTTTTCCCTTCGTGTTGTTGGAGAAACGGAGTGAAAGAATGCGCTTCATGAAGATTGCCATCAATAGACGAGAACATTTCAACGCTGCCCACAGGTTATTCAACCCCAAGTGGTCAGACGAAAAGAATCAGGCTGTTTTTGGCCTCTGCAACAATCCCAACTACCACGGACACAACTATGAATTGCTGGTGTCTGTTACTGGAGAGCCCGATCCTGAAACAGGATTTGTTTTGGACATGAAGTGGTTGGGAAGTGTAATCAAGAAGGAAATCATTGAGCGTTTTGACCATAAAAACCTCAACCTCGACTGCGAGGAGTTCAAGGAGCTAAACCCTACAGCAGAGAATATTGCTGTAGTGATTCATCAACTTCTCAGGAAGGAGATTGCTCCAGAATACGAACTAAAAGTCCTTCTTTATGAAACGGAAAGAAACTTTGTCGAATATGCGGGAGAATGACTTTGAAGAGGTGGGCAACCACCACCATGCAACCTCACTGGACACGCCGCTGAGGGATGATGCCTTTGAAATGGACGACGAGCTCAAAATGGAGCTTATCGAAAATCACTTCGAGTCCATTATGCAGATTTTGGGTCTGGACCTCACCGACGATAGCCTAAAAGGCACTCCCCACCGTGTCGCAAAAATGTTCGTCAAGGAGGTATTCAGCGGACTAAACCCCGCTAATCGACCTGAGGTCAAACTCTTCGAAAACAAATTCAACTTTGACGAGATGCTCATTGAGAAGGACATCACCTTCTACACGCATTGTGAGCATCACTTCGTTCCATTCTTTGGCAAAGCGCACGTGGCTTACATTCCTAAGGGAAAAGTCATCGGTCTTTCTAAGATTAATAGGATTGTCCAGTACTACGCCAAGCGCCCACAGGTTCAGGAACGCTTGACGGTGCAAATCATGGATGACCTTCGAAGATCATTACAGACTGATGATGTGGCAGTCGTGTTGGAAGCCGACCATCTATGTGTCGCCTCCCGAGGGGTTCAAGACACCAACAGTCGCACCATCACCAGCAAGTTTTCAGGAAGATTACAAAAGGACGATTACCGAAAGGAATTCCTCCAACTCATCAAAAAAGGGTAAGCTCAACAGCTTACCCTTTTTTATTTTTATTGACCTCATGCAGCCGTTTATCAAGTGAAATAGTGAGTTCATCAATCACAGAAAAATTGACAGAACGAACATCTCTTTGAAAATGGTTCCTGTTATGAATCTCAACCTATAACAGGAATGAATTTGGATAATTTTACCCCCTCCCAAAAAATTGAATTCAAGAGTGAATTCCAGAAAAGCCTGACCACAGTTTCCACGGCTTACAACTGGATGATTAATCTCATCCGCAATTTTTTGAATCCATTTGAATTAACGCCTCAGCAATACTTTGTATTGAGAATCATCAAACGGAGTCACCCTGAACCTTTAACTCTTCAACAGATTCGTGAAAACTTGGTGGACAAAACTGATGTGTCCCGAATCATTGACAGAATCATTCAAAAGGACCTTGTCGAGAAAACCCCACACCCAAAAGACAAAAGGGCTTCTCAAATTAGGTTGACCCAAAAGGGTGAGTTACTTCTCAATATGATTTATGGAGACCTTGAGCAACTTGAAGAAGTCCTATTGGCAAATGAAGTAACATTGGAAGACCTAAAGCAAATCAATAGGCAGCTGGAGAAACTGAGATAAGCATTTTTCCCTCACCTATATTTTTACCCACTTTTATTTTCCCTCCATTTTTTCGAGTGAAAAAACTTGGGGCATTCGAAAAGACCAGCCTATTCCCATAAATGGTAATACTCCAAGTTCAATGCCTCCCCAAAAAACAACTTGGTAGAATGCTCAAAAGACTCGGTGTAATCTGAGACAAAAAAATGATGTCTCCCCTGCATCTTTCCAGTATTGAGAAGACTATTCTCTTCAAGACTTTTGGCCAAAGCGTCAGCAACTATTAACGAGGAATCAATGACCTCTACTTTTCCGGCGTAATAGGCATCTATCTGCTTTTTAATCAAGGGATAATGGGTACAACCCAAGATCAAGGCTGCGATTTCCTCAAGACTTTTGTGGCTCAAATATTCCGAAATAATTTCCTCACTAATTCGACTATTAAAAAAGCCTTCTTCAATCATCGGGGCCAACAATGGTGTGGCCAAGGATTTTAAACCCGATTTACCCAGAGCCTCCAAACGACTACTATAAATCCCTGAATTTACAGTCTGTTTTGTCCCAATCAATCCAATGGAGTAACCGTTAAATTCTTGGGCAACAAACTGAACTACAGGATCAATAACATTAAAAACCAAAGCCCTGCTGCCAACATACTCCTTCACCAAATCAAAAGCCGCTGCGGATGCTGAATTGCAGGCAATTAAAATGGCTTTGCAATTCCTCTCCAACAGCAAGTTGCAAATCTTAATGGAATAGGCCTGAATGGCTGTCTGAGACTTGTCACCGTAAGGAAGGTGCGCCGTGTCCCCAAAATACATGATGCGCTCATTGGGCAGACGTTCGCCCACCGCCTTTGCTACTGTCAGTCCACCAATCCCACTATCAAATATTCCTATCGGTCTTGGATCCATATCCACAACTTAATTGGCATAAAAAATAGACATGGGAGCAGATACTCCCATGTCTATTTCACTTTTTTAAAACTTTTGGAAAAAGGTAATCTATTCCAGAAGTGTTTGACTTATTGGATGATTACCGTTACTTGGTTAATCCTTCCAGACTTCAATACATCAGTTTTTTCACCTGCGAGGAAATTATCCTTATCTCCTTTTTTGGCAACAATGTAATAAGCCTTTTGCTCCAAGTCGATGAACCTTACCTTTCCTTTTGCATTGGTCTTGTTCGGTCCAATCGCATTCTTCTCGTTGTTGTAATCATCGATGGAACCATAAAGGGTAACTTCAGCTCCTTGTTCGATATTACCCAAGTCATTTCGAACAGTAACCATCAATTGGGTTTTCAAAATGCCAGAAGCCTTTACGATGGTACCTCCTAAAAGAACGAGAGCAAAAAAAGCGATCAACAAAGTTGTGCGTTTCATAAGCGGTTTCTTGTTTATTCTTAAACTCGAAAGGCCTTCTACAAGTTCCGTTCCCATTTTTACTTCCCGACAGATTTTGCTGGATTTCCGAACAAAGTTTCTCCTTCACCCACATCAGCAATTACCACAGATCCAGCTCCAATTCGAGCATCCTTACCAACGGTAACTCCAGAAACGATGATGGCTCCCGCTCCGACAAAAACTCCCTCTTCCAAAGTCACCTCAGAGCCAACTACGCTTCCAGCGCCAAGCTGCACAAAATCACCAATGGTCGATTCAAAATCCACCAAAGCATTGGAATTGATAAGGCAATGGTTTCCCACTTTGGCGAAGGCACCAATGGTAGCTCCTCCATTGATCAGGTTTCCGTGACCAACTACTGCGGAACTTGAAATTCTTGCCTGCGGGTGAAAGCAATTGACAGGCATCACCTTCTTTTGCTCCACTAACTCCTCTACCACGCTTTTCCTGTATTCCTTTTCATCCAAGGCTACGAAGACTTCACACGTGTCGCCAGCATAGCACAAAAACTCAGAATCACCCAAGCCTCCCAAAACGGCTACCTCCCCAATCTGGGTATTGTGAAGCGACTCATCGTCGTCCAAAAAACAATAGGTTAAGACATTGTTTTGATCGAAAATATCAAGAGCAACTTTGCCCAATCCTTTTGCGCCCAAAATCATTACCGGCTTTTCCATCACAAATCAGTTTCGGGGGAATAACTTTTCACTAATTTTGGCTGTTGACCATTTTTTTCATGTCAGCAGCCCTGCAAAGATATGCTTTGACGGGCACTGTTCAGACTTTAGAGAACCTAATCTTTTATGAGTTTCTCCCTTTCCTATCAGAAGATTCTCACTTTCACAGAAATGGGTACCCAAACGGGACAACCCTTTAGTCTTAGAAAGCGAATCATTTTAGTCAATAGGATTTGCCTGCTCTCGCTGTTAATCTGTGTTTTGATTTTTCCCATTCAACTCTCAATGGGAAATTCAACAGCCTATTTTAGCATCATTAACCTTTTTATCTATGGAGGTGTACTATTGCTCCATAAAAAAAATAGAATTAACCTTGGCCGAACAGTTTTCAGCCTTTGGAACACCATATTGGTTAGTCTCCTAATACCACTATTGGGTAATACTGATTCCTCACTTTCCGCCACTCTTTTACTACTCATTGTTGGACAGGCTTTAATCTTTGAAACCAAAGAAAAACTAAGTCTATTCGGCTGCACATTTTTTGCGATTCTTGCGCAAGTGGCTCTTCGATTAGGGTGGATTACGGCTCTTGAAAAATTCTTTATTTCCATCCCCACAGAGGGAGACCATATTACCTCCCAAATTGTCAGTTTGGCAACCGTTATCATCTTTATTCTTATTCTTCTTTCACTTACCATTGAAAACGAGGAGTATGAAACCGCACTTGAGGATGCAAAGAATAAAGCAGAGGCAAACCTTTTAGAGAGGTCCAATTTCTTGGCCATGGTGAGCCACGAAATAAAGACACCACTGAACGGTGTGATAGCCTTATTAGACTTGATGAATGAGGAAACTCTTTCCCAAAAAGGGCAAGACAACCTCGGGGTAATCAAATCTTCGGCAGATAGCCTTCAGGCCATCCTCAATGACATTTTGGACTTTTCTCGGATTGAATCCAGCAGATTAAGATTCGATGTGACTGATTTCAATCTGGAAGCTGTGATTAACAACCTCTTCAAATCCTTAAAAATTAGAACTGAAAAAAGGAAAATAGTACTGCGCTCAGAGTTGCCCGACGGACTACCTCCATTTCTTTCTGGAGATTCAAACCGATTGAGGCAAATCCTTTTGAACCTGATTGACAATGCTTTAAAATTCACCCCTCATGGGGAAATCATACTAAGGGTAAAAATCATTGACCAAACAGAAACCTCATTGGTTTTAAGGTGTGAAGTGGAAGACACTGGAATTGGTATCCCTGAGGAAAAACTACATACCATCTTTGATCAATTTGCTCAAGTGTCCTCCAAGAAGTCACTAAAATTTGAAGGAACGGGACTCGGTACGTTTATCTGCAAGAACCTTGTAGAACAGCAAGGAGGAAAAATTTGGGTGGAAAGCGAACAAGGGAAAGGCAGCATATTTTCCTTCGAACTGCCCTTTAACATTCCCGTAAGCACAGGACATAAATTGTCATCGACACTCACTAATGGAGTGACCGATTTCAATGGTCTCAAAACACTATTGGTAGAGGACAATGATGTAAACCAATACGTCCTAAAGCGTATTCTTGAATCCCTTAACATTGGCTATGAAGCCTGTGATAATGGTATCGAGGCCATCGAAAAAATCAAGCATGGGAAATTTGATTTGATCATGGCCGACTACTTCATGCCTGAAATGGATGGCTTGGAGTTAATTGAAACCGTCCGAAAAGATATGGACCTTACTATTCCAATCTTTTTGGTGACCGCAGACAGCACTCGTCAGACACATCAGGCAGCCATAAACAAAGGAGCAAACGGCATTATCCTAAAACCGTTAACTCCTGAGAAGATTTCCCAAAAGTTGAGTCCCCTATTCAATTGCCAACGTTTCCACAGCAGAGAGAACGTCACTCGGACTTCGAAAACAGAAGACTCCTTTGTCCAGATTGACTTCCTCAAGCAGATCCTTGGTGACGACCCAGAAATCATTGGTGAGTTACTGGAGAAAACCCTCTCAAATTCGACTTCCTTAATCAAAGGATTCAAGGAGGCAATCCTCACCGAGGATAGAGAAACGATGAAGCGCAATGCGCATACGCTTAAATCAAACTTCAGAAATTTGGGGACTACTGTAGCAGCTGAGCTCTTACAAAAAGTGGAAACCAAAATGACTGAAGAACATATTTCTGCCGCAATTGCTGATTTCGAAGAATTTGAGTCACTCTACCCAAAAATCTATCAAGAGTGCCAAAACCTGAAAAGTGAACTACTGAAAGAAGTTGACTAACGTTCTGTTGTGCTTTAGTCCATTCCCTCGAAATATATTGTTCTATCGGGCTGTAAATCAAATAAGCTCAGTAGGATAGAGATACTTCTGGCGAAAGCCTCAGCTTGTGCAAAACATCAGGCTTGGACACAGGCAGACGCCTGCACGAAACTGGGAAAGTTGTCTATTCTGCATAGCTTTAATCCTTTCAGACAAGGAAAAAAATAAGAGGAAGCATGAATCAATTCTAATTCCTCCATATGCACAAAAAAGCCCCGCTCCAATAACATTGGAACGGGGCTTTTTCTATTACTATTAGATCAGCTTAGACCGTCTGGGAGTTTCCCTCCTTAACAACCTCTTCACCATCAAGGATGATAGCTTCATTCTCCTCAACAGCTACCTTCTTGTTTACACGGCTACCGATCAAGGCATAGAACAAGATGTAAGCCTCAGCTACCAATAGAACGACATAAGTCATTTGGTAAGGTACAGCTGAATCACCCAACACTTCTTTATCACCCCACATGTTCTGAGCAAATGGAATCACAGCACCACCAAATACACCCATCAACAACAAACCAGATGCTTTGTTGGTCAACTTACCTAAGTCTTTAATAGCAAGCGTAAAGATACATGGCCACATTACAGAGTGGAACAATCCAATTGCTACCAAGGCATAAACACCAACCATTCCGTCAACTACCAAAGGAACTGCAACCAAAGCAGTAGATACAGCAGAAACGAAAATCAACATTTTCTTTGGATCAACATTCTGCAACACAGTTCCAGAAATGAAGCGACCTACCATCAAACCACCCCAATAAAGAGATACCAAGGTGCCTGCCAACTCCATATCCTCACCCATCTCTTTCATGTAAAGATTGAGGTTACCAACACCTACTTCTACACCCACATAAGCGAAAATGGCAACAATACCGAGAACCAAGTGGCTATAGCTCCAAACGTTACCTTCTACCTTGTCATCCTCCTTATCATCATCTGCTGAAACCTCTGGAAGATTCAAGCGAGTAACACCAAATGCCAACACTAAGGCAGCAATGGTCAAGAACACATAAGGAACATAAACTGCGTCAATCGTAATCTTGTCCATGCCTCCGAATACTACAGAAGCCACAAACATCGGTGCCAATACAGTACCGAATGAGTTCAAAGCACCAGCCAGGTTCAAACGACCAGCAGCCTTTTCCTTAGGACCGAGTACGGAGATGTAAGGGTTAATTACAACCTGAAGAATTGTAATACCTCCACCGATAATGAAAGAACCGACCAAGAAAACTGGGAAGGATTTCAAATAAGCAGAACCCAAGAAGGTTCCCATTGCCACAGCGATAACCGCCAAGGCTACTGCCAATGTTTTTTGATAACCTAATTTGTCAACCAATGCACTGGCAATACGTCCTGTGATTGGAAAACCCGCAAAAAAGACAAAAGTAAGTAAAGAGGCCTGCGTAAGGTTCAAGTTAAAAGCCTCTTTAAGTGGCGCTTGGAACTGAGCGTTAGTCACCGTGAGGAAGCCCACGAGGAAGAACAGGGCCACCATGATGATAAATGGCACCGTGTAGTTCGGTTTAGATTGTGTAGACATGTTAGAAAGTTAAAGTAGAGTTTCTCTAGAACTGGTTGTGAATAAAACAAGAAACAAGACTTCTTACCAAAAGATTCGTAAGCAAGAAATCTTTTAAAAATACCAAAAACAAAGAAGTCCACCAATTGGTGGACTTCTCTTTATGTCAATCTTTAAGCGAATGTTAAAGATTTTCCTCAGTAAGAATTAGATACGCTCGCCTTCTGGCTTCTCGAAGTGGTAACGACGGAACGCTTCCATGGCAGCATACTCTACAAAACCAAGGTTGTTGTAGAGGTCAGCAGTTTCGCCGTTGCGCTCCTCGGCACGTTGCCAGAACTCACGGGAATCAGAACCTTGGAACACCACACCATCCTTCTGGGACTGGTGCTTGAAGATGCCATAACGCTTGGTCAACACCTGCTCTGGGCTCATTGGAACTGCCATCTCGATCTCCTCGATTGGCCACTCAGCCCAAGCACCGCGGTAAAGCCATACGTAGCATTCTTTCATGAATGCCTCATTCTTGATGCGCTCGATGGCTTCAAAAATGATGTTCAAACAAACCTTGTGCGTACCGTGTGGGTCAGCAAGGTCACCAGCAGCAAAGATTTGGTGAGGCTTAATCTCGCTGATCAAATCAACAGTCTTCTGAACGTCCAACTCACCAGCTGGATTCTTCTTCACACCTCCAGTCTCATAGAAAGGAAGACGCTGGAAGTGAGCGTTCTCAACTGGAACACCAACAAAGCGACAAGTAGCTTTTGCTTCGCCAACGCGCATCAAGCCTTTCACCTCGCGAACAGCATCAGAGTCAACGTCACCTTTTTTCTTTCCTGATAAGAACTTCTCAGCCTCAGCCAATACTGAAGAAGAGTTCGCACTGTCAAAACCGAACTGGCCGTTGAAATCATTTACGAAATCGATGAAACGCAAAGCCTCTGCGTCAGCCACTGCAATGTTACCAGAAGTTTGGTAAGCAACGTGTACCTCATGCCCTTGGTCAACCAAGCGCTGGAAAGTACCGCCCATTGAGATAATGTCATCATCAGGGTGTGGGCTGAAGATCAACACACGCTTCTTAGCTGGCTCAGCACGCTCAGGACGAGTGGAATCATCCACACCTGGCTTACCACCTGGCCATCCAGTGATGGTGTCGCGCATCTCACGGAAAATCTTCACGTTGAGGTCATGCGCAGAACCGTATTTCGCCAACAGCTCGTTCAAGCCGTTGTAGTTATAATCATCAGTCGTCAACTGAAGGATTGGCTTCTCAACTTTCAAAGCCAACTTCACTACAGCACGACGAGCAATCTGCTCGGTCCACTCGATGCTGTCAACCAACCAAGGCGTGTCAACACGCTTCAATTTGGCTGCGGCAGGAAGATCCAAGAAGAACGTAGCATTCGGGTGCTCCTGCAAGTAAGAAGCAGGAACGCGCTCAGTCAACGGACCTTCAACAGCTTTCTTCGTGATGCCAGCTTTCTTTTCACCCCAAGCCATCAAAACGACACGCTTAGCTTCCAAGATTTTCTGACAACCCATAGTGATTGCTTTGCGAGGAGTGTTCTCCAAACCGAAGAAATCACCAGCGGCAGCAATACGAGTGATGCTGTCCAAAGCTACCAAACGAGTCTTGGAGTTAGCCAAAGAACCAGATTCGTTGAATCCGATGTGGCCATTACCACCAATTCCGAGAACCTGAAGGTCGATGCCACCCATGGCGTCAATCTTAGCCTCGTAAGCAGCGCAGTAATCTGCAATCTTGTCTTCGGACAATGTGCCGTCAGGAACGTTCCAGTTCTCACGTGGAATGTCAATGTGGTTGAAGAGTTGCTCACCCATGAAACGCACATAGCTCTGAAGAGCATCTGGTTCCATCGGGAAGTACTCGTCCAAATTGAAAGAGTAAACGTTCTTGAAGCTCAAGCCTTCTTCCTTGTGAAGACGAACCAACTCCGCGTACATTTGGATTGGGGTGCTACCAGTGGCCAAACCAAGCACACATGGCTTGTTTTCGGCGGCTTTCTGCTGAATCAAATCAGCGATTTCACGGGCAACAGCCTTCGAAGCAGATTTGGAATCCCCAAAGATTTGGGTGTCCACCTTTTCAAAGACCTTTTGAGCGTCGTTGTTGAACTCGGCTAACATAGTCGAAGAGTATTTGAATATGGATTTATTGCAACATCAAAAGCCTCCAAATGGAAGCTTGGACAAAGTAAGGGAGTTCTAATAGAACAAGCAACCCAAAAAATGCTGTCCAAAACCTTTTTTGGGGCAGACTCGAAACTTTTCCACTTTCTCATAACATTGCCTTCACCCCAGATTCCATTAGGTTAACCCAACGGCGATACATCTCTGCCGAAGGGTGAAGGTTGTCGTCTGCGACAAGGCCTGCCTCGTCCAAACCTTGGCGAGTCAGTGGAGTGATATCGAAATACCGAACCCCTATCTCCCTGCTAATCTTTTTCTTAGCAAGATTGAAGGCCAGCAGCTCTACTGAAATCTCAAAGGGATCATTCATTTGCCCAAATTCCGTAAAGGCGTAATCAGGAATGGATAAAACAAATACCTTCTCCTTATCGCCTCCCGCAAACTCAATCGCTTGATTCAGCAATTCCTTGAATTCCTTACAAAAAGTTTCAATGGGCGCTCCTCGAAACTGGTTGTTCACTCCAATGAGTAGAGAAACCAAATCATACGGCGGTGATAAGCGCCCCCCTTCTATCCCACTCATCAACTCGTCAGTGGTCCATCCCGTTACCGCCACAATTTTGTCAAGTGCTACCTTCTGGCCATTTTCATTCAGCCTTCTGACCAACTGACTCGGGAAGTTTTCCTCATAAGGCACTCCCTCACCAATGGTATAGGAATCACCGAGTGCCAAATACCGTTTGATTTTTTCCATGCTCATCAAACTAAATTCTGAATAGAGTTTTTCGAACCACAGAGGGCTCAGAGGAAAAGAGAATTAGGAGACTCCAAATTCTCAGAAAATATTCTGTTTGGACAATGAGATTCTCTTAGACCTCCATTCCTCTGTGTCCTCTGTGGTCGTTGGCCGATTAATTCTATTCGGAATACTCTCTATTAAACATGTAAAATCTTAAAGACCATCTCCCGCATAATGTCCCCATCATTCATGGAGCCACTCTCAATACCCTTGGTCCTCAAATCAGCCTGATGGATGAAATGAATGGCTTTCTCCACTTTAGCCAATGGGTAGTTACGCATCGCCATCGCATAATCCTTAGCTGCGTAATAGTTCACTTTCAAAATATCCTTCAAGGCATTTTCTGTCATCGCCCCTTCTTGATTGGCGATAAGAAGTTTGGTGAAAAAGCCATACAATACGGCTATCATTGGAATGATGGGATTCCGTTTCAAGTCCTTCTCAAAATGAAGAATAATTCGGTTGGCCTTGAGCACATCACGGGTTGCCAAGGCTTTCTGCAATTCAAAGACATTGTAATCCTTACTGATGCCGATGTACTTCTCGACCAACTCCTCCGTGACATCCACTTTCCCCTCATAGTTGAGAAAAATCTTGTCTAACTCGTTGGAGATTTTGGAAAGGTCGTTTCCTAAAAATTCAGCCAGCATGGCCACTGCCTTATGCGTAGAAGCGTGTCCCTTATCACGGATATAATTGTCAATCCATGTGGGCACCTGATTGTCAAACAGCTTTTTGGAATTCACCAAGACCGCCTTCTTATCCAAGGCTTTCCCAAGCTTTTTGCGGGTATCAATCGACTTCTGCTTATGGGCAAAAACCAATACGGTCGAAGGTGTAGGCTGTTCAAGATATTTGCTCAACAAATCTTGGCCTTCCTCCCTCGGTAAATCACGAATATCCTGAGCTTCCTTCACCAACACCACCTGACGTTCGGACATCATTGGATAACGACGCGCCTGAAGCAACACGTTATTCATATCGACATCACGACCATACAACACCATTTGGTTAAACCCTTTTTGGGATTCATCCAAACAGTTTTTCTCGATGTAATTGGAAATCAGGTCAATGAAATACGACTCCTCGCCCTGCAAAAAATACACAGGGGCGTACCTCCCTTGTTTCAAATCCTGTAAAACCCTTGACGCATCTAAAGCCATTCGGCAAAGCTACTGATAAAACCTATATTTGCGGGGATTTGAAAGTACATGTATTATGTATCATGTATGAAGTACAATGAATGATTCAAACTATGAAATCATAATACATTGTACCTAATACATAATACACTATTTAATAGGATGAAAAACTTTGTTCAGGAATTGGTTTGGCGAGGCATGATCCACGACATCATGCCGGGTACGGAGGAGCAACTTGAGAAGGAAATGACCACGGCTTATGTGGGTATCGACCCTACGGCGGACTCCCTACACGTAGGGCACTTGGTATCCATCATGATGCTCAAGCATTTCCAAACTTGCGGGCACAAGCCTTTGGCGCTTATTGGTGGTGCTACAGGGATGATTGGTGACCCTTCCTTCAAATCCGCTGAGCGCGTATTGCTGGACGAAGAAACCATCGACAAAAACATCCAAGGCATTCGCAAACAGCTCGAAAAGTTCTTGGACTTTGAAGGCGAGAACAAAGCCGAAATCCTGAACAACTACGACTGGTTCAAAGACTTTAGCTTTATCGACTTTGCGCGTGATGCTGGAAAGCACATTTCCGTCAACTATATGATGGCTAAGGATTCTGTGAAAAAGCGTCTGGAAACAGGCCTTTCCTTCACTGAATTCACCTACCAGTTATTGCAAGGTTACGACTTCTACCACCTCTACGACACCAAAAACTGTCGTTTGCAGATGGGTGGTTCGGACCAGTGGGGAAACATCGTGACTGGTACAGAATTTATCCGACGTAAGGCACAGGGCCAAGCGTTTGCCCTCACCTGCCCGTTGATGACCAAATCAGACGGAACCAAGTTTGGTAAGACTGAGGATGGCGCAGTCTGGCTCGACCCAGAGAAAACTTCTCCTTATAAATTCTACCAATTCTGGATGAACGTCTCCGATGAGGACGCTAAGAAATACATCCGCATCTTCACCCTTCTGAGCGAAGAGGAAATAACAGCTTTGGAAAAGGAACAAGAAGAAGCGCCACATTTGCGCGCCCTTCAAAAAGCTTTGGCCGAAGACGTAACTGTTCGCGTGCATTCCAAAGAAGCTTTGGATACTGCCATCAAGGCTTCCAAGATTCTCTTTGGAAAGAATGTGACTGAGGAATTGAAATCCATTGATGAGACAACCCTTCTTCAAGTATTTGAAGGCGTTCCACAAATCAAGGTTACCAAAGCTGAATTTGAAGAGGAGCAGACTTTCGCTACCCTCCTTTCAACCACTACCCAGAACGAAATTTTCAAATCGAAGGGGGAAGCTGGCCGAATGATCAAGCAAGGAGGAATCAGCGTGAACAAAAACAAGGTGACCGACGGAAACGCTAACGCTGAAGTGGAATTGCTTCAAGGCAAGTTCATCCTTATCGAAAAAGGAAGGAGAAATAAGTTTTTGGTGGAGGTTGAATAAAAATCTTCGTTTCAACTTATTATTGAGGAATTCACTCTAGCACAAGCTTCCGTCTTTGTTATCGACAGAATTGGAAACTTGTGCTAGAAAGGATCTATCTCAATAGCTACAAAAGGGCATGAACTCCTTTTCGATGGAAAAAGCCAAAATCAATCTTACCGCACTCTACAAACGTGGAAAAGAAGTCTTCGGCTCAGATGAAAAGTTCAACCGTTGGTTAAATCGCTACAACCCATTTATCGGTGGAAAACCCTCAGACCTTTTAAACACCACTGAGGGTTTTAATAAAATCTTAGATGAATTAGGTCGTATTGAACACGGCATTTTTGGTTAAGACATTGGAAAATGGAAGACAGAAACTTAATTCGATTTGATTGGGCGATGAAACGTCTGCTTAGAAATAAGGCAGATTATACCGTCTTAGAAGGCTTTTTATCAGAGCTGATGAAAGAGGACATCCAAATCGAAAGTATTCTGGAGAGTGAAAGCAATCAACAAATAGAAATAGACAAATATAACCGAGTTGACATATTGGTTAAAAATGCCAAGGGAGAACTGGTAATCATCGAAGTTCAGAACCAATTAGAGCATGACTATTTCCAACGAATGATTTACGGTTCTTCAAAGGCCGTTACAGAATATATTTCTTTAGGCGATTCCTACAAACAAGTCAAAAAGGTCTATTCTGTAAACATTGTCTATTTTGATTTGGGACAAGGTGAGGATTATGTTTATCACGGAAAAACTCACTTTGAAGGAATTCATAAAGGGGACAGTTTGGAATTATCTGCCAAACAAAAAATACTAATGGGAGGAAATATCACTCCCTCAGACTTATTCCCTGAATATTACGTGATTAAGGTAAATCAATTCGATGATGTAGCCCATGACACCTTGGACGAATGGATTTATTACTTCAAAAACAACGAAATAAAAGAAGAGTTTAAAGCCAAAGGTTTACTTAAGGCAAAAGAACTTTTGAGGGTTGACAACCTATCAGAGGATGAACAAGCCAAATATAAGCTTCATCTAAAAAACCTAAGGGATGAGGCAAGCAGACTTTTCACACTTAAAGCGGAGGCTGAATTTAAGGTTAGAGAGGATGAGAAAAAGGAGATTGCCCGAACCTTAAAAAAAGATGGATTTCCTGTTGATGCAATTTCAAAAAGTACTGGGTTAACAGCTGAAGAGATTGAAAAACTCTAACAAAGAGAAAATCCCCAAGGTCAAAATTGACCTTGGGGATTTTTTTTACTCCTCCACCATATCCTTCTCCACCCTCAAGTTGCCAATAATAAATTCTTGACGCTGTGGAGTATTTTTTCCCATGTAGTATTTCAAAAGCTCAGGCAGGGAGTTGTCATCGCGAATGACCACTGGCTCCAACTTGATGTTCTCATCAATAAAGCCCTTGAACTCACCCGGAGAGATTTCACCAAGACCCTTAAATCGGGTAATCTCCGGCTTCCCTCCCAATTCCTTCATGGCCTTCTGCTTTTCCTCCTCACTGTAACAATAAATCGTTTTCTTCTTGTTACGAACCCTGAACAATGGCGTCTCCAAAATATAGACGTGTCCTTCTCGAACCAAATCAGGGAAGAACTGAAGGAAGAAAGTCAAGAGCAACAAACGGATGTGCATACCGTCCACGTCGGCATCCGTTGCCACCACAATGCGATTGTAACGAAGATTCTCCAAGTCGTCCTCAATGTTCAAGGCATGCTGAAGCAAGTTAAATTCCTCATTTTCATACACCACCTTTTTGGTCAAACCAAAAGAGTTGAGAGGCTTTCCTCGGAGTGAGAATACCGCCTGAGTTTGTACGTCCCTCGCCTTTGTCAGAGAACCACTCGCAGAGTCACCCTCCGTGATGAAAATGGTGGATTCCAAACGGTTCTCCTTCTTCTCATCACTGAAGTGCACACGGCAATCCCTCAATTTTTTGTTATGAACCGCCGCTTTTTTGGCTCGTTCATTCGCCAACTTTTTAATGCCAGCAATATCCTTACGCTCACGCTCCGATTGCTTGATTCGCTTTTCTAAAGCCGTGGCCGTATCTGGATTCTTGTGCAAGAAATTATCAAGCTCCTGTTTCAAGAAGTCCAACACATAGCTTCGAATAGAAGCACCTTCTGGAGCCATGTTCTGGGAACCCAGCTTAGTCTTCGTCTGCGACTCAAAAACAGGATCTTGAACACGAACACTAATAGCCCCGACTATGGCCGAGCGAATATCCGCCGCATCGTAGTCCTTTTTGAAGTGGTCACGAATCACACGAACAACCGCTTCACGCAATGCCGACTGGTGCGTTCCCCCCTGAGTAGTGTACTGACCATTGACAAAGGAATAATACTCCTCACCGTATTGGTTGCCATGGGTCAAGGCCACTTCAATATCCTCACCCCGCATGTGGATGATTGGATAGCGACGGTTCTCCTCATTTATCTTTCGGGAAAGGAGATCCAAAAGACCATTATCAGAATGGTATTTCTGACCATTAAACATAATGGTCAAGCCCGCATTCAAATAGGCATAGTTCCAAATGAGGTCTTCAAGATAGTTCGGGATAAAACGGTAATTCTTGAAGACTGTGGTATCTGGCTCAAAGGTTACACGCGTACCGTTCCTCAAGGAAGTTTTCTCCATCGCATGATCCTCGACCAATTCCCCTTGGTTGAATTCCGCAATTTTTGTTTCCCCCTCGCGAACCGACTGTACCCTGAAATATGTTGAAAGTGCGTTAACGGCCTTGGTACCCACACCATTCAATCCCACCGATTTCTGGAAGGCACCAGAGTCGTACTTACCACCAGTGTTAATCTTGGACACACAATCGACCACCTTTCCCAATGGAATCCCGCGACCATAATCGCGAACATCCACACGGTGCTCACCCACTTTCACCTCGATGCGCTTACCAAAGCCCATCATGTGTTCATCGATACAGTTATCAATGACCTCCTTTACCAACACATAGATACCATCGTCTTTGGCCGAGCCATCACCAAGCTTTCCGATATACATCCCTGGACGCAAGCGAATATGCTCCTTCCAGTCGAGCGACCGTATGGAATCTTCTGTGTAATTAGCCATAAAACAATATCAAGTTAATAAAGTGTGGAATTGGGAATATTCCGTAGGAACTTACTTGTAAGCAAAAATAAGCTGTTTCCTATGGTAGCACAAGGCAAGGCATATAATAGCGATTTTCGGGCTGAAAATCAGCTGTATTCCCGTAAATTTGCGCCATAAAATCACTCGAATCTTGATTTCGTACCAACATGGGGAAAAAATTCTACCTTTCGATTTTCCTGTTAATCAGCGCTTTGTGGGGCAACGCGCAAAACAGTGAAGAGCCACGGCCAGCGGACTCCGTCAAGTACTGGAAACTGGATGGTATTTCATCCGTAAACCTCAGCCAAAGTAGTTACAGCAACTGGAACGCTGGTGGTGTCAACTCCATTGCTGGAACGGCCATCTTCAACGTTTTTTATAACTACAAGAAGAAAAACCGCTTTTGGGACAACCGCTTGGAAACCAACTTTGGTCTTCGCAATGAGGAAAGCCGTGGCATCCTAAAAACGGATGACAAACTCCTGATTGAATCCAAAATGGGTCGCAGAGCTAACTTCGGAAAACATTGGTTCTACTCAGGTGCTGTTAGTTTCAATACGCAGTTCGCTCCTGGTAAATCAGCTGATGATGATAGCACCATCATTTCCCGATTCCTTGCCCCAGGTTACTTGATGGTAAACCTTGGTTTGGATTACAAACCTAATGACAGGTTCTCTATTTCTATCTCTCCACTCACCCAACGAACCACTTTTGTTTATGACCAAAACCTTGCTGACGCAGGGAACTTTGGCGTTGAAGGTGCCATCTATGATGATCTTGGTGTCGTAATCACTCCTGGTAAAAACGTTCGCCATGAGACTGGTGGTTTTGTTCGTGTGGAATATCGCGGTCCAATCGTAAAGAACGTCAAGCTACAGAGCAAGCTTTCACTGTTCTCCAACTACTTGGAAAACCCGCAAAATGTAGATGTGTATTTTGAAAACCTCCTGACTTTCAAGGTGAATAAATACATTTCTACCTCCCTGATCTTGAACATGATTTACGACGATGACATCAACTTCGAGATTGATAGCAATGGAGACGGCAATATCGATGAAAGAGGTCCACGCCTTCAGTTCAAACAAGTTTTGGGACTTGGCCTAAGCTATACTTTCAGCAACCATGAGGAGGATTAACTTCCCTTAGAAAACACCTCTCAAAAAATAAGCCCTGAATCTCATTCGGATTCAGGGCTTATTTTTTGAGAGGTGTAAATCATTTCACCAAGCGATAATAGGCTGGTTCGTGCTTTGGCAATACCTCAGGATGAAAACATTTAATTAAATCCGCCAAAACGACTTGTGGTTCCACCACGCCTTGTCCATAAAAATCCGTCAGCTCCGTATCGCAATAAATCACCTGCTTTTCCTTCACAGCTTTGAAGTCTTTGTAAAGTGCATTCTGAGTTTCCAAAGACTCTGTGGTTAAAGCTCCCATGTGCAGGACTCTCCAGAAATCCGTTGTCAAGGCTTTCTCATAAACCGCCTCAAACTCCATTGGCGTTGTGCCATTTCCCGACAGCTCATTCCAGACGTATTCCGCTCCCGCATCCTCAAAAAAATGGGCAACGTAACTCTCGCCATTTGGAATGTACCAAGTGCCCGAATAGTCAACGCCTGCAAACACAGTCGGTTTATTCTGAACCGTATCCGCCAAGGTTTTCAGACTTAAATACTCTTGTTCAATAGTTTGAAACAAGCTGTCAGCTCGATCGCTCTGCCCCATCAAAGCGCCAAAAAATCGCATCCATTCTGCCCTTCCCAAGGGATGAGCCTCCAAATAGGAAGCAACCAAAATAGCAGGCACAGAAGTCCGTTGATGCAAGTATTGATAACCTGAAGGATCAATAAATACAGCTTGTGGATTGGTGGCAACCAGCTGTTCAATGTTGGGATCCATCGGGCTACCAAGCTCTACCAACTCACCTTTTTCAAAACGTTGCTGGATTAAAGTGTCACGAACATATTGCGCTTTCCCAATCGCAACAAGATTTGGAGAAAGTCCCAAGCTTTTCAAAAATGAAATATCAGTCGATGAAAGCGTTGCCACCCTTTCCAAAGGCACTTCAATGATTTGTTCGTCGTCCTTTAGCTTTGGATGTGGCTGACCTTTGGGCACCAAAACATAGGTCAGTTCCTGTTGGTCCTGCACACTCATTTTGAGCACTTTGAACCCATTCTGCTCGTCAATGGAAAATCCTTTTGCATAGCGAACGCCAACAACCTCTGACTCCTCCTGAGCTTGCTGCCCCTGTTCCGCACAGGAAAACAGTAACAAAGCAAGTAGATTAAACAACCAACATTTTTTCATACACCTAAAAGTGGATTATTAATCCTTTGAACTTCCTCAAAAATAAAAAGACCCATGACCAAATAGCCATGTGTCTTGTCCGCACTTATCAATTATTGCATCAATTTAAAACGCCAAATGCTCAGCTTGAAAGGCCTCCAACTCTGATTTCAAGTCACCTTCTGGCATTTCTACATACTGTTTCAATTTCAAATCAGTATCCATCACCACATCACGCAGATCGATGTTCTGGTTGATGAACAGGTATTCCATCTCTGGATTAAGCTCTTTGAAGAGGTCCACCAAATCCAAAATGGAAGAGTTATGATCCGCCAAGTTGTAAACCCCCGTTGGGATTTTACCACCCATAAACTCCACCAAAACGCTGGCAACCTTATCGATATGGATAAAGCTTCTGCGCTGTTTACCACTACCGTGGATGGAGATGCGACCATTGAAATGCGAATCGAACATGAAACGGTTAATCACCGACTCAAATCGCATGGATGGGCTGTAACCATACACGTTGCCCAAACGAACCACATAGGTTTCGACCTTTTCCTCCATACGAAGCACATGCTCCTCACCGCGCATCTTGGAGATGTCGTAGAACATGCGTGGATTCAAACGCGTCTCCTCAGTGCAAAGCCCTTGGGAAGAATTTCCATAAACACCCATGGAACTCAGGTAGACCACCTTCTTCACCGTTGAAGATTCCTCAATGGCATACATCAACTCAGCCGTTCCCCAGTTGTTCACCTGCTCGAAAACATGGGAATCAACATCAGCAAAATGGTCGGTAGTCTTGGCCGCCAAATGGTAAACCACCTCAACACCTTCCAACACTTTTTTCAATTGGCGACTATCCAAGAGGTCACCCATGACAAAGTTGACCTTGGCGCCCTCAATCTTTTTGGAGGAGGTGAAAAAACCGTAATTCTTGCGTGCAAGGTTGTCAAAAACGACAATCTCATCCACACCATCCTGCTTTGCCAAGCTATCCACCAATACGGCACCAATATAACCAGCGCCTCCTGTCACCAAGACTTTTGACATCTTCAATCAGAATTTTTATGAAAAGGCAAAGCCGCTTGCCCAAAACTGGTGCAAACGGCTAAACCAAATAAAATCTTAAATCACTGAAATTCAGCGAATAGCTACTTTATCACTTGACCAAGGAGGTGTGCAATCCACACTCTACTTTGTTCATTCCACTCCATCGTGCCTCACGCTCTTCCATTTCTGGATCGAAGGGACGTGTACAAGGCTCACAACCAATACTCAAATAACCCTTGGCCTCCAGTCCATGACGTGGGAGGTCAAACTCTTTTTGATATTGGTAAATCATACGGCTGTTCCAATCCAGCATTGGGTGGAAACGCACCGTATTATGTGGGGCTGGCTGCTCCACTTGCATGGCCTTACGCACTGCACTTTGGTCGCCACGCACACCGTTAATCCAGATATCATGCTCCGCCAACACGGCATCCATTGGTATAACCTTATTCAGATGGCAGCAATAATCAGGATCGGACGCATAAAGGAATCTGCCAGCCGCATCGCGCTGCTGAATTTTTGGAGTATTGGGCTTGAGATCAACCAAATTCAACCCAAAGCGGTCAACAATCTCATCACGGAATTTCAGCGTCTCAGGAAAGTGAAAACCAGTATTGATGAAATACACGGGAATGCTTTTATCAATACGACTCAGGATATGCAACAGCACAATACTATGCGACTGAAAGGAAGAAGAGGTAAACATTGTTTTCCCCTCATTCTTATACTCCTCGAGTTTTGCCTTAATTCCTTCAAAATCCATATTCCGTGACTCTTGTTACACAATCGCCTCCATGCGTCTCGCAAATATAACAAAGAGTTTCGGGTTAAGCGTTCCCCAACTGTCATTGAGAGGACAACAGGGCACAAAAAAACCACGAAACACAAGGTGTTCATGGCTCTAAATTTCTGCCAAACTTTTTTTTAGGCAGTTCTTTTCAAGGAGGCATTTGAAGTGTACAAAACGTCAATTTTTGCGGCCAAGATGAAATCATTCTCAGATAGCCCTCGAATCGCATGCGTCCATAACTCCAAAGTAACCTTGTTGTAAAATATGTGAATATCAGGGTGATGACCTTCGGACTCAGCCAAGTTGGCTACATCATTAATGAAACCCATGGCTTCTTTAAAATCTGTAAAGTCCAAATTCCGTTGAATCTTATCCTGCCCCAGCAGTCTCCACGCAGAATCAATTTGGGAGGCGTAATCTCTTAATTCCTGCCCTTTTAATGGGGCTACTCCCCCTTCGCAGGGAACACATTTTTTGTCCGTCAAAAACATAGCTGTATTGATTAACCCAAAGCCAATGGCTTTTAGGAAAACTCCTTTATATGCTTAACGAGCAAACAAGGTGTTTTAGTTACCGCAAAATACCTTTTACCGAAAAAAAGGAGGCGTCAGCATCCAAATCATTAAGAATCCCAAACCACATAGGTCTTGGAAAAACGATCGTGAAAACCGTAAGGGAACTTCGCCACAAAGGACAATTCACGCAAAGGAATCAAACGGCAAAGGGTTCTGATGGCAATTTTCCCAATCGCAGGCTTGTTTCCATCCTCGTCCACCACTTGAGTTCGGGTAATGAACTTAGCCAAGGTCTTTCCTAACAAAGCCTCCATACCAAAGTAATAGGCCAATTTGATAAGAATAAGATGCCCCATCACCGTCAATGACTCCTCAGGAGCAAGCGCTTCTGGATTTACTCCCATGGCACCTAAATAGGCCTGCATCAACAAAACCACCACCACGGAATCAATAAGGTAGTTACACAACCTGCTCAACCACGGCACCAACTGCTCCTGTGACTCTATTCGAGTCGATTCTGAATTTTCCATAGGCTCAAAATTACACCTTAGAACAGCTCAGACAAAGCAAAGGTTTCCTTTGCACGGATTCCTCGGTCGGTTTGCTCCAGCGTACAGCACTCAATTTTTGGGTCATGCTCAAAGAACAATACCCAGTTTTCCTGAATCGCACGCCCCAAGACCTCCTCCTTTTCCTTTAAGGTTTCCAATGGACGAACATCATAAGCCATCACATAAGGCAATGGCAAATGCCCCACCGAAGGGAACAAATCAGCGCAGTAAAGCAACCTACGCTCCCCTGTATTTATCAATGGCAACATCTGCGACTCGGTATGTCCATCAACGAAAATGAAATCAATATGCTCAAAAGGGGAATTCCCTTCTTCGACGAACTTAAAAACACCAGCCTCCTGTAACGGAACAATATTCTCCTTCAGGAAACTCGCCTTCTCACGGGCATTCGGGTTCAATGCCCAATCCAAATGCGCCCTGCTGGTCCAATAAGTGGCATTCGGAAATGCAGGTAACAACTGCTCTCCTTCCTTTTTCACCGCACCGCCTACATGGTCAAAATGGAAATGCGTCAAGACCACATCCGTGATATCGGCAAAAGAAAAACCCTTAGCTGTCAATGACTTTTCCAGTGTATTGGTCTTGTCCAGATAGTAGTAGCTAAAAAACTTTTCGCTTTGCTTGTCACCGATTCCTGTATCAATCAAAATCTTGCGGTCGCCATCCTCAATCAGCAACAGGCGCATCGCCCATGTACAGAGGTTATGTTCATCAGCAGGGTTCAGCTTGTTCCAAATCACCTTGGGCACTACGCCAAACATGGCCCCTCCGTCCAATTTGAAAAGCTCGGTATCTATAACATGAAGTTTCATAAAAGCAGTATTAAGCGTTTTTGCTCTCGAAAAAAGAGAACGTCATTTTCCTTGCCTTGGTCTTCCAAATTAAGACCTGTGACCCTACCAACAAAAAATCCCAGCCTGAGCAATCGTTTTTGACTGCTCAAGCTGGGATTTACGATCTTGAAGATTCAACTATAACGGAACTAATTAATTACCCAATGGATAAGTATTCCCATCGGCAGTTGTAATCTGCTTTTTTGCATAGTCGATTTCGATATCCTCAATGGTGCCAATGTTGAGTTCCAAAATTCCAGCAACAATGCCACGAGGAACGACTACAAAGTGGAGTGCCTCCTTTGTTTCCATGGAGTACTCTATTTGACTGGAGCTAATACCAGACTGGGTGCCCTCAATAAGGTATTCATCATCCCAAACATTCAATTTGGTACTGGCGCCAGCCTTTTGGGTACGCGTGGTGTTTTGCTCGTAATTGATGATTTCACCAGCAGGCGTAGTCACCTTTCCATCTTCAATAACAACCTGAAATTTTTGGTTGTCCGCATCCACATTACCGAGGTTGGTTGACACATGCGTACCCTCCACTTTATAACCATTCTGGTAATAGTTGCTGAACGTTGTAGTATGCACACTTCCCTCAACGGAATGCCAATCTGAGGATTCAATCATCACAATTCCCTGACGAAGAACACCATCTTCTCCCGTGATGCCTTCCTGACCAAAATCAATGGTGATGTTTTTTGGGAAAGTGGTAAGATCCGCTGGCGAAACCGTAATGGTTGGCCCTTCCCCAGCAATTCTTTTCGTACTGGAACCTTCCATATCCTCCTCCGCAGTCATCACTCCATCATCAGAAGTGTTGGAAGCATCATTGTAAAGTTTATTCACCAATGAATACTCCTCAGCCACCTCAACAGCTTCGCTTGCAGTTGTTTGGTCTTTAAGCTCACATGAGAACAGCGCCCCACCTGCAAACAGGATTGAGAGCGGATACAATACTGACTTTTTCATACAAATGGATTTTAGAGATTCGGAAAAGATAGCAAAAAGACTGGGGACCATCAAAATCACAGTACCCATCAAGATTGAGAAACAGCATTCGATCACAACCGTTTTATTTAGGTAACACCATACGCGGAATGAGTATTTCCGAAGACGAAAAACTTACGGGTAGATTCTTATTCTGGAAGAGTCAATACGACGACCATACCATTGGCATGGGTAAACATTTTGAAGAATTCAGGTTAATTTTGTCCAAGTATGAGACGCCATTGATTTGGTTAATCAACCCATACACCTTATCGACTTCAACTATGAAAACCAGACATTTCGCTCTTATATTTATTCCGCTTGCCCTTCTTTATTATTTCCATTACCTCAAGCCAAATGTAGAAAAGAACCAAAGCACTTTTATGGCTTCAATTGATCTCAATGAGGTGAACGACACGGCAAGCAAGGAAGGCGTCTACCCTCGAATTTTTGAGGTTGCCTTTCAAAATCCTGAACCCATTACAAACAAGGACAGGACCTTCAAGTTGAAAGCCTACCAGCTGGGGAACATCAAATTAGAATCAGGAAAGATCATTGCCTGCGACCCCATCAATATGTACAACGCTGAGCCCTTCATTCATCAATTCGATAAAGGGGAATTTCCAGTACAAATTGCTGTAGCTCAATTTGAGAATGACAGAAGAGTCGCCTACTCGCGTATTAGATTCTCCAATAAAAAGGTTATGAAGTGGGAATTTGCACGTAGGCAGGGTCAGGTACCAAGAGAACTTATTGACTCAAAAATTTACTGCTATCCTGTCGATATGGGCACAGGAATATTTATTGATTCAGTAGCAAACCACACCTTCACCAAAATGCCTCATCCCATTTGGGAATCAACTTTCGTTAAGGTTCCTAATGAGAATAATGGTCTGGGCTTTATCAAAAACTTTGGTCCCCATAAACTAGCCACCTTCTCTACAGGTTATGGAGATGGATGTTATGCCACCTACATCGGCACTGATTCCACAGGAGAGATCACAACGTTACTGACTGATTTTGGGCTTGTTCCTTGGTGGAAGGTGAAGTGATGTTTTCTAAAAAATCCAACTTCCACGACTTAGCCCTCCCTAATGCCACCTCGGGCGTTTTTGCAAAGCGTTCGAAACCGTCCCAACATTTCTAATGTCCCAATCAGGTTAAACTAAAGCATTGCAAATGCAATTTACGGTTTCAAACGCGACAGGAGTCCCATCAGAAGCTGTCGAGTCGATAAAAAGTTTAAAAAAACTTCGATGCTTTAACGAAGCACCGTCAGACTTTCTCATGAATTTTTATTTAAATCAAACAATCTTATCCCATTCAACAAATATTCAAATTGATCATCTATAACCTTATCCAACCACTGATCTTTCTCTATATCCCAACCAGAAATGTCACCGCTAAAATCTAAATAAACACCACTAGCGAATTTTATAATTCCTGGACCATCCTCATATAATTCTGTAATTTCAAACTCAATTTTTTGGGTTTCTAAAATAGATAAAACCTCTCTAAAGGTAAACCCCTTACCTACTTGTAAAAACCAATTATCAACTTTGAATTTTTGATTTTCAAACTCAATCATTTCATCATGATTGATGCAATCAGCCTGAAGGTGGTCATTTTGGATACCAAATAGCTTTTCAGTACTTGACCAAAAAAAGAATTCATACCATCCATATTTTAAGATTTGTGTTTCTACTCCATCATCGTAGAAATCAAAATCATCACCTAAAAGGTTAATTACATCAGATTTATACGAACCAATAGCAATTGAATCAAATTTCCCATATTGAGCAAAGTGCTTAAGCGATATCGTTTTCATAAATATTGTTTCCTATCAAATAAATAAAACACAAAAAAACCGCCCAAATTTTTGGGCGGTTTCCTATATAACCAAAATCTAATTTTGCTTAGATCAAGATGCGAACTGGGTCTTCCAAAAGTCCTTTGAAGTCCTTCAAGAATGCAGCAGCAACAGCGCCGTCCACTACACGGTGGTCAGCAGAAAGCGTAACTTTCATTACGTTACCTGGAACGATCTGACCGTCTTTCACCACTGGAGTCTGCTTGATACCACCCACAGCCATGATACATGCTGCTGGTGGGTTCACGATAGCAGTGAACTCCTCAACACCGAACATACCCAAGTTGGAGATAGTGAAGGTAGAACCTTCCATTTCGTTGGCACCCAAGGTCTTGTTCTTCGCTTTTCCAGCCAACTCCTTCACCTCAGCAGAGAGGTGAGAAAGTGTCTTAGAATCGGCGAACTTGATGGTTGGTACCACCAAACCGTCAGGAATAGCAACGGCAACACCGATATGTACGTGATCGTTGTAGCGAATCTTGTCACCCAACCACATAGAGTTAGCAGCTGGGTTTTTGCGTAATGCAACCGCAGTAGCTTTCACCACCATGTCGTTGAAGGAAATCTTCACAGGAGAGATTTCGTTCATGGACTTACGCGCCTCGATGGCCTTGTCCATGTTGATCTCCATCGTCACATAGAAGTGTGGCGCTTGGAACTTGGACTCGGACAAACGACGAGCGATCACCTTACGCATTTGCGAGAGGTTCTCCTCCTTGTAAGACTCTTCACCAACAACGGTAGGCAATGCGATTGGAGCAGCAGCTGGCTTAGCCTCGCTGGCAGCAGCAGGAGCTGGAGCAGCAGCGGCTGGTGTGAAGTTCTCTACATCGGACTTCACTACACGTCCACCAGGACCAGAACCTTTAATTTCGCTCAACTTATATCCTTTATCAGCCGCTAGTTTCTTGGCCAAAGGAGATGCTTTAACCCGGCCATCAGCTTCCGCAGCGGTAGAGCCGCTATCAATCTTTGGAGCAGCGGCAGGAGTGGAGGGTGCCGCTGAAGATGCCTCAGGCGCGGGTTTGCTTTCAGCTGCAGGAGCAGAAGCACCAGAACCTTGGGCTTTCTCAGCAGCAATCAATTTCTTATAGTCGGCGTCGGCAGCACCTACGATGGCCATGATGCCATCTACAGGAATTTTGCCACCAGCCTCAGCACCGATGTAAAGCAAAGTACCTTCTTCGTAGCACTCCACTTCCATGGTCGCCTTGTCAGACTCAACCTCGGCGATGATGTCACCTTCGTTCACTGTATCACCAACATTGATGAGCCAGTTGGCGATCACACCCTCGGTCATGGTATCAGACAACTTAGGCATGCGCATCACTTGCGCGTCGATACCTGAAACGTCAATGGCCTCTGCTGGAGCAGACGCTTCCTCTGCAGGAGCCTCCTCAGAAGCTGGAGCGCTTCCGCCTTCCAACAAAGAAGAGAAGTCCTCGCCTTCCTCACCGATGATGGCCATTACGCCATTCACTGGAATGGAATCACCAGCCTCAGCACCGATGTAGAGCAAAGTGCCTTCTTCGTAGCACTCCACCTCCATGGTAGCTTTGTCAGATTCAACTTCGGCGATAATGTCCCCTTCGCTTACCTTCTCTCCTACCTTGATGAGCCAGTTGGCGATGACACCTTCGGTCATGGTATCGCTCAACTTGGGCATAAGCATCACTTCAGCCATTGTACTGCAATATGGTTTTTGAACGGGTCACGATGACCCAACGATTTTCAAACTAGCACGGACATACGAAGCCCATGAATAATGGCGTCAAAATTAACCCATTTGGGAATGTTTGACAAGCCCGAAGGGAATTTGCTTTCGCCGAGTGGCTTGGAATAAGGCAGGAATGAATCCTTCCATAAACAAGAAAGCCTCCCCAATATTGAGAAGGCTCACCTGCTTTATTTCACCAACAACCCCTTTTCTTTCTCCAAGTGAGTCAAATCGTTATGGGTTTCAACCTCCCATTTTCCTTGTTCATAAACCAAGACATAAAGCCCGAGATTGTGGTGCTTAAAGCTGTCCATTTCAGACAAATCCTTGCCCGTCAGCCAACACAATAAAATTCTCATGGCCCGACCGTGCATGCACACCAAAACCTGTTCATCCTTGTCCTCGGACAATAAATGATCAATCACCAATTTTTGCTTCTCGGCCACGTCCGATGGACTTTCCCCCTCTTCTGGGCGCAAATCCACCTCTCCTTCATCCCATCTTCCAACCACGTCCCAGTAATATGGATCGTCGGCATTCATCTTGCCGTCGTGCTTTCCCCAGCTGATTTCATTCAGGCCCTCATGAATCTCATGCGGAATATTTGATGAAATAAACTGCTGTACTGATTGATGTGTGCGCACAAGGGCGGAAGTAAAAATGCGATCAAAGGGCACATCTGCGTAAGCCTCATAAAATGCCGAGGCCTGCGCCCTACCCGTCTCGTTCAATGGGGCGTCCACTTTTCCCCCTTGGATGATTCCCTTCAGGTTGTAATCAGTCTGACCGTGTCTAACAAGGTATATTTTCTTGCGCCCCATATTTGTCGTAGATTTATTGTAGAAACATCTTAAGTGTTACATCGATAAAAAGGAAAAGATTCCATTTCGAAGTATCGAGTACAAAGTATTAAGTACAATGATGACCACTTGCAAAGGCCATTGTTCATAAAATTTGACACTGACCTTTAGCTCAAAGGTAGTTTATCTAAACGCCAATAGCGAAGCCACACTAAGCCTTCTCCTATGATTCCCTCCCACTTCACCCCAGCGTTCATCAACGAAAAGTTGAACACCAACATGACCAAGTTCTTGGGCATTGAGTACACCGAAGTTGGCGAGGATTTTCTTTGCGCCAAGATGCCAGTGGATGAGCGCACCCAACAGCCTTTTAACATGTTGCACGGTGGAGCCTCCGTAGTATTGGCGGAATCCTTGGGGAGTCTTGGGGCAAACCTCTGCGTAAACCAAGAAAAGGAATATTGTGTTGGTTTGGAGGTCAATGCCAACCATATCAGGGGTGTGAAAAGCGGTTGGGTTTACGGCAAAGCAACAGCCGTTCATATAGGGCAAAGCACCCATGTGTGGGAAATCCGCATCCACGACGAACAGGAAAAACTGGTTTGCATTAGCAGGCTTACCATGGCTGTGGTGAAAAAGAAATAAACAGTGGAGCTGGGAAAATTAACCACAGAGGACACAGAGATAAGGAGGAAAGGAGGCCTATAGACGTTCCTTTTCGCATCTCAAAGCTCTGTGACCTCCTTTCCTCAGTGGCTTCTGTCCTTTTGAACAACACAAGACCTCCTAAAACACAACACGCTTTTCTTCAATCAATTAAGCTCTTGAAGTAAAAGCTGGAATACGAATATTAATTAAATGACCGAGTTGAAATCATCCCCTATAAACACCCCTTCCGAACATTTAAAAACGGGATTCAAAACACTCATTACATCAAGTTTAGCCAAGGGACATTCCATTGCCCTTTGGCGAATGCCCGAGGAAGATGCGTTCCAGTTGTTGATTCAAGAGAATGAAAAATTGCATTCGCTCGACAACCTGCAACTGCAAAACGCTTTTGCCCTAAACACTTTTCAAGCGAAGGGTCATGAAGCAAAAGGCTTGGTGGCCGACTCACTTTATCAAGTATCCAGTGCTAATCATGATTACTCACTGATTGTTGGGAAGGAACAAAAAGTCGATAAGGCTGATACCTTCAGTTGGCATAAGGGCACTCTTTTTCCAACGACAAATACAAGCAAAGACGAATTCTGTGGGAATGTAAGTTTGGCCGTGGAAGCCATGGAAGAGGACCTTTTCCAAAAAGTGGTGCTTTCCAAAGTCAGGGTTTTAGAATCTGCTCCCGACCTAATGGAGCATTTCATCAAGCTTTGCGACCAATACCCAAATGCCTTTGTCAATCTCCATTCGACACCTGAATACGGCACTTGGATTGGCGCCACCCCAGAAATCTTGATTTCTAAGGACAAAAACGAGGTATTCAAAACGGTAGCCTTGGCGGGTACACAGCCCCATAACGGACTTTCTCCAAAGGAAGCGGTTTGGCGCCAAAAGGAAATTGAGGAACAGGCGCTTGTCAGCCGTTACATCATCTCCTGCTTCAAGAAAATCCGTCTTCGTGAATTTGAGGAACACGGTCCAAGAACCGTTCAGGCTGGTAATCTCTTCCATCTGAAAACTACCTACTCGGTGGACATGAAGGAAGTAGACCACCCTGAGCTTCCTCAGCAGATGCTTGACCTCCTCCACCCTACCTCAGCTGTTTGTGGCACTCCATTGGAAGCCTCCAAGGCGTTTATCCTCACCAATGAAACGCATGAACGCGGGCTGTTTTGCGGACATATCGGTCCTGTAAACATCGAAGGGGAAACGCAACAGTTTGTCAATATCCGTTGCGCCCAATTCCAAAACGGAAAGCTGGCTCTTTATGCTGGCGCTGGCATTACTGTGGACTCGGAACCTGAAAAGGAATGGGTGGAAACTGAGGAGAAGTTTAAGACGGTGTTGATAGAGAAGTAATAGTACTCTCTCCTTTGGTAAAGGATATATGGCAATATCAAAAAAAGGCTTGCGAAAAGTAGTCGTTGATGAAAAAGAGTACCTCTGGAAGTTCGAAGGCAACATAAAAATCTTCTCAATTGAAGATCCTAAAAATCATCTTGTTGTAGATTTTGGATGGTATGATGTGTGGGGATTTGCAAATGACCCAGAAAACCGACCTCCAGACTTTGAGCCCAAAATTGTAACGCCAAAATTCATTACTCATTCTATTCATTTTGCTCTCGAGAACGGATGGAAAAACGGGAGATTAGAAATGGAATTCAGAGATGGAGTTTTTACTAAAAAATGAAAAGTGGCTAGAGCTCCCTCCAGCCACTTTTTGATTTTCAAGGCATCACCGAATCCGTCACCTCACCACACTTCAACATCGACTCCCCGAAATACGGATTCCTCACTTCCCTCTCACCACTAATCCAATCCGCTCCCTGATTATGCCCAGCCATGGGACAATGCTGGATAAAGAGCGGTGTGGAGGGTGAACCAAAGGCCTTGGCCAGACCGACAAACTGGTTGGACAACAGTTGGAAAGCATCCCTTCCCTCCTCCAAATTTTTCGCGGATTCCATAACTGAGAGCGCACTTGCCATAGGATTGCTGTACTTCATCCATGTTTTGCGGGATTCCCCTTTGAACCAATGCATTCTGACCTCTTCCAAATCATTGGAAAGGCCTTTTGCCTGTTTTTGGGCCAAGTTGAAATCATCCATCAACAAGGCATCCTTCACATTCAGATACCCTTGAAACAACACGCCCAAGGCTTCCTTGGCTTCCCTTTCCAGCTCCAAGGGTTTTTCCTTTTGCATCATCATGCTGGGTTTTCCAGCCAACTGTGCTGATGCATCAATGCTAAAGGTTCCGCTCGTAGCGATTTCCTCGCCCTCAGACAGCCCACTTTCAATCACATAACCCTCACCCAAAACAGGCCCCAACACCACTTCCCGAAGCGTAAAATTGGTTCCCTGATCCGAGCTTGTTTTCACATACACCACAGAGCGTTTACCCGTCCACATGACAGCAGACTTGGGCACCACAATCAAATTCTCGTCCCCGTCAATCTTACTTTTCAGAATACCTGTGGCAAACATCTCTGGCTTGAGTTGGCCACTCTTGTTACTGAACTGCACCCTTGCCTTAGCCACTCGGGTCTTGGGATCGATAACAGGATCAACAAAACTGATTTCTCCCTCAAAGTCACTTGCAGGTAATCCTTGCACCACAAACTCCACTTTATCGCCCTGCTTCACCCATGAAAGCTCGCTTTCATATACATCGAACAGAATCCAGACGGAAGACAAATCTGCAATCTCAAACAAGGGCTGTCCGCCCTTTACATGGTCGCCCAAATTCACTTTTCGATCAATCACCACCCCACTGACATCCGCCAAAATCGGGAAGTTCAAGCGCGGTTTTCCTGCCTGAAGAATCCCGTTAATCTGCTTCTCTGAAAGCTTCCAGTTCCTTAGTTTCTGGCGGGAAGCCCGATAAAGCTCCGGCTGGTCATTGCGAATGGCATAAGCCTGAAACAGCTCCTCTTGGGCGGTCACCAATTCAGGCGAATACACATAAGCCAAGACCTGCCCCTTCCGCACCTGCTCGCCAGTATAATTGACCAATAGGCGCTCGATGCGTCCACTTATATGGGTGGTTTGGGTCAGAAGTTTACGTTCATCAGGTTGAACTTTTCCTTCCAACCTAATTTCCTTCACAGGGGTTTCCTTTCCGATGATGGAAGTCTGCACATTGGCCAATTGCATGGCAGTTGGCGACATTCGAATCTCATTGGGACCGGCCTCCTCTTTGTCCCCGAGGGGAATCAACTCCATGCCACAAATTGGGCAATCGCCTGCCTCATTTTTTCGGATTTGAGGGTGCATGGAACAGGTCCAAATGGTCTGTCCAGCTTCTTGTTCATGAACGTGTTGTTTATCGGTATTTTTCCCTCCGTCGTTGACGAGATAGCCGGCGATAAAGCCGATGAGTAAGAGGGAGATGCCGAGGAACCATTTATTTTTTAATGCATTCATTCTAGTTCAATTTTAACCACAGAGGTCACAGAGGAATGGAGGGAAGGAGACATGTTATGCCAAAGAAGGCTGTCTCTGTGCCCTCCATTCCTCAGTGACCTCCGTGGTATTTTTCAATTATTACAGTGGCTCACCGATCAGGTACTCCAGCTTGGCCATCGCCACCCAATACTTCTTGAGTTCAGTGGCTTTAGCCAACTCATACTTGATAGCCTGCTTTTGCATGCGGAGGACCTCCACAAAATCATTTCCCGAGGTGCTGTAACTACTAATCAGAAGCGTCACGGCCTGTTTAGTCCTGCCGATTTGCTCATCATATAGGGCAACGGTTTGCCTTGACCTTTCCAGCTCATAGAGCACAGACTCTACATCCACCACCAAGGAATTTTCCATGGCCAGTTTGGAGGCCTCAAAAGACTGCTCCATCAATTCTGCCTCGGCACTCATCGCCTTATACTTCCCTCTGAAAACAGGCAAACTGATGGTCGCCATGGGCATCAGTACATCTTGTCCGTTATCAGGAACATCCATCTCGTTTTTGCCTACAATCACATAATCCACCCCTACACCCAGCTGTGGCATTCCCTGCTTTCTCGCCAAGGTTTTCTGGGCGATAGCGGACTGTCGCATTAGTTCGATGCGTTCCAAAGCTGGATTTTGGGCGATAAGGCTATCTCGCAATCCAAGCGAAAGGGAATCTCCCATCACAAGGCTATCCGAATGCATGATTTCCAGACTGTCGGAGCGATTCAACAGGCGGTTGAATTGGACCTGAAGAGGCCATTTTTGCTGTTCCAAAAGCGTGATTTCAATCTTGGTGTCATCAATGGACATATCCACCCGAAGGACATCAACCATGGTGCCTTGACCATTCCGAAAACGGCTCAGAGCCATCTCCCTATAAGTAGTCAATAGCTGGAGATTCTCCTGTTGCCATTCGATTTTCTCATCAAGCTCAAGCAAAGGATAATAGGCGCCCTTCACCTTGAAAACGACCATATTCCTGTCATCCAAAAACCGTTGGTAATCAGCCTCGGCACGCAGGGCCATTACATCCCGTTTGGCTGAAAGCGTCCCGAACCACGGAAACATCTGATTCAAGGAAAACTTGGCCCGTTGCGGACCAACCCTTGTCTCCACGGGGCTGATGAAATACCCAAAACCCAAGACAGGATCTGGAAAACCCTTGGCCTGTGCCACTCGTTGCATGGACGCCTCAAAGCTTTTGTAACTGGCCTCAAGGCTTGGATTGTGTTCCAAGGCCTCTTGGACATAATCATCCAAGGTTTGCGCAGAAGCATTCCATGTCATCAATAAAAAGCAAACCGAAAGCAGAAGTTTCCTGTAGGGGCAGACCTGTGTGTCTGCCCTAAATTGCCGGTTTACCTTATGTTTCTGGCGGACACATAGGTCCGCCCCTACGTTAGTCCCCCTCATGATTGTCTTTTTTTAAGTTGAAGTTCCTCGCGCAAAGCATAGAGCACGGGAACAATGAAATAACTGATGCAGGCCACAATCATTCCCCCAAAGGCAGGAATGGCCATCGGAATCATAATATCCGAGCCACGGCCAGTTGAGCTAAGCACCGGCAAGAGGGCTATCAAGGTGGTCGCCGATGTCAAGATGGCTGGCTTGATGCGCCGATGCCCTGCTTCGGCCACCGCTTTCCGAATCTCTTGCAGTGTCTTAGGATTATGCTTCTTGAAACTCTGATCGAGGTAGGTGCCAATCAAAACGCCATCGTCCGTGGCGATGCCAAACAAGGCGATAAATCCCACCCAAACGGCCACACTCAGATTGATGGTCCGCATCTGGAACACTTCTCGGAAATTCCCTCCGAACACGGAAACGTTCAGGAACCAATCCTGCCCATAGAGCCAGAGCATCATAAAGGCTCCGCTAAAGGCCATAGCGATTCCCGTGAAAATCATCAGCGAGGTGCTGACCGAACGGAACTGGAAATAGAGAATCAAGAACACCACACCCAGCACCACAGGAACAATAATGGAAAGCCGTTTTTGGGCACGCACTTGGTTCTCATAGTTCCCTGAAAACTTGAAGCTGATACCTGCCGGAACCACTAAACTTCCATCGTCAATACGCTGTTGGATGGTTTGTTGCGCATCGTTCACCACATCCACCTCTGCAAAACCATCCTGTTTATCGAAGAGCACATAGCCTAGCAAAAAGGTGTTTTCGCTTTTGATGGCTTGCGGTCCTTGCACGTATTCAAAATCGACCAACTCCCCCAAGGGGACTTGTGCGTCAGTTGGGGTCGGCATCAGCACCTCTGCCAATTTGTCTGGACTGTCGCGCAACTCACGCGGATAGCGCACCCTAACGGGATAGCGCTCTCTGCCTTCCACCGTGGTGGTAATCGGCATGCCTCCAATAGCGCTCTCAATCACCTGTTGCACCATCTCAATGCTCAGCCCATAACGGGCGATGGCCGAACGGTTGATATTGAGATGGAGATAGGGTTTGCCCACAATGCGATCTGCAAAAACGGCCTCTGCTTTAACAGACGGGACATTTTTGAGAATGCCTTCAAGCTCCCGACCAAAGGCCTCTATCGTCTTGAGGTCTGGCCCAAACACCTTGATGCCCATCGGTGCGCGCATGCCTGTCTGCAACATCACCAATCTGGTTTCTATGGGTTGCAACTTGGGAGCTGAGGTTACTCCGGGAAGCTTCGTCACCTTTACAATCTCCTTCCAGATATCATCAGGAGAAGTGATGTGCTCACGCCAATTCCTGAAATACTGGCCATGTTTATCGGGAACCAAATCCTTTTCCTGAACCCCTTGCTTCAAGGCATCTTGATTGGAAATCGCATCCCCAGTCCTTAGAATGAATCGGTCTTTATCATCCACCTTGAAACGAATACGATGGCCCTTTTCATTGACCAAAAACTCCGGCTTGTAGTTGATGATATTCTCATACATGGAGATTGGCGCAGGATCCATGGCCGTATTGGCACGCCCCATTTTACCGACTACCAAATCTACTTCTGGAATATTGGCCACCAGCATGTCCAATTGTTGCACCACCCGCTTGTTCTGCTCCACTCCGGCATGAGGCATGGAAGTGGGCATCAACAAAAAGCTACCCTCATCCAAGGAAGGCATAAACTCCTGACCTATGCCCGAAAACTCATGGCTCATGGAGGACCATAATTTGGTCGTGCGAACATTCCAACCAACACGGTCAAAAGCCTTGGGAATGAAGCCCAATATGGAGTCAAAGCCCTGCCATACAAATAGCCCAAATACCATCACGGTGGCAGGAATGAGCAGAAACTTCCCTTTGTTGGCTAAGGTCCAGCTCAATATGTTCAGGTAATAGCGCTCCAGCAGATAGAATCCTCCCAATACCAATCCCACCAACAAGCCTACAAATAAGGCATTCATCAACAAGGATTTATCTGGCCCCAAAGGCATCCAGTATTGCGCGAGCAAATAGGTGACACAAAGCGCTACGAGGTATTCCTTCTTTAGTACTGAGTACAGAGTACGAAGTACGGAGCTTTCAGACCACTTCTTGAGTACGGAGCTTCTGAACAGACGGCGAGGCTCTGTACTCTGTACTCCGTACTTTGTACTCCCCCGAAACATCCAATACGCCAAAGTCGGCAAAATCAGCAGGGCCACAATCAAAGCGCCCACCAAGGCAAAGGTCTTTGTCCAAGCCAATGGACGGAACAGTTTCCCTTCAGCTGACTCCATCAGGAACACTGGAAGGAAGCTGACGATGGTGGTAGACACTGCCGTGACAATGGCTCCACTCACCTCAGAAGATGCGGTATAGATACTGTCCACCAACTTCTTTTCGGGATGCTCATCCATGGTTGACAGGACATTCTCCGAGAGGACAATGCCCAAATCGACCATGGTGCCGATGGCAATGGCGATGCCCGACAAGGCAACAATATTGGCATCCACACCAACATAGCGCATGCCTACAAAAACCAATAAAATGGCGATTGGGAGCAATCCAGATACTAGTATGGAAGCCCGCAGATTGAGCATCATCACCACGATGACCAGCACCGTAATCACCACCTCCAAGGAAAGTGCCTCTTCCAGCGTTCCCAAGGTTTCATTGATGAGCTGGGTGCGATCGTAGAACGGAACCACAGTCAATTGGCTCACCCTTCCATCGGATAAGGTTTTAGAAGGCAAACCCGAGGAAATCTCCCTAATCTTGCTTTTCACACGATTGATGACAGCCAAGGGGTTTGCCCCGTATCGGGCAATCACCACTCCGCCGACCACCTCGGCGCCGTCCTTATCCAATACTCCCCGTCGTGTCTCTGGTCCCAAATGGACGACCGCCACGTCTTTAATCCGAATCGGGACATTGTCTTGTACATCTACCACGGCCATCTCCAAGTCCGCCACACTCTTCACATAGCCGAGGCCACGCACGAAATATTCAGCTTGGTTGATTTCAATGGTTTTGGCGCCCACATCACGGTTGGATTCCTTGACAGCCTTGATCACCTGTTTCAAAGAAATGCCGTAGGCCTTCATCGCATCAGGATTGACATCCACCTGATATTCCTTGACATATCCGCCAATGGAGGCCACCTCGGAAACGCCATCCACGGCGCTCAATCCGTATTTCACATAGAAATCTTGAGCGGAACGAATCTCATGCAAATCCCAACCACCTGTCGGGTTTCCCTCCTTATCTCGCCCTTCGAGGGTGTACCAGAAGATTTGCCCGAGGCCCGTAGCGTCTGGCCCCAAGGTGGGCGTCACGCCATCTGGCAATAGATTTTTGGGGAGGGAATTGAGCTTTTCAAGGATGCGGGACCTAGACCAATAGAAATCCACGTCCTCATCAAAAATGATGAAGATAGTGGAGGTCCCGAAAATGGAGGAACTTCGAATGGTTTTGACGCCAGCGATACCAAGCAAAGAGGTGGTCAGCGGATAGCTGATTTGGTCCTCAATGTCTTGGGGCGAACGCCCTTTCCATTCCGTAAATACAATTTGTTGGTTTTCCCCGATGTCTGGAATGGCATCCACGGGGACGGGGTCAGAAGGTAAGAAACCGACCTTCCAACCGAATGGTGCAGTGATGATTCCCCATGCCACGATAGCCACCAGCAACAGGGCGGTCACCAATCGGTTATAGAGGAAAAAACGAATAATTTGATTTAGCACATTAGCAATCTTAGGTCAATGACAATGAGACAGCATGAGCGTAAGGAACATCTAGATGTACATACGCAACACGGACCATTATCACAGCCTGAAGACCTGATGCAAAACCAATAAATTCTTGAGAATTAAGGGGGGAGAATTGATTCTTACGGATTGTGAGGCAGTAGTTTCCCCAATCCATAACTTAAAAAATACGCCCAAAAAGGCGGTCACTATTTCAATGTCCAAATCAAGGACTTGTACGCTTTTGTGGTAGTCGCCAGCCGTTTGCAACTCGTCAAAGTGACTCTCACAACATCTCTTTTTGGTTAGCTGTGGACTGTCCTCACAATCATCCACCACAGGCATTTCCATCCCACAGCCAATATCCTTCTTGCCCATCATTACAGAGGACTTCACCGCTTTGCCCCCACAAAAATGGGTGGCCACAGTGAAGCTCATGTTGGTGAGCAACATCATGAAAGACAACAATATGGCTAAACAGCGTTTCAAACAGGAACGGTTTATCTTTGATTACAAACTAACATATTTCAACTGCAAGATTCAATGTTGAAGGGAATTCATCATATCGCCATCATCTGCTCAGACTACGAAAAGTCCAAGCATTTTTACACTGAAATCCTTGGTTTAGAGCCTATCCAAGAGGTTTATCGAGAAGAACGGCAATCTTACAAATTGGATTTAGCCCTTAATGGCCAATACGTCATCGAGTTGTTTTCCTTTCCAAATACGCCATTGCGTCCCTCCCGCCCTGAAGCCCGAGGATTACGTCATTTGGCTTTTCAAGTGGACGATTTGGACGCCGTGGTTAAGGAACTTAATGCCAAAAGTGTCATCACAGAGCCTATCCGCGTTGACGAATTCACTGGAAAACGCTTCACCTTTTTTGAGGACCCCGACCAGCTTCCTTTGGAGTTATACGAGATTTAATCGTGCAAGGGAGTAGCCCAATGGATGGTTTTTAACCACGGAGAAAGGGAGGTAGGGAGACTCAATATTGTTCAATAATGAAATGATTGGTGTGTTGAGAAAAGGAGAACACTACACCTCTCCCTCTCCAAAGGCTTTGCCTTTTCTCCTCTGAATCATGACCTGCTCCTTTTCTCCCTTTCTCCGTGGTTAAAATTTATATCCCAGTTCACCCTTAAGTTGACAGCGTTGGGGAGGAAAGGAGGCCCTCTTAGTAGAAATGTTGGATATCAAATCAATACCAGCATGGCAACCGCCATCAATACCATAGAAACATCCTCCACGATGGTGACGGTACTCATTGGCAGATTGAACACATCGCCCAAACAAGCGCATTTGATTTTTCGTTTGTTCAAATTGCTTTTTACCACGCCAATGGTGCTTACCCCGAGTACTACTATGGTTACCCAGTTCGTAAACTCAGGCGCTACATTGGTGAGGTAAAGGACGCCAAGACCAAGCTCCACAAAGGGATAAATATAGCCCCAGCCTTTCCACTTCTCGGCCACGATGTCATACATGCGGTATGAATTGGCAAAGCCCTCCAAATTCAAAAACTTGAAAAAGGAGAAGACCAGAAAGAAGCCCGCCATAAAATGACGCATCCATAACATGGACGAAAATTCACCGAAGGGATATTGCGCCAAAGCAGTCACGCCAGCAATAAATCCAACAATCAGCAACAGCGGTTTATAAGTCGTCAGGCTTTTCTCGGGCAATTCCTCGGACTCCTCCATCACCTTTGGCGAAGATGAAATCTGATAGTTTCCTGCACTGGCAAGCACCTCCCTAAGTTGTGCCAATGGGATTTCCTGCTTAGTTTCCAAGGCCAATTCAGTGAGGCTTACCTTTGCCTCCTTGACTTCAGGCATGGCCTCAAAGGTAGCTTTCACCTTGGCCACACATCCTTGGCAGGTCAATCCCGATAATTGATAGCTATGATTCATGGCTTATTTTCAGTTCTTCCCGCAATTTATTCAAGAACAAGTTTAGAAGTCACCCAATAACAATTTGGTTCTCTAAAATCTGTAGTCCACTCAAGCATGCCACCCACCCCGCTTCCACCACCAATTTCCTACGAAACCTTTGTTAAAGAATACATTAGCCAAATTTCCCATCGGCTAATTGGAAAATCCATCCAAGGAGTTCATTACTATGAATTAATTGAAGGAAACTCCAATGGTCACGAGGTAGGAAAACAGGCAATGCACTTTGTGGATATGAAGCTTTGGCTCAGCATGGATGACAGCACCGTTTGTGGCATTGAGACAAACAACTTGTTTTCGGATACCAATGGCATCGAAAATATTGACTTTACGCCCCATCAAGTACGCTTTGAACCCGAAAAACTCCTAAACCTTAGCCAGCACCCCAACTATAAAAACATATTGAATGTCCCCATTTCTGGAGTGCACCTTCATTGGCGACTGACGCAAGGGGTGCGCACCCAATTGGACAAAGAGGCTGGCTATTATGATGAGGACCGCATTGCCCGATTTCCTGCGATTTGGGAATTGGTTTTTGAAAATGGAGAACGCCTTTGGATCAGCAATGAAGTTTTTGAGGTCAATCCAGATAAGCCTTATCCCTACGGAAACTACTTTTCCCTTCGCTTGGCCATTTACTTTTCTGAAACAGCAATCGAAAACAGAGGATTTACCGACATCATTGAAAAACAGGATGTCCCCGTTGATCTTGAGCCAAGCTTTGACATTCCCACCTTTGAAAAAGAGGTGAGTCGTGCCCAAATTTTTGGAGTGGTTGGCAAGCGCCATTTAAGTGCTGATTGGAGAAAGGAATAGAATACTTCCAAGCCCTGTCTCCTAAACCAAAACCACATCCCAAATTTCCCAGCATCTCCCTTGACTAAATAAAACTTTATCACAACATTTGTTGTTAACAACAAAAGAGATGGGAAAACCAATTGATCAGGAACTACAGTCGAGCTTCAAAAATGAGCACCAGCGCATGATGCTGAACATTTTGTACACAGCCGACCTTTTTGAACAAAAGCTTTCCGCCGTTTTCAAGGAATACGGATTGACGCACCCCCAGTACAATATCCTGAGGATTTTGAACGGAAGTCACCCTAAGGCCTTGTACGTGCATGAAATCAAGGAGCGCATTATGTTCAAAAACTCGGACCTGACCCGACTGATGGACCGACTGGTCAAAAAGGAATTCATCATCCGAGAAACCTGCCCCACCAACCGCCGAAGGGTTGAGGTGTCCATCACCAAGGCAGGCATTGGCATCCTAAAGGCATTGGAACCCGAAATTGAAAAGGTGTTTGACTATGAGAACCTTCAAAGCAAAATCACCACGGAACAGGCCTCGGCGTTCAGCCGTGTTTTAGACCTGATAAGGCCTTAGAGACTTTAGAGATTAGACCTTAGATTTTAGCTTCTGAATAAACTGTAAAGGAAACTTAGGCCTGCCAGCAAGGCTGTCATCCTTAGCATAGCGCAAGGAACTGATTGAAGGAAATAACCTCTCAGTAAATCAGCCAATTGTCCCCAAAACTGAACCCACATAGTTGTTTAAAACAACTATTATCAAGACATTGAAGAGCCATGAAAAACATAAAATCCATTATCCGAGCCGAGAAAATCAATATGGGCGGTCTACTCATCGACCAAGCCCTCCCCTCACGACAAGTGGAACAGGTTGACCCTTTCCTACTCCTCCACCATGCCGTCCTGAAATTCCCAGGCGGTGAAAAGGAAGAAAATAAAGGTGTTCCACCCCATCCTCACCGTGGATTTTCCCCTGTCAGCTTTATCGTGGAAGGCACTCTGACTCACCGAGATTCTATGGGCAACCAAGCGCAAGTGGGACCAGGTGGTTTTCAGTGGATGAACGCCGACCATGGCGTGGTGCACAGCGAACGGCCATCAAAAGACTTGGCTGAAAATGGTGGAACCTTAGAGTTTATCCAGCTTTGGGTGAATACCCCTGCCAAACATAAAATGGATCAGCCAACCTATTTCAATCTGGATGGCAAGGATGTTCCAAAGCTTACCTTGGACGGCGGAAAAGTCATTTTGGGTATTGCCAGCGGAGAAATTCAAGGCGTGAAAGGCCCTGTTTCTTCCCACAGCCCTGTGACTTTGGCAAGCATCAAGATCCAACCTGGAGGAAAAACCATTCTTCCTTTGCCAAAGGATTTCAATGGCGCCATCTACCAAATCAAAGGCAATGCTATCGTCAACGACACACCACTCAAAAAGAAACATTTGGCATGGTTGGATGGTGAAAAAGTAGAGATTGCTTCCACCGAAGAAAGCCTCTTACTTCTTATGATTGGAGAGCCATTAAATGAGGAAGTGGTCTCCCACGGTCCATTTGTACTGAACAGTATCCCTCAAATCAATCAGGCCATTACGGATTACCAGATGGGAAAAATGGGAGATTTGGTGGAGGAGTTTGAGTGATATTTTTTTTTGTAGTAAAAAAGAAGCCTAAAATAACAAATCTATTTTAGGCTTCTTTTCTTTCATCAATTTGGACTATTTTAAATCAAGTATTTATTCTTAACCCCTATAAACAAATAAAAAATCTCACTATTTCTTAGTCATCATCAGAGTACTTAATATCAATTGATTCGTCATCATTTGGGTTAACAATTTTTTCTTCCTTTAATCTCTGCTTAATAATTTTAATTGTTTCTTTAAAGGAATCATGTGAACGATACCAAACTATTCCACAGATAATTCCAACAAGGAGAGTTAATATTGATATTATCAAGAAGACAATAAAAGAAACTAAATGGGCATTTTGTTCTGTTGAATCTGGAAACCAGTCTACGGTAAAGATTGACACAAAAAAAGAAGCAGATACCGATAATAAGAAAATTGCAAAATTCAAATACAATGAATTTGTCGAACCATTTTCTATAATTTTTAGCTCTTGAGAGGTGACATCATATATAGTTAATGAATCAAAACGTCCTCTTTTTACTGGATACGATTCGTTTTTCTCCTCACTCATCCTTATAAAAATTTCTTAAGCCATTCATTAGAAGCAATAACATTTTTCCATGCAGCTGCCTTACCTGACTTAATCACAAATAATTTGCCATTAACTCCAGCAAATGGAATCAATTCATCTCTGATTTCGGATGCTTTTTTTGAACTACCAATCGCCCAAGCAGACTCTGTTATCTTAGCCCACCCATTGAATGATTTCAGTTTTTTGTATAGTTCATCGTAATCTCCGTCAGAACTAAGATCATATATCACAATATACGTAGGCATCATTTTTAAAATTTCTTTTTAGCATTTCGGCTAAAGGTTGTACATACACGGATACGAAATTTAGATTTCCCATAATGACAACTCTAAAATAGTGTATTCTGATGTTTGCGACAAAATTTTACATAAGAATGGTCAATTGCACATTGCAACTTATCTAATCGGTTAAATTTAGTCACAAAAAATGCGTGCTTTATCCCTAAACAACAATAGTATTTAACCCGTATGAACCAAAACCAATTCTTCCTACTTTTATAGAAGTCCCCACAGGACTCCATTTCTTTTGACAGATTGGTATGCACATTCTCATTACAGCCTTCGGAACACTAGGCGATATCCAACCCAGCATGGCCTTGGCCAAACGACTAATAGCCGATGGCCATGAAGTTCTCCTTTGCGCCCCACCAGATTTTACAGATTGGGCAAAACGGGAGAATGTTCCATTTCATCCTGTTGGGCGGAACTTTGAAGAATGGATGCGAGAGCATACAAAAGTAGTGTCCACGAATCTTATCAAAGGATATGCGCTATTGGCAAAGGGACTGAGAGCCGATATTCATCATCAGTTCAATGATTTGGAAAAAATCAACTTTGGGGAATATGACTTGGTGTTGGCCACAGGGATTCAAATGGCGAGCCCGAGTTTGGCTGAGGCTTATGGCGTGCCTTATCGGTTCATCTGCTTTTCGCCACAGATGTTGCCCTCAAGCGATCACCCACCAACGAGTGTTCCTTTCCAAAACCTACCAACCTTTTGTAACCAACTGACTTGGTTTGGTCACCGCTTGGGCTTCAGTCTTACCTTTAATGGATTGATTAACCGGCGTCGTCGGGATTTTGGATTGGGGCCAATCAATGATTATTGGAAACATTATATAGGTGATAATCCAATTGTTGCTACTTCCCCACATATCTGTCCGCTACCGAAAGACCTGAACCATTTGAAGGAAACCGGTTTCCTTTTCTTCCCACAAAAAGAGGAAGAATTGGACAAGGACATTCTTGATTTTATTGAATCCAGCGAACAGCCTGTCATCTATGCTGGATTCGGGAGTATGATTGACCCCAAGCCTGAGCAGACTACACGATTGTTGGTGGAAGCCTCGAAGAAGGCGAATGTGCGCCTTCTATTATCAAAAGGCTGGGCCAATCTTGGTGATGAAAATCTCCCTGACCATGTAAAAGTCATTGGACCTACACCCCATGCAGTGCTTTTCCCAAAACTGTCTGGAATCATCCATCATGGGGGCTCAGGGACCACGGCTATTTCTGCAAAATCAGGTACACCACAGTTAGTTGTACCTTATATGGTAGACCAGTTCCATTTTGCCAAGTCGGTTTTTGAACAAGGCATTGGACCGAAACCAATTCCAAGGGCAAGGCTGAATCTTAAAAAATTAGTCCACACCATAGAGGTTTTGGTCCATGACAAAGAGCTTCGAAAGCAAGCCAAATTGGTTGGTAACAAACTCGACAATGAAGATGGGCTCAGTAATCTTCTTAAGGAATTATGTCTAAATAAGATTCCTCAAGAAAAAGAGCTATTGACTCATTAATCCGCTATAAAAAAGGGCTCGGCAGCATTTTGCTACCGAGCCCTTTTTTATAGCATCAAAGTGATTAAAACACCTGCTCAAATTCTTGAATTCTCTTTTTGAGGCGACGAATCTCACGGATATAGCGCTCTTCACGTTTTTGAGATTCCTCTTGGGTAACACGCAATTCCTCAACATTCTTGCGGGTCTCCTCCTCTTGGGCCCTCATTTGTGTCGCCAACTGTTCCGAGCGCTTAAGGAGTTCCTGTGTACGGTCGTTCACTTTTACCGAAGACAAGGCAGCCGAAATACTCTCTGTTACCTTTTCAACAAAGCCAAGTTCGTAATCCTGAAGCGCCTTAAAGGAAGCCAATTCGATGACACCCTGAACTTTATCGTTGAATTTCAATGGAATGATTAGCACGCAGCGTGGAGTGGACTCACCAAGACCAGAGGTAATGTTCACAAAATCCTCCGGCACTTTGGTCATGTAAATTGGCTCCATCTCCAACCACGCCTGCCCAACCAAACCTTGACCACGTTTAATCTGCTTCTGGATAAACTTCTTTTTATCGTAGGCGTAACTAGCCTTCAACTCCAAGAACTCATTTTCAGGCTCCTCATCATTCACCACGAAAATAGCGCCTTGGTTAGCATTGAGGAACTTCACCAAGTTGACAATTACCTCTTCACCAAATCGCTCCAAGTTGTTACCGTTGTTACCAAGAATTTCAGAGAACTTGGCCAAGCCTTCATTGATATGCTGACGTTGGCTGTCTCCCTTGGCTACGCGAGTGAGGCTTTCTTGCATGTCACCCAAGGCATTACCCAAAATGCCTTTGCGCTTAAACGTGTTCTCATCTTTTCCTGCCAAATGCCCCTGACCAACATTTTTGGCAAAGCCATAAATCTGGTGAAGCCCTTCAGAAATTGAGAACAAGCTGGCCGCCATCGGACGGTATTCCTTGGTCTTTACACGGATTGGCTCAGGAAATTCTCCCTCTTCCAACGTACAAATGTATTCCTCCAAATCGTTGATTGGCTTTCGAAGCTTATGGACCAACAAACGGTAAATCACCCCCGCCAAGAACAAAGCGAGAACACCAAGAGTCCACAAGTAAACAGGTAAATTCTTTTTCAGGTCATAAGCTTTGTAAGTGCCAACCTGAAAGTCTTTCTCCAAATCCAATAACTGGTCATGTCTTGTCCAAACCCTATTGATGAGGGCATGATCCAATTCCGAACGCCAATCATAATCCAGCTGCCCAGCACGGAAATCGGACAAGATTTTGTCCTGCAAAGCCAAGTTTGTACGCACATCAGCCACAAAGCTGGCAATCACCTTTTTGGTATTATCCGAAAAACCACTTCGCTCGATCTGGGATTCTAACATGATCAAGGATGGCATGATTTCCTTTTGCCAGAGCTCCTCTCGTCGCTTAGAAAAATCAAAAGAGGCCGAATGATCTTCTTGCTCCACAATTTCATGTACTTCCAAACTTGCAGAAGTGACATGACCGTTAATCTCAGAAGCAACAAGCTTTAAATTGGTAAGCCTTGTATATCGGTCTTTCTCCAAGTCAATTTGCTGATTGAGAACCATGTTCTCATGCATGCGCTCCACGTGGTAGGCAATTACCCCCCACGACAAACCGCCCAATAGCAACAAGAGACCGAGCATTGCTACGGCGACATATGTGCCAATACCTGGAATAAACTTCTTTTGAATCATTGTTAGAAGTTAATTGATTTTCTACAAAAAACACTAAAAAATGGGCGTATAACCCAATTTCTCAGTGGTAGAATCATTACTGTCTTAAGATGATGTCGTCACTTTTTCTTTGTCGAGCTGCTCAAATACAGAATTCTGACTGATGTACTCAGGAACAATCGTTTTCAAGGATTTCACAACGCCCATGGTGTTTTGCAGAGAAAGCATTTCCTCCAATCCCTCCAAAGAAGCCACCACGTCCGCAATGGCATATTCCCTTACCTTTCCAATCATAATTTTTGGATGATGGGTCTCAGTGGTATTCTCCTTCACATTGAGAAGCTCCTCATACAATTTCTCTCCTGGACGAAGACCCATGATTTCAATTTTGATATCACGGTCAGGCTCTAACCCAGAAAGCTTAATCATCTTGCGGGCGATATCATAAATCTTCACCGACTCGCCCATATCAAAGACGAAAATCTCTCCGCCCTGTCCCATTGTTCCAGCTTCCAAAACCAATTGGCAGGCCTCTGGAATCGTCATAAAGAAACGGGTGATCTCCTTGTGGGTCACCAACAACGGTCCACCATTTTCAATCTGTTTCCTAAACAATGGAATCACAGAACCGTTCGAGCCCAAAACATTTCCAAAACGGGTGGTCACAAACTTAGTTTTCACATGTGAACAACCATTCAGACTTTGGGTATAAATCTCGGCAACACGCTTGGTGGCACCCATCACATTCGTTGGGTTCACTGCCTTGTCTGTGGAAACCATTACGAACTTCTCCACGCCAAAATCAACCGACAAGTCCGCAACATTTTTTGTCCCAAAAACATTCACGGAAACACCTTCAACGGGATGCTCTTCCATCAATGGTACGTGCTTGTAAGCTGCCGCATGAAAAACCATGTGTGGCTTGAAGTGCTCAAAAACAGAACGCAGACGGTCATAATTGCAAATATCAGCAACCACAACCTTAAATAAATCCAGCTCCTTTATGGTCTGTTTCAGCTCAAACTCCAAATCGTACAATGGAGATTCGCCTTGGTCGAGGAGAATGACTTGCTTGGGTTTATAATGCAGCAATTGACGGGAAATCTCACTGCCAATTGAACCCGCAGCACCCGTAACAAGCACCACCTTATCCGCTACCTCATTAGCGACATTCTCTTTGTCCAAGTTGATTGGATCACGACCCAACAAATCCTCAATGCGGACTTGTTTCAACTGCTTGGCGTTAAACTCGCCATTCACCCAACTCTTGATTGAAGGAACAACTTTGACCTGCATCTGATGCTTCAAGCAAGCATCAATCATCCGACGCTTACGTTCAGGATGCACATTCTGAATGGCAATCACCACTTCCTCGGCTTCCGCCTGTTCCAAAATATTGTCAAGACCATCTCGCTTAGGACACAAAACAGGAATATCCTGAATCTTCTTTCCAGCCATGGATGGGTTGTCATCCAAGAAAGCGACAATGTGATACTTTACACGCTTTTCCTGTAAAAGGGTGTTTTTAGTGACAATGCCTGATTGGCCCGCACCATAGATCAACACCTTGGTCTTCTGAAGATCAAGCTTGTCGCGTGAACTTTCCAAGACCCGAAAATAGCCCAGTTTGAATAGCGCTCGGCTTCCAACCAATACAATCAGGTTGATAAAGAAATGGATGAGAATCACAGAATTCGGAATGAAAAAGAATTCATCCAAACTCGTTTTTCCTGTGAAAAAGGAGGTGATTATCAAAAGTGAAGCGGCGAAGAAACTTGCCTTTGCCACGCGAATGGCATCGTTCAATGAGGTGTGTCGAATCACTCCCGAAAAGGAACGGAACACAAAGAAGCTAAAGCCATAAACGGCCAGCATCCACAGCAATTTATGCTCAACATCCTCCCAGGGCATTTTTTCTACCGAAAGGTTGAAACGAAGCAAAAAGGAGAAAACAAAAATGCTAAAGGTGAGAAAAAGGTCAATTGACAACACCAGCCACTTGGATACAAAGCGGTTGGAATAATTCAGCGCCAATTTCTTTAAGGGATACAGGGGCTCCATAAAATGGAAATTAAATCAAACAAAAAAACTGGGGGATATACGTTAGGGCCAGTCTTTTAGATTTAATACAAAGATAGATTTTTTAGGCCAAAATCAGCCCACGAGTTCATGTAAGTATTGAGTCACTTTTGTCATTTGCCCAGTTGTGAGTGAGGAACTTGAAGGCAGACAAAGACCTTGTTCAAAGAGGTTTTGAGACACCCCATTTAAGTAGCTTGGGAAACCTTCAAAAACGGGTTGCTGGTGCATTGGCTTCCATAATTGCTTCAGCTCAACACCACGAGCAGCCATTTGCTGTAGGACTTGCACTGGAGCGATACCATTCGGTAGTTTCAAGCAAGTAAGCCAGCGGTTGGAACAAGCCTTTTTTTCTTCCTGCTGAAAGGTAAGCCCCTCAACAGTTTCCAATGAAGCTTGATATTCTTTAAACAGCTGACGGCGCTTCTCCACCCGCTGTTCAAGCATTTTTAGCTGGGCTCCACCCAAGGCTGCAAGCAAAGGACTCATTCGATAATTGAAACCGAGAGTGGAATGTTGGTAATGTCCAGATCCATCTTTGGCTTGTGTTGCCAAATGAAGCCCCTGAGCCAACAAGTCCTTATTCTCGGAGACCAATGCCCCTCCACCAGTCGCCGTAATAATCTTATTCAAATTGAAGGAAAGAATGCCCATACGACCAAAAGCACCCAAGGGTTTTCCGTCATATTTTCCTCCAAGGGCTTCAGCAGCATCCTCAATGACTGGGAGATCGAACTCCTCAGCCACTTCAAACAGTTCATCAAGCTTTCCAGGCACACCATAATTGTGCACCAACATGATTGCCTTGAGCTTCCCTCCTTTGGAACGACGATCTAAAATGGCCTCCCGAAGTAATTCTGGGCACATGTTCCAAGTCTCCTGCTCGCTGTCGATGAATACAGGCTTGGCACCTTGATAAAGAATTGGATTAACAGCAGCGGAAAAAGTAAAGGTCGGACAAAGCACCTCATCCCCCTTTTCCACACCCAATAGGCGAAGCGCAAGGTGTAGCGCCGAGGTTCCTGAATTCAAGGCTATTGCAGGAACTCCCAATAGTTCTTCCAATTGCTTTTCAAACTTGGGCAATTGGGCATAAAGCTGTTCCCCTCCACCCTGAGGCATCAAAACTTCTTGAAGAAGCGCGCCTTCAGTTCCTTCAAAATGTGGAGATGAAAGCCAGATTTTTTCTTCCATGCTTGTTAATTACTGGCCTCCAAACGGACGTAATGCCTTTTCCAGACCACATAAAAAATAGCCAATACCACAAGGACACCAAGACTCATTATTACAGGGTCCAATCGGTTTTCCAAACCTCCCAACAAAATGGCATTGACCAATAATTGCATCAAGGCATAAAAGCCCGCTACCTGAAGGTGAGTCCACTTACCAGTGTGCACCATGTATTGATAAAGATGAGACCTGTGCGCCTCAAAAATGTTTTCCTTTTTGATCAATCGGTGGACTATGGTAAGAATAGAATCTGCACCGTACAAACCAAGCAACAGCACATAGCTGAGGTTTTGAGTTTGAAGAATCAATTTGCCCAAAAGGAATAGCACCAAGAAAGCCAAGGCAACGCTTCCCACATCTCCGGCAAAACATTTGGCCTTGCGTCGGAAATTGTAGAAGCCAAAAACCAACAAGGAAAGGCCAACATACAGTGGCAAATCCCCGTCGATGAAATCCACCATCGCCCAATCAATTAAGTAAAGTGACCCCAACAGCACTAAGCTATACATACCTGTGATTCCGTTGATGCCATCCATAAAGTTGTAGGCATTAATCACCCCTACCGCCACAATCACAATAACAGGAATCAACCACCACGCTTCACCAAAAACACCAAGCTGGAACGCCAACAGCAGTACCGCCGATAATTGGATGCCAAAGCGAAGTTTGTTGGAAAGGGAATAAATATCGTCGAGAAGACTCACGCCAGCCACCAAGCTCAAACCCAAAAAGAAATAGGGAAACTGAAAGCCATAGAGCGCAAAGAACAACATGGAGGCAAGGTAGAATACAACTCCACCACCACGAATGGTAATTTCAGTGTGTGAACTGCGCTCGTTGGGTTTGTCAATGATATTGAACTTATCAGCCAACTTGAAGTAGCCGTTGATCAACAAAAACAAGCCCGCAAACACCGCGAGGTAAATCAGGTAATCCATTTTATGAGACTTTAGAGATTAGACTTTTGGCGTTAGCGCCAAAGTCCCTTATCTAATTTTTAAAGTTTAGAGCCACTGCCCTTCCAGCACTTGCTTTGGTTTCCAACCTATTTCCTTTCTGGCCTTTGCATCGTCAAAGGTCAGGTTAGAAGTAATTTTCTTCACTTTTAAGGAATCAATGGGGAAGAATGGAAGTACATTTCCGACTTTTCCTAAGAGATTTACTAAACCCATCGGCAACGCCTTTGGTGCTTTTTTTCCCTGCTTTTGGGCAATTAACTCTTCCAATTCCTTGAAGCTTGGGTGCTTCCCGTCAGTAAGGTTGTATGTCCCTTCCCTGACCTCTGATTTGGCAACCAACTCGGCCACATCTTCGGCCAACACGACACTTTTCCGCGCCGAAGAATCTCCAATACCAAAGTAAAAACCTTTCTGAATACCTCGAATCATTGCTCCCAAGTTGCCTGGAGGATTTTTCCCGGCAATCAATGGCAAACGAAGAATCAATACCTTCACTCCCATTCGCTGACCCCACTCTTCCACCAACTTCTCCGCCTCAATCTTACTCAAAGCATAAGGCGTATTTCCTTCTAGTGGATGATCCTCGGCAATGCCTTCGCCAAATTCACGGCCATAAACAGCAATGGTGCTGATAAAAACCAAGCTTTTTGGCAAAGCCTGAGCCTTTTCCAGACCTTCAAGCAAGTGCAAAGTGCCTTTCAAGTTGACATCAAAGAAAGCCTGCTTCTCCTCCTCGGTCTTAGGCACCACATGGGCCTTTCCCGCATTGTGCACCACCAAGTCAAAACTTACGTGGATATCAGGAACTTCAGAGGCCAAATCTGCAGTGATAAAATTCCCTCCAGAAGGTTTTCTTCCCAAGCCGGTCACTTCATAGTTTTCTTGAAGAGCGGATTGAAGATGTTTCCCCAAAAAACCTGATGCGCCAGTCAGAAGTGCTTTTTTCATGAGCTTGTCAGAGCAAATAATAGGATTACCCAAAAAGGAAAAGATTGAAAACTGAGCAGGTTTCGATTCAATGGATATCAAAATGACCACAGAGAACCCAGAGGAATAGAGGTTTAAGAGGCTCTCATTCTCCAAACAGGTTGGTTTTGAACATAGAAAGCCTCCTATTCTCCTTTCCTCTGTGTTCTCTGTGGTACAAACACTCTATTCAGAAAAGAGTTTAATCATTCCACAAAGTTACATCAATCTTCGTTGAACTTCGGCCCTGAAAACACCTTTACTGGATTTCCTCGCTCCAAGGCCAAATGATTTTTCCATTGCTCCTCCAATTGATCTTTCTGCTTTTGAAGGCGATGTTGTTCAAAAACAAGCTTCAATCGCTCCAACGCCTGTTTCTTATTCTGGTGTTGGGAACGGGAATCTGAAGCGGAAGCCACCACACCCGATGGCTTGTGAATGACACGAACGGCCGTTTCCACCTTGTTTACGTTTTGGCCACCAGGCCCCGATGAACGATAAGTTTGAAACTCCAACTCGCTATCTCTCCATCCGGCTTGCTCCTCCAAACGAATCAAGTTTACACCCACAAACCAGTTCTTTCGCTTGTGGAATTTGCGATATGGGCTTTTTCCAATCCATTGGATGGTGCCTTCCCACCCAGACAGTTTTTCCCTTATCCCGTTTCCTTCTACTTTAATTAAGGCAGAGAACAAAGTGCCAACCTGTTGGCCAGGCACCCGTTCAATTACCTCATAATTTAACTTCATTGTTTTCAGCTCATTCACGATGGTTTTTAACACTTGTGCCACCACCCAACAACATTCCGCTGGTCCCCTGCCCGAGCTGATCTGGACAAAGTATTGTTCTTTATAATTTCCCATTCTCGCTCATTTACGCCTTATCCATCCTCACAATTTTCGGAGTGAATTTTCCAATAACCTCCACCAATTCGGACTGCGACTTCATCACCTCGTCAATGTCCTTATAGGCCACTGGCGCCTCATCAATGCCACCACCAATCAATTGAACTCCAGCTTTACTCAAGTCCTTTTTCATGGCGCTACCTGTGTAAGACTCCTTCGCCATTTTGCGAGACATTTTTCGTCCTGCTCCATGGGAGGCACTGTTAAGTGATTCGGAATTTCCTTGGCCTCGTACCAAATATCCTGGCGCGGTCATGGATCCTGGAATAATGCCCAACTCACCTTTTTTGGCTGGAGTTGCACCTTTTCGATGGACAATCAATTCCTCACCATTTTCCTGAACTTCCTTCCAAGCAAAATTGTGGTGGTTCTCAATGTTGACTATTGGCTTAATGCCCATGTACTTGCTCAGGTGATAATGGATTTGATCATGACATGCCTTGGCATAATCACCCGCAAGGTTCATCGCCAGCCAATACTGCTGACCTTCCTCTGTGTTCAAATCAAGCCAAGCCAAATGCCCAGCCTGTCGTGGCAAAAGGCATTTGCTCTTTGCAATTTCAGTGAAGTGCTTAGCGATGTTAGCGCCCAATCCACGAGATCCTGAGTGGGAAAGCAGGGCCAAATACTCACCTGCCTCCATGCCCAAAGCATTATTGGAAAACAAGCGAACCACACCCCACTCCACAAAATGGTTTCCTGAGCCCGAGGTCCCCAACTGCTTGACGGCCTTGCCATGCAATTGCCTCAGCAAATCAAAAGACTGAAACTCAGAACGGTCCAAAATTTCATGCTCTTGGGTGATGTTCAGTTCCCCGCCTGTACCAAAGTTGGTGCGCTCCTTCAAGCCCATCTTAAACTGATAAGCATTGCGCTTGAGGTAATCTGGCGACACATCATAAATGCTCATGCTCATCCGACAACCGATATCCACGCCAACGCCATAAGGAATCACGGTATTTTTGGTGGCCAACACACCTCCAATCGGAAGACCATAGCCTTGGTGGGCATCGGGCATCAGAGCACCACTTTCCGCAATGGGAAGACGCATGGCCATCCGCATTTGCTGAAAAGCATTGCTTGTGATGTGTTTTCGTCCAAATACTTCGAAAGCGTTCGGCTCTTCCCTCAAAGGAATTTCCTGCTTCATGGCCTCAGCTGGTTTAGCAATCAACTCCTCTGCTACACGATGCCAAAGGGTATCATCAGCGAAGTCTTGGGGATTAGCGAACACCTCCTGCAACAGCGTCAATTGCTCCTGCTTCGAATGGAATTTGTAATGTTTTTTGAGAATAGATAATGCAAGGCTCTTTGCCTTGTCTGAATGAAATTCAATTGCTCTAAGGTCTTTGCCTTTGAGTTTATTACTGCCCATGTGTTTGGGGTTACTTTGAAAGTACAGTGTACTTCGTACTGAAAACAACACCCAGGCTTGGCCAAAAAGTAAGGCACAAAAAAAGCCCGGTCGAATAACCGGGCATAGGAATATCATTCATGCAGGCTTCGGGATTACCTGCGCTCGGTCATTCTGGGCGATATGTGACTAAGTTCCAACATTGTCGTCCTCCTCGGATTGAGGAGTGTCTCGAATTGATGATGCAAATGTAGATGCATTTTTTTAAACTCCAAACCCTGCCAAAATGTTTTTCATCCGTGCATTTTTGTAGGCATGTCCAAAACCACCAGCTTCCGACACATCAATAGTCTGGCCATTCCATCCATGCTTTCGGGCATGGCTGAGCCCATTATTTCACTGACGGATACTGCTTTGGTGGGGAAAGCAGGACACGTGGCCATTTCGGCTGTGGGGCTTTCAACCTCCATTCTGTTGGTCATCATTTGGGTGCTTGCCTCCATCCGAAGCGCCACGGCCTCCATGATTGCCAATAATCTGGAGGATAAAGGAAAAACATCAGCGATTGCAGGAAGGGCATTACTTCTTAGCGCAGGTCTGGGCATCTGCTTTCTGCTGATTGGCTATGTGCTGAGCCAGCAAATTATTCGACTTTATGGTGCTGAAGGCGAACTCTTGGAAGCCAGTACTTCCTATCTAAAAATTCGATTGTTGGGACTGCCCCTAATCCTGACAGCCTATACCTGTTTTGGCATATTTAAAGGACACCAAAACACGCTTTGGGCGATGATCATCACCCTAATTGGAGGAGAGATAAACTTGCTATTGGATTACCTCTGGATTCCGGAGTTTGGCATTGAAGGCGCAGGTTATGCATCCCTTGTTTCCCAAGCCATCATCTTTCTTTTGGCGGTGTTATTTCTCTTCCGAAAGATTCCTTCCAGACCTCAGTTATTTGGCCAAAAGGAAGGAAGCATTTTTGAATTATTACGGGTCAGTGGCGACCTCTTTATCCGCACTGCCAGCCTTAACTTAGCCCTCTTTTTTGCGAACAGAATTGCTGTGAGCAATGGGGAATACGCCATTTCAGCCCATACCATTTTGATGAACTTGTGGCTTTTCTGCTCCTTTTTTATTGATGGCTACGCCAATGCAGGATTGGCCTTGGTGGGTAAGCTCAATGGCGAGGGTGACACCCTTGGAATCCGATTGCTTGCCAAAAAAATCATGTTCGCCAACTTCCTTATTGCTTCAGTCTTAGGATTGAGCTATTGGCTTTTTGGAGAAACCATCGCTCAGATTTTCACGAAAGAAATCAATGTTTTGGATCAAATCAGCGCAGTCCTTCCCTCCTTTTCCTTGAGCATTGTACTGGGCTCAGTAGCCTTCACCTTCGATGGGATTTTTATTGGCCTTGGAAACGTCCGCTTCCTCAGAAACACCCTGATTTTGGCGACAGGTATTTTTATTCCTTTGCTTTATTTTTTGGACTGGCAGGGGTTGGGGCTAAGCGCTGTTTGGGTGAGTATGGTGGTTTGGGTTGGGATTCGAGGTGGGGTGCCTTGGTGGGGGTTTGAAAATATCAAATCATCAAAGGACTAAAGTCCTTTGCTAAAAAGAACCGCCCTTACAGGGCTACCACAACAAAGCCCTGTAAGGGCGATTCTCCAAAGCGATGGATTTCAATCCATCGACACTATGCACGACCCAAACGCTATCAAAACGGCAAATCCCCCTCCTCACTTCCTTTTTCTCCTTCCTCATCACCTTCTCCAAAACGCTCCAGCTTCACCACACGCTTTGCCTGTTTCACTTCTCCAGTAAGGCGATCAATATACTGCTCCTCCCCAATTTCGATTTCTAATTTCTTTCCAATCAAGTCAGCTGTATCCAAGGTGGTATTCGCTTTCACCTCAAAGCCACAGGCACGAAAAAGGTCGATGATTTTCCAAAGGGAATTTTCCGTGTTGTAATAGCGCTCACGGATAAAACCGCCACTGTTCTCAAACTTGCACTGGAAAAATGGCGTTTGCTTTTGCTCGCTCAAACCATCGTTGATACTCGAGATCTCAACAATGTGTTGCCCCAATTCAAAGAGGGGTTTTTCTTCCGGAAGGGATTCAATCTTGATCAACATAACTGAAAAACAAAAAGGATTCGTCCACAATTTATGAACAGAATCCTTTTAATCCATATTTTCTGTAAAAATGAACTATGAGTCCTATCGACAACTCATACGCGCGGCCAACAACAGGCTTAAATCCCTGTATTCCATGCGATGCATCTCTGCGATATTCTTATTGGTCACAAAACCCTCAAAAGCATAAACGCCTTTGACAAACCACTCCTTGCGATACATGATTTCTTCAATTCCACCGAGGCTGGCCATCTGGAGAAGAATTGGGGTGAAAATGTGGCTTAAAGCACGAGTTGCTGTAGTTGCCACACGAGAAGCGACGTTAGGTACGCAATAGTGAATAACACCATGCTTCACGAAAATTGGAGAGGAAAGTGAGGTTGGCGTTGAGGTTTCGAAACAACCTCCTTGGTTGATGCTCACATCCACAATCACTGCTCCCTCTTTCATGTCCATCACCATTTCCTCGCTGACTACACAAAGTCCTCGACCTTCTTGCGAACGTAGGGCTCCAACCACTACATCTGCTTCGAGCAATTCCTTGCGCAATACGTCGGCATCAATGATGGAAGTATAGACCTGCTCGTGAAGCTCACGCTTCAGACGACGCAGTTTATAATGATGGTTGTCAAAAACCTTGACCTCAGCACCCAATGCACGGGCCACACGAGCAACGGTCTCACCCACGGTTCCGGCACCAAGAATGACCATTTTCAAAGGTGGCACCCCTGTTACTCCACCGAGCAAAATCCCTCGGCCATTGCGGGTGGTACTCAAATATTCAGAAGCTATAGGAAGAACGCTGTTTCCTGCGATTTCGCTCATGGAACGAACAACAGGCTTGCTTCCACCCTTATCTTCAATCAGCTCAAAAGCCAAGGCCGTGATGCGCCTGCGGTTCAATGCCCGAAGGTAATCTTGACCCAAAGAAGCTTCACGAATGGTGGAAATCAGGATGGTTCCAGACTTCATGTATTCCACCTCTTGGATGGTGGCACGGTGAACTTTCAAGACAATTTCCGCTTGAAAGGCCTCCTTGGCTGAATACACAATTCGGGCACCCTTCTCGGAATAATCCCGATCGGAATAATTTGCGGCGCTTCCTGCCCCTGTTTCAATCACCACCTGATGGCCATTGGCCACCAATACACCCACAGACTCGGGAGTCAGGCATAGCCTGTTCTCATGCTGGGCCTTCTCTTTGGGAATCCCGATGAGCATGGACTCCTGAGAGCGTTCAATCACGGCCGGAGATTCCTGAGGGTACAGGGCACTCTGTTTGGCCAGTGACTCGATATCAGAAACAAAGGGCTTATTCGCCATACACACTTAAAGTAATAGTCCGCTCACCACCATCGACCACCTCAATTTCAATGTTCAAGGCATCATCAGGCAACAAAGATGGAATCATGGAGGGCCACTCCACAAAACAGCGGTTTCCTGAATAAAAATATTCTTCAATCCCTATTTCCAGTGCTTCCTCCTCGTCCTCCAACCGGTAAAAATCAAAATGGTAGAGCGTTTCTCCAGAGGCTGAAAGGTATTCATTCACCAAAGAGAACGTCGGGCTCGACACATTATCCTCTACACCTAACTCTTCACAAATAGCGCGAATGAGCGTGGTTTTTCCAGCACCCATTTCACCCTCAAACAACCACACGGGATAATCCTTTCCCAACTCCAAAAGACGTTTTGCCACCCTCGGCAAATCATCTACTCCAGCCAAAATCAATTGATTTTTTTCCACTGAATATAGGTATGCGTTAACAAGTTAAAGGATTCAGGCAAAAGGTAACAACATTTGTCCACCTCTCTGAATCAATCAAATCGGATAGCTTTTACGGGCTTCATCCATCGGACAGTCAGGACAGGCAGAGCCAAGACCGCTCCCATCACCACCATGGCCACCACATTCACCAAGAAAAAGGCTTCCCAATCCCAATAAATAGGCACGTAGTCCATGTAATAGTTAGAGGCATCCAAAGGAATCACCTTGGCAAAATCCTGAAGGGCGCAAACCCCGAGGCCCAAGGCGTTTCCGCCAATCAGTCCATAAATTAACAACCACAGTCCCGTTCTCCAGAAAATGCGTTGAATCGTACCATCCGTAGCGCCCAATGCTTTTAGCAAACCGACCATTTGAGTACGCTCCATAATAAGGATGTACATGGTGGCCACCACATTAAAGAAGGCGATAAAGAAAAGGAAGAAAATGAGTACCGTCACGTTTTGGTCAAGCAACCCCAACCAATCAAAAATGTGAGTAAAACGCTCCTCTATGGTCTGAATATCAAAATAGTAGTCGGCTATAGCCGAAAGCTCATTGCGCGTTTCATTCAGCTTTTCAGGATTTTGGACCACCACCTCAAAACCTCCGGCAAGGGTATCTGGCCATTGTTGAAGGCTACGCACCACATTGATATCCCCCAACACCAAGCGCTCATCAAACTCCTCCAAATCCGTTCGATAGATACCTTTTAGGTAAAGCTTTTTGGGTTTCAAGCGACCGTCAATGAAAGAATAAAAACGGACATCATCCCCTACTTTCAATTGGAGTTTGTCGGCAATGTTTCGGCTGACAATCAAATCGCGAGAATGTGGTTTCCCACCAAACTCAATGTAACTCCCGTGATGCTCTCCGCTCTGATCCCATCGAACACGGGTGGAATCAAAGGTGGAATCAATGCCCTTGAACACGACGCCCATTACATTGGCGTTTGCGTGTAAAATCCCTTTCTGGAAGGCAACAGGATAGATTTCCTTGATGGAGTTAAGCTCTTTTCCCTGCACAAAAGCATCCGCCGACATGGGCACCGGCTGGTTCTCGGCTTCTGTTCCCAAACCAAATTGGGTCAAATGAATATGGGCATCAAAATCATAGACACGCTCCCTAACTTTCCGCTTAAAGCCTCCTAAAATGGCAAAGGCTATGATAAGTGTGGAAATGCCCACTACCAAGCCAAAGACCGCCAAACGGGAAACCGTGGCGGCAAAGGACTTTCCCGACTGGTGTCGGATCCGACTGGAAATAAACTGGGAAACGTTCAAAACTTCTATTCAAATTGGAATGTGTGGCGTTCAGCCAATGGAGGCAAAAATAGCTTTTTTAAGCATCCTGCCTTCCTGCCTTAGTGACAAAGTTTTTCTACTTGCACTATAAGGTGGTATTTTTGTCCTATGCGAAAACATCTGATTCCCCTTTTCCTGACCACATTACTTTTCGGATCCTGCGACGAACTCAAAAAACGCGTTCAGGAGAAGCAAGCCACCCTGCCCGAAATCCCAGAAATCATTGAACAGGAGGTGGTGGTTCCCTCAGACCCATTCCGCAAGAATTTCACAAAGACCTTTTCGGGGAGTATTGCAGAGAAAGAGCAAATCCGCCTAACGCTCATCCGTAAGGGAGCCGAATTGAGCGGCAATATTCGCTATGGAAATCAGGCTCCAAAAGTCATCACAGGAAGTATCCAAGATGAGGTGATTTCTTTGAAGGAAAGGAATACGGAAGGCAAAGAAGTGGCAGTCTTCCAAGGGCAATTCGGCAGCATGCACGAACTACGAGGCTTCCGCCAAAAGAACGGCGAGAAAATGGGCTTCTATGTGTATGACGAAGCTGAGAAGGACATCAGCGCACTTGAGTCAGAAGGCCCAAAAGGAAACGCTTCGCTATCGCAATTGCTGTCACGTCATAACCTGCATCTGCAAGACACAGTGATTCTCACAAAGGGCACGAACAGCAAGGAATTCTATTTGGCCCTGACCAATAGAGCCGCCCAAAACTGGAACAGCAACGGAGACTATTACATCATTGCACGGTCTGGAGGAAATTACATTCTTTCCGACACCCTTCCCTATCGTGAAATTTATGCTCGAGGGGAATCCACAATGAAAGGATATGAATCCCAAGGGAACATCATGTTTAGCCGTCAATACTGGACCTCTGGAGATGGAAGCATGGAACGCACCGTTTGGACGGATTTAATCAACGGAAAGATTTGTGCAAAAAGCGTGTTCCAGAAATCTCAGCCTATTTTGGATTTTGGGAACTGGACCAGTGCAAACGGGCAGCTGCTACGCGTAACGCCTAAAGGGAGTCAGGCAGCTAATGAGTTCAAGGAATTTCAGGTGAGCTATGGCAAGGATAATTTCCGCAGCGAAAAAGACCTTGGGGGCCGATGTAGTATCAGCTATGACAAGGACAACCTTTATGTGAAAGGACGCATCAGGGACAATACCATTGTGTGGGGCGAAGGCCTTGGCACTGACCATATGGAAATTTGGCTTGCCGATGGAGCCAACAAACTGCAGCAACTTCTTGTCAACGTCACTGAAGGTGAAAACGGAAGACGAATTTTGCTGACCACCACTTATCCTAACAATGGTAAGAAATTGATTTTGGAGGGCAATGCCGAACGAATTACGGGAGGCTATTTAATGGACTTTGCTATTCCCTTGCGTTGGATCAATATTCAACCATCTGAAGGACAAATTTTGCCGTTTACCATTTCTATTTCCGACACCGACCAAGAAGGCGGAAGTCAAGAAACGTTAATGTCGAGCTCCAACTTGGAATATGCCAAGCTCAGTTCCTTTGGGAAAGCGGTCTTTGTGGACCATTATGGGAACGTCCCGATCACCAAATCACTTTTTGAAACTCACTAAAAATTAAATCCCCCTGAAACATGATTCAGGGGGATTTTTTATGCTTTACTGGAGTTTTGCAGCACTGTTTTTCACACCACCTGCCAATAGCTAATAGCTTTTGGCAGGTGACAGCCTGCGTAACTTCAGTGCTTTACTTATTTTCTACAAACGGAATGGCATCCAATACATGGAACCTCACGGCAGTGCGGATATAATCATCCAACTGTTTAAAACTTAGCGCCTGCTTAGGCGAAAGTCGTTTCTTCATTTGGTTGTAATACTTTTGACTCACCGCCTGTGTCTTCTTGTCCAGCTTGTAATATTCCTTCGAAAACTTGTCAGCCTGATCCTCTGTGAGATTATCAAAGTCTTGGGCGTAATTCTGCATCAGGTCCAGACGCTCCTTACTCAGCTCACTCATATCGGCTTCGTACTTATTGTAAATCTCCCAGAAGACTTCTTCATCTTCTCCTTTGAGATTCATGTACTCATCAACGAGAGACCGTTTCTCTGCATTGAACACCGATTGTATCAAGTCATTCTCGGATTGGCTCTGCATCTGCGAGGAGGTGTTCTGAGCGAAGACCCCTACACTCAACATCAGCAATACGGCCTTCATTAGGGATTTTATTGCTTTCATAACATTGACCTTTTATTTGTCGGATTAACGACAGCAGGCCTTGGAATTGTGCCAATTGACGGTAATTATTCGTTTATTTCCACAGAGCGCTATGTTAAACCGTGAAATGATAAGACCTTGCGACTAACATTCATACTTTCCCTTTTGTGCTTCGGTCTGGTACAGTGCGGTAATCACCCACCGAAGGCACAGCAAAACAACCCTACGATGGAAAAGATTGTGAAAACCGATGCTGAATGGAAGGCTCAGCTGACTGATGAAGAATTCCAAATCACCCGCAAAAAAGGAACTGAGCGGGCTTTTACTGGTGAATATTGGGACAACAAGGATGCAGGCACCTACACCTGTAAATGTTGTGATCTCCCACTATTTGATTCGGAAACGAAATTTAATTCTGGCACGGGTTGGCCAAGTTTCTACGCTCCTATCGAAAAAGGAAATGTTGCCGAAATCGTGGATTACAGTCATGGGATGACCCGCACCGAGGTAACTTGTGCACGTTGTGATGGGCATTTGGGACATGTCTTCAATGATGGCCCTCAGCCAACAGGATTGCGCTATTGCATCAACTCAGCCTCATTGAAGTTCATAAAAAAATAATAGGCGGAATTGTCCTTAACTTCCCTAGCTATCCACAGCAATGAACTTATTTCCATTGCTATGGATAGCTTTCTTATTTTCACAGAATCTCACAAAAGGCTGCATTCCTTAGAGGAAACAGCTTTTACAGCTTCCATTTTTATATCTTGCGCCATATCCTGCAAGGAAATACCACTTTCAATAGTTTACTGAATGTCCAATAAGTTACTGAAACAGACCTCCGGCCTCGGGGCTCCTGCTGTCTTTTTCACCGCCATCTCCACCATTTTAGGTGCCATCATGTTCCTTCGTTTTGGTTTTGCTGTAGGTAACCTCGGCTTCCAAGGTGCATTGGGAATCATCATCTTGGGTCACCTTGTGACCATTCCAACGGCACTGGCCATCTCTGAGATTGCAACCAACCAAAAAGTAGAAGGTGGCGGGGAATATTATATCATCTCTCGTTCCTTCGGATTGAATATTGGTAGTGCCATTGGGGTCGCTTTGTACCTTTCTCAAGCCATTTCAGCTGCATTCTATGTCATTGCCTTTGCTCAGGCTTTTGAACCAGTGATCACCTACCTAAAGGAACAGCATGGCATTCTGATTTACGACCTGAAGATCATCACCATACCCACCATGTTGATTCTGGTGTTCGTGATTATCAGGAAGGGCGCAGACTTGGGATTGAAGCTCCTGTATTTTGTTGTTGCCATTTTGGGTGTTTCCTTGCTGTTTTTCTTCCTTGGAAATACTGAATATCATAATGGATTGACTGAGAGCATCTTTGAAATTGAGGGTCGCCACGAATACGATTTCTTCACTGTTTTTGCCATTTGTTTCCCTGGCTTCACAGGGATGACAGCCGGTGTTGGATTGTCGGGTGAGCTCAAAAACCCAAGTAAATCTATCCCATTGGGTACCATGCTTGCCACCGTAATGGGCATGCTTATCTACATTGCCATTGTCTGGAAATTGGCTGCCTTTGCTGACCCTAAGGATCTCGCAAATGACCAATTGGTAATGGGAAAAATTGCACTTTGGGGCCCCATTATCCCAATTGGATTGGCTGCGGCTACCATCTCTTCGGCCATCGGCTCCATCATCGTAGCTCCTCGAACACTTCAAGCACTCAGTAAGGATAACATCTTCCCATTAGCGGGTGTGAATGCCTTCCTCCGAAGGAATAAAAAAGGGACTTCGGAGCCGTTAAATGCTACCATTGTCACCTCTATTATTGCCGTGGGCATTGTCTTAATTGGTGATGTAAACTTGGTAGCGAAAATCGTATCCGTCTTCTTCATGGTGACTTATGGTGTGCTCTGCCTGATTTCCTTTTTGGAACACTTTGCAGCTGACCCATCCTACCGTCCTTCCTTCCGCTCGCGCTGGACACTTTCACTCTTGGGAGCTATTCTATGTTTCTGGCTGATGTTCAAGATGGACCCAGGATACTCCATTTTGGGCATACTGATTATGATCGTCATTTACATAGGTGTGACGTATTTCAGTGAGAACAAGCGAGGCATGGCCGCCATTTTCCAAGGTGTGACTTCCCAGTTCAGCCGACGCTTGCAGATTTTCCTCCAAAAAGTGGACAAGGACCAGTCCCAAGATAAATGGCGTCCATCGGTAATTTGTGTTTCCAGTACTTCCTTTGATCGCTTTGCCGCTTTTGAATTACTGAAATGGATTTCTCACAAGTATGGCTTTGGCACTTACATTCATTACATAGAGGGCTACCTATCTAAGGACAGCCATTTAGAAGCCGAAGAAACTCAGAAAAGGCTAATTAAAAACGCCGAGCGAACAGGTAGTAATGTGTATGTAGATACGCTTATCAGCCCATCCTTCACGAATGCTATTGTTCAGGTGCTTCAACTTCCTGGTATTTCTGGCAAGGAAAATAACATGGTATTGTTTGAGTACGCCAAGGGCAAACCTGGAGACTTGAAGGAAATCGTAGAGCATTTTGCCCTAATAAAATCGACAGAATTTGATGTGTGTCTGTTGGCCAGCTCCATTCGAAGCTTTGGTTTCAAGAGCGCCATCCACATTTGGATTACCTCCAGCGATTATCAGAACGCGAACTTGATGATTCTGCTTGGCTACATTATCTCTGGCCACCCAGATTGGAAAAAAGCCGACATTAAGATTTTTGCGCTCTACCCTCAGGAGGAACTTCAGGACCAAAAAGAAAAACTCTTGGAGCTCATCCATTCAGGGCGATTGCCGATCTCGCCGACCAATATTGAACTGGTGGCAAGAGATGAAAACAACGAACACAAGACAGTCATCAGTAAACGTTCAAAAGATGCTGATTTGACGATTATCGGCTTTCGTGCCGAACTCGTAAAACGAAGCACCGATGAAGTCTTTAAAGGCTATGATGACCTTGGAGACGTCCTGTTTGTGAACACGAGCAAACAAAAAGATATCAGTTAAATGAAAAAGGCTTGAGATGTTTTGTCTCAAGCCTTTTCCTTTTTAGAGGAAGTAGATCCAAAGGAGAAGCCCCAGCAAACTGGCAAGAGCCACTGGTCCTCTAATTCTCCTAAAGCTGTGTTTTGGTTCTCCAGCTATTTTATCATAGAAAGTTTCATTGAGCAGGATTCCTCCAAGGAAGTTGGTTCCTCCCCAAAAAATCATCCCTAACCAACTAAAACTTAGGGGATGATAAACGCCAAATGGCGAAAGAAACGCTCCTCCAAACCACGCGATGGCGGTCACCAATATCGAAAACAGGAACACCCTAAAACCCTGTTTTTTCTTTTTGAGAATTTTTCCGTTTGCCGCTAACAGGCTGCCGCCCATCCACGTTCCAAATCCCAGAGAAGTCCAGAATACCGCGGTCTTTGAAAATAAGGATACCTGCTTGGCTTCCTGGAGGATCTTGGCATACAGATGATCTTGATAGACCTTTTGAACCTTCTGTTTCAATTCCTCTAACTCCTTGGAAAGCTCTCCTTCTTGCTCAAGTTGCCTGAGCTTTGATAGGATTTTATGCGGATCCTGTTGGTGATGAAAAGTGATGGACTCCTTTGATCTGGTATTCTTATTCTCTCCCATTGCAAAACGTGCGTAGATGTGAAAAACCTTGCTTGTTTAACATTCTTCCCGCCACAATGAGTTCAACAATCAAAAGAACAGTTTCAATTCACAAAGCCTTTGTTGGCTTAATGATTACACTATTTCTAGCAAGTGGATGTTCTGCCCGAAATAAGCATTGCAGGCAAAATTCAAAGCGCATTCAAAAGATGAGAAAAGCCCATCCTGGGATGATGTGATTCAAAATCTTTTCGTGAAAAACTTAATTGTCAAGGTTTTTGTTGTTACACTATTATTAATGCCTTGAACCCACCTTAAAGTCGACCACGATATGAAACATATTATACCATTTCTTATTGGAGCAGTTTTACTCGGAGGGATCCCTTCCTGTGCCTCACGCATGGAACCCAATGACCGAGCGCTCCATCAAAAGCGGAAATCTCAACACAGAAAAAATAAAAACCGCATTGCCAAACAACGACGGAACAACCCTGAGATGTTCTAATCAAGATGAATTCCTTTCAATAGAATGCTGACAGCACTGTAAGGCGTAAGGTTCTTTTCGCGAACCTCACGCCTTAATTTTTTTATCTGTTTGCTATAATTGCCTGAGCCCTCAAGTAATCTCTCCCATTCCTTTTTCAAGGTTTGCTCAAACCAAAATACGCGTTGTCCTTTTCGCTTCTCTGGCCAATTTGCCTTCTCAAAAAAGGTCTCCAACGTATGGTACAGTTTATCAAATCCTAATGCCTCCAAGCCTGAGCCCAGCAGGACTTTCGGTGTCCAGCCAAATGGATCAACACCATAAATTTCCAAGGACCTCTGGTAAAAACGTTGGGTTTGGCTTGCCACCCTTTTTGCTTGGTCAGCCTTCGTCACAAAAATAGCATCAGCCAATTCCACAATTCCCTTTTTCATTCCCTGTAGTTCATCCCCAGCGTTTGGCTGAACCATCAGCAGGAAAAAGTCTGCCATGGAATGAACCATTGTATCCACCTGTCCAGCCCCAACAGTTTCAATCAAAATCACATCATATCCAGCAGCCTCACAAAGCAGCACAACCTCTCTGGTGGTTAAACTTACGCCACCAATCCCCATTCCAGAAGGGGATGGCCTAATAAACACATCAGGATTGGCCGACAGCTTCTCCATTCGAGCCTCATCGCCGAGAAGACTCCCACCAGTAAGACTGCTTGTAGGGTCAATCGCTAACACTGCCAACTTCTTTCCCTTCTCCACTAAAAATTGCCCAAAACCTTCAATAAGAGTGCTTTTACCCACCCCAGGAGATCCACTTACCCCGATTCGCCATGCCTTTCCAGTATCTCCCAATAAAGATTCAAGAACTTCCTCCCCCTTTTTTTTGTCCTCTTCCAGTCCGCTTTCCAAAAGCGTAATGCCTTTGGCCAAGGCTCTTCGGTCTCCCTTTCGGATTTGTTCCACTAAGCTTTGAACAGAAAGATTCATTTCAGGGGCATTCAATTAGATTTTCCTTAATTTTGTAAACGTAAAACCTTGGCTTTTTGGGGAATAAAAAGGAAAAATTGGATAGTTCGGATTTGCCCTAGGGAATTTGGTTCTGAAACTGTTTACTACCCATCAGCCAGATTGAATCATCGATGAAACGTTTTTTCAAAGCCGTATTTGACCCCAAGACGATCCTTCACTGGGAGAACTTCGTTGCCGTCTTATTTTTCTTCTTGTTTATTTTCCTCCTCGGCAATCTCCAACTCGAATTTTTGAACCCTGTGGGCGAGGCTTTCTCTGATGTTCAACTGACAGACATTGCCTATTCCCAATTCAATAAGAACAAAGAGTTCCGTCAAAAGGATTCGAACGAGGAGTCCATTCCTAACCCCGACATCACGATAGTCAACATCGCCCACCTTTCCAGAGCGGAGATTGCCATGTTGATTAATATGGTGAATGGCATGGATCCAAAAGTGGTTTCCATGGATGTCAAACTGGTCGGTGAGAAATCATTTTTGCAGGACAAGCTTCTTTCAGATGCTTTTTCAAGGACTAAGAATTTAGTATTAGCCACACAGGCTCACCCCCTTTCCGACGGAACTTTTGACTCCCTGAGTCATGTTCCGGTTGATAAATTTTCCCGCTTTGGCCACATTGCTCCAGCCAACCTTTCCATACAGGACAAGGGTTATGAGGATGGAAATTTCTTCATTTGCCGTGATTTCTACACAAAAATTGAGCTTACCAAGAAGGATACGCTCCTAGAAACATTTGCCCTCAAAACAGCACATCTCTATGATTCCACAGCTGGCCAAAAAGCGCTGGATAAGGAAAGTAATATCCTCCCCATCAACTACATAGGAAATTACATCAAGGCCTTCCATCCTCACCAGTGCTTTGCCGCCTACGACCTAAAGGACTTCGAGGAAAAGCTGGTGGATACATCAGCCATTCGAAACAAAATTGTTTTGTTTGGTTTCATGGGTGATCATGTGGGGGACGAAACAAACATCGATGATAAATTCTTCACCCCATTAAACCACCATTACATAGGTAAGGCAAACTTGGATATGTATGGCGTGGTAGTTCAGGCTAACGCCATTGCCACGATTCTCAATGACAACTACATCATAGAAACTCCAAGTTGGATCCAACACGGCCTTGGCTTTACCTTGATGTTTCTCACCTTCGCATTTTGCCGAAACGTCCACAAAAATTATCCAGCCCTCTATGATGGAGTGACCAAACTATTTAGTTTGATTCTGTCAGCTTGCTTCCTATGCTTGTCGTTCTTTCTATTCCTTCGATTTAACTTCAAACTGGAAATAAGCGCCATTTACTATATTGCCATACTTTTGGCAGGTGACTTCTTGGAAATCCACTTTGGCTTTATTCAAAAGGTCATTTTCCCTAAAGTTTACGGTAAGGTTTCACAAACCCGTTTTTCAAGACGAACTGTGTGAAAAAGAAGAAGTATTTAACCTATGAGGAACCTTTGGTAAGGTTTTTACTTGGAAGCACTGACTTCTTTTTGAATGATCACTTAAAACTCAACTTTGAATCAGCATAACGCATCATGAAACAAGTATCATTGCTCACCCTGTTGCTCGGCCTTTGCTTTATGGCCAATGCGCAAATTTTTAAGGTCATTGCCTTCACAGGCAAAAATGAGGTACTCCAGAACGGAGCTTGGAAAGAACTTTCTTACGGCTCTACCCTCAACAAGGAAGACAAAGTGAAAATTGGAGATAATGGCTATTTGGCCTTGATTCACAACAACGGAAAAACCCTTGAGCTAAAATCTGCAGGTGAGTTTTCGGTTGCTGAACTCTCCACAAAACTAAACGGTGGTGATGGCAACTTCACCAAAGAATATGCTGACTTTGTGATGGATGGCATTTCTGGTGGACAAGATGTAAAGCAACGAAACGACGTGACTGGAGCGGTAACACGTGGGTTGCCAATCAACATTCAGGCACCAAAGAAAATCTTTATCCTTTCCAATGAACCAGTAGCTATTACTTGGGTGACTGAAGGAGAACCTAAAACCTTTGAAATTAAATTGGTGACTCGTTTCAACGAGCCATTGGTTAGAGAAGAGACTAAGAAGAAGAGCTTTGAGCTTAACCCTCAAGAATTAGGTCTAAAAGCTGGCGAGGTTTATGTTCTTACCATTGACTCGAAAGAAAACCCAAGTCATAATAAAGTCATGTACCAAATCTACGTGGCTAAGAATGAGCAAGAAATCATCAAGGAAAAGACAAAACTCCTTACTGAACTAAACCTTGAAAAACCATTAGACAACGTTCTTTTGGCTAACTTTTATGAGAAAAATGGCTTGACAATTTATGCCAAGCAAAGTTTTGAAAAAGCCATGGCCATTTCTCCTGACACAGAACTTTACGAAGTAGCATATGCTAACTTCATGACTCGCAACGGATTGCCAATCGGTGAATAATACTCCGTGATTGTCAGAAATGATTTCAAAGGTTCCTTTTCGAAGGAACCTTTTTTTGTATTTCCTTGTCAATAGCCAAGGAAACCATTGATTATTCCCGTCAGGATGTGTTATCTTCGGGACTGAACGACAAAATCTGAGTGATCATGTTTGAATTAGAGTCTAGCTACCTTCTTGCGGCTGCCGCATTCTTTATGGGAGGCCCTGTTCTTGTTGCTGCTGCCTACTTGGCCATCACTGGCCCAAAGCACAAGTAAGCCACCCAGCTTAAAACGCATTAAAAAAGCCTCGGAAGTCTTTATGACCTCCGAGGCTTTCTTATGCTTTCACTTTTTTCAAAAACGGCTCAAGAAATTCTCTTTCTTGGAATTTGAGACCTCCACCATTTTTCCGTTCGTCAAAGTCAGGTAGCCCCCTTTTCCTTTCGTGTAGCTCGCCACATGCTCCAAATTCACTAAGTGCGAACGATGCACCCGACAAAAGCCTAATTCCTCCAAAACCTCTTCATAGTACTTTAAAGTCCGACAAATCAGTTTTTCGGAGCCATCCAAGAGAAAAAACCGGGTTAGGTTATCCTCTGCAGAGCAATTAACTACCTCCTTGGCCTTGATGATGTCAAAACCTGAAAGTGTGGGAAGCATTAATTTTTGTTCCTGCTTTGCGGCGATGCGAATATTCTCGGCCAGTACCTTGGCATGTGTCACATAATCTGCCTGTTCCTTCTCCTTTTTAATCTTCTCCACGGCTTCCACTAACTCATCAATGTCAACGGGCTTTAACAGATAAAAAGCAGCGCTGCGATTGATGGCCTGAATGGCATAATTGTCATAAGCCGTTACAAAAATGGTTTCAAAGTCAATCTCCTCGACCTGCTCCAAAAGGTCGAAGGCATTGCCAAAAGGCATTTCGATATCCAAAAAAACGATGTCTGGGCGATGTTGTCGAATTGCGTCCACACCTGTCGGAACATCTTTCCCAAAACCAAGCACTTCTACATCAGGACAATAACGCGTGAGGTAGCCCTCAATAATATCACGACTGTCCTGTTCATCATCGATAATGACCGCAGTCAAACATGTTTCTTTTTTCATTAATCCTTTCAAAAAGCGGTGTAGAGGAACCCTGTTCAAACAAAAATATTTATCTTCCTTGGCATTTTAACCAATATGCCGGATTCTCCATGAAAAAACGTGATTTTCTAAAAACAGGAGCCATTTTTACTGCGGGTGCGCTTATCGCCCCTCTTTCATCCTGTTCAAGCAGCGAAGAAAGCAAGGATCAGTCTTCCAATACGCCAACAGACTCCATTCCTCCTGCCACAACTTCTGCAGGTGAGTTTACCTTACCAGAGCTTCCATACGCAGAGGACGCCTTGGAGCCATACATCGATAAGATGACCATGAACATTCACCATGGTAAGCACCATGCTGGATACGTTAAAAAGCTCAACAAAGCCCTGCAAGGCCATCCATTGGCGGGTAAAGACCTTGATTCCATTGTGACCTCGGTGAGCGAGGATGATGCCGATACGGGCGTTCGAAACAATGGTGGTGGTCACTACAACCACAGCCTCTTCTGGAAAATCATGAAGCCAGGTGGTGGAGAAGCCCCTACTGGAGATTTGGCCAAGGCCATCGACGAGGCTTTCGGGTCCTATGACGCCTTTAAAGAGGAGTTTGCAAAGGCTGCCGCTACTCGATTTGGTTCAGGGTGGGCATGGCTTGCGCTTGACAAAGACGGAAAGTTATTTGTCAGCTCTACGCCAAACCAGGACAACCCAATGATGTTGAAGATTGTAGAAAAGCCTGGAATTCCTGTTCTGGGCATCGACGTTTGGGAACATGCCTATTACTTGCATTACCAAAACCGTCGTAAGGAATACATCGACAACTTCTTCAAAATCATTAACTGGGAAGGTGTTGCTGAAAACTATACGACAGCCAAAGGCAATGCTTAATACTTGACTTGCCTAAAACATTAAAAGCGCTCCAAACGGTGCGCTTTTTTTGTGTCTTCTTGGAACGGTTGGGTTCACCCAATGTTATCAACAAAAGTGGGGTTATACGCCCCACTCTGACATATTTCACCCTTACAGGGCTTTGCATTTGATCTTCAGACAAAAAAATTGCCCTTTCCGACAAATGTCAGAAAGGGCAATTTTATGTTTTTGATTGGAATTAGTACTTCAATTCCATTTCCACTCGACGGTTATTCTTACGACCGTCAGCAGTTTCGTTGGTATCTACTGGCTTAGTTTCACCATGCCATTCGGTGGTGATACGAACACCGTCAACACCATGCTCCATCAAATATTGACGAACAGCTTTGGCACGGCTCTCAGAGAGCTTCATGTTGTCGTTGTCATCGCCAACATTATCCGTGTGACCAACCAAATGCAACAACAAGTGATCGTTTTCAATCATCACCGTGGCCAGTTTGTCGAGCGACTCAAAAGAAGATGACTTGATGACCGCCTTTCCACTTTCAAACAATAGGCTTTTGAAAGCGAGGTCCAAAGCTTCTTTCTCCTCTTTCTTAATCTCAGGACAACCATGGTTCTCTACGGTTCCTGGAACAAGGATACAGTGGTCATCTTTATCCAAAATGCCATCACCATCTGAATCTTGATCAGGACGTGGACAACCTTTGTAGGCCACCAAACCAGGCTCATTCGGACAAGCATCCTCACTATCCTGAATGCCATCGCCATCCGTATCTGGACAACCCTGATATTTAATCAAACCAGGAACCTCAGGACATTTGTCATCCTTATCCAAGATGCCATCGCCATCCTTATCTGCATAAGGACAACCTTTGTTCGCTTTTGGGCCAGGTTCATTAATACACTCATCCTCGTAGTCGTAAAGACCGTCAAAGTCAGTATCCAATGGACATCCAAAAGAGGTTACCGTAGCGCCTGGAGGCGTATCCAAACAGTGGTCATAATAATCTGGAACCCCGTCAGAGTCTTGGTCTCTTGTGGTTCGCTTAGTATAAGTCACTGGTTTCTTCGATTTCTTCGGCTTTTTGCGGGCCTTCTTCCGCATCTTTTTCATCGCCTTAGGGTTTTGTGCCTGTGCCTCGAATGGGCTTGCGACCACAAACATCAAGGCAAGCAAGAAACCAAAGACGTGTAATATTCTTTTCATAACAGATTGTTTTCAAAACTGATTTTGGAAATTTCCCCTTAAAGTTGAGCGAAACAACAATTAAACAAGTTCCGTTCCCGAAATCCCCTTTTCCAAAGCAAAACTACTCGAATGTAGTAAAACAGTCTTGTTTCAACAAAAGAGAAAATATCCCAATTCTAAAATTTCCTACCTTTGGGGGAGCAAAAAATTGTGGATTAACACCCTAGAGAACCCATATCACCATGAAAATCAACCTCAAGCGCATCAACCAAGCCGTCCATTTGGAAGCAACCAATGAAAATGGAAATAAAGTACAAATCGATGGCGCACCGAAAATTGGTGGCGAGGACCAAGGCGCACGCCCGATGGAGCTGTTGATTATGGGCTTGGGTGGTTGCTCCTCAATGGACGTCCTGAGCATCCTCAAAAAACAAAAAGTAGAGGTTAAGGATTACGAAGTGAACATCTTGGCTGATCGCGATCAGGATAACGTTCCTTCTTTGTTCAATAACATCCATGTCGAGTTTGTTTTGACTGGCGACATTGACCAGAAGAAAGCTGAGCGTGCTGTTAAGCTCTCCATGGAAAAGTATTGCTCCGTCACCAAAATCATGGAGAAAACGGCGAACATCACCCACAGCTTGGTCATCAAAAACTGAGACCTGCTCGAAGTAGTATCAAGTACAAAGTATTATGTACAATGACCGATGCAGTAAGACATCTCATTGTACATAATTCTTTATACATAATACATTGTACACCTACCCAGATTCAGTCCCCTTCGGCCAATGAACGATTCCAAGCATTTTGAAACCCAGGCCGTTCGCACGCAAGCTGAACGCACCCAAAACCGAGAGCACTCGGTTCCCCTCTATTTGACCTCAAGCTTCATGTTCGAGGATGCTGAGCAGGCACGTGCCATGTTCGCTGACGAGGAACCTGGAAATATCTACTCACGCTTTTCGAACCCGAACACTTCTGAGTTTATCGAGAAGATTTGTGTGATGGAAGGCGCCGAAGACGGTTGGGCAACCGCTACAGGAATGTCTGCCATCTTCACAAGCATGGGAGCCTTTCTCTCCAGCGGAGACCATATCGTGATTTGTCGTTCGGTGTTTGGATCCACTCACCAAATCACCACGCAAATCCTTTCCAAATGGGGCATCACCCACACCTATGTGGACATTGACAAGCCTGAGCAATGGGAAGAAGCTTTTGAGGAGAACACTAAGATGTGTTTCATTGAAACGCCTTCAAACCCTGGCTTGGACCTGATTGATCTAGAATGGTTGGCTGGACTTTGTAAGTCTAAGGGAGCCTTGCTCAACGTGGACAACTGTTTTGCCACTCCTTATTTGCAACAACCGTTGAAGTTCGGCGCTGACCTTGTGGTCCATTCTGCCACCAAGTTTATTGATGGCCAAGGACGCGTATTGGGTGGTGTGATTGCTGGTCGTCAGGAATTGATTGACCAGTTGCGATTCTTCGCCCGCCACACTGGTCCAGCCATGTCGCCCTTCAACGCATGGACATTGTCCAAAAGCCTTGAGACCTTGGCTGTGCGTATGGACCGCCATTGCGACAACGCCTTGGCCTTGGCAAAACACTTGGAAAACCACTCAGAAGTAACCTTCGTTAAGTATCCATTCCTTCCAAGCCACCCTCAACATGAGTTGGCCAAAAAGCAAATGAAAAAAGGTGGTGGATTGGTCACTTTCGAATTGAAAGGAGGACTGGAAGGCGGACGCAAATTCTTGGATGCCTCAGCCAAAACCTTGTCGTTTACGGCAAACTTGGGTGATACGCGCACCATCGTTTCCCACCCTGCTTCCACGACGCATTCCAAATTGACCGAAGAGGAGCGCCAAGCCGTGGGCATCACTGCTGGTATGATTCGCATCTCCGTTGGTTTGGAGCATATCGATGACATCATCGCTGAAGTGGACAAGGCCATTGAGCAGTCCAAATAATTCCTATAGATAGAAAACATAAAAGCGCTCATAGGAGCGCTTTTATGTTTTTAAACCAATAGAACAACACCATGAAATTGAAACTGATTTGGGATTTCCGAGGACAAGATGCCAAAGGCACTGCCGAGCACCATCGGATCCATTTGGAGGAATTTGCCGAGCGTGAGAACCTGAGCATCAAAACAACGGGCGTGGAAGAAAAATCGCCTGTATTGTGGACAGCCTTTTTGATTGTTGAAGAAGCAGAGATGCCAATGGTCAGGGATGCTCTCCGTCCTCATCGCGGAGAAGTTGCCCAGTAAATCAGCGCCTAAATCCCCGTATAAAATCCTTGGCTTCCTGTTTTTGATCAGCAGGAATCTCCCGCCAATCCAATTCCTCCACGGCCCCTATCAGCGCGTAAAGGGCATTGAGATTGACTCTTTCTGGAAATACATTGACCCAAGATTCAAAAGCCTTTTCCCATCCCAAAGCCTGAAGCTGTTGAACACTTTCAATCCCGACAGCCCTAAGTTCAGCTCCTGTCAATGGTCCTAAGTTCTTGGCTTTTTCAATTGGAATGGATGTGCTGGCCATAGCTTTTATGTGGGAATAAACTGAAAGGACGTGATTTCTGTTATTTTTGTAAAGCCTAACATAGAGCTTTCCGAATAGAATTATTCGTAAGGAACCACAGAGTACGCAGAGGTATGGAGGGCACAGAGACTCTCACTCTATAAAATCATTGAGTTTTTGAGAGTAAGAGGCCTCCTTTTCTCCTTGACTCTGTGAACTCGGTGGTCCATTCACTCTATTTGGAAAGTTGGCTATTGATTCAAACACCCTATTGCCTTGATAGAAAAGACCATTACGTTGGAGGATGTTCCATTGATTGATTTCCTTGGAACCGAGAACAGGAATATGAGAGCCATTTCAAGGGCTTTTCCTGCGAGCAAGATTATTTCTCGTGGCCAAGACATCAAGATTATTGGCAAAAATCAGGAGGTTGACCAGATCGACCAATTGATTTTCATCCTTTTGGAACATTTTCACCGCTACGGAAAAATCTCTCCCGAGATTGTCGAGTCCTATGTGGCTCGTGATGTAAATGTTCCCGTCAAACATCCTGAAAAAATAGCCTTGGTACACGGCATTGGTGGCAACCCCATCAAAGCGCGCACACCTAACCAACAGGCCATTGTCGATGCTTGCAACAAGAATGATTTAGTGTTCGCCGTTGGACCTGCAGGCACAGGAAAAACCTACGTGGCCGTAGCTTTGGCCGTTCGGGCCCTGAAAAACAAGCAGGTAAAAAAGGTCATCATTAGCCGTCCCGCCGTAGAAGCTGGCGAAAACTTGGGTTTCCTACCAGGCGATTTGAAGGAAAAGGTGGATCCTTACCTCCGACCTGTTTATGACGCCCTGACCGATATGATTCCTGGGGAACGCCTCAAGGCGCTTCAAGAAGCTGGAACCATCGAAATCGCTCCGCTGGCTTATATGCGTGGTCGAACCTTGGAGAACGCCTTTGTGTTGTTGGATGAGGCCCAAAACACCACATCCATGCAAATGCGAATGTTCCTGACTCGTTTGGGTAAGCATTCCAAGATGATCATCACGGGCGACCCTTCCCAAATCGACCTTCCTCGCAACCAAAAGTCTGGTTTGGTGGAAGCACTCCACGTTTTGCATGGCATCAAAGACATCAGCATCATCCGTTTGGAGGCTGAGGATGTGGTTCGCCACAAGGTGGTCAAACGCATTATTGACGCCTACAACAAGCAGGAAGAAGACGAGTTTCAATAATCTTCATAGCATAAAAGGTTTACAACCTTTATGAATGACGAATGTATAATGAGATTTGAGGTTTGACTATTCAAACCTCAATTTCTTTGTAAGAGGTTTTTTAAGCATGATTTTGGGAATCTTTCTTTTCACGGCTTAAAAAGCTCTGACCTACAATGACCTTTAACGATAGCCTTCGGCATATGAAAAACATATTCCTTTTGTTCGGCCTCCTTATTTTTTCGAACAGCCTTTTTGCTCAAACCGAGGAAGAAACAGTAAACCGCTGTAATGCTACATATCATGACAGCCTTAGGTGTCACCAGCACCCTAACTACGCCAAACATCGTCATCAGTTTGAGGAAAAACTTCAAAAGCGCATTGCCCTTAAAAAGGCCATGAAAACTGCCGAAACGGAAGAGGAAGTTTACCGAATTCCAGTAGTTGTTCACGTAGTACACAACGGCGGTGCCTCGAACATTTCCGACGAACAAATCCTTTCCCAGATTCAGATTTTAAACGAGGACTTCAACCGACAAAACGCTGATACCACAGACACTCCAGCTATTTTTAAAGATGTGGCCACCAGCGTAAATATTGAATTCTGCCTTGCCAGCCGTGACCCTGAAGGTAACGTCACCAACGGCATCACCCGATCCTACTCCGCAAACCTCCCCTATTCCAGCTACAGTTCCTCAGATAACTACGCCTTAAAAGCCATTGACTATTGGCCAAGTGACCAATACTTGAACATTTGGGTCACTGAAATTTCAAACAGTGTTCTCGGTTGGGCTCAGTTTCCTGATGACAGTGGACTTCCAGGGATTGGGTCAGGGTTTGATGATGATGCCATTACAGATGGAGTCGTTCTTGACCATGGGGCCTTCGGAAATATTGGTACAGCCCTTACGCGCTATAAATCTTATAACCGAGGTAGGACAAGTACCCATGAAATTGGCCACTGGCTGGGGCTTATTCATATCTGGGGAGATGACGATTCTTGTTTTGGCACTGACTATTGTGAGGACACGCCAAGCCAACGTGAAGCCACCAACTCATGTCCGAAAACCACTAAATCAAGCTGTGGAAGTGTAGATATGACTCAAAACTTCATGGACTACACCTTTGACGCTTGCATGAACCTATTCACACAGGACCAAAAGGACAGGATGCGAACGGCCATGGAAACCAGCCCACGTCGGAAAGCCCTTCTCAGTTCTCCAGGTTGCTGTGGCGAAGGCGATGGTGTGGCCTACGGACTTCCCTACTATCAAAATTTCAATGATAGCTTGTTCCTCCAAGAAGGTGGATGGTCGATCAGTTCCTCGAATCCAAATTTGGTTTGGACCATTGACGGGGAAAATGGCTTGCTGGCAGACAACAACACAGGAAATATTGGAGACTCCACCATCTTGATTTCTCCATTATTAAAATTATTCAGCTCCAGTGAAATGGAGTTTGAGCTGGCCTACGGAAACATCTCTCCGACAGATTCTTTCAAAATCAGCTACAACCTGAACTGTTCACCCGAGTGGAAACCGCTACTGACATTCACGGGTGATTCCTTGGTTTCCACAGATCAAAACCCGCTGACCATTCCATTTGAAGAAGATTACAAGCGCATCCAACTGGATTTGGGCAATCTACAAGGCTACATCTCCTTCCGTTTTGAGAATTATTCCAAAGGCCAAGGACCACTCTTCCTTCGCAACTTCCGCATTGGGCAATTCAGCAATGAACTAAGCTTCTACCTTGAGCCCAATCCTGCTGACCAATCCACCACGTTGGTTTCCTTGTTTGGCGGAAATGAGCAAGTGAACATCCAAATCTACAGTGTATCTGGACAGTTGGTGTTTGAAGAAAATAACATCCCAGCTCGTTTGAATACCTTAGCCATTCAAACAGAGAATCTGCGTGGAGGGGTTTATTTGGTAAGGCTATTTTCGGAGAATAAGGAGATGGTGAAGCGGTTGATGGTGGTGAGGGAGTAGAAATAAAACCAAGTTTTCAAGTTCAAGGGTAGGCTCAATAGCCTACCCTTTTTCGTTTTTATTACGTAGTTGGATGATTTGTATATCGACACCTTTGGCGATTAGCACCTTTCTACCCAAATTGCTTCCTGTTATCTTAGAGGCTATATTTGGTGGTGCGTATATAGGGCTGAATAACAGTCACTAGTGCGTTTATACAACTGTTGGCATTAATTGAAAAACAAGTATGAATAAACTCAAAATATTTTTAATAGTTTTTGGTTTCATTATAACCATTTGCTTAATGATTCCTTCACTTTTTTATATTGTTAATTTTTGGGGTGGTGGTTTATCCAAAGACCCTCAAATATGGGGGACATTTGGAGATTACTTTGGTGGGATTTTTAATCCAATACTTGCCTTAGCGAATTTGATAATTTTTATCAAACTGACACTAATAGTTGCAGATATGCAGGATAAGTCAACTCAGCAGGCGTTGAACTATGAAAAGAAAATACTTACAAGTGGACTCATGCATGATTCTGTAAAAGAATTATCTGAAGCATTAAATTCATTGGGGCAAAAAATAATTGCAAATAGACAACAAACGGATTGGGAAGTCTTAAGAGTTCAGCAAACCGTTACCACATTTGGAAATAATTACACTCACTTATTTATTGATATTGATAACACCGATCTTTTAACTGCGCTAAACAATTTATTAGCTGTTGTTAGAACGAGACCATATAGCCAACAAAATTTTGTTACTTCATTTGACACCTATTTAAATGCAAAAGACCAGTACATTCAAAAACTTCATCATCAAACTATTTCAAAACTAGAGAATTAAATGTCAAACAATAGAATAATAAAAGTTGCAGGAAAACCACTTGAAAAATTAATTGGAGTTATTAAAAAAGGACTAGGTGGTGGAAATAACGATTCTGAAATAAAAAAAGAAAGTGATTATAACACAGATGAACCTAGTACTGCTAGTACAAGCTTTCATCCAAATGAAAGAATTCAAGAAAGATTAATCTATAAGGAAACCAAAAGACAACAAAACCTAGATTACATAAACTTTATAGCTGCAGAACAATTGACCCAAGAAGAAACGGTTTCCGAAGAACCAGTCGAAGAAGATTGGATAAATCGGTTCTTTAATATTGCAGAAGATATTTCTAATGAAGAAATGCAACAATTATGGGGAAGAATTCTAGCCGGTGAAGTTAAGAAACCTAAATCATATTCCCTCAGAACCCTAGAACTTCTTAAGAACTTATCTAAACATGAAGCCGAAACGTTTATGAAGTTTGCTTCTTTAGCGATAAACTCAAATGGCACCTCATTTATTCTAAATTTTAAAAACGAAAAACTACTCGAAGAAGAGTATGGTTTAAATTTTAATGACCGATTACTCTTGGAAGAATTAGGTTTCTTAACTGCTAATGATCTACAATTTCGAATCCTTGCAACACAAGAAAAGCAATCTCAACTCTATTTCGTTTTAGGAAAATCATTGGTGTTACTTGAAAAACCTAGTAATCAACCTGAACAGCAACTGCAAGTTCTCGTTTTTACAAAAATTGGACAAGAACTAATTAAATTAGTAAATGCAACTCCTAAAATGGAATACATAAAACTCCTAGCGTCTAAGCTAAGAAAAGAAGGGCACTCAATTAAACATGGAATAATATTAAAGGAGCTAGCTAATGGTTCTGTTAAACATACTCCACTAGTCGAAGTTCCACTCACAGAAGCTGAGTTGAAAGAGAAAGAAAAAAGCAAAAACTAATGCCAACACCGTGTATAGTGCATACCCTACGGGATACGCACCATACACAGAACGTTAACCACAATCGAAAAAAGCCCCTATGGACCTCAATCCATAGGGGCTTTTTTCAATAACTAAATCCAATTAGAACACCTGTTCAGCAACCCTTCTTGTGGTCTCGCTACGGCTCATGGTATAGTAGTGCAACACCGGCACACCAGCTTCCTTCAGCTCTTTGGACTGCTGAATACACCATTCCACACCAATATCTTTCACCTCTTTGTTGTTCTTGCATTGCTCCACAGCCTTTACCAAATCGCTTGGTAAATCAATGTGGAACACACTTGGCAAGACGTTCAATTGCGCCTTGGTAGCGAATGGCTTCAATCCTGGAATGATCGGCACGTGAATACCAGCCTCCTTGCACTTCTCTACAAAGTCGAAATACTTCTGGTTGTCGAAGAACATCTGGGTCACGATGTACTCGGCGCCCAAATCCACTTTCTTCTTGAGGTAAGCCAAGTCCGAATCAAGGTTTGGCGCCTCGAAATGCTTTTCTGGGTAACCCGCCACGCCAATGCTGAAATTGGTGTGTACAGGATTCTCCAAATCATCGTCCAAGTACTTGCCCTTGTTCATGTCCATGATCTGCTCAATCAAATCAGAAGCATAGGCATTTCCCTCAGGATGTGGAATGAAACGTCCCTCCGACTTGATGGCATCACCACGCAAGGCCAAGATGTTGTCGATTCCCAAGAAGCTAAGATCGATCAAAGCATTCTCAGTTTCCTCCTTGTCGAAGCCTCCACAAATCAAGTGAGGAATGGCGTCCACCTGGTAATGGTTTTGGATAGCAGCGCAGATGCCCACCGTTCCTGGACGCTTGCGGGTGGTCTGCTTTTTCAGCAAGCCATTTCCCAAATCGCGGTAAACGTACTCCTCGCGGTGGTAGGTGACATCGATAAAAGCAGGGTCAAATTCCACCAATGGGTCAAGGGCCTTGAAAAGGGTTTTCATGTCCTCTCCTTTTCGAGGAGGAAGGATTTCGATGGAGAAAAGGGTTTTTCCTCCGGCATTATTGATATGATCTATAACCTTCATAGGTTCAATTTTCTTTTTTCATGGTAAAAATGGGGTCGTACAGACAAGGCAATGCCTTGTCTCTACCGCGAATTACGCCAAATTAGCCTGTAGCCACTTTTGCATTTCCTCAGCGGACTTGCCTTTCAGCTCGGCATATCGCTCTACTTGATCCTTAGCCACTTTACCTAAACCAAAATACTTGGACTCAGGGTTCCCGAAATAGAATCCAGAAACAGAGGCGGCGGGATACATGGCGTTGCTTGTGGTGAGGGAAATGCCCGTATGCTTTTCAACTTCCAGCAAATCCCAAATCAATGGTTTGTCGGTATGGTCTGGACAGGCAGGATAACCTGGTGCCGGACGGATGCCTTTGTAGACTTCCTTGATCAATTCCTCATTGGAGAATTGCTCGTCAGAAGCATAGCCCCAGAACTCCTTGCGGACACGCTCGTGCATCAACTCGGCAAACGCCTCAGCCAAACGGTCGGCAAGCGCCTTGAGCATGATGCCGTTGTAATCATCGTGGTCCTTCTCGTACATTTCCAACATTGGCTCGATACCCAAACCAGCGGTTACGGCGAAGAAACCAAGATAGTCCTGTTTGCCTGTTTCCTTAGGCGCCAAGAAGTCACACAAGGCGATGTTCGGGATGTTCTTGCCCTTCTGCCCTTGCTGACGCAATGACGGGAAGGACTTAAGCACTTCTCCGTTCTCGTCATAGACTTCCATCACCTCATCACCCACGGTGTTGGCTGGATAGAGACCTACAATGGCATTGGCACGGAGCAAATCGCTTTCAATGATTTCATCCAACATGGCGTTGGCATCATCAAATAGCTTTTTGGCCTCGGCCCCAATGGTTTCATTCTCGAAGATTTTCGGGTATTTACCCTTGAGCATCCACGTCGAGAAGAATGGCGTCCAGTCAATGTATTGGCGAATCTCCTCCAAGGAATAGCCAGCGAACACCTGTGTGCCCAATTTCTTAGGCTTCACGATGTTGGCCTGATCCCAATCAATTTGGAACTTATTGGCTTTGGCCTGCTCGTAAGGAATATAGTTTTTATCGCGTTTGCGGTTGGCGTGATTCTCACGCATCACCGCATAATCGTCCTTAACCTTGGCTGAGTATCCTTCTCTTCGGTCCTTGCTCAAAAGCTCTTGGGCAACAGGAACCGACTTGGAAGCATCCAACACGTGAATGGCTGGCCCAGAATACACAGGGTCAATCTTCACGGCCGTGTGAATCTTGGAAGTGGTGGCACCGCCAATCAGCAATGGGGTTTTAAGCCCTTGCTTTTCCATCTGGGTGGCTACATCCACCATCTCGTCCAAGGATGGGGTAATCAAACCCGATAGACCGATGATATCAGCATTGACTTCCTTGGCCTTCTCCAAAATCTTGTCAGTAGGCACCATAACGCCCATGTCAATAATTTCGAAATTGTTACAGGCCAACACCACACCCACGATGTTCTTACCGATATCGTGAACGTCACCTTTTACGGTCGCCAAAAGAATCTTACCCTGAGTAGAGCCTGAAGCTTTTTCCGCCTCCAAATATGGAGTCAAGTAAGCGACGGCCTTCTTCATCACACGGGCAGACTTCACCACCTGAGGCAAGAACATCTTTCCGCTTCCGAACAAGTCACCAACGATGTTCATGCCGTCCATCAACGGGCCCTCAATCACCTTCAATGGCGACTGGTATTTTTGATAGGCTTCCTCGGTATCTCCGTCAATAAACTCAACAATACCTTTGACCAAGGCATGAGAAAGACGCTCCTCAACACTTCCTTGGCGCCACTTATCATCTTTCTTCTTCTCCTTGGCGGTGCCTTTTACGGTTTCCGCAAATTCTAGCAAACGCTCGGTAGCATCATCACGGCGATCCAACAACACATCCTCGACATGTTCCAACAAGTCCTTCGGAATGTCATCGTAAACCTCCAACATGGTCGGGTTCACGATACCCATATCCATACCCTCGCGGATGGCGTGGTAAAGGAAGGCCGAGTGCATGGCCTCACGCACCACATTGTTTCCTCGGAAGGAGAAAGATACGTTGGAAATACCACCTGAAACGTGTGCTCCTGGGAGGTTCTCACGCACCCATCGAGTCGCCTGAATAAAGTCGATGGCGTTCTTGCGGTGCTCCTCCATGCCCGTAGCCACAGGGAACACGTTCAAATCAAAAATGATATCCTCTGGCTTGAAATTTACTTTCGGGCCAACCAAGATATCGTAGGAACGCTTCACGATTTCAACCCTGCGCTCATAAGTATCCGCCTGACCGACCTCATCAAAGGCCATTACTATGGTCGCGGCGCCATAGCGCTTGATGCGTTTTGCTTGGGCGATAAACTCCTCCTCACCTCCTTTCAGTGAAATGGAGTTTACCACGCCTTTACCTTGCACGCATTTCAAACCCGCCTCGATGATTTCCCACTTGGAGCTATCAATCATGACAGGCACTCGAGCGATTTCAGGCTCGGAGGCAATCAGGTTGAGGAAAGTCGTCATGGCTTCCACGCCATCGAGCATTCCCTCGTCCATATTCACGTCGATGATTTGCGCACCGCCCTCCACTTGGTCGCGAGCGATTTGCAAAGCCTCTTCGAATTGCTCCTCCTTAATAAGGCGCAAGAACTTGCGGGAACCCGTTACGTTGGTACGCTCACCAACGTTGATGAAGTTCATGTCTGGCGTGACCACCAATGGCTCAAGGCCAGACAATTTCATCGGCGGAACATTGTCCCACTTATATTTATAAACTCCGGAGTAATCTGGATGTAAGCTCATTATCGGTTCATGGTTAATGGTTCATGGTTGATGGTACTCACCGGAGTATCAGCCATTACTTCCTTCCATGCTCGTTATTAGTTCATGGTTAATGGTTCATGGTTGATGGTACTCACCAGAGTATCAGCCATTACTTCCTTCCATGCTCGTTATTTTCTTTCAGGGAGTTTTTTAAGGCTTGAATCATTTTGGTCAAACTCTCCAAGCGAGTATAAAACGCACTGAATTGATTCTGATCAATGTATCCTCTATCCCTTGCCAAATAACAACAGGTCACAACTTCTAAGGCTGACCGCTGTGCTATTACCAGAAATCGAGTAAACTCCTTTTTGGTCTGTCCAAATGACCCTTCAGCAATATTAAGGGAGATGGAATCAGTCGCTCTTTTCATTTGGCTTGACAGCACGAACAATTCGTCTTTTGGAAAACTCTTGGTAAGAAAATGAACATCCTTGCTCAATTCTATAGCCTTTTTCCAAACTTCCAATCGTTCAAAACTAAATGCCATTTTCTAAAGATTTATAGCTCAATAAAACAGTCGCAAACGTCTGCCGTCCTACAGGACTATGAACCATCAACTATCAACCATGAACCACCCTCGGTTTAAAGTCTTTGGCCAATTCCGCCATCGCTTTAATGTGGTCAGGAGTTGTTCCACAACAACCACCCAAAACATTTAGCATCCCAGCATCCAAAAACTCCCTTAACTGCTCTGCCATGTCCTCTGGAGTTTCATCGTATTGACCAAACTCATTTGGAAGACCAGCATTCGGGTGGGCAGAAACCATGAAGTCCGCTTTTTTCGCCAACACATCGACATACGGTTGCATATCCTTGGAACCCAAGGCGCAGTTCAAACCAATACTGAACAGTGGCAAATGTGAAACGGAAATCAAGAAGGCCTCAGAAGTTTGACCTGACAATGTACGTCCGCTGGCATCCGTAATTGTACCAGAAACCATGACGGGCATTTCTACACCTTTCTCCTCAAAAGCCTCTTCAATGGCGAACAATCCCGCCTTGGCATTCAAGGTGTCAAAAATGGTCTCCACCATCAGCAAATCACATCCTCCTTCGATCAAAGCCAAAGCTTGGTCTTTATAGGCCGAAACCAGTTGATCGAAAGTAATGGCGCGATAACCAGGGTCGTTCACATCTGGAGAAATGGAAGCCGTACGGTTGGTAGGCCCCATGGTTCCCACCACAAAACGAGGCTTATTCGGCTCCTTGGCGGTCATCTCGTCGGCTACCTCACGAGCAATCTTGGCCGATTGGTAATTGATGTCGTACACGGCAGACTCTAACCCATAATCGGCTTGGGCAATCCAAGTTCCCGAGAAAGTATTGGTCTCTACGATGTCGGCTCCTGCCTCGAAATATTGGCGATGGATATCCTTGATGATGTCCGGACGGGTGATGGAAAGCAAGTCATTGTTTCCCTTCAACGGCGAAGGATGATCCTTGAACACCTCTCCCCTAAAATCCTCTTCCTCCAACTTGTGGCGTTGAATCATCGTTCCCATCGCTCCGTCGAGAATGAGAATCCGCTCCTTGGCTATGTCTTGAATGGTCATCTGCGTAGAGAGTACAATGTATTAGGTACAATGATTCATTGTACTTAATACTTGATACATAATACGCTTACCAGAAGGGATGAAAAACAGGCGGGGATGTGCAAAAACATGCATCCGCTTATCTTCCTCTGAAAAAATCTCAGAGTGGGAGTTAGCACCTGTCCGTTTGGAACGGATGGTTGCCAAGGCGTCTTCGGGCCCAATCCCTCAGCCTTTCTGGATAAGCTCCGCAAAGATAACCACAGATTAAGAATGTTGAAAACTTTGAAGAAAAAATCACATCCAAACAGGCATTTGGTGCACAATTCCTTTTGTCAGCTAACGAAAACTTAACATCTTAGAGTTGGCATTTTAATAGATATTCACTCCTTTTATAAAAGGTGAGAATTAAGGATTTATGTTATACGATTGAGAATCAGTTCATTCGAAACACGAAAAACGTTCTTAACTCTTACATCTCAATTCTTAATTCCTTGACCTATTAAGGTATATGGACGAAAAGTTTATAGGCATTGACGTTGGCGGTACAAACGTCAAATTTGGTATCGTAACGAGCAAGGGCGAGTTATTGGAGAAAATTAAGTTCCCTTCTCGCGAGATGGCCGAGAAAGGCTTCCTTAATGAATTTTCAAAGGAGTTGGGCAATCTGCTTGAAGCTAACCCTGATATCAAAAAGGTAGGCATCGGCGTTCCAGGAATGCTTTCCAAAGACCGCCGTACCTTGGTGGAGTTGGCTAACATTCCGGAATTGAACGGCCTTAAGCTCATCGACAAGTTGGAAGAGAAATTCCCAGGAATCGCCTTCCGCATGGAGAATGACGCCAACGCCGCCGCTCTTGGAGAATACCATTTCTCTGAGGAGCCAATGCCAGAAGACTTGTTGTTCATCACCCTTGGAACGGGTGTGGGTGGCGCCGCCATCATCGACGGAAAAATCTTCCCTGGAGCCGATGGCAACGGACTTGAGATTGGTCATATCCTCCTCGATCCTGAGCATACGTTGGAAGACTATGTTGGCAAGCGAGGAATCGTGGCCACTGCCCAGCGCCTGATCTACCATGATCACCGCGACACTATCCTCTTGAGCAAATACGAAGGAAATTTCGACGCCAAGAAGATTGAAAAGGCGGCAAAGAAAGGCGATAAACTTGCCCAGAAAGTCTATAAGAAGGTTGGAAAACGCTTGGGCTACGGCATGGTTTCAGCCCTCCGTATCTTTGATGTTGGCACCATATTAATTGGTGGTGGCGTTTCAGACGTATTTCCGTTAATGGAGGAACCAATGTGGGATTCCATTAAAGAATACCTCAGTGAATACTACACGGACAAACTGACGATTAAAGTCGCCTCCCTCAAAAACGAGGCGGGCATCGTTGGTGCCGCTTCCCTTTGTTTTTAAAAGGTCGCTAAGCTTACATAACCGAAAATTCAAGGCCATTTCCTTTGGGAATGGCCTTTTTTAATACACCTTTTGGTGCAGATTCACGTTTTGTCCATTAAGCTCAAAACCATTTAATACATGACCAAAAGCATTCTCAGCATTCTGTTGCTTTTCATACTTGGGCTCCAACAAGGGACCACCCCAAAGGTCATTCATACGACCGAACTCAACACCCTAATTACTCCACTGGATAAGAAAGTCCATGTGATTAATTTCTGGGCCACTTGGTGCCGTCCGTGCATTGAGGAACTTCCCGACTTTGAGGCTATCCACCAAGAGCTTGACAAAAAGGCAAAAGTCTCACTTATCAGTCTTGACCCTGCCTCAAAAGCGGAGAGCCATGTTGGTCCCTTCTTGAAGAAAAAAGAAATTACGGCTGACTCCTACCTACTGGACGAAGTGGATTTCGATGCTTGGATTCCCATTGTCGACAGCAGTTGGTCAGGAGCATTGCCTGCCACATTGATCATTTTCCCATCCGGAAAAAAGGTCTTCCATGAAGGGAAATACTCGAAAGAGGAATTGGAAGGCATCATTCTCAAAGGAAAGCATTAACCAGAAGTGATTAAACATCTTTACCACGGAGAGCAGGAGAAAGGGAGTAGCCTACTGCCTCCTTTCCTCCCATTCTCCGTGGTTTAAAAAGTAAATTCGCTCACCATACAAACCATAAACAACCATGAAAACACTGAAAAAAAGCTGGCTCCTACTATTGGCGCCATTCCTGATTTGGGCCTTTACCCAAGAAGAAAACAACGGTTACAAGATTGGGGAAACCGTGAAATCTTTCACCCTGAAAAACACCATTGACGATAAGATGGTATCCTTGGATGATTACAAGGACAAAGAAGGTGTGATTGTAATTTTCACCTGCAACCACTGCCCTTACGCAAAGGCCTACGAGGACCGCATTATTGCTTTAGCAAAGGCACACGCTTCCGATTTCCCTGTGGTAGCCATCAGTTCCAACGACCAAGATTCCTATCCTGAGGACGGACCTGAAGCTATGAAAAAGCAAGCCAAAGAGAAGAGCTACCCTTTCCCCTACCTCTTTGACGAGACACAGGAACAGGCTAAGCTTTTTGGTGCGACAAAAACACCACACGTTTATCTCCTAAAGCGTGAAGGCAAGAAATTCAACGTGGCTTACATCGGTGCTATCGATGATAATTACCAAGATGCCTCCAAGGTAAAAAAGCACTATTTGGAGGATGCCATCAAGGCATTGAAAAGTAATCAGAAGCCAAGTCCAGCCGAAACAAAGGCGATTGGCTGTTCCATTAAGTGGAAGAAACAGTAATCACAATTTGGCTGTTCCAATGACAGGAACAGCCTTTTTTATGCCTCGAAGCATCAGCCCTTTTTCTTTTTAGATTTTCTCGTCCTTCCCCACCAAATGTAAAAGCCCGTTACTGGCAAGCTGGTGGCAATCAGACTGGCGAAAAACGCTATAAATTTTCCCGTCAAACCAAGAATGGCTCCCACGTGAATATTATAGTTGGCCTCTTGTAGCTTTTCTCCGGCATTTCGATTTGACCAAAGGTTTTCCCTCAAGACCTCTCCCGTGTCTTCATGGATAAAAAGCTGATCGTTGCGATTGTAAAAACTGCCCTCATCGTAATGTAGCTCAAGCTTATACACAGGGTTTTCCTTGGTCGGAAATTCTATGTAGTAATCTTCCAAACGATCGGCATTTCCAACGAGAGATGCCAATGTTTGTCCGCCTTTTCCCCCTACGTCCAATCCACTTTTCTGATCAGACTTAGGCACTTCTAAGTGCTCCTCCTTTTGGGGAATATCGCCGCCCGTCGCCAACCAATATACGGCCTTGTCCATCCATTGATAGGACATCACCAAACCCGTTAGTGCGATAAAAAGAACAATCCACGTGACGTAAAATCCGAGCACGTTGTGCAAATCAAAGTTCAAGCGCTTGGGCGAAGCTCCCCATTTAATCTTCATCCGCTTATTGAATCCGCGGCTTTTATTTGGCCACCACAACACTAAACCACTGATCAACATGAAGACAAAAATCAGGGTGGAGATGGCCACGATATCAGCGCCATATTCAGGAATCAACAATGAGGTATGGAGCTGTAATACGATTGCCCAAAAATTTATCCCGTAATTAAAGCGATGCATCACCTGGGCGGTATAGGGATCGAGCAGAAAAGCCGTGTATTTACGGTCTTTTCCTCTTACCCAAACCACCATAGCGCGGTCGGAATCGGTAAAGACCGTTGCGTTCATGTAAGTGATTTCTTGGGCATAGGCCGAGTCAATCACTTCGTGAATGGTTTCTGCTGAAACTATGGGTTTTTCCTGTGGCTCTACACTGCGATACACGCCCGCATTGAACAGCGCATCTACCTCCTCTTGAAAAACGTACAGACAACCCGTCAAACCAACGACGAATACCACCAAACCAGAAAGCATACCCAACCACAGGTGAAGCTTCTTGACCACTTTTTTGAATTCTTTGTACGTCACGGCAATTGTTGATTATCTGTTTTCATGAAAAAAGACATGCCCCAAAATACATCAGGACATGTCTGCTTCACCCCATAAAGAGGCGCTTCCACCTAAAAAAAGAACGAAAGTCCCTTTCCTTATAGTCGGTTATTCAATGATGATACGACGGGAAGGCATTCCCTCAGCAGTTAGAATGTAAACACCTTTTTCCAACTCAAACTGCGTCTTATCACCTGCCTCCATTGCAAAACGCTTCACTTCCTTTCCATAAAGGTCGCAGATACTTCCAGTCAAAGACTGTTCACCTGCTTCTACCCAAAATGCTCCGTTGCTTGGGTTTGGATAAGTAATAAAGCCCTCTTCTGAAGCCTCCCAAACATTGCTTACTACTTCCTCAAATTGAAGAATTAATTGTGTGGCTGGCTGGTTTGGCGAAGCTCCGCTCATCACTTCCTCAACAATATGATTTTCAAAGTGGTCAACAGTGGCGAGTCCAGTACCAACAGACCACGTTCCAGTACCGATTTGGGCATTGATAGCCTCCAAAGCATCAGCATTCAGGGTAATTTCCTTGTACGATCCATTGTCAGATCCAGCCACGGCAAAGCTTCCAAAAACTGTCCCGTCTCCCAAGTCTGTATGAATTGCATCATAATCATCCTCTGTAAGCAAATCAGCAGCGTCAGTGGTCACCTCATAAAGATTCACCGTCTCACTGTCATCAGGGCTTTGGTAACCATCTTCAGGTTGATAAATACGTAGAGTGGCTGAGGCAACAGTACCTGACTGGCTTGAAAGGTCAAAGCTGAAATAGGACTGGTAGATAGTGAAATTCATTCCACTAAAACCATAGGTCATCAACCCATAATAGTTCGTACGCTCATCCTGACCTTGACCCGCAGCTGCTGCAGAGGCAAAAGAACCACGGCTACTCTGTGCTAAAACTGAAGCCTTAGGGTCTTCAATTGTCAAAATCAATTGAGTGGCAGGCTGTGCAGGTGATGATTGGCTGAATACTTCCTCAACAATGTGTCCGTCAGTGTAATCAGCAGAGGTTAGACCAGCACCCACAGACCATGTTCCATTCCCCATCTGGGCATTGATAGCCTCCAAAGCATCGGCATTCAGCGTAATTTCCTCGTAGCTTCCCTCATCGGATAATGAAGTTTCAAAACTTCCGTAAACCGTTCCGTCTCCCAAATCAGTGTGGATGGCCGCATAGCCATCTTCCGTCAACAAATCGGCAGCATCAGTAGTTACTTCATAAAGGTTCACCGTCTCAGTATCATCAGGGCTATTATAGCCGCCTTCAGGATGATATACACGGAGAACAGCTTGAGTTACCGTTCCTGTTTGGCTGGAGAGGTCGAAGTTGAAGTATGGCTGGTAGATGGAGAAATTCATCCCACTGGTAGCATAGTTCGTCACAGAGTAATAATCTGTACGCTCATCCTGACCTTGACCCGCCGCCGCTGCAGAGGCAAAAGAACCTCGACTACTTTGCTCAAGAGTCAAATCATACTGGTCGGCCATAGCATTCGAACCAGCCACCAAGGCCATGGACAATCCACAGGCCTTTAAAAGAGTAGAATTCTGAATCATTCGAATTGGTTTTATTAAAAACAATGAAAGTACAGGAGAGCCGAGCCCCAACCCAAAGGCTTAAGTACCTGATTAGAATAAATAGACTATGCTAATCAGGTACTCCTATAGCCCTCCCGTTTCTCAAAATGGATTTACTCAATCACTTCTGGATGCTTCGTAATAGAATATCCTTGCACGTTATCACCCTCGACTTTTACTCCTTGGGTGTAAGTTCCGGCAGACACATCCACATCAATCACATGAGTCGTGTTGTTGGTCGTACTTTTTAGGTAAGTGAAGTAGTGACCGTTCTCAACCATCGGTTTGCGCGCCCAGCTGGCATCGGAAAGAGGGACGTTAAGTTTGGTTGCTGTACCAGCTTCCAAATCAACACGAGCGAAGTAATAGTGATCGTTTTCCAAATCGCCCCATCCGTTCACTTTCGTATCGTCAAAAAGCATAGCGATGGCAATGCCGTTGCCGATATAATCAATCTGGCGAATGTTGGCTGACTCACCGATTTGATCGGTAAAGTCCAAAAGGTAGTCCTCATCAAAATCAGTTTCACCATTCTTGATTCGCAAGAGCGCGCCATGCACACCATCTTTCACAGGCTTGCCCCAAATATCACCACTACGAGCAGCAAAATAGAGGTCGCCAGATTCAGTTGAAATCTCACCGTTATTGGCGAAAATGCCCAACTCACCATTCATCTTGTCAGTGGAGATCATGCTTGGGTTGGTCATGCCAGGAAAATCAAACACCACAGCATGCGAGCCATCAGCATAGTTTCCGTCAAAATCATAAAGCACGGAACCCATTACGAACTTGTTTCCATGCAGGCGACCATTACCCACGTTGACTGCCCAGTTCACACCTGGCTCCTTTTCAACGGTTGGCAAAGTGGCTGTACCGCTGGCAGACACCACAAAATCTGGAAGGCTGATGGTTAACCACTTCACCTCCGGCTCGCCCCATACCAATGGATCAATAATCAAAATGGTGTTATCGTCCACCAAGTTCTGGGAATAAGCACGATCAGTGATGTATTGGGTCAACAACAAAGCACCCTTTTCCGTCACGGAACCATCGGCATTCAGCTCATACTGGTAGAATTTCTTATCGCTACGGCTAAAGAAATAAATATAATTCCCGGAAGTGATGAACTCAGCTGCGCCAAACTCCACACCGTTACCCACAGGACTAACACTCCCTGAGCTCAAATCATCAGCAGAGAGAATGTAGCTCACTCCATCAGTTGATGTTCCCAAGGAATACTTGCCTTCAGATACTGTCGATGGTGCTGGCACATCATCATCTGAACAGGAAGTACCCAAGGCGAAAACGGCACTCATTAGGCCACACAGGAGCCATTTGCTACGAATATTCATGATTGGTTCTTTGGTTTTGGTTTGCTTTAATTAAGGAATACCCGAAGCTTGGTCGAGAAGGACCTTCCGGGCTTTTGGAGCAGGTAGTTGTCGTAGACCTGCTCGTTGAAGAGGTTGTTACAAGAAAAGCTCAGATTGTATTTTCCGGACTTGAAGGAATAGGAAACCCCTGCCCCGTTCACCAATTGAGTCGGGATCACGGACTTGGTGTTCGGGTCGCCAAGGCTCGGCCAGTTCAGGAAAAACTCGTGGACGTACATCACGTCCCAAAAGAGGGAAACTTGGTCGTCGTCCTTAAAGACACCTTCCTGTTTGACGGTAGCGCTCATATTGGCCATCAAATACGGCGTATTGCGCAACAGGTCCTTATAGGTCTGGTTAAGGTTGGCGCCTTTGTACTGCATCCAGTCGCGCATTTGCTGATAGGTGGCATTGCCTGAAAGCACCAAGAAATTCTTGTAGCGGTATTTAATGTCCAAGGAACCGCCCATGCCCCGCACCTTGCCGATGTTTTGGTAGTGGCCCATGCCCACGTTGTTCTGGACGGTGTACAAAATCAAGTTCTCGGTGTTCCGGAAAAAGAGGCTCGGCTCTACGGAAAGATGCCCCGACTTGCCCACAGGAAGACCCGACAGCAACCAGTTCACATTGAGGTTCCAGCTCTCCTCCGGCATCAACTCAGGGTTGTTCTGCAAAAAGAGTCCGTCGCCCAACATCTCCTCGGCGGTGGGCAAACGATAGCATTTTTCCAAGGAAAGCTTGAGCAGGCTCCGCTTTTTCAACTTGTACTTTACCGCATAGCCATAGCCAAAACGGTTCATCTTATTGCCGATGGGAACACCGATGGGCCTGTAGCCCAAGGAGTCGGTGATGTACTCCGTATCAACGGTGGACACCCGAAAATCATAGTTCTTCACCCAGACCGTCTGGTCCAACTTCCCCTCGAAAGAGGAACGCTCATAGGCCAAGGAACTCACCTGTTTGGTCATGGACTGTGGTTCGCGGAAGGTGGCCGTCCGGTTGCCCACTAAGGGATCTTCTCCATCACGTGTGATCGCATCCAAGGTGTAGTTGAAGTTCAATCGATTTTTCTCCGCCCAAGAATACGCGAGGTTCAGCTGGTGAAAGTTGTTCAGGCTGTTGAGCGTCAACATGGATTTGCCGTTCCCGCCTTGGCCCAACTCGCTGTTTGTAGGATGTTCAAAAATCACTTTACCGTTCCAATCATAAATGCGGGAACTGGTATCAATAGTCTCCGTGGAAAGCCACGAAATGGAATTATAAAGATTCAGGTCCAAGCCCTTGACAAAGGCGTTTTTCTTGGACAGGGACATGGTTGGCGAAAAGCTCTGGGAGTTTTGGGTGGCTTCGCCAATGACCGAGGCCATGGTAGCCCCGTGTTGCAATTCGTTATGACTGCCGGCGTACAACACGCCAATCTTAAACTGGTCAGCCCATTTGCGGTCCACCAAGCCGAAATCCAACTTGCCTGACAGGGAACGGTAAGCATCATGGAACCTGCGTGTTTCGATTTCAATGGCCTTGCCCGTTTCCGGATCGGCCACTTCCACGCCCTTTCCCCAGACTTTGTAATCGTTGTCGGAATAATTGTAAAAGCCCTGAAAGTCCACAAAATAGCGGGCGCTGTCGTTCACCAAACGGGTGCTGACCGAGGCCCGATGTGTATTGAAGGAGCCATAGCTATAAGAGGCGTCCAAATAATTACTGTACTTCTTCTTAGAAATGATGTTGATGACACCACCCAAAGCATCACTCCCGAACTGGGGCGGAACCACACCTTTATAAAGCTCGATGCGATCAATCAGATTGACGGGAAAATTGTTCACCGAATACCCTGCGCCAAAACGGTCGATGGGCACACCGTCCACGAAAAAGCGGACTGCATTGCCCGACATGCCATTAAGTGAATAGGTGAACTTGGAACCCAGCCCACCACTTTCACGCACACGGATTCCTGCCGATTGGGTAGCCAACTGATTCACGTTCACCTCACGGTTCTGCAATTCCTTGGTTTCTATGACCTCCACCGCATAAGCCTCCTCCTTCTTTTGGGTGGCCTTAGTTTTCACTTCCACCACAGTCTCACCAAGCGTTTCCACTTTTTCCTGCAAAGTGACATCCAAGCGAGTCGGCTTGTCAGCCACCACCAAAACCGATTGTTTGGAATCGACAAAACCAATGGAACGAACCGTCACCTCAGCCTCGCCCTCAGGCACATTATTAATCAAAAAATCACCATTCAAATCGGTCAGCACCTGAAGTGCAATGGCATCAATGCTAACCGATGCGAAAGGTACTGCCTCCCCTTTTGCGTCCTTGACATTGCCAACAATTTGACCGCTTTGCGCAAATCCCAAAACAGACATCCCTGCTGTCAATAGAAAAAACAAGAACAAGGACTTATAAGAAGATGTCACCATTTCTCTCATCGTGTTCAAAACCGAAAAACGGACCGAACACGAACATATATTACAAGACAAAAACCACCCAGATACACTTATCTGGAACCAGTCTAATTAATCGCAAAATTAACCAAGCCCGTTAAAGCGCACAATATTTATTAAGACAAATTCCAAACTAAAACATAACACCTTGAAGACATGTTAATTAAGATTATCAGCAACAAGTTCATCCAAACGGCTTATCAAATAAAAAGGCAGAACAAAGCCTAAACACAACGATTATTAACCACACAAAAAAATCCAAAAAATCACCTCTATCCCACAACAGTTCCAACACCTATTTTCATAGAGACAGGGCAGTGCCCTGTCTTCCCCCACAATATTTTTGGGCAGACACACAGGTCTGCCCCTACACCAAAAAACCATTTCCAAACACAATCACCCCGTCCCTATCCAAGACAAAAAAGACCGCAAACAAAATTTTTATCCCCGCCCAATCTTGTATCATTCCACAAACTCCACCATTTTTAGACTTTATTTAGTCTTTTTCCAAATAAGAAAGATGGAGACGCACCAAGAACTCATCCGCACAGAAAGAGGAGTCGTACACACCGTCCCTAAAAGGAACGCCTTCCAGATTGACTTTGGAAACGTGTACATGGTTCTCGATGACAGAGGCCTACGCCGATTCACAAAATTCATTGAGCAAACCGATGAAGACCAGTTGGAAAAGCTAAAAGTTGGCCCTTCCAACAAAATCTTCATCTCCCCCTGTAAGGCCTCGCTCTGTTTCGCCTTTGAAGAAGAGGAATTCATGCATTTGAGAGAGTTGCTCACCGGCGCGGTTTCCCTCTTGGGAATGGAAAAAGAAATCGAAGAAATATTAAGCTAAGAGAGATGAATAAGATTGGATTGTTTTACGGTTCTGACACGGGTTGCACAGAAGCGGTGGTTGCCAAAATCACGGACATCCTTGGCGAGGAAACCCTTGACATTATCGACATGGGCGCCAACAAAGGCACGGAAGCTTTTGAAAAGCACAACCTCATCCTAATCGGTGTGCCGACATGGTATGATGGTGAGCTTCAAAGCGACTGGGACGCCTTTTTTGAGGAGTTCCAAACCATTGACTTCAGCGGTAAAACAGTGGCCATTTTCGGGTTGGGCGATCAGGTTGGCTATGGAGAATACTTTGTGGACGGCATCGGCATGTTGGGCAACGTAGTCATGGAAAACGGTGGCCAGCTCGTCGGACTTTGGTCCACTGACGGCTACTACTACGAAGAATCCAAGGCCGAATTTGAACACGAAGGCCAAAAGTACTTCTTGGGACTCGCCATCGACGAGGACAACGAAAGCGATTTGACTGATGAGCGCCTTGGCGGGTGGCTTGCCCAAGTGATGGAAGAGTTTGGATTGGAGGTTGGCCAAGGCTAAGGAGCAAGCTTTTTGGATAATGCAAAAAACCCCACTTAGCTTGAAAGAGCTCTGCGGGGTTCTTTGATTTTGAATAGCTCCTATTTTTTTGGCTGTACTCCATTGTTCATTGAAACTTTGCCGTGGATGGAAGAATAGGCTATTTTCGAGAAGTTGTAATCAAAATGAATAACTACTATGCAGTTCAATGAGGAAATTCAACCCATAAAAATAAAGGCTGACAATACCAAAAAACTTCGTTCAACTGGGATTGATGTAATCGACCACCTTCCCTTTTTGGAGAATCCAGATTTCAGAGACCAAGAAAAAATAGCGCGGAGAATGATGGTGTTGTTAGGTCTGTTCCAGCTACATCTTCGAGCCCCAAATCAAATCATTCAAAACTGGTTTGAGGAAAATGGATTAATGTCTGAATTGACCGTGGAAGAACTGGAATACTTAGAAAGAAAGTATTCCGACTTGCCCAAACAAAATCAAATAGACATCTACTGGTTTGTGGAGGCTATATGGACGTTTGCTTGGATTGGTGGACTTCATGATAACTTGACGTTAAATACTGGCGTTGAAAATTCCTTGGTCAACTTGATTCCAAACATTCAAAAAAATGAATCTGCTACTGAATTCATTTCACATTTTAGAATGAGAAGTCAGTATGAGATTTTCGCAATGTTAGACAAGTTTTATCGAGCCCATTGGTTTGCCAGAAACAACCACCTCACTGGAAAAACATCAGAGAAAGTTGATTTAGATATTATTCTTGAAAGAAGAAAAGCCTTGGAGTATACGGTCTATAAGCAATACCAGTGGGACGATATGCCATTACATACATAACATAATGTTGAATTTATGTAAGGACAGATCGAAGCTAAATTCTCACACCCCCACTTATAAATATTTGGTAATCACCTCGGCTCGAATTCCATATCGCGCGCGGATCTACAGATGTATTTAAAAAAATATGCTCTAACGTTGCCATGCGCTAAAAGTGTGCGATAGTAGAAAAAGACCAAAATCCGCCCATTGCCAAAGGGCTTTTTATGTAAAAACAAACAATATGGGCAAGCTAAAACTCAAAACAGATCCCGAAGTAGATGTGGTATTTTCGAATTATCCTGACTTTGTTCGGAAAAAAATGCAGTTTTTAAGAGAATTCGTCATAAAAACAGCAGAGGAAATGGAGGAGATCACTGTTTTGGAAGAGACCTTGAAATGGGGAGAACCAAGTTTTGTCACCAAAAACGGCAGTACTTTGCGAATAGATTGGAAAGAAAAAACACCTGACCAATATGCAATGTATTTCCAATGTACAAGCAGGTTAGTCGATACTTTCAAATTAGTTTTTGACGACAAATTCCAATATGAGGGAAAACGGGCAATCGTTTTCCAAGTGAACCAGAAAATTCCCGAAATGAAATTAAAGGAATGTATCAAGGCGTCATTAAGGTATCACAAAGTAAAAGACCAAATAACCTTGGGAATATAAAAAAACAGTGGATAATTATTATATAAACATAATGCAAATGGTTAAAATTGAGCTCTTCTGCTCTAATGAACATTACAGTAAGTGAACTGTATATCACTTAAAAGTCTTGCACTATGCTTGTAATTTACCATTCCCAAAAAAACAGGCGCTGAATTCCTCCAGCGCCCGTTTTTTTATTCCCAATCAACAATCACTTTTTACTGCTTCACCACCGATTTAAAAACCACCTTCTCCCCTTTTTCAATTTTTAAGAAATAAGTCCCAGCAGGCAAATCATGCATTTCAACCTGAGCACCAAGACCATTTTTTACTAAAATCCCTTGAGGATTAAACAAGCTCAATTGGGTGCCTTCTTCAAGGCCTTCGATATTCAGCACACCTTCCGTTGGATTTGGATAAAGCACCAAGTTTTCAAACAATGCCTTATCTGCGGAGGTAATACTACACTGGCTGTCGTTCGCATCAAGGATTTCCGCCATCACCACGGTTGATTCCACAGACGATTCAACGACACAACTTTCCGAAACCGTCATCTCACATTGCAGGATCTGACCATCTTTTAAGGAAGAAGTGGTATAGCTCATTCCCTGACCAACCACTACATCATCCACTTTCCAGAAATAGCTTGGACTGTTGCCTTCATCCTGCGCCACCGCTCGGAAGCTCATCGGGGAATTCGGGCAAACAGGGAAACCATCGCCATTATCAATTTCGATGGCCACACTTGGGTTTAGAGGCTTATTGGCCAATACCTGCTCCTCGTTGGAAATGGCGGTCGCCATACTTGCGCATTCCTCATCGGAGGTCAAAACTGCCAATACGATATCGCCGTTTTCCAGATTTGAGCGCGAGAAATCCTGTCCAGTACCTTCGGCCGTAAAGTTCACTTCCCATACAATCGTGCCCGAAGTGGCCGTGGCCGAATAGGTGATTTCCTCGCCTTCACAAATCGTTGACTTGCTCGATGAAATCGAAATTTGAGGCGTTACCGAGGCCTTCACCTGAACGGCTCGATCACCTGAATTTACCTCTTGGTTTATCAAACACAGCTCATCGGAAACCATAGTGACGCTCAATTGGTCGCCATCATCAAGGTTTGTATAAGTGTAGGTTTGGGCATTATTGGTCGCAACCACGTTTCCGTTGACTTGCCATTGGAATTGCGGATTGGAGCCTTCATACTGGTAGTTGTAAACCGTAGCCTCAATCGACTCACCGTTACAGATTTCAACAGCATCATAATCAACCTTTACAAAGGGATAACGGTATGGGTCTTGGGAAACCGTCACATAGTTCGTCTTCGTTTCGGTCACGTTTCCGTTCACCGTCAGGGAAACCGTTTTGGCTCCCGTGGTGCCATAGGAAACCGTATGTGGACCAATTCCCGTTGCCGTGGATGGTTTTGCATCAGCGCCAAAATCCCAAGCATAAGAAGTTACCGTTCCCGAAGTATTAGCTGTGAAGACCACATCCGAACAACTATAAACGGAAGTCTCATTGGCGGAGAAATCAGCCGTTACGGTCGTCTGGCTTCCTGAACAGAAGGCATCCGTTCTCGGGGAAACATAATTGGCCACGGTGTTCTCGATTAAGATATTGGCGTCATTGTCCAACAGCTTGTAGGTATCAGTGTCATAAGTCAGGTTACATTCCCCCACTTCCAACCAAACATCATTGGTTCCCGGCGTATGGTTTTGCGACCACCATTTAGCGCGCCATTTTTTACCGCCATAAGAAACCACCTCACCATTTCCAGTGCCGAGGTTAACATCTCCTTGATAAGTCGTCGATGAAGACCAAGCTGGTTCCGAACAGCCCGCTGGCTTAAAGGCATCCGTTACTTTCAAATCGTAACAGCCTTCCGCCAAACAAAAGCCATAAACTGAATTGGCTCCGGAAGTAGACACCGTAGCATCCGATTTATTGGCCACCACATTTCCATTCTCCGTGATTTCAAAGGCCATCGATGAATTCTCGGAACGGTTGGCAATGACGAACTGGTGCAAATCGCCCAACGAATAAAAAAGCGAAGTCGCCGTTTCGTTGTTGCTCACATCCTCATCGGAAACTCCGTTCGGCTTGGACAAACGAATCTCCACGTTCTTGTTCCCTGCCGTGCTCAAATTCACTGCATTCAGATTGACCGTTTCCTTAGAATAAGAAGCCAAATTGGTGGAATGCGCAAAGGAATTAACAACCGAACCGTTCACCAACAGCTCAACAGTAACAGAAGTCAAGGTTTTGGTGCCTCTGTTAATCAAGTCAAAGGAAGCGACCATTGGGTCACCACAACCGGCTTGTTGCGCCTGAAGATTGGATGCGGAAACATTATAAGTATAGGAATTCAACTGCCCCAAATTCTCTATGTTTCCTGAGATGCCGTACCAGCCCAAGGAGGCATAATCCGAGTAGCCAGTATTGGCAGGATTGCCGTAACCAACGCCCTCAATGGCTATATAATAAGTGCCTGCATTTAGAGTAATATCCAAATTGGCGTACACCTGATTAGCCACATCAGAACTGGCCAGCATGCTTCCAAATTCGTCGTACAACTTGACCGAAATGTCCAAATTGGGTTTTGGGTCGGCACCATTAAAATCCAAGCTCAATAGACCACCGCCCGTAGTAAAGGAAAAATAGTCTACATCACTGCTTCGCTCAATGACGCCTTGGTTGTCATCAGCAACAAGGTCGCTGTTCACATCCCCGACCAATTCCGTTGCCTGAGCGGTCGCATTTCCGTGGTCATCCGTGCGGTACGGCACCAAGCTTTGCTGGGTGATGATTTGCAAATCGTTTTCGGCTGTGTTGTTGGAACCGCTGTACTCGGCCTTGTCCCACTGCGTCACGTTTTTGTAATAACCAGAACCCATAATCGGTGCCCAGTTTCCGTGACCGCTGTAATAGTTGGTGGACGAATTGCCGTCATGGTGAAGTCCCAAGGCATGCCCCACCTCATGGGAACTCACCTCACCGAGTTTGTAAGCCACATTACTTGAAAAGCCATTTGGAAAGGAAAAGCAAGGCGAGTCATTATTCTTAAACGACCAAAAACGGCCAATACCCGTGGTGGAAACCGACTGCCAGCCTCGCGTCGTGGTGACGATAAGCATTACGCTCTTGTCTTGGCTGACCGCCTCGTACAAATCCCTGCGGGTCGTCACATTGACATTGAACGGACGGAAATCCTCGGACATGATTTTCCAAACTGTGTAAATTTCATCATCCGTAAGGCCCGATGACGCACAGACAATATCGTTTCCGCTGTTGTAATAGCTGTTCCACCAATCGCCCGACACCGTTTCGCCGTCCGTGTCGATGTAAATGACAAATGGCGAATCCGCCAAGCTTTGCAGATTGTCCACGTCCACGCCCGCAGGAACGGCCATGGCTCCCCCATCAATTTCCTCGGATTCTGCATGCTCGTGCTCGTTTTCCTCTGGAACACAAATCAAATCCCCGATTTGCTTTTTCGATAAACGAACCGTGCCTTGCTCATCAGTCGTTAGTGAAAATGCAAGGTCCAGTTCATTGACCAACAACTCTCCTTCCAGTCCATTTCCAACTTGACGGACGGCAAAAATGGAAGCATCATGTCCCTTTACCTTTCCAAAAAATCCTTCCTTTCCTTTTGGAAGAAAGTGAATGAACAACGCAGTGCCATCCGAAAGCTGGATTTCCCAAAGGCTATCGGGCTGAGCAGAAAGCTGTTCAAATCTTTCCTCCAATTCCTCGGCCTGCCCAAGAACAATGGACTGGTCCGATTGACTCAGCGAAGAAGCTTGAGCTTCTGAAATGGGTACTTGAAACGCCAAACCAAAAAGTAGGGCGACTAACAAAGCGTAAAAATGATTCATAGGCAATGAGATAGGAATAAATTCAATTCCTTCTAATATAAATCCAATTCCAAGATTGTAAAGAAAAAGCCTCCTCAAATTGAGAAGGCTTGTCAATTTGAGGAGGCTTTTCAGTTTATTGCTTCACCACTATTTCCGTCGGATTTTCCCCGACCTCTAACCAATAAACCCCTTTGGCCAACCTGCTGATGTCCAACTGCACTTCATCAGCATGCACTGATTTAGGAATCACATGCTGAGAAACCTCCTGACCCAAGGCATTGAAAATATGAATCTCGGTCTCTCCTACACCTTTGCCACGAATGGTGAATTGCTCTGTGGCAGGATTTGGAAATACAGCCAATTCCTCTTCGCCAGTAAACTCAATCGACCTAATCGGGGAATAAGAAAACTTCCCATCGAAGTCTATCTGTTTGAGTCGATAGTAGGCAATCCCTTTCATTGGCTTGGTATCCTCAACCAAATAATTGAGAAGCACTGAGGAATTTCCAGCGCCATCCTTTTCAGCAATCACCTCCCAGTTCTCGCCATCGGTTGATCGCTCTACAACAAACAACTCGTTATTCCTTTCGCTGGCCGTTGACCATTCCACCTGAACGAATTGACCAATCGATTTTACCTCAAAAGTCAGCAGTTCGACAGGCAATGGATTGGAAGCATCATAGGAAGCCAAAGTAAACGGACTGAAAGAAGTAATGGCCGAGGAAGAGGTCACTGTTCCTTGATTGGCATCACCTGTGGTACCGCCATTCCCATGATCTCTCCATGTTCCTCCATCCCATCTGGCCACCAACAAAGTGCTTGGGTCCCCAACTCCACAACTTCTCGTATCCCACGATAGAGTAACCGATATGTTTGAGGTGCCAGCAGTTCGGTCCAAAATCCAATATTCACAACCTGAAATACGGTTAATGGTTAAATCCTTCGACAGTCGGTCATAAGTAGGATGAGGGCTTTCTTTGAAGTATTCGGCTTGGAAACTGTGTGAGGTGCTCGAAGGGCTTGAAATGGCAATCGGAGCAAAAACAGAATCCTTCCCTACAGGAAATTCGAAGGCATTCTTGCCTGTTTTGGTCATTGGCCCCGAAACATAACTGCTGTCATTGGCGCCAGAAACCGTAACATTATGCCCAAGGGTAAGAAGATTCGTTTTGGTTGAAAGCAGAAAACCCTTTTCGAAAACCATGGTTTGGCCCGAGTTATCAAGGGTGAAGGCTGAAACCAGCTCAATGGTATCCGCTACGCCCTGCATCAATTTCACATCGGCATTGAACAAAGATGGTGAGCTTCCCATATCAACCGTTTGCCTTGCACTTCCCGCAAAAACCAAATCCGTGGTTCCGCCGTCAAAGTTGGTTCCCACCACATCGCCCTCAAGCTTGAAGGCCAAGCCATTGGCGATCCCGTTGCTCAAATACAAGACATTGATAATATGCATGGTGTCATTAATGGTCAAAGTCTTGTTGTGGGACATGGCGAAATCAACATCATAAAATTCATCGGTAGGCGAACTGCTACACGTAAAACTTCTGGCTCCATCTCCATCAAAAGTGAACTTCCCTTGATTGTGAGCCAAAGCACCACCATCGTTCTGGTAGCTTCCTTGAAACTTGATCTCGTTGTCGGAACCTACCAATGTTCCTCCCGCCTGAATCAGTAGCGTTTGAAACTCCAAATCAGCGAGCACCCCTGACTCGAAGGCCAAATGACCGTTATCAATGGTCAGCACATTTGAATTATTCCCGAATTGAACGGCATTGTCACCATCTACATCTCCCACAAAAGTGGTGTCCGAACTTTGGTCAAGGTCCACGAACACATCATTCCCGCTCCAATCATTGCCATTGAACAGGAACCAAGCATTGCCGTCGCCGACAAAGCTTAAATCCGAGTTGCCATTGTCCCAGCCAGCCTCCACCACACAAGAATCCTCCACGGCAAGTGTGCCATTGTTAAGCAATCCGTTCGACAGGCTGATCTTATTGGACACCAAAAGGGTGTCGCCGTTTGTAATGGAAAGGGTCTTATTGTTACTAAGATTAATATTCACATTGTAGAAGCGATTCTGGGCGGCATCCGAACTGGTAAAGGTTCTCGCACCTGCACCGTCAAAAGTGAAAAGGCCAGCGTTGCCCACATAGAGTCCTCCGCCGTGGATGTAGTTTCCTTGGAAGGCAATCTCATTATCCGAACCCTGCAACACCCCATTCCTCTCAAGAATCAGATTTTCAAAGTTCAGGTCGGCATAAGTCCCTGAATCAAAAGCCAGCACACCATTCCTGATTGTAAGCTCCGTGTTGTTAGAACCCAAGGAAGCCACCAAATCACCATCCTGATCTTGAATAAAGGTGGTATCCGTTGGGAGCGTCAAATTGATGAACACGTTGTTGCCACTCCAGTCATCATTATTGAACTGATACCATGCGTTGCCATCGCCAATAAAACTCAGTTCGGTGCTACCATTGTCCCAGCCGGATTCCACCAAACAGGTGTCTTCAACAGCCAGCGTACCATTGTTCAAAAGGCCATTGGATAGCGTGATTTTATTGGATACCCTTAAGCTGTCGCCAGCGGTGATGGAAAGGGTCTTATTGTTCCCCATCTGAATGGCAACATTGTAAAAAGTGTTTCGGCCGGTATTTGAAGCGGTGAAGGAACGAGCACCCGCTCCATCGAAAGTGAACAAGCCACCGTTGCCATCAAACTGCCCTCCATTGTGGGTGTAGCTCCCTTGAAAAGCAATCTCGTTGTCTGAACCTACGAGTGTTCCCTCATCTTCTAAATACAGATTCTGGAAGTTGATATCAGCATAAAGACCAGCTTCAAAGGCCAACACCCCTTTCTCAATCGTCAAGGCTTTGTTTGTTGCTCCGAACGATACCGATTTATCTCCATCGATGTCTTGGACAAAGGTCGTGTCCGACTCAGCATTCAAGTTCACATACACATCATTCCCGCTCCAATCATTGCCGTCAAACTGATACCACGCATTGCCATCTCCAATAAAACTTAGGTCAGTGGTGCCGTTGTCCCAACCGGCTTCTACCAAACAAGTGTCTTCAACAGCCAATACACCATTGTTCAAAACACCATTGGAAAGGGTGATTTTATTAGACACCCTTAAACTGTCACCTGCGGTGATGGAAAGGGTCTTATTGTTTCCCATCTCAATGGCAACATTATGAAAAGTATTACGGTTTGCATTTGAAACAGTAAAAGAGCGACCACCTGTACCATTGAAGGTGAATAAGCCACCATTACCATCAAACTGTCCTCCATTCTGAGTGTAGTTGCCTTGATAGGCAATCTCATTATCTGATCCCACCAAGATGCCTTCACTCTCTATGTTCAGGTTCTGAAAATTGAGGTCGGCATAAAGCCCTGACTCAAAAGCCAAAGCACCTTTGTAAACGGTTAGTGCCTTATTGGTGGCTCCAAACATGACCGTTTTATCGCCATCCACATCCTGAATAAAAGTGCTGTCAGTGGCACTATTCAGATTGACCGACACATCGTTTCCATTCCAGATATCAGCATCGAACTGATACCACGCATTACCATCGCCAATAAAACTCAACTCCGAACTACCATTATCCCAACCGGCTTCAACCAAACAGGTATCTTCAACGGCTAGAATACCATTGTTCAACTTACCATTTGAAAGTCTCGCTTTGTTGGATACCCATAAACTGTCACCAGCAGTGATTGAAAGGGCCTTGTTGTTCCCCATTTCCATGGCGAAATCATAAAAAATATTTCGGCTGGCATTTGAAGCGGTAAAGGTGCGAGCACCTGCACCATTAAAGGTGAATAAGCCACCATTGCCATCAAAGAAACCACCACGCTGCTCGTAGCTCCCCTGAAAGACAATCTCATTATCAGACCCTTCAATTGTTCCGTCCGCTTCGAGGTAGAGGTTCTGAAAATTGAGGTCCACAAAAAGGCCGGATTCAAAAGCCAACACACCACTGCTTACCGTCAAGGCCTTACTGGTAGAACCAAAAGTGACAGCATTGTCACCATCAACATCTTGAACGATTACCCTGTCTGAAACTGACGGCATATTCACAAAAACATCATTCCCACTCCAGTCATTGCCGTTGAACTGGAACCACGCGTTTCCACTTCCCGAGAAATGAAGGCTCGAACTGCCATTGTCCCAACCCGCCTCGACCAAACAGGTATCTTCAACGACCAAGGTTCCATTGTTCAAAAGGCCGTTTGTCAGCGTAATTTTGTTCTCAACAACCAAGGAATCATCCGCTCCGATGGACAAGGCCTTGTTGTGCCCCATGTTCACGTTCACATCATGAAAACGGACAGTTGGCACCAAGGTGCAGGAAAAAGTACGCCCTCCTGCGCCATCAAACTCCACCGAGCCATCATTATGAAGAAAACTTCCCCCTGAAATCGTCGCACTCCCTGAAATAGTAAATAGACCGCTCGGGGCTTGAAGGGTTCCGCCCAAGAGGTTCAGAGCATCCCCCAAATTGATAGCTCCTTGGCCTCCCAAAAAGCTACCACCTTCAATGGTGAAATCGCTTGTGCCTATAGAAACGTCAAAGCTTCCATGCACAAGGGCTCCCGTAAATCCAGTGCTTAAGGTGATGCCGGCCACATCAATCGCTTGGTCCAACGTACAATCTCCAGCACCAGCACCATCAAAGATGGCCACATCGGCATCGCTCGGAACACTCGCACCTCCGACACCACCTGAGCTGATGGACCAATTTGTTGGGTCACTCCAGTTCCCATTTGCACCCGCAATCCAATACCGGTCAGCTCCGTAGGCACTGCTTAAGGCCAACAAGAGAAGTACAAAACAGCTAAAAACCCTCATAGGAATCGTTTTAGTCAAAAAGACATTAAAAGTACAGTGGACTTTCACACACAAAAATATTGCCTCGGCAATCCCCCTTGAAGAGATTGAGGAAAAAAAATTTAAAAACGTCAAAAAAGGCCTCGGTTTTCACCAAGGCCTTTCTGCTATCATTTTCTAATCGAAGAATCGTTCTTACTTCTTCACCACACTTTTAAAGACAACGCTCTCACCGTTTTGGAGCTTCACAGAATAAATTCCAGCTGGTAGACTGCTCATCAGAATCTGACGTCCAAATCCTTCATACACCAACACGCCCTGCGGAGAGAAAAGGCTCACCTTGGTATCCGCACCGATGCCCTCAATGTGAAGCATGTCGGAAGTTGGGTTTGGATAAAGTCGAACCCCGTCAAAGGTAGGTGATGCCGTGCTGGTGATACACTGGCTGTCGTTGGCATCCAACACATCAGCAACCACCGTTGGAGAAACCACTGACGAATTCACCACACAGCTTTCGGACACCACCATCTCACAGATGATTTCCTGACCGTCCTTGAGGGAACTGCTGGTGTAACTTGCCCCTTGGCCAACCACCACATTGTCCACCTTCCAAGTATAGCTTGGGTTGCTTCCTTCCTCATTGGTCAATACACCAAAGGTCAATGGCATGTTTTGGCAAACTGGGAAAGCTTCACCATTCTCCAATTCAATCTCAATGCTTGGATTTAGTGGCTCTTCTACGTTTAATATTTCCTGATTGGAAGCAACGATTTGGGTAGTCACACAAGCTTCATCGGAAGTCAATTCCGCAGAAACGATATCACCGTCAGTGATATTCGCCGTTTTAAATTGTGCGCCTTCACCAACAAGGTTATTGTTCACAAACCAGTTAACCGTACCCGAAGAAGCATTTGCCATAAAGGACACCTCTTCGCCTTGGCAAACCAACGACTTTTCAGCAGTGATGGAAATGGCTGGAGTTGTAGGTGTGTTCACCGTCACTGTCTCCGTGTTTGAAGTGGCTGTGTTCGTCGTTGCACAAGAGGAGTTCGTGGTTACGACCGCCTTTACTTGGTCGCCATCTTTCAAAATTGTAGTTGAATAGCTCAACCCAGTTCCAACCTGATTATTGTTCAATTCCCATGTTACGGAACCGCCATTGGTCGTGGCTGTAAAGCTCACCTCCTCACCTTCACAAATCACTGATTTGTCAGCACTGATGCTGATGCTTGGCGTCACGGAAGTTCCAACGGTAATGGTCTCAACATTTGAGGTAGCAGAGCTAACGGTTGCACATTTTGCATTCGAGGTCAATACAGCTTTCACTTGGTCGCCGTCATTTAGATTTGAATTCGAATAGCTCGAACCATTGGAAACCGCAGTGTTATTCAATAACCAAGAAACCGAACCGCCGTTTGACGTAGCCGTGAAGTTTACTTGCTCACCATTACAAATCTCTGTCTTGTCGGCAATGATGGAAATCGAAGGCGTAACGATGTCATTCACTGTAATGGTCTCCATGTTGGAGGTTGCCGTGCTGGATGTTGCACACTCAGCGTCAGAAGTCAAAACCGCTTTTACTTGGTCGCCGTCCTGCAAGCTGGTGGTGAAATAGCTTGAACCACTGGAAACCGCATTATCATTCAACAACCAAGAAACTGAACCGCCGTTTGTCGTAGCCGTGAAGTTTACTTGCTCGCCTTCGCAAATCTCAGTGAGATCGGCATTGATAGAAATGCTTGGTGTCACTACATCATCAACCTTCAAAGACAACTCGTTTGATTCTACTTTATTGGTAGTTAAACATTCTCCACTTGAGGTTACAACAGCAACAACCTTATCTGTGGAATTAAGAGTTGTTGTGGTATATCGGTTTCCATTTCCTACCAAAGAACCGTTCAACATCCATTCTACCGTACCGTCAGAAGTGTTTGCATTAAAGCCAATCAATTCCCCTTCACACAAAGACCATTTATCAGGAACAATACTAATTTTTGGTGTCACCAAAGCATTCACCGTAATCCCTTGATTGGCCGTACTCGCCGTTTGGCTGGTCACACATTCCTCATCAGAAACAAGGGTTACGCTCAACTGATCACCGTCTGTCAAATTGGAGAAGCTGTACTGCTGATTGCCATTGGTAGCAACAGTTTGATTGTTGACCATCCATTGGAACTGAGGATTGGACCCCCCGAACTGGACATTGGAAACCGTTGCTTGAACGGAAGTACCTTCACAGATTTCAGTGGCATCATAAGACACTGACAACGACGGCTGACGGCTTGGGTCCTGAGAAATGGTCACATAGCTCGTTTTGGTTTCGGTCAAATTGCCATTTACCGTCAATGAAACCGTTTTCGCACCCGTGGTAGCATAAGAAACCGTGTGTGGTCCAATGCCCGTAGCCGTGGCAGGAGTGGCACCAGCGCCAAAATCCCAAGCATAGGATGAGATGGCTCCAGTTGTGTTGGCCGTATAGGTGACGTCCGAACAACTATAGGCAGTCGTCTTGTCGGCAGAAAAATCAGCCGTAACAGAAGGAACTGAAGTCTCACATCCTGCAAAATTAAGCTCGGCAATGGCACCGATGGCCTCACCACTCATCGTAGTATTGACACGAATTTTAACGTACTGACCCGTTAGGCCAGAAACATTCAATGTCTGCTCATCAGTGGTTGAAGTCAGATTGATGTTCTTGGCCGTTCCCCAATTGGAGGTAGAGTTGCTGGCAAAAACATCAATGTTTTTCGCATAACCATTGGTGTTGTTCTGGCGATTCAACCACGCCAATTCAGAAAGCTCATAGTTCTTGCCTAAATCCAAGACCAGTTCAAATGGTAGAGTCGCTCCTGCTCCTGTCCACTGCGAATGCCAGAACGTATTGGCATCGCCATCCAAGGCATGAATCACTTGGCCATTTCCAGCACCCTCGCCCGAGGCCTCTTGGGTGGAATAGCTCACCACAGAAATGGAAGACTGGTCAATGGTGCCAGAAATCAGTGTGATGGTTTTGCTGTTGTTTGCGCTGTTCTCATCGGAAACTCCCGACGGCTGGCTCACATTCAGTTTGAATGCATCATTGCCCGTCAGATTCAATCCCGACAAATTAAGTGTGAAGCTCTGCGCTGATTTGGAAGCAATCGAAACCGACTTAGTTTCGGAATGCACAACATTGCCGTTTAGGCTTGCCTCCAAAAAGAAGCTGGTCAAGGCATTGTTCCCGTTGTTCAAAACGGTGTAAGTAAATGCTCCTTCACCATCACAATTCAACGAACCATCCAACGCCACACTGCTCATGGCCACATCATTGTCGATGTTGACATTACCCTTAGTGAAGCTGAAGGTTTCATAAGTGGATTGCTGGTCAAAAATGTCTGTAATGGACAAACGAGCGTAGTAAACGCCGTCCGAAAGTCCAGACAAATCAGAATCAATGGTTCGGATATGCGGACGGATATCGGAAACGGTTTTCACTGGAGAACCCGTGAAAGAGGCGTTATCGAAAATCTCCAAACTATAAGAAAGCTGTGGGCTTTTGGTCTTGTCCAAAATCCAATCAACGGATAGCGCATAAGTGTTGGCGTTAAAATTCGGCGTAACCGAAGCCAATTTACCCGTTGACAAACTTGGGGAAGCATTCATTGACAATTGGGCCATGGTTCCGCTCGCCGTAGATGGCGAATAGCTCCCGCCCGAGGCCATAAACCAATAATCCGAAGTTGTCGCTCCGTCAAAATTGTTGATGTAGTTACTGGCTCCAGCATCAGGGGAAACACGATTGAAATTGGCGCTGGAAAATGGCATCCATGAACCATTCGTCCTCCGTTTGTAGCCGTCCTTCATGTGCATCTCACGGCCATAAGCGCCATCGGCACCAGCCTTTGGATACCAGTTTTCCAAGAACGAACCCGTACCTCCAGAGTTGAACGGCACATTCGCCACAGGGAAATCCATCGTCACAAAATGCTCCCACATGCCCGTGGACTCATCCTGCACAAAGTAGCCCACAAATGTGTGGTTATTGTATTGCCATGTCCGAAGCACAGTATTGTACCAAAAGCCCTCCTTCCATTGATAAGTCTTGTGCTTGGAACGCAAACCCGTTCCCTCGCCACCGAAGTTGGCAATCTCTACACCCTCCGCTGAATAGTCAGCTTTAATAGCCTCCGTAGTCGCAATTGGGTCCCAAATGGAGAAAATGAAAATATGGCCATCGTAATCGTGGTTCTGAATACCGGCATAACCACCCATCTCGGCACCGCTGTTAAAGTTCAACGTGCTGTAATAGGTTGTCACAGGATTCTTGCCCGAAGGAACCCTCACCTTAGTCATGATGATATCCCCCTCGGCCTTGTCTTGGTAATTCAGCCAAATCGACGGCGCCCGATTCTGGGCCATCGCCAAGCCTCCGCATAGCAGAGCAACCAGTAGTAAGAAGCCTCTTTTCATATTCTAAGATTTAATTGCACTTGTTTAAACACCTATAAACTACAACAAAGGGTAGTAAGTGCTTTTTTGGAGAATTTTTCTAAAAAAATCTTGAATGAAACTTCGCTCTCAGTCACCTCGAACCAATTGAGGAAAACAAGCCATTGATTCCATTTAAGCCCTTTTCAGTCCTCCTAAGGACAATATTCACCGTTAAACCATTTTTTGTAGTGTCCAGATAAATCAAAAGGCTGGTTAACCAATCCAGCTTGAGATAAATACCCAAACAGGGGAAAACCTTACAAGATTAGCGAAGCGATGTTCCTCAAAAATCACAGATCAAAAGAGGATTGTAATGATTGTGGTCGCTCGACGATTTGGCAGGAATTGGAATAATATGAGATACATTACACCAATCATTATACTACTGATCAGCAATAATCTACTGGGGCAAACAGGTCCAGCTGGCGTGGGCAATAATGAAGGCACATCAGACTTAAAACTTTGGTTGAGGGCAGAAAACGGCATCAGCGCATCGGGCAATTTGATTGATGGTTGGACAAATTCTGCGGGAGTCTCTGCCTTGGATATCAGCGAAACAGGCAGTCAGCGCCCAACATTGGTCACCAATGCAGTCAATGGCTACAACGAGGTGAGCTTCAACGGAGCCAACAGGTTAAGAACGGGCCTGACTTTGACCAGCTCAAATTTTATTACCGACCAAGCCAGCTCATTTACGGTATGCCGAGCGGACAACACCACGCAAAGAAGCTGTGTCTATACGACAGACCCCTTGGTCGATGCCAATCGCTTTACCAACCACATCCCATGGGCAAATACCGTCTATTTTGATATTGGCACCTGCTGTGCAAATGACACCCGTCTTCAGGTTGGAGGATTGTCAAACCTGAACAGCTATTCCATTTGGACCTATGACGCCTCCCCTACATTGGGCAAGCAACTTTACAGAAACGGCACATTATTACAGTCCAGACCCAACACCGCAACCTACGCCGGCCATTCGACCCAACGATTCAATATTGGCGGAAACACCAGTGGGTCGGAAGGTTTTGTGGGCGATGTCGCTGAAATCATCATCTATAACCAGCGCATCAATTCAGCTCAAAGAATCATTATCGACAATTACCTTGGCGCAAAATATGGCCTAAGCCTAACGGCCAATGACACCTATGATAATGACAATTCAGGAGAAGGAAACTACGACCATGATGTAGCGGGAATTGGAAGAGTGGATGCCTCAAACATGCATGATGACGCACAGGGAACCGGCATTGTTAGAATTTCGAACCCAAGCGATTTGGATGACAATGAGTTCTTTATGTGGGGGCATGACAATGGAATCCAACAAGCAATCAATACCACCGACGTCCCTATAGGTGTCAAAAACAGGTTAGACAGGGTTTGGAGAGTGAGCGAAAGAACCGCTACAAATTCCGCAGATGTAAACGTTGGAACCGTTGATATGCGTTGGGATTTGAATGCATTGGGAACCGTAAACGCCTCCGAGCTCGCCTTGCTCATTGACGATAATAACAACGGACTGTTCAATGATGACACTCCAATTTTAGGGGCCATAGACTTGGGAAATGGCATCTTCGAATTTCAGAACATCCCCGATGGCAGTGGTGGTTTACAAAACAATAGCAGGTTTACCCTCGGCACCCTTGATTCCAATCAAACCCCACTTCCCATTGAGTTGTTGAATTTTACAGCCGAGCCCATCAATGACCGTTATGTCTTATTGGAATGGCAAACCGCCAGCGAAAGCAACAACGACTATTTTACCATCGAAAAATCAAAAGATGCCATCAATTGGCAGGAGTTCGACCAAATTCAAGGAGCTGGAAATTCAACCACCACCTTGCAATACCAAACCACTGACCAACGACCATTTTTCGGGGTCACCTACTACCGGCTCAAACAAACTGATTTCAACGGAAAATTTGAATACGCTGGCATTAGGTCAGTGCATTTCAATACATCCCAATCAGCATTAGACATTTACCCTAATCCGAGCCAAAACCTTATCACCATACAAAGCACGGCACAGGAACTAAGCAGTCTAAAAATATACTCCGCCTTAGGACAGGACATCACCGAACAATGCGGACAACTCCCAAAATCAGAGGGCGTTATAGTGATCGACCTCAGCCACCTCCCAGCTGGGATCTATACCGTGAAGACCTTGAACAACGCCGAAAAGGTTTTTAAGGAATAGTGAAAGTTGGGCTTTGAATTCTTGAAAGATAAAGAACCCCGTAGGACTTGATGGAGCTGTGCGGGGTTTTTGGTTTATAACAACTTACCCTCTACTTCCTATAGAGGTGAGCTTGCAATCCCCCTATTGTTGTATAAACGCAGGTCAGGTAACCGCAACTCCATGAAAAAAATTGGGACTCAGGCTACTCTGACCTATATTCGTACCTGTCGTTATAGGGAAGACTGAACGCACGTGTTGCGTTTAATACAACTGTTGTGGTTAAGAGTATCGTTCAGAAATGGGATTAGAATCAAATATTAAGCGCCTCAAAGACTTATGCTCTAAGTATGAAACTTTAGAGTTTCTCACATTCCTTGCTGGTGTCCTATTACAAATCCCTCAAAGACATGATAATCCTTTCTTGAAAAAATTGATGTCGCCAATGCGTCAACTGTTTTTCCTAGGATTTCTGAACTCACTTAGTGATCCAAATAAAAATCAAAAAGGATTTAGTGAGAAAGAGTGGGAAGAAATGACTGACCTCTTACATCAGATTGAAATGGACTATTTCTTCTTGCTCGGTTTCCCAAAGAATGGCAAGGAAACAAAAAAGGATGTTGAGCAAATTAGTGTAACAATGCCAACATTTATGAATTACTTTTTCAACGGACCACTCTCTTATCAAGAACAAGAAATTGAAAGAATAGAAAATATCTTTTCTGTATTTGAAGACGATTTAATCAATAAACATGATATAACTCTGGCAGATATAATTAACTTCTATGACTTAACAAATAATGAAATAAACAAAAACATAAACTTAGTATTCAAGTTTGCAAACCCTAAAAATTGGCAAAAATTCACTGCCAGTTGTATTGAGAAGGGACTCCACAACCCAAAGGACTGGATAAACGAAGCTCCTGATGAGATTAATGCTTTCGCAAATTTCATGCAGAACCCAGGCAGTTTTCTTACACTGGATTTGAATAAAATTGATTACAATTCGATTCATAAATCAAGGTATGAGAAAATATTGAAACTATTCACTTTCAACATTTCACCAAAGGATGATATTATTTACTACACTGAGAATAATGCATTGATGGAATCACCTTTGATCCGGCTGAATGAAAATGAATTTTTACCATTTTTCCTCAAACAATATCTTAATTCGGCTTACAATTTTCTATTTGATTTTTGTTCTCAAATTAATAAACCTAAACTTTTAAAACAAAGAGATTTTTTTGTAGAAAAAAAAGTTGAAACCCTTTTTAAAGATTTTTTTGGAAAGAAAGCATCTATTTACAGTAACTACAGTATTGATAATAATAAAAGTGAGCAAGATCTTTTAATACTATACAAGAACACCGCCATTATCATCGAAGTAAAGGCGGGAAGTTATAGAGCTCCAATGAGAGACCCAGAAAAGGCTTACAAAAAGCTTGAATCAGATTTTAAGAAAATTATTCAAAATGCTTACAATCAAACTTTAAGAGTAAAGGATGCATTTTATAAAAATGACACTTTAGTTGTTAAGAATGAAAAGAAACAGAAGTTAGATGAATTCTTAACAACTAAATTCAGAGGCAATCTATACTCAATAATTGTTCCACTTGAGAGGTTTGGTTACATTCAGTCCAACTTAGAAGATATGTTGGAAATTGATGAAAATGACGATTTTCCATGGGCTATTAGCCTTGACGATTTAGAGGCATTTCTCTTGACTCTAAGTCAAAGAAAAAAGCGGAATAAAACACAAGCTTTCTTGCAGTACATAAAGGTTAGAGAAAATTACCATGGACATCTGCTATGCAGCGATGAACTTGAACTTTGTGGATTATATTTAAAAAGACCGAAGGATTTTATTGCTTGGAGCAATAAGGATGAAGTAATCATTACAGCAGCTGACTTAACTGAGCCCATTGAAAAAGCTTATTCTAATGGTATGGGGTTCAAGAATGAACGAAATTTAAGAGCTAAAAAAGATAAAGAAACTGGAATCTTGTATGGGAATACATAACACACAACACGGTATATAGCAAATAGGGCTATTAGTGGCTTGTGAATGTTTTTTGGTTATTTGAAACACCGCCAAATCGTTGATTTGGCTTTTAAGAATGAATAAATTAAAATAAACGATTTGGCTTGGAGCTAGCATGAAAGCTCAGTGCTTTCTTCTGCCCTACATACCATATAGAAACCGTTACCAACAATCCCCCGCCAAAAAAACAAGTGCTAAACTCCTCCAGCACCCGTTTCATTTCCCCTCAAAACCCACAATACACCGAAACCTGCACGTTCCTCCCCTGTTCGGGCAGATTGAGAATCCGGTAACGGCTCATGTTGTTCAGGTAACGGGCATTGGTAAGGTTCATCAATTGCAACTGCCACTGGAAGGTCCGTTTTCCCCAATGGAATTCCATTCCGCCGGCCAAATGGAACAAGGCGTATCCGTCGGTGGTCTTCTCGTTCAGGTCCACACGATTCTGGGGGGCGAACTGGTTCCATGAAAAGCGAAGCCAGTTTTTGGGCATGCCCTTGCCCAAGGTAAAGCGGTAGGTGACCTCATTGAGGGCATGGAGCGGTGGCGTAAAGGGCAAGGGATGGCCCAGTTCCGTATTTTTATTCCACACATATTCCACCGAAAAATCCCAGCGCCAGTTCTTGGAAATGGCGTACTGAAACGTGGTTTCCAGCCCCGTCATGGTGACCGGCCCCTCGCTGTACTGATATACTTGCCCCGCATCGGGTAAGGTGGAGAACTTGGCGGAGGGACGCAAGTAGATGTAATTCTGAAAACGGTAAAAGAACGGGGAAAGGCCGGCCGTCAGTTTTTTGGATCGATAGGCCCACGAAACGTCCTGCAAAATCCCCTGTTCGATGTCCAGTTCCGGATTGCCCAGCTCATGCCTGAAAGTGCCATGATGGATGCCATTGGAAGCGAGCTCGGGAATGGTTGGAAAACGGAAAGCCGTGCCCACGTTGTACTTCAGCCCTGTTTTTTTGCTCAGGTCCCACGCCACTCCCGACGAAACGGTCGGGACACTGTAAGCCTTCTCGATGGCGGGATTTCGCTGTTCATACCCACTGATGGTCGCATCTGAACCGTAAACGGGAACCGTGGTTTCCTGCGCCGATTGCGTGGCCACGTCCCAGCGGAGTCCCAATTGCCAATACAAACCCTTGCGCAATTTCAGATCCTGCAAAGCGTAAAGTCCCGCCTGCATGGCCGTGTACTCGGGAATGAGCGACTCAAAACCCGAAGTCTGATTGGTTTTTCGCTGGCCATTGCTTCCGATATAGAGTTGCCAATGAGGCCGTAGATCATAACACCAGCGGACATTATAGGAAAGCGTTTGCAAACGAAGCTCTAAGGCCAAGGTGCCCTCGGGAGCCGGCCCCTTTCCGTGGGCATGCGGTTGGGAATGCTCTTGCCGGAGATTTTGCTGATAGCCCAGATCAATCATCCACTTGGCATTTCGGCCATAAACCACCGTGTTCGAAATCACCTTCCAGTGGTCGATGTCCTGATAGGGCAACTGGATGTCGCGGGAATCGCCGTCGTCCTGCAACTGATAGGTTTTGGGAATGCCGAAGGCGCCCGCAAAAAAGCCCACCTGCTGACCAAAACGCGACACATAAAGCGTGGAATGTCCCCATTTCCGCCTCGTTCCAAGGTGGAAAGCGTAGTTCAGTTCGTTGCCAGCGGTATTCTTCAGGCGGTTTTTGACAATGGGCAGGGAATAGGAATTGTACTTGAACTCGTTTGCCGGCACCTTGTAATCCGCAAAATCCTGCCACGTGATGCGGGCCTTGAACCAAAGGTTGTTCTTGAATTTTTCGACCGAGGCCGAGGTGCCGAACAGCGCGTTGTTGGATTTGTAGTTCAAGTTCACGTCCGCCCGCAGAGTGTCCCTTTTCGGGAGTTTCGGCCTTTTGATGTTGATGACTCCGGCCAGTCCGTCCGAGCCGTAAAGCACCGACACGGGGCCTTTGATTAGTTCCAATTCATGGACGCCGTACTGGTCCAGTTCCAAGCCATGTTCCACGCCCCATTGTTGCCCCTCCTGCTTGATGCCGTATTCGTTCACGATGACGCGGTTAAAGCTCATGCCCCGAATAACCGGCTTGGAAATGCCCACGCCCGTGTTCAGGGCGCTCACTCCGGCCAAATCTTCCAAACTGTTCATCAAGGTGTTTCCCTGATGCTCCCGTAAAAAAGTATCCGATACGGTCTGGCCGGACAGCGTAAAGGTCAAGGGCTCTTCGGACTGCACGGAATGCGGGTCCACAGTGATATCCACGGGATTCAAAAGCTCTGCCTTTTCTTGGAGGATAATGTCCAAAACCACAGAGCCATCTATGATTTCAACGGTATCTATACTGCTTTCAAAACCCAAATAGCTGGTGATGAGGATATGTTTTCCTACAGCCATTCCATTCAGTGCAAAAGCTCCCTGAAGATCGGTCGTGGCCATTTGTTGGGTGCCCGCCTCATAAACGACGGCATAGGGCAAGCCCTCCCCCGATTGGTCGGCCACCTTTCCGCTGATGGTGTGAGTCGTCGTCTGGGCAAAGCCTATGGTGAGGGAATACAACCACAATAGGAAAGCAATCAATGCGCTCCTGCCTGTTCCTTTTGCTATTCCCATTTTGGTTTATCTTTTTTTGGTCCACAGAGGCCACAGCGGTATGGAGAAAAGGAGACCATATTTTCTGCCCATTATGGTTTTGAAAGTCCTGCGTAGCGACGCTTTGAAAGCGTCGAAACCAAGACGACAAAGTCGGATTGAAGCAAAGAATACCTTTGGGAGCAACTGTAATTCGCCGTTGGCAAATTAGGCCCGACGCTTTCAAAGCGTCGCTACGGGTACACTGCTCCGTGCCCTTAGTCCAAAACATAAACTTTCAAACGCCTCTCCGTCTCATTCCCCACCGCGTCAAAAGCCTCGAAAACAAAGGTGTAGCTTCCCGTTGACGGCGTCGTGGGAAACGCGAAGGAAAAGTCATAATCCAATTCCTTTCCCCCGTCCTTTGGGAAAAAATACTGCTCAGCGGTAAACTCGGTGCCCGAAGGGCTCAAGTAAGTCACGTCAATGCGTCCGCCAAAAATCGCCTTGTTGTCGGTGATGTTTAGTTTAGCCTCCACCTTCTCGGTCTTCGAAATGGCGATGGAATCCGAAGTCGGTTCTGAAAACTCCAATTCCGGCGACTGCTCGTCGCTCCCGTTGTTGACCTTCAAACTGTACAGCACCCATTCGGCTTCGTTTCCTTTCAGGTCGATTCCTTGGAGCATAAAGTGGTAATTCCCCACCTGCACATCATCGGGAACGGGTAGCTTTTCGGTAATCTCAATATCCGTCCCCTCGACATCAACGATTTTCAACACCTGCCACGGCGTTCCCGTTGTCTTGGCCAGCCTTCCGTGGGCGTGACAATCGAAATTGCTATGGATGTCGATTTTGTACTGGGACATTCCGTTCAAGGCCCTCAAATTAAAGTTTAGGCTGAGGGTATCGTCCGAAGAAAGCGCAATGGAAAACGGATCTTCTTGGCCACAGATTTCGAGCGTTTGCACCTCGGGAGCCACATTCTTCATAAGAATCAAGGGCTTTTTGGGCAGATCTTTTCCCGAGATTTTTGGAGTTTCCTTTTCGCAGGAAAGCAGGAACACTGAGAGCGCGAACAAGGCGAATTTGGGGAAGCTGATAAAGGACGACTTGAAAGACTGCATATTTATATATCAAAGATTTTTTCGGTGTGTATGCTACCCGAAATGCGTAGCGACGCTTTGAAAGCGTCGAAACCAAGACGACGAAGTCGGATTGAAGCAAAGAATACCTTTGGGAGCAACTGTAATTTGCCAAAGGCAAATTAGGCCCGACGCTTTCAAAGCGTCGCTACGGGTTGCGCCTCGGAACTATTGGGCTCCTATTTCTTAGCTCTCAACTCTTACCTCCCCACAACCAATCGCTCCACCACAAACCCTTTATCGCTCATCGCCAAGCGAATCAGGTAACTCCCCGATGGCCATTCGGAAACATCAACCCCATTTTGGATTTCCGCTCCCTCCGCCTCAAACACCACTTCACCCATCAGGTCAAAAACCGTCATCCGTTCACAATCCACCTCAAGTCCAAGGTGGAAACGGTCGGTGGCAGGATTGGGAAAAAGGGTGGCCCTTGTCTCGGATTCGGCACTGGCGAGCGCAGTGATTCCCTCCGCTTCGACGATCGGGAAAAGCGCAAAATGCGTGGCGATGGGCGTGAAATTCTGGGTGTAAAAATCCTTCCAGTCCTCCTTGGTGTGGTTATGCGCCTGAATGGCATTTCTGCCGAAATTGCCCAAGTCCTCTGTGGAACGCGAGCCATCCTCTCCCATCATCAGTCCCAAGGTGTCGCCGTCAAATCCGCCGTGCAGGTAATCCAGCACGTTGAAGGTGACAAAAAAGGAATCTTGGACAGCAATGGGCGTGTTGAAGGACACCTTCATCGCCTCGCCAGAAAGGTCAAGGTTTTTATATAGGACTTGTTTGCCTCCCAACCGATTGCTTGGAAGTCCATTTTCCCCCACTTGATAGACGTTGAACTCCACATAATTGTCCTCATTGTTCACCACGCCCGTGAGGTGGGTAATCAAGCTCGTTACATTGGCTTGTCCGTCGATGTAATACTTCTCGGCAAACTGCTGGCGGTAAGATGAATTTTGCCCCAACACATAACCCCATTGGCCAGTATTGGTATAGCGGGGCGCATACAAGGATGTGCCCTCGGGCAAATTGGAAAGCGTGTCCACCGTTTGGGCCTTCAAAAGGGGCACAAACGACAGAAGAGAAATCAAGGTGAGTGCTCTCAGCATATCAGAAATAGCTATGAGAATTAAGAATGAAAGGTCAGAAAGAAGGTTTTTAAACCACCAAACTGAAGAAAAAGAAGCGGACGACCGTCTAAAAGAAGAAAGGCCAACCCATCCCTTCTTCGACAATAACAAGCCTCCTTCTCTCCTATTCTCCGTGGTTTAAAACCTCCTCCCTGACCTAAAAAAACAACCCCCCAAAACCAAAGTGGCTTCGGGGGACTGTCATTCATTTTTGAAGAATCAGTTTACCGCCTTGGGCTTCACCTTGCACCAACAATTGGTAGGAATAGAACCCTGCGGACAAGGATGGTGCAACGTTCCAAGAAGCGCTTCCACCCTCAAACGATAGTTTATCTTTGGCGACCAATCCGCCCAAGTTGTCGTAGATCAGCAATTGAACCTCTCCGCTGTAGTTACCTGAAAGCGAGAAAGTCGTGATTTCATTGGCCGGATTCGGGAACACGTGAACATTGTTCTTCGCATCCATCGAGAAGGCTTCGTCCAAGCTTGTAATCCTTTCTCCGAAGGAAAGGATGTTGCCATTGCCTCCGACTGCCCAACCATTGCCTTGCTCGTTGAAATACACATCTTGCAGGGCACTTCCTGATGGGGTGTCTTGGCTGTCCCAAGTCTGTCCACCGTCTTCAGAAACGAGGATTTTTCCGCTACCGCTAACCCAACCATGAAGGTTATCCGAGAAATAAACGGCATTCAAGGTTCCTGATTGACCGCTAACCTGCTTGGTCCATGTTGCACCGGCATCCTCCGTGAAGAGAATCTTTCCAGAACGACCAACGGCATAACCTGTTTTGGCATCAACAAAATAGACGCCATAAAGGTGAGAAACGACTCCTGCATCTTGAACCTCCCAGTTCAATCCACCGTCAACAGTACGGGCCACCAAACCAGACCTACCCACAACATAACCGGTATCGGCATCAGCGAAATGCACCGCGTAAATATGGCTTGTGGATGCAAGCTGACCTTCGGTCCATGTAGCACCGCCGTCCGTAGTTTTGAAGATTGCTCCAGAGCTACCCACCACGATGGCCGATGATTCAGACCACACATACATGTCGTTGAAACTACCATCGTAATCCACGTCGAAAGATGTCCAGCTCAAACCTGCATCCGAAGTTTTCAAAATGGTGCTGTCGCTACCCGTAGCCCAGCCGTTGTTCTCATCGAAAAACTGAACGGCCTTCAGGGAAGCGTCGGTTGAAGTGTTCATCAACATCCAATTCTCACCTCCGTCTTGGGAATGGAAAATTGTTCCATTGCTGGCAGATAGATAAAGGTGACCCTCCAAATCATGGATGCTGTACAGGTTGTTGATCGGAGCCGTTGGCAATACCGCATTGAAGTCCGAACCGCTTTCCGAAACATACACTTCATAACCAGCCACGACAATCCCTTCCCGCTGTTCATTGAACTGAATGAAGGATTTACGGCTGGTTCCGTAGGTGCCGTCACAAGATCTGTCCCATGTAGCACCGCCGTCAATGGTTTTATACAAACAGCCGAAACTGCTCACCCAACCGTTTTGCTCATCAAGGAAAAAGACCTCGCTGAAGTAGTGTGAGTCCTCATCAGTGGAATCCGCACTGCCGGCAAGCACCTCCCAAGAATCACCGAAATCCGTTGTTTTCACGATGGCGCCATTTGGCCCCACGATGAATCCCGTGCTGTCGTTCACGAAATAACCACCCTCATAATATCCGGCTGGAGAAGCTGGAAGATGAGTGGTATCCCAAGTCACGCCTTGGTCATAGCTTTTAAAGAAGGTGTTGTCCCAGCTGGCCGCATAAACAGTGTCTTTGTTGATGGCCTTGGTGTAGAACATGCCGTAAAAGGCTTCCCCTGAACGGATAGGCAGAGTCACCGCCTCCCAGTTGGAACCACCGTTGGTTGTGCGCAACATGGCATTCTCCACATAGCCCGCATCACCCACGGCGTAGCCCACATCATTCAAAACATGAATATCACGAAGCGTTGGCATCGCAGGGTCCTGCAATTGCAAGCTCCAGTTCTCACCAGCGTCCTCGGTTACCCAAATCTCACCGTTATCAGTGGCGGCCCAACCCTTTTCGGCGCTCACAAAGTGAATCTCGCGAACGGTAGCGTCGGTCGGCAGGTTTGCCGTTTCCCACGTCTGCCCAAAGTCATTCGTTTTCACGAACTGCCCCTTAGAGCCCGACACATAAAAGCTTTGGTCATCGACCCAAGCCACGTCGGCATGGGCATTTCCTACTGGATAGGGATTTTGCCATTCCCATTCCTGTGCGTTGGCCGAAAGCGAAACGCCCAACGCCAACATCATCTGGATGTAAACTTTTTTCATTGTATTCGATTATTAATAATCATTCGCAACACAGTTGCAATTATATGAATGGAATACGATTATTGCAACCATGTTGCGTTACATTGGTTTCAAAAAGAGTTTCCCCTACGTCAGGCAGTTAGACGTGATGGACTGCGGTGCGGCCTGCCTTTCCATGGTCTGCAAGCACTATGGGCGCTCCCATGCCCTGACGACCTTGAGACAATTGGCCGGAATCGGCAAGGATGGGTCGTCGCTGACGGGGCTGATGAAGGCTTCGGAGAGCCTCGGGTTCAAAACCTTTGGGGCGCAACTGAGCTGTGAGCAATTACAAAAAGTGCCTTTGCCCGCCATCCTGCATTGGGGACAGGCCCACTATGTGGTCATCCACGAGCTTGAAAAAGGACGCTACCACATTGCCGATCCGGCAAAAGGAAAAGTCCGACTCAGCGAAGCGGAATTCGCCAAACACTGGCTTCCAAAGGGAGAAACCCGAGGCGTGGCCTTGCTTTTGGAACCGCAGGCCGACTTCTACAAACAAGAACATGAAACCGAAGACGGAGGCCTTTGGAAACTCGCCCACTATTTAAAGGGCTACAAAGGGCTTTTCACCCAAATCTCCATCGGTTTGATGCTGGCCACGGGCTTGGCCATGGTGCTCCCCTTTCTCACGCAGGCCATCGTGGACACGGGAATCCAGACCGAGGACATCGGCTTCATCTACATGACCTGCGTGGCCCAGCTGATGGTTTTCACCGGAAGAACATTGGTGGAAATGATCCGAACCCGTGTGCTGTTGCATATCGGCAGTCGGGTGAGCATCTCCCTCTTGTCGGACTTTTTGTCGAAGCTCATGGTTCTTCCGGCCTCCTTTTTTGAGGCCCGAAAAACGGCGGACATCATGCAACGGATGCAAGACCATCGCCGGATCGAAGTCTTCCTGACGCACACCGTCATCAACACCTTGTTCTCGGCCATCAACCTCATCGTTTTTTCCATCGTCCTGATGATTTACAGCATAGAAATCGCCTTGATTTTTTTCATCGGAACGGCCCTGAGCACCCTCTGGATTTTGGGCTTTATGAAAAAGCGGAAGCAGTTTGACTACGGGAAATTCAGCCAGATCGCGGACAACCAAAACACCATGATCGAAATCGTGCAGGGAATGCACGAGATCAAACTGAACGGAGCAGAAAGGTTCAAGCGCTGGGAATGGGAAGAGAAACAAGCCAAGCTGTTCAAACTCAACTTTACCAGCCTCAACATCGAGCAGTCACAACAGGGAGGCACCCTGTTTTTGGGAGAGATCAAGAACATTCTGATCATCGTCATGTCCGCCAGTTTGGTGCTGAAAGGTGAACTGAGCTTGGGCATGATGCTTTCCATCTCCTACATCACCGGCCAACTGAACAATCCGGTGCTCCACTTCATCGACTTTTTCCGCAATTGGCAGGACGCCAAACTCAGCTTCCAACGCATCAATGAAATTTTCAGTCTTCCCTCCGAAAACGAGGGCGTCCAACAAGGGCATTACCATAACGGCAGTTCAAAAAAGGACATCGTCCTTCAAAACGTCTCTTTCAAATACAGCAAACACATGGACAAAAGGGCCTTGAAAAACATCGACCTCACCATTCCGTCGGGAAAGGTGACCGCCATCGTGGGGGCCAGCGGAAGCGGAAAAACCACCTTGGTGAAACTGCTTCTCAAATTTATCGACCCCACCGAGGGAAAAATCAACATCGGCGATACGCCACTGTCCGTTTTGGAACCGACCTCATGGCGAAACAGATGTGGCGCGGTGCTCCAAGGCGGGTACATTTTTTCGGACACCATTGCCTCCAACATCGCTTTTGGGAGCCAGTACATCGATGAGAAACGCCTGTACGAATCCGCCAAAATTGCCAACGTGGACACCTTCGTTTCCAGTCTGCCGGCGGGTTACCAAAGCATGATCGGCGTGGATGGCATCGGCCTGAGCGAGGGACAAAAGCAACGCATCCTCATCGCCCGTTCGGCATACCGGAACCCCGAGTACCTGTTTTTTGACGAAGCCACCAACTCCTTGGACGCCAACAACGAAAAGGAAATCACCGAAAACCTCGACGCCTTTTTCAAGGGAAAAACGGTGGTGGTGGTCGCCCACCGACTGAGTACCGTTCGGCATGCCGACCAAATCATCGTGCTGGACCAAGGACAGATTACTGAGCAGGGCACCCATGCGGAGCTGATCGCCTTGGAAGGCGCTTATTACCACCTGATTAAAAACCAACTGGAATTGGGCGTATGAGAGAGGAAAATGAAGCCTACCGACTGGAAGACATGATTGAGGTCATCCCTTCTTGGTATGAACGCTGGGGAATCAGCGTCATGGCCACGGTTTTTCTGATGTTCCTCCTGATGGCCGGCATCATCCGCTATCCGACGGTGCTGACGGCCGGCATCGACATCGCCACCAGTACGCCACCGGTGAACGTGTACGCTCGGCAATCGGGAAACTACGTCCCCTTCATTGGCGAAGGGACACAGGTGGAAGCGAATGCGCCCATTGGCATCATCCTCAATCCTGTAAAACATAAGGACATCCTTCAGGTCAAAACCATTCTGGAAAGCACGGTCCAAAAAGGCGATTACCGATTGTTGGACGGCTTGGACAAAAGCTTGGTTTTGGGCGGGATGCAGGACCTCTACTCCCAACTGATCGAGGATGTGGAACGGCACAACTACCTGACGGCCTCCAGCTTCCCGATGGACATCCAAAGGAATCTCGAAACCCAAATCGAACAGACGGAATCCCTAAAGGCCGTGCTTACCCACAAGCGAAAGCTCATTCAAGAACAACAGGAACTCTACGACCGGAAAAACCATCGGGATTCCATGCTCTACCATGTCGAAGGCATCAGCCAGCAGGACATTGAACTGTCGCGGGCGGAGCTTCTAAAAAAGCGGGAGACGCTGGAAAACATCACCATTGAAATCCAACAAAACCAACTGCAAAACCAAAAGCTCAGAGAGGCCTTGCTGAACATCTCCAAGGAAAACAACGACGGACATTTTCAATCAAAAATCCGCCTTCAGGAATCCATCAAACGGATGCTGGGCGCCATCTCCAACTGGGAGCAGAACTACCTGATTTCCGCTCCGATCAACGGTCGGGTCACCTACCTCAAAAAATTCGCCGTCAACCAATTCATCAATCCCGACGAAGCCCTTTTGTCCGTCGTCCCCGAGAACGGAATGTACGTCGGAAAAATCACCCTGCCGGTGGAAGGATCGGGCAAAGTGAAGGCGGGCCAAGCCGTGAAAATCAAACTCGACCACTTCCCTTATCAGGAATATGGCTTGCTGGAGGGCACCGTCACCGAAGTCTCCTTGGTGCCGAACAAGGGGAACTACCTCATCTCGGTGTCCATGGACAACCAACTGACCACGAGCTACAACATCAGCATCCCTTTCAAACAGCATTTGAGCGGATCGGCATCCGTCATCACGGAAGACCTGAGCCTGCTCCAACGGATTTTCGGGCAGATACGGGCGCTTTTTGATAAAAAAATACAGCTGGGTGGTTAAAGGTTTTACCACAGGTTTGCCACAGAGAGCACAGAGGTAAGGAGAAAAGGAGGCTCATAACTCTCAAAAAAAATCTGCCCAAAAAATAAGCGTCTCTGAGACCTCCATTCCTCCGTGACCTCTGTGGAAAACAAACCAATCAAAAACCTCCTTGGTCAAAAAAATATATCCTCATGAAAAACCTCCAAATCCTCCCCTCGCTTTTACACCGCGTCTCCCCCTTGCCTTTGGAGCACACCAACCTGCTCCGCTCAGAGAAGCTCACAGAATTTTTCGAGGAACATAAGGTCATGGAACCAAACATCGAAACGCTCTGCGAAAAGATCGATGCCGTGCTTTTTGAGACCATCCAAACCTGCGAGGAACCGAAAGACCGCAACAAATTGCTGAACGCCAAACGCTCCATCCACCACCGAAAAAACCTGAAGGCCAAGGAGGAAAAAGTGCTTCGGCAATACCTGAACGCGGAGGAAATGGAACTGATTGAAACCTACAAAAAGGCGGGCCAATCCATCCTTCAACACCAGTCCAACGGAGAGCAACTTTTCGGAACAGAACTGCAAAAAACACGGGAGCAATTCCAGAAGCTGATCAAAAGCAACACGGCCTTTTCCAAGTCTTTGCAACTCTCCTCCCAATCCCTGTTTTCCCAGTTGGAAGATTACTTGGGCGCCGAGCCCTATTCCTTGAAAAAAACGCTGGTAAACGCCGAGTTTTCCCTGTTGAAATACCTGACGCGCCAGTACACGAAAACCTCGCCTTTCAGCCGTTTCACCTGCCTGAGCATGGGAGAACGCTCGACGGGGCAACATCTCATCCGGTCCACCACGAGGATTAACAACAACCTGTTGCCCTACATCAAAGGCTTGATGGCGCAGGTGCCGGCAATCGCCTCGCGCCTGCCCGTCAAACTGAACCCGACCTTGGAATCGGCCGAAAATGAATTCCGCTATCTGGTCAACTTCAACAATGTGGAGGTTTTCCAACGGATCAACCGAAGCGCAAGCCTTGAACACATCCTTTCCTACATCGACGGAAAGGCCACCATCGCGCATCTCTGCCAGCGATTAAGTGAAGACTTTGAGGGCGTCAAACCCGTGGAAATCCAAAGCCACCTGTTCCAATTGGTGGACATCGGACTGATTGAACTGAACATCAACATCTCGGGAACCGACCCAGAATGGTCCACGAAATTCGTTGCCTTCCTCAATGATTTCGCGCCCGACAACCCCGACCTGAAGATCTTGCAAATCGCCTTGGAACACCTGCAAACGGCCACCGAAAGCTTCAGCATGGCGGACATTCCCAAAAGACAGAAAATCCTGAACGAGGCGCACAATGTCCTGAAAACTGGCATCTCCCTCTTCTGTGAAACGCATCAACTGCCCTATTCCGAAAGAGACGCCAACCGAAAGGCAAAGGACGATTTCCTAAAGCTGATCGACCAAGACGTCGCCTTCCGAATCCGGCATTTCAACGGCTTCTATTTCAGTCCTGAAAACCTCTTTTACGAGGACGCATCGACGAGCTATGACAGCCCGTTTGACGCTGAAAACGTCCAGCCTTTGGCCGACAAACTCGACAGGCTGTACCGCACCTTGTCTCCGCTTTTCCCGATCAACGAGGAGAACAAAAAGCAGTACCATTTTTTCCAAGAACATTACCCAGAGGCAAGTGAAGTGCCCTTGATGCACTTCTATGAAGACTATTACAAGAACTTCTTGAAGCCGAACAAGGAGTCCGAAAACGGCCAAACCTTGCCTTCAATTCAGGCGGAACTGGAACGAAAAAGAAGCCTTGAGCACCAGTTTAAAAAGCGTTTTGTCGAGCTGGTCCAAAGCAAAAACACCGGCGACGAACAGCTTGACTTCAGCGAACGTGAGCTCAAAGCCGTCTTTGGCAAAGAAGCCCTCCAAAACGCCTCCTATTCCAAGGGAGCGCACGTCCAACTTTATCGTAATGAAAACGAGGAAACGGTCGGGGTGCTCAACAGCGTATTCAATGGCTATGGGCGCGGATACGGCCGTTTTCTGCACCTATTCCCTGAGGAATACACGGAAGTGATCCGCCAACAAAACAGGGACTTCTTTCCGGACTGCCTGATGGCGGAAATAAAGGACGCTTCTTGTTTTAACGCCAACATCCACCCGCCTTTACTGCCTTCTGAAATTGTCATTAGTGGCGGAAACACGAACCTTCCCGAAAAGGACCAGCTGAACGTGCAGGACCTTGTGGTCTTTTGTGAGGAGGGAACAATCCAGCTGATGCACCGACCGACCGGAAAAAGGGTGCTCCCCTACGACCTGTGCCTGCAAACGACCAAATCCCGATCGGAGCTTTACCAATTGTTGGTGGCCTTCACTCCCTCCGTTCCGTTCTCCATTTACGCCCTGCAAAATTGGCTCTACGAGCAGGTGGAATCCGGCGACGAAAACGAGGTGGTTGCATTTCCAAGGGTCGTTTATGAAGACCAATTGGTCCTGTTCAGAAAATGCTGGAAAGTCGCCAAAAGCTCATTGCCGGAAGACGCTCCCCACGTTTCCGATTTTGAATACTGGTTCCAACTGGAGGCTTGGAGAAGTGCGTACAACATCCCGCGACACTGTTTCGTGTTCATCACGGCCACCCACAAAGGTGCAGGCAACAACGCCACTTTTGACGATTACAAACCCCAGTACATTGATTTTGAGTCGCCTCTATTGGTCCGTTTGTTCCGCAAGGCCACCCGAAAAGCCAACCGTTTCATTCGCATCGAGGAAATGTTGCCGAACAAAGAGCAGGTCAACCAAGGGCACGTGAGCGAAACGCTGGTCCAGTGGTACACGACTGTTGAAGAACCCTTTTTACCGGCCGACGATTCCCAATCAACCTTCACATTGGCGCATAACAATGGCACGCATTAATCAATCAAACTGGTTTTCCTACCACGTGTTCACGGAGCTGGACAGGGACCACGTACTGACCAATCAGGTTCAAAACCTGCTCAAAACGCTGAACGAAAAACAGCTGATTGATGGCTTTTTCTACATCCGATACAACGTGATGGGAAGGCACCTGAGGTTGCGTTTCAGTGGAAATCCCGATTCGGAAAAGGGAATTGACAGGGCCGTTTCCGAACAATTTTCGAGCGATGATTTTCGGGTTGAAAAGACGGTCTACATCCCTGAGGTTGCCCGTTATGGAGGACCTGAAACCCTTCCCGTTGCGGAGCGCTATTTCCAGCTTTCTTCTGAAGTCTGCATGGCCATCTTGGAGGAACATCCGACGAATATTTTGTCACGGGCGGTCATCCTGCATTTTGCCATGGCCGTGGCCAGCGGAAAATCCCAATCCAAACTGATCAGGCTATTTGAGTCCTATACACAAGCGTGGATTTCCCATGGCGGTTTTTCAGCCAGCCCGAGCATCGAAGAAGCTTCTCAGGCCTACTTTGAACCGCAGTACCTCAACATGAAACAAGGTGCGTTTTTCAAGTCCCTTTCCACCACCTTTTCATCGAACGAAAGCACCGGCACCCCTTGGCTCGATCGATGGTATTCGGGCAACAAAACCTTGCTTTCCGAGCTTGGTTCCTTGGTGGACGAAAGCACGTTTTTCGACGTGGTGCAAAGCCTTATGCACATGACCAATAACCGGCTTGGGATCAAGAATTATGAGGAGTCCTTTGTGGCTTATCTACTCAAAAGAACTTGGGAGGATGAGTGTTCGACTTTTCAGGCAAACAATGAGATGAGAGAATTTTGACCACGGAGATTGGGAGAAAAGGAGACGCTCATACGGCCTTAAAAAAACTTCTCCTCTTGAACTATAACCGCCTCCCTCTCTCCTTTTCTCCGTGGTAAAAAATCACCCTCTAACGCTACAGCAAAATGAACGACCACCTCACAGGAGTACAAATCACCAAGCTCAAGTCTTGGCTAAATGATTTCAATCGGGAACTTCTGGAAAAGCGAACAAGCGACAATGACGCCTACTACTGGAAAACACTGGAAACAGGCCAAGGCACCAGCATTTACACCGCGGACCGCACCCTCTACAAAGGAAACTGCGGAATTGTGCTTTACCTGATTTCATACTACAAGCACAGTGGCGAAGTGGAATATTTGGAGCTGGCGAAGCGTACAACCGCTTGGCTCATTGAGCGATTCAACACCCGAACCTCGGAACATTTTGCGCTGTACACCGGCGAAACGGGACTGTGTTATGTGTTAGTTGAATTGCATGGAGTGACAAAGGAAACCCACTATCTGGAAACGGCCCTTGAGCTGGTCGTCAACAACCAAGAGCGTTTCGCTGACCATTACAGTGATGACCTTTTGAGTGGAAACGCGGGAAATATGCTGGCGTTGGCAAGCCTCTATCAGCAAACAAAAAATACCGCTGTTGAGTATCTGCTGTTGAGATGTTTTGATGACCTGATCGGGAATATCCAACTGTCCAAAAAGGGACTCAAATGGAGGTACCGCCCCAATTTTATCGACAGCCTCTGCGGGCTTTCGCACGGCGCTTCGGGCATCGGTCTTGCGCTGACGGAAATAGGAAATGCCTTTAAGGCTTCGGGACTGACTTGGCTGGGGCAACAGGCTTTTGACTACGAGGACCAGTATTATATGCCAGCGTCGCTTTCGTGGCCTGACTTTCGGATTCACCCCAAAAAATTGGAGAATCCAGATTCGGTTCCGGACCCAGATATGTTGATGAAGGGCGAGGAAGTAAGTGGCTGGGCGCACGGCAGTGTCGGCATCGCCTTGGCTCGGCTTCGGGCTTATTTGCATACGGGGCGGGAAAGTTATCGCCAGCAAGTGGAGATTATCGCCAATCATGTGATGGAACTTCCCGACGAGGGAACGACCAATTTTTCGCTCACTAACGGTCGTGGGGCCGATGCCTTACTCTTGGCTTACGCCGGCTATCATTTGGGAAACAAGGCCTACGTCAACAAAGCCTTTGAAATCGTCCAAAAAGCCGTTGAGCTAAAAACGGAATGCGGTTTCCTGCCTTCTGGTTGGGATGCCCAAAAACCCGAACTCTCGGTGTTTATGGGCGAAACGGGATTGGCCTGTTGCATGCTCCAATTGCTCCATCCACAGCAAGCTGATACGGTAATCCTGCCAAGCTTTTCCAAAACGGAATCGACTGGAAACATCGCTTTTCCGACGGAACAAACGATTATTGACCGGCTTTTCGCCCAGTACTTTCCCGAGACATCACGTGCTGTTCAAGGCCTTGGGTCGATGCCCGAAACGTCCAGTGTTTATGAGTTTTTTGACAGCTTGGAGGCCGAGAACTTGCAAATCCGTTCCCATGAAATGGCCCTTAACAAAGCCATTTTCGAGGTCGAAAAAAGAAAAATGGAACTGGAAGTCCATCCCCCTTCCTTTGGTTTTTTATCGGAATGCCACCGACGGATACAAGGCACGTCCACGCCTTTTTCCCCTAACCGAAAGTATCTCATCAATCCTTACACAGCGCTCGTGGAATCGGAGGATACCTCCCGAATTCTGGTGAAATACCGCTACGGGGTTTCCGACTATTCCTTGAACCCTTTCACGAGCACCATTCTCAGAATCCTCGACAATCAAACGATGAGGCTGGATGAAATCCTCAAAAACCTGCAATCACTGCTTGCCGAAAATACGGATGAGGACAAAACAAAACAGGTGCTATTAACTCAGTTAAAGCACCTGTATGAAAATGGAATAATAAGGCAGGTAGATTAAATCCACCTGCCTACATTATTAAAGGGCGCGGAAAGACTGCAAAGCCTCTTTCTTACCTGGGTCGCAAGTACAAGTCTCGTGCTTGTCAGTCTCCTCAGTGTGCGTTGGGTGACCTGCCGCACCACCAAGAATTTTCTGGGCTTTTTCCTCGTCGATGCTGGTTACAAAGCTTTGTACTTTCAATTCGTCGAGGCTCAATTTTTCCTTCTTGTTGTTCATGGTTGAAAATTTTTAAAATGGGTGCCTACTCTGATTTCTGAGGTTTTCAGCTCTCCCTCAATGTTGCAACATGGTTGCATTTTAAGCACGAATCACAACAATAGCAACCTTGTTGCGTTTGTTTTTGTAAAAAATCTCAAAATCACTTAATGGAGGCTCTTAGGGCAATTCCAACACAGCGACACTACCCATGCTCAGGGAACCAATCACAAGAACATTATGTCTCCTTAAACAAGAGAGAAACTGAAGGCTTGACCAATCAAGCCCTTTGGGATTCGCCAAGAGGAGCTACCTTTGTATGGATATGGACAAAGCACAAAAAATTGGTGATCGGTTGGTGGCGCACGGCATTCGAAGAACGCCGTTCAGGATTGAACTGCTTCAACTTTTCATAGAGAGCAAAAGCTCACTTTCTCATCAGGAGGTCAAGGAAAAAATCACATCCACCAAGGACAAGGTGACCATCTACAGGGCCTTGGACAACTTTCTTGAAAAGGGATTGATCCATAAAGTGCCGGATGTCAATAACGTGGCAAGATATGCCGTCTGCCCAGATAATTGCGCGCAGGAAGCCCATGTCCACAACCATGTTCATTTTGTGTGCGAGTCCTGTGAGAAGACATTTTGCTTGGACAATGTGGAGGTTCCCAGCGTGCAAGTGCCCGAAGGATTCAACGCCTCTTCCTTTAGCTATACGGTGACGGGATTGTGCAAAACTTGTGGGGGAACGGCCTAAGGATTTATTTTTTTAACCACGGAGAGTGAGAGAAAGGGAGACCCCTCTGGCGCGGGCGTCCGCCCGTGACAAATTACCTTATAGCTTCGGCGGTCAATAGTATTACAAATCATATCGACGAATAACCGATTCCCTACCGTAGGGCCTTGTGCCCTACGTCTTCAAAACGTTGAAGTATTAGCCGCCGAATCTATAGAACCTGTAGCTCCTAACTAAAATTTCATAGGAGCCTCAGGCTCCACGTAAGACGGATACGAGCGGACGCTCGCACCAGAAGCAAGGGAACCCCACCCTTCTTTCCTTACTTTTTTTCAACACCACAAGCCTCCCTTCCTCCTTCCCTCCGTGGTGAAAAATCAACTCCCTTCCCCAAACCCATTCCTTCCATCCAAAAACCACAATCGCAACTTTATTGCTTTTAGTAACTACAAGAAGTACTTTTGCAACTCTATTGCGTTTAACTTCCTTGTAAAATCCCATGAAAGTATTGTCCAAGCTACGCCTTGACAAACTGGGCATCTGTGTATCAACACTTTGCGCCATCCACTGTTTGATCACCCCGCTTATCCTGATGCTCCTCCCCTTTGCTGGACTTGCCTTCTTGGAGGCTGAGGGCTTCGAAATCAGCATTTTGGCTTTCAGCCTCTTCCTTGCCATCTCCTCCTTTGCTGTTTCCTATTTCAAAAAACACCGGAACGCGATGCCGATGATTCTGGGCGGTATCGGATTCAACCTCTTCATCTTGGGCAAAGTGGTTTCCATGGAGGAAGCTGAAATCATCCTTTCCATCCTCGGTGGAATCTTTGTGACTTGGGCGCATTTCAAAAACATGAAGTTGTCGAAGTGAGGGTTCGAACTGAAATGAACTACAGAGCGCACAGAGAGAAGGAGAAAAGGAGGCCTCTTCCGCTCAAATTATCAATGGTTTTAAAATAGATATTCCAATGAAAAAACTACCCGTAACCGTTCTGAGTGGATTTTTAGGTGCAGGAAAAACCACATTGCTCAACCATATCTTACACAACAAATCCGGACTGAAAGTGGCCGTGATCGTGAATGATATGAGCGAGGTGAACATCGACGCCCAATTGGTTGAAAACGAGGGCGCATTGTCCCGAACCGAGGAAAAACTGGTGGAGATGAGCAATGGGTGCATTTGCTGTACCCTTCGGGAAGACCTAATGATTGAGGTGGAGCGCCTTGCCAAGGAGGACCGATTCGATTATTTGGTGATCGAAAGCACGGGCATCTCGGAACCTGTTCCCGTAGCGCAGACCTTCACCTTCCAAGATGAAGAGAACGACATCGACCTAAGCAAATTCAGCTATATCGATACGATGGTCACAGTGGTCGATGCCTTCAATTTTTTCAAAGATTTCGGCTCCAGTGAGCTGTTACTGGAACGAGACCTCACAGACATTGAAGGCGATTTTCGCACCATCGTCAACCTGCTGACGGACCAGATCGAATTTGCCGATGTGATCATCCTCAACAAGGCGGACTTGGTGGATGAAAAGACTTTGGGAGTATTGAAGTCGGCCATCAAAAAGCTGAACCCAAGGGCCAAAATCATCGCCACAGACCACGCGAAAGTTGACCCGAAGGAAATCTTAAACACCGGTTTGTTCAATTATGAAGAAGCCGAGCAAAGCGCGGGTTGGATCAAGGAACTTAACAAAGACAAGCACACGCCGGAAACGGAAGAATACGGCATCAGTTCCTTCGTGTTTCGGGACAGAAGGCCCTTCCATCCTACGCGATTCATGAATTATATCCAAAACGAATTCCCTGCCTCCATCATCCGGAGCAAGGGCTTGTTTTGGTTGGCCTCCCGTCCGGACCAAGCCATGACGTGGAGCCAAGCCGGTAGTTCATTAAACTCCGACAGTGCCGGCGTTTGGTGGAGTAGCATGCCTTTTTCACAACGGCTCAACTTCCCTTCTTACCTGCATAATCAGGCCTTTATTGAGGAGGGTTGGCACAAGAAATTTGGCGACCGCAAAAACGAACTCGTCATCATCGGTCAGGATTTGGACGAGAAGAAAATTACGCAGGAACTGGAGGCCTGCCTGTGCACTGATGATGAAATCAACGCCATCAACTGGGAAAACGGCGAAGAAGATAAATGGAAGATTGTGAGGGCTATTCCACCGCATAAACAGCAATAAAAGCCTTGCTGGCCAGTCTCTCGTAGCGACGCTTTGAAAGCGTCGAGCCTAATTTGCCTCTGGCAAATTACAATCACCTAAAGTGAATCTCCTGCTTCAAGCCGACTACGTCAGCTTGGTTTCGACGCTTTCAAAGCGTCACTACAGAAATTACCAATCGCTATGACCAACAACTTTGTAGAACAACTCGAAGAAAGCACCAAGGTCCTTCTTCAGTTCGAAAAACGTGGAGGACTGTTGCCCGTGGTCGTTCAGGAATTTCACTCTGGTCAAATCCTGATGCTGGGCTATGCCAACCAAGAGGCTTTCGACCGCACCCTTGAAAGCGGTTTGGCGACCTTTTGGTCCACCTCCCGCAAGAAGCTGTGGACCAAAGGAGAGACTTCTGGCAACGGCATGCAAATGAAGAATATTCTGATCGACTGTGACCAAGACGCCATCGTTTACCAAGTTGAACTGCTGGGCGATGGGGTTTGCCACACTGTCAATCAAAACGGCGAACACAGAAAAGCCTGTTTCTACCGTAGCTACGATGCGGATAATAACACACTAAAATTCCTGAAGGGAACAAAGTAAATGGAGCCATTCGATAAAGAAGTAATTGAATTAGAAGGCGAAAACCACATCATGACGAGCATCGACACCCCGATGCTTGAGGACGCCTTCGAGAAGAGTGACGACGAAAAAATCGAAATCATTCAGGAATATTTCGCCGGCATCATGTCGACCATGGGCTTGGACCTGAAGGACGACAGCCTCCGTGGAACCCCCTACCGCGTGGCAAAAATGTTCGTCAAGGAGATTTTCTCCGGCTTGGACCCAAAGAACAAACCGTCCGTTTCCGTTTTCGACAACAAATACCAGTACGGCAAAATGCTGATCGAAAAAAACATCAGCTTTTCATCGGCTTGCGAACATCACTTCCTGCCCATCGTCGGCAAAGCCCACGTTGCCTACATCTCCAGTGGCAAGGTGATCGGCCTGTCCAAAATCAACCGCATTGTGGAATATTATGGCAAGCGACCACAGGTGCAGGAACGAATGACCCTCCAAATCTATAACGAGTTAAAAACCGCGCTTGACACCGAGGATGTGATCGTGGTCGTGGATGCAGAGCACCTTTGCGTTTCCACGCGTGGCGTAAAAGACCGCACCAGCTCGACGGTGACGATGGAGTACGGGGGGAAATTCAATGAGCAATCGTACCGCGAGGAGTTCTTGAAACTGATTGATTGAGGTGGCCTCTTTTGGGTTTTATGAACTACAGAGGGCACAGAGGAGAGGAGGATAAAGATGGATCATTACACGTTGAACAGATTTTGTTTTTGAGAGATAAGAGCCTCCTTTTCTCCATACCTCTGTGCCCTCCGTGGTCCTTTCCAACAACACCCATTAAAAAACCCTCCTTTTTAAACCTTATTTTTACGAAGAATTAAATCAAAAAACTCAGCACTCCCCACCAAATGACAATCAAAGCAAAGAAGGTCACCGTCCTCACCGGCTTTTTGGGCTCAGGAAAAACCACCCTGCTCAACGCTATCCTTCAAAGCAAAGCCAACACCCGATTCGCCATAATCGAAAACGAAGTTGGGGAAATCGGAATCGACGGGGAGCTGATTGTCAAAAACACGGATTCCTTCACCGAAATGAGCAACGGTTGCATCTGCTGTTCGCTCAACGAGAACTTTATCGACACCCTGCGCGCCCTCTCCCAGCGAGAAGACTGGGACGAACTAATCATCGAGGCAACCGGTGTCGCCAATCCAGCGGGAATCGTCACGCCATTCAGGCAATTTCCATGGTTGCAAAAATACTTCGAGCTCCCCGAAGTGATCTGTATCGCCGATGCCCTCAACATCGAGGAACAGTTACGAGTTTCCGATACCGGAGCTTCCCAATTGGCCTATGGCGACAAGGTGTACATCAGCAAGTCGGACTTGGTGCCCGAAGAACGGATCGCGGAAATACGCCAAATCGTCAAGCGATTCAACCCCTTCACCTATTTGTATGCAGGGAGCAAAGAGAACATTCCCGTCGAGGAACTGCTCGAAAAGAAGGATTCACTGCGCCCACTGATTCAAATCGGCGGAAACAAAAACACCCTGAACAGGCCCAAACTCGACCACGACCAGTTCGACGCCATCTCCTTGGAATACAACGAGTCATTCAACGAAAATAAGCTCTTCGCCCGCCTCTACGCCTTTTTGGTCTTCCAAAGCGCAAACGTGTACCGCTTCAAAGGCATTTTTTACGATCCACGAAAAGACCACAAACTGGTGATCCAATCCGTGATGAAATCAATCTTTATCGAGGAAGGAGAAGCTTGGCAAGAAGGAGAAGAAAAAACCAGCAAGTTTGTCTTTATCGGCAAAGGCCTAAAGGAAAAAGGCTTTGATAAAATGCTGAGGGATTGTGTTTTGAAGGGTTAAGATGATAATGAGGACTGGCAGTATAAACGTCAGTTGTATAAACGCCACTTTTGCCAACAAATTGCCTTTAGACCCATTAAGGGCTATATTCACGGGGTCGTCTATAAGGATAGCTAAACGCCATAGTGGCGTTTATACAACTGTTACCAGCAATAAAGAAAATCATGAGTACTGAAATCGATCATTTTATAACTTTTATTAGACAAGCCCAGAAAGAATTAAATATCCATCGACAAGGGGCATTCGAACTTGAGTGTAATGATTCAACTTTGGACATTTTTGATAAAGTAATAGCTATGTCTTCAAACCTCGAAGACAAGGTATCGCAAGGTGAAATAAAGGTTAATTACTTAAACCAATTTCAGTCAAATCTTAATAGTATTTTATCAACTTTACCATTTAGAGGAAACCCTGACGCATCATTTATAAGTCATCAAAATGACCATTGGAAAAAAACGAATAAGGATAACCTCGACCGCAATAGTCTAAATGTTTCCAAATTCTATGATCAAATAGAGTTTAATATTGATTTTTTTGATAAGATAGGATACTTTGATAGTAACGTGGTTTCCATTGGGGCAAACGGTAGTGGTAAAACAACTCTATCAAACAAGTTCAAGACTTATCTTCAAAATAATGGTGTTGTTATTTCTGCACAAAGAATACTTTTGGTACCAAGTTTTGACGCAATTGCTAATCCAGCAAAAACGGCTAATGAACTAAAGCAATATCAGTTAAGAGATAAAACAAATAAGTCAGATGGTGAATTTCGTTATTTACAACAAGAATTTGGCATAGTACTTAAAAACCTATTAGCGGATAATATCTCGGCAGGAAACTCATACCGAAAAAAGGCTATTGAGGCTGTGAATTCAGGGGATAAAATTGACAATCCTGAACTAACCAATCTCGATATCACATTTCGTATATGGAACTCACTCATAGAACATAGAAAAATTAACTGTGATGATGGTATAAACATTACTGCAAAATCTTCGGATGGTCGTTCATATCCAGCAATTCAAATGAGTGACGGTGAAAAAGTCATGCTTTATTTAATTGCACAAGTATTACAAGCTCCTAAAAATGGGTTTATAGTGGTGGATGAACCTGAAATGTACCTCCATAAAACAATTCTTAAAAAACTGTGGGATTTATTGGAGACTGAGAGAGCAGATTGCATATTCATTTACCTAACTCATGATTTAGATTTTGCAACAAGTCGTACAACAGCAAAAAAAATATGGATTAAATCTTTTACTCACCCAGACAAATGGGAAATAGAAGATATTCCGACAGACACGATTCCTGAAACACTATTGTTCGAACTTCTTGGAAGTAGAAAAAACATCCTCTTTTGTGAAGGAAATAAGGGAAGTATTGATGAAAGAGTTTACTCCATTTTATTTCCTGAGTTAACAATAATGCCAGTAGGCAGTTGTTTTGATGTCATTAACCATACAAAAGCCTTTAATAAACTTCAAAATGTCAATACGAAAGCATTAGGATTAATTGATTCAGACCACCATGATGCAAGTAGATTAGAGAAACTTATAGAAAAGCAAATCTATTCTTTTACAGTAGCAGAGGTTGAAAATCTATTTTTAGACACTACTTTCTTGAAGATTCTTGCCAATCAAATACTAGTCGATGAATCTAAAATTGAATTAATAAAGAAGGATGTTATAAGTGAACTTGACAAAGTTAAAGAGGTTCAAGTATCAAATTATGTCAGCACAAAAGTCAATTATTACTTTACCGATAGTGATGTATCTAAAGGGAACGAGTTAACCCAACTAGAAACACACTATAAGGATTTTTTGAAAAAGGTTTCGATTGAAGATTGGTATAATGAGCGTTTGGAAGTGATTAACAAAATGATTTCCGATTCAGATTATCAAGGAGTACTAATTTCATTTAATAATAAAGGAATAAGAAAAATAGCTAGTAAGCATTTGAGCATATCGGATTTCACTGATAAAAGCATCAAGCTACTTCAAAGTAAAACAGAAGATAAAGAATCATTATATCAATATTTTCCAACAGAAATTAAAATAGCTGGTAACACTGTATATAGCCAATAGGGCATTTGGTGGGTTAAGAAAGTTTGGTGGTTACCTGAAACACCCCCTCTCTGGCGCGGGAGTTCAGCGAATCGCTCTCGTGCCCACTACTTTCAAGTCTCCCGACTTGCTAATAACTCAATCAAAAAAACCTTCCCAAATTAACAAAACCCTCAAATTCAAGACCATAACCCCCATGCCCTCACCATCAAAAATCCCAGTAGTTATACTCAATGGTTTCCTTGGCTCAGGAAAAACCACGCTTTTCAGAAAACTACTTTCGCAGTCGAGGAAGAATAACATTCCCGTTTGTGCGATTGTCAATGACATGAGTGAGCTGGATGTGGATGGTGAATTGATCAGCTCTGGCGAATCGGTGGAACACAATCAGCACATTCTGGAATCGATCAGTTCCTGCGTTTTGAGCAGTAAACAAGGGATTGAAAAACTGGATGGTGCGCTGAAGAAGTTGTTGTCGAACCAGAATCCCGAACTCATCATAATCGAGACCTCTGGGAGCTGTCATCCGATGCCTTTGATCGAGTATTTCAAGCATCAAAACCAGTTGAGACTTACGGGAGTTTTTGCCCTTGTGGACACCTTAATGCTTGCCCATGACTACGAATATGGGAAAAACCTGATTCCGAAAATGCAGGAGGCCATTGGGAATGGAAAACGGGAAACGGTGAATCTATTGGTGGAGCAAATCCTTTTTTGTAGCCACCTTATCCTGACCAAAACGGACCGCATTGAAGCAGAAAAACTGCCAGAAATTGCCACGGTTATTCAAACCATTAACCCCTTTGCTTCAACGCATGCCGTCCAATTTGGCAAGCTCAAACTGGAGTCCTTGTTCGAAATTGAGGACTACAACTTTTACAATGTTGAGCAATTATCGAAAGAGCTTCAGCCTTTAATTGAAGCGGAGGAGAACGAGGACAGGCCGTACAATTTGGCCACCAGAGTCATCAATGACGACCGCCCCTTTCACCCCCAACGGCTTTGGGATGTTTGCCATCAATTCCTCGACAAAAGGATTTACCGCAGTAAGGGTTTCTTCTGGCTGGCCAGTCGGAATAAGCTCTCCTTGCTCTGGAACCAATCCGCTGGCGGTATCAATTTGGAAATGATTGGATCATGGAGGTCGAGCATCGTGGAGGATGAAAACCACGGAATTTCGGAATACGAAATCCAGCAACTTAAAGAACAGCTTGCCAACGAAACCGGCCGTTTTGGTGACCGCCGATGCGACCTAACCGTCATTGGGGATGAGGCGCATGTGGACCGCTTTACTGACGCCTTGAAATCTTGCTTCCTCACCGATGAGGAAATAAAACACTACAGGGAAGGCGGTGAATTTACGGATCCATGGCCAAAGCGAGTTGTAAAAATGATTGGCTAAAGACTTGACGAATTAGACATTACTGGTGCGGGACGCTCTCGTGCCCATTAGATTCAAGTCTCTTAACTTGCTAAACACTCAATCAAAAAATTCCACATAGTTTTCAGTTTTAAATCGGGAGACTTGAACGGTTTTCCGTCCGAGAGCGCTTCGCTGAACTCCCGAACCAGTGGAGAATAAATGGCTATGACAAACTTGTTCACCCTTCTACTTTTCATTGTCTTTGGTTTTGCCCAAAACAATGAACCCCAGATTAAAATCAAAGTTTCGGGGATAGCCTCTTCCAAGGCCAATTTGATTGTTGAGTTATACGACAACGAAGATGACTTTTTGGAAAAGCCGGCATTCAAAAAGACCTTTAGCGTACAGGGAAACAATGCAACAATAAAACTTAATGACATCCCTGCTGGAAAGTATGCCGTGGGAGTCATTCATGACGAAAATAAAAACGGAAAGTTGGACACCTATATTTTCGGCATTCCAAAAGAACCTGTGGGTATTTCAAACCATGAAAAATTGCGTGGGAAACCCGATTTCCAAAAGGCTTTGGTTGAAATCAATAAGGATAATAATCCCACAATTACCATCCGATTGAACTAAATGGAGCAGAAATGAAGTTGTGTTTCTGCCCCTTTACTGGAATGTAAGTTCAGCTAAGCGCTCTTAAACCAAAGGAGTATTGGCCGTGCAAAGTCCAATAAGATAAATAGCACTTTCACCCTCCTTTGCACACCGGTTTGATTTGCTCATTAATTCCTCATTTTTAAGTACTTTGGGATAAGTTTGGCTTAAAAACCCAAGCATCAGCAACAAGTCCACAGATCTTGTTGATGAAAAGTAAACCAAAATGAAAAAGTGAAAATCATGAAGAATCTCAGATCAATCTTGATGACCGGAATCGCCATGTTGCTGATGGCCTCGTTGTACTCCTGCGAAGTGGAAAACGCCTCAGACGTGAACCAAGAGAAGATTTACACGATCTATGAGCAGTTCTATGACGCTAACAGCGACAAAACCACAGTGGTGGCCCAGTTTAAGTTCGGAGGACCGACCGGAACCATCCTCAAATTGAACACCACTGATTTCGTCACTTTCAACGGAGAAGAACTGCCCTATAATGCATTTTACGCAGGATATGTGACGGAATTCGCCGGTGAGATTGACGCGGGTACTTTCTCATACACCAATGCGGAGGGACAGACATTCACAAATCAGGTGCCTACGGTATCGAGCATTGCTTTCCCAGACGATTTTGACACCATCACCAAATCCAAAGCCGAAGAACTCATGTGGGATGGTAGCGCTTTGGCTAATGACGAAAGCGTAGGCTTGTTTATCGGTAGCTGGAAGTGGGGAGATGATGCCCTCTACCTTCAGACAAGCGAAGGAGCTTCCAAATTGGTCTTGGGAAAAATTCAAAAGAAAAACCTTCCTGTTGGCCCGTCAACCTGTATCCTTGACCGCACAAAACAATTGGAGGCGGAAGATGCCACCTCAGAGGGCGGAGTCATCCGCAACAAGTACAGGGCGGTGAGCAAAGAGGTTCAGATTGTCGAATGATTTTACTCATCACAGGTGCGGGAGTTCGGTGAAGTGCCCCATTACATTCAAGTCTCCTGACTTGCCAATCACTCAATCAAAAAATTCCACATAGTTTTAAGTTTCAAGTCGGGAGACTTGAGCCGTTTTAGGTCCGAGAGCGCTTCGCTGAACTCTCGAACCAGTGGAGTTGAACTCTCGAAAAAAGACCTCACCTTCAGCTATTTAAACACCAAAAAGGCCTCGGTTTTCACCGAGGCCTTTTTACATTTCACCTTTTATCTAACAACAGTTCTTACTGCTTGACAATCGATTTAAACACCACCTTCTCCCCTTTTTCAATTTTTAGGAAATAGGTTCCAGCAGGCAATGCTTGCATTTGAACTTCATACCCAAGGCCCTCTTGAATCATCACCCCTTGAGAGGTAAGCAAGCTCAATTGGGTGCCTTCCTCCAAACCTTCGATGTTCAGCACATCAGCGGTTGGGTTCGGATAGAGCACAACGTTTTGGAATAAGGCATTCTCCGTGAAGGTGATGCACTGGCTGTTGTTGGCGTCAAGCACTTCGGCCATAACAGGCGTGGAAGCCACCTTGGAGCTGACAACACAACTTTCGGACACCACCATCTCACAGACGATTTCCTGTCCATCCTTGAGCGTTGCGGTGCTGTAGCTGTCGCCTTGACCAACCACCACATTGTCCACCTTCCAATAGAAATTCGGGTTGGTTCCCTCATCCACTGGATCGGCCTTAAAGCTCAATGTCGTATTCGCACAGACAGGGAAAGCCTCGCCATTTTCGATTTCTACGCTTACGCTTGGATCTAATGGTTTGCTGGCCAAAACCTGCTCCTCATTGGAGCTTGCCGTTGGCGAAGAAGAACAAACTTCGTCCGAGGTCAATACCGCTTGCACGATATCCCCGTTGACCAAGGCCGAAGTTTGGAAAGCCTGACCACTTGCCGTGGACTGGCCGTTTACTTTCCAATCAATCGTTCCGGAAGAGGCCGTTGCCGTGAAAGTCATGGACTCCCCTTCGCAGATGGATGATTTGTTTGATGCAATGCTGATGGCAGGTGTTACCAGCGGAGTCACGCTGATGGATTCCTCATTCGAAGTCGCCGTGGAGGCGCTTGTGCAAGTTGCGTCTGAGGTCAAAATGGCTACAATCTTATCGCCATCATTCAAGGAGGAACTCTGGTAGGTCGAGCCGGTTCCAACAGACTGACCGTTCAATTCCCATGAAATTGTTCCGCCGTTGGAAGTCGAAGTAAAGCTGACCAAATCGCCTGAACAGATAGCTGTCTTATCTGCCGAAATGCTAATCGTTGGCGTCACCATCGGATTCACATTGATGGTTTCCTCATTCGAAGTTGCCATGGTAGCGCTTGCGCATGTTGCGTTCGAGGTCAAGACCGCCACAACCTTATCGCCATCATTCAAGGAGGAACTCTGGTAGGCCGAACCGTTTCCGACAGACTGACCATTCAATTCCCATGAAATGGTTCCGCCGTTGGAAGTCGATGCAAAGCTTACCAAATCGCCTGAACAGATATTTGTCTTATCTGCCGAAATGCTAATCGTTGGTGTCACCATCGGATTCACTGTGACCAGTTCGCTGGAAGTACTGGCAGTTGAGCTGGTCACGCAAGTTTCATTGGTAACAAGTGTTACGCCCAATTGGTCACCATCATTCAAATTGGAGAAGGCAAAAGTTTGATTGCCATTCGTAGCAACCGTTTGGCCATTCACTTTCCATTCAAACTGAGGATTAGAACCACCAAATTGAACGTTAGAAACGCTGGCATTCACGGTTTCACCGGCGCAAATAGTGGTCGCATCATAAGCCACCGAAAGGCTTGGCTGACGGCTTGGGTCTTGGGAAACTGTGACATAATTCGTCTTGGTTTCCACCACATTGCCGTTCACCGTCAAGCTTACTGTTTTTGCTCCCGTGCTTGAATAGGAAACTACATGTGGGCCAATGCCCGTGGCCGTGGCCGGAGTAGCGTCCGCTCCGAAATCCCACGCATAGGAAGTAATCGTTCCAGTCGTGTTGGCGGTGAAGGTCACATCCGAACAGCTGTAAACCGCTTGGTTATTCGCAGAGAAATCTGCGCTTACCACCGTTTGACTACCCGTACAGAACGCATCCGTTTGTGGAGATGCATAATTTGCCACCTCTTGGCTGGCCAACAGCTTGGCATCCTTGTCCAACAATTGATAGCTGTCCGTGTCATAGGTGACATTGCAGTCACCTACTTCCGTCCAAACTGGCTCAACACTTGGCTCCTCATTATTGGTCCACCAAAGCGCTCTCCAAAGTTTTCCGTTGTGAGAAACTACCTCACCGGTGCCGGTTCCTCCAGAACCGCTGTCACCCAAATAGGTGGCTGAGGCAGACCAAGCAGGTTCATTACAACCGCCAGCTTGGAAGGCATCGGTCACTTTCAAATCGTAACAACCATCCACCAAACAGAAGTCATAGACTGTATTCGCTCCCGAAGTTGAAACAGTCGCATCCGATTTTTCAGCGACCAGAGTCCCGTTATCCAAAATCTCAAAAGCCATGGCCGAGTTCTCTGATCGTGAGGCAATCACAAACTGGTGCGCCTCGCCCAATCCAATCACAAAGGATTTCATCGCTTCATTATCCGCCAGATTTTCGTCGGTATTCCCATTCGGGTTTTTCACGACAAGCTTCAAGTCGTTATCACCATTTTGAGAAACTTGGAAATCAGTAAAACTCACCGTAGTCGAGCTACCCGTGGCCAAGCTCTCATTTCTAGATTCAGATAAAATCAGGCTGTTGTTCAGGTACACTTCCAAATCATAGGAAGCCAACGACTGCACGCCCTTATTTTCCAAATCGAAATCGAAGTCAATCGTAGTTCCGCACTGGGCAGGCGTAACAATATTTAGATTGGAAACCGCCACGTCATAATCCATTACCTCGGTCACCTTGATGGTCACCTCATTGGATTTTACATTGTTACCTCCCGTTTCATAGGCGATGACATAAATGGTATAATCTCCAGCGGTAAGGCCTGAGAGCGTCCCTTGGTAAGGAGAATTGGTGGTGGAACCCGCCAAAACGCCGTTCACATAAAACTCAACCTTGGTGATGGTTTCTCCAGATGTAGCCGTCACATCGGCTTTGACCGTTACGTCATCCAATTCGGTAAAGCTCGAACCGTTTGTTGGCTGGCTCAAAAGTACCGTCATCGGCTGACCGACCTCCGAACAATAAGTTCCGCTTCCTGTGCGCTCTTCGGCGATTGCCCTACGGCCAATTACGCCATCCTTAATAGACGCCACGGCATACAAATCCTTCATGCCGGTTCCGAAAGGCAATTGATAATTCAAGTCGGTGGTGGTACCAATGGAATCCATGTATTTGGAGCCCAACTGATAAACCACATAGGCGTCGGCACCGGAAACGGCATCCCAACTGATTTGATAAACGCTCTGGGCATCACACACCCAATCCACATCCAGATTGCTCGGAACACCGACCAAGGCAAAGTTTGCATCGCTCTCGTCGGAAAAACCGTTTCGGCTGACACGCACTTTAGCCTGACCAGAAACCGTCGAAGGCACTGTCCAAGAATAGTATCGGGTGTAACCACTTACTGATGTGGTGATGGTATTCCAAGAATTTCCGCCATCCGTAGTGTACTCCAACTTGAAATCCCCAGAGTTACCATAGGCGTCCCACCGAATTCGTTGGGTTTCTCCTGCCACAAAACCCTCTCCACCCACGGGATAGGTCACGGTAATGTCTTCGGTCAAAAACTCATAAACCACATAGTATTCCTGCGGGCTTTCCGGAATCAAATACCCGTTCAGGTTGACCGTGTATGAACCAGAAGGGTTGTCGATAACCACCTGCTCCATGTTGTTAAGATGGTCTTCACCTCTGGTGGCAGGCGTGTTAAGCGCAGTACTGCTGGTTTGCGAAGGGTTTAACACATAAGGGTAATGGGTGGTACCACCTTGGCTTAAGGTCATGTCCAAGTCGTTCACCAAGTGTTTTGACACCCCAGTGGCAGGCGTATAGTCTGACCAATACACCATTACGCGCATGCGCTTTACCCCTGCCGGAACCGTAACCGTATGGCTTGCTTGATCTCCGTCAGAAAGGCTACCAATAAAGTAGCGCTGGTCTTTGATGCAGTTCAACGCCTTCAGGGCATTCACCCTTCCCCAGCCATAGATAAAGTCGGGACCTTCGTTGCCCAAATCCTTAGCCGTATTCAGCATAATGGACTTGAGCAGTCCGCCCTTTGGATCGCTACCACCATTATGCTCGCGGTAAGCTTGGAGCAATTGTGCGTAAACGCCGGATACTCCAGGAGTGGACATGGAAGTTCCTGACTTGGTATTATAACTATTATTAAAGGTGGTTGAGGACACCGAGGAGCCCATACCTACAATATCTGGCTTGATGCGACCGTCATAGGCGGGGCCTCGACTACTTGAACCAGAAATCTGGTCGCGGTAATCGACACGGCCCACCACCATAATGTTTTTGGCATTCTTGTAGCCTCCGGAAAGGTTTCCCCAGCCCGAAGGGTAGCGCTGGCAATCATCGTAACCGTCATTTCCTGATGACCAAAAGTGCATCACCGATGGGTAATCACGCACTTGTCGGTCCATCGTCTGCCCTCGAGAAGTGTAGTTGGCCAGACCCGTAGAGGACGGACAACTCGAGCCCATAGACTGCGTTGTCAGGCGCACGCCATCCGCATAGGAATTTGGAATGTCATAGATGCCATTACTTTGTGTGTAGGAAAATATTTCCACGCCAGGCGCCTGTCCTTGCTTGGTCGGATCTATGTTACCTGCGCCGGCAACCGTTCCCCCAACGTGTGTGCCGTGATCGCTACTAAACCCTTTGTCGCTACTCTTGTAGTTTAGTCGTCCAGCAAAATCGATGTGTTCCCATTGAAGCTCTGTATCGCCAATGGCCACCGTCACACCACTTCCATCGTATTTATCGCCACCTGCGTAGTGCGTCAAAATTGCAGTCCCTCGGTGAGTGCCTCTCCCCTCATCATTCTCTGCCTCATCTGGCTGAGGTATTGGCTCTAAGTAGGAAACAAAAGACAGACCTGCCAATTCCATCAATTTTTCTTGAGGAATCCTTAAAGCCACAGATTGGCCAATGGCCTCTCCCTGCACCACTCCATAAGTCCTCAGTTCTTCTAAGGCTGAGGCCATAGACTGATTCTCAAAAACCGAGACAATGAGATCCACTTTCCCTTCTTCCACCACGGCCCATTCGGGCATTTTCTCTTGAGTAAGCAATGGAGAAAGTTTGAAGGATGGTGAAACGGAGATGATCACCCGAATGGAAAAATCTGCCATTTCCTGAGCGGAAAGCTCAAGGTCCGAATTGACCACCGCATAGAACGCGTAATTGGGCACGTAGCCCAAAAGCTGAATGCCCTTGTTGGCCAGCGCCTGCTTCTGCTGGGCATTGGGCAATGCAGTGAACTGAATGATTTTGTAAGAGCCAGCTTCCAACTGCTGGGTTTCTGCCACCCGTTGCGTCCGTGGACTGATGTTCCCTGACTCTAAAAAGAGCTCGTACTTGTCTGAAGATTGCGCCTGACCAATGGTCGACCCCAATCCCAGACAAAGTCCCAAAATGATGGTCAAAGGTTTTTTCATAAGAAAAGGACTTCGTGATGGAATTATCCTATTTATTAAAGGATAATTTCAATTGCAGAGAAGTAAGTCCAAGAACGCAAAAATCATTCATTAAAACTGTCCAAAAAGAAAAAAGGCTTTCTCAGCGATTGCTGGAAAGCCTTTTTATGGACTAACAAATTGATACAATATGCCTTAACACATTTCTTAGTCGTGGATGATTTCCTTAATCTCTACACGGTTGCCATACTGAATCTTCAACATGTAAACACCAGCAGGCATCTCCATCATATCAATCTGGCCAGCCTTGCCTTGGTAAAGCTGAACGCCTTGAGCAGAGTAAAGGAACACCTCGGTATCAGCCTCCAAACCTTCAACATTCAAGATGTCGTGAACTGGGTTTGGATAGATGCGAAGGTCAACAAAGGTTTCATCTTCGGTATAAGTGATACACTGGCTGTCGTTGGCATCCAACACCTCGGCCTGAACTGCTGGGGAAGCAACTTTTGAACTTACCACACAGCTCTCGGAAACAATCATTTCACAAACAACCTGTTGCCCGTCCTTCAAGCTTGAAGTGGAATAGGTCGCCCCAGTCGCCACTACCACATTGTCCACTTTCCAGTAGAAGCTTGGTGAAGTACCCTCGTCATAAACCTTGGCAGTGAAATCAACTTGGGTGCTTTTACAAGCTGGGAAGAACGTTCCGTTATCCAACTCCACTTCCACGCTTGGGTTCAAAGGCTTGCTGGCCAACACCTGCTCTTGGTTAGAAGTCACTACCGCTTGTGCTGGACAGGCTTCATCAGAAGTCAATTCAGCCATCACGATATCGCCGTCAACCAAGTTGCTGGAATTGAAAGAAGTTCCGTTTCCAGCCTTAGCTCCATTCACTTTCCAAGCAATCGAACCTGAAGAAGCAGTCGCCACGTAGTTAATGGCCTCCCCTTCACAAATCGAAGATTTAGAAGCTACGATGCTGATGTTTGGTGAAGAAACAGCATTCACCGAAATCGTCTCAACATTGGAACTTGCGGTTGACTGAGAAGCACAAGTTGAACTCGACGTCAATACAGCGCTCACCTTGTCGCCGTCCTGCAAGGAAGAAGACTGGTAAGTAGAACCTGTGCCTACAGACTGACCATTAAGTTTCCAATCAATCGTTCCGCCGTTAGAAGTCGCCGTGAAGCTCACAACATCTCCTGAACAAATCGTTGAGTTGTCAGCCATGATACTGATGCTTGGCTTAACCGAAGCATTTACTGAAATCGTCTCAACATTGGAACTTGCGGTTGACTGAGAAGCACAAGTTGAATTCGACGTCAACACAGCACTCACCTTGTCGCCGTCCTGCAAGGAGGAAGACTGGTAAGTTGATCCTGTGCCAACCGACTGACCATTAAGTTTCCAATCAATCGTGCCACCGTTCAAAGTCGCCGTAAAGTTTACCACATCACCTGAACAAATAGTCGAGTTGTCAGCTACGATGCTGATGCTTGGCGTTACCGAAGCATTCACTGAAATCGTCTCAACATTAGAAGTGGCCGTTGACTGAGAAGCACAAGTTGAATTCGACGTCAACACAGCACTCACCTTGTCGCCGTCCTGCAAGGAGGAAGACTGGTAAGTTGAACCTGTGCCAACCGACTGACCATTAAGTTTCCAATCAATCGTGCCACCGTTCGACGT
>JAUIJC010000070.1 GCA_030431525.1 Bacteroidia bacterium | reverse complement strand
TGGTGATGGTAGAGATCGAGGAAGGTGCTGATGCTGGCGAGGATGGCATGCTGTCCCTGTGTATCGATGACGATAACAGCTCGGTAGATTTGGCTGGCGCCTTGGGTGGTACTCCTGATGCTGAAGGAGTTTGGATGGAGACGAGTAACCCAATGTCTGGTGTGAATTTGAGTGACCCTACGGCGGTTGACTTCTCTGGCGCAGATGCAGGCACTTACACGTTCAAGTATGTTGTTGGCGACACGGCCTCTGCCTGTGGCACGGACACGTCGATGGTGATGGTAGAGCTTGAGGAAGGTGTTGATGCTGGCGAGGACGGAAGCTTATCCCTGTGCATTGATGACGATAACAGTTCGGTAGATTTGGCTGGCGCCTTGGGTGGTACTCCTGATGCTGAGGGAGTTTGGATGGAGACGAGCAACCCAATGTCTGGTGTGAATTTGAGTGACCCTACGGCGGTTGACTTCTCCTCTGCAGACGCTGGTACTTATACGTTCAAGTATGTTGTTGGCGACACGGCCTCAGCTTGTGGCACGGACACGTCGATGGTGATGGTAGAGATCGAGGAAGGTGTTGATGCCGGCGAGGATGGTAGGCTTGCCTTGTGCATCGATGACGACAACAGCTCGTTTAATTTGGCTGGCGCTTTGGGTGGCACGCCAGATGCTGGTGGTGTTTGGATGGAGACGAGTAACCCAATGTCTGGTGTGAATTTGAGTGATCCGACAGCGGTTGACTTCTCCTCTGCAGACGCTGGTACTTACACGTTCAAGTATGTTGTTGGTGACACGGCCTCAGCTTGTGGCACGGATACGTCGATGGTGATGGTAGAGATAGAGGAAGGGGTAGACGCTGGCGAGGATGGCATGCTGTCCTTGTGTATCGATGACGACAACAGCTCGATTGATTTGGCTGGTGCCTTGGGCGGTACTCCTGATGCTGGTGGTGTTTGGATGGAGACGAGCAATCCAATGTCTGGTGTTAATTTGAGTGACCCGACGGCGGTTGACTTCTCTGGCGCAGACGCTGGTACTTACACATTCAAATATGTTGTGGGAGAAGCAAATAGCGCTTGTGGCACGGATACGTCGATGGTGATGGTAGAGATCGATGCTGGCGTCGATGCTGGCGAGGATGGCATGCTGTCCTTGTGTATCGACGACGACAACAGCTCGGTAGATTTGGCTGGCGCCTTGGGCGGTACCCCAGATATGGGCGGTGTTTGGATGGAGACGACCAACCCAAGCTCTGGTGTTAATCTGAGTGACCCAACGGCAGTAGATTTCTCCAGCGAGGTGGTTGGTACTTATACCTTCAAATATGTAGTCGGTAATATTGAGTCCCCTTGTGGCACGGACACCTCGATGGTAACAGTGACCATTGAGGATGGAGCAGATGCCGGCGAGGATGGCATGTTGGTATTGTGTACCTCTGATGATAACATTGACGTGGATTTAGAGGATGTTCTGGGCGGTACTCCGGATATGGGTGGTGTTTGGATGGAGACAAGTAATCCAAGTTCAGGTGTGAATTTGTCAGACCCATCCATGGTTGATTTCAGTGCTGTGGGCTCGGGTACTTACACCTTCAAATATGTTGTGGGTGACATAGCATCCACCTGTGGTGTAGATACCGCCATTGTCACGGTAAAAGTCAACGAGATAATCATCGAGAAGGAAATGGAGAATGCCTCCTGTGGTGAGAATGATGGTTCAATCAGCTTGATGATATCTGGTGGCACAATGCCTTACACCATTGAATGGTTCGGACCAAATGGATTCCTCTCCGATTCCCTCGAAATTACCGGTTTGGCCCCAGGTGTTTACGGCCTAAAAGTTACTGATGCCGAAGGCTGTATGGCAGTTGCTAAGTGCATCATTGAAGAGGAAGGAGACATTACGGGTAAAGTGTGGAAAAAGCCAGCCCATTGTGGATGGTTTGACGGCAAGATCTGCTTCAAAAAAGTAGAAGGCTGTAATGTCAAATGCTTCGAGTACTCCATTGATGGGGGTAAAACTTGGTCGCTGGACAAATGCTTTGGCTGGCTCGACGGTGGTATCTATCACCCAATGATTCGCGATAAGCATAACCCAGAAAACGTGTTGGATTTGGGAGAGATGGAGCTGGAGAATAAATCTGACCTGAGCGCTTGGGTGAAAGCCAAGGACGCTACTTGTTATCAGGCTGGCAAAATCATCATCCATGACCGCCAAGGTGGTAGCGGATGGTACATGTACAGCTATGACGGTGGCGAGACTTGGGAATGGAACTCGACCAAGTATTGGGCAGAACCAGGAAAGTACCATGTCTTGATGCGCGACGGCCAAAGCTATGGATGTGTCCTTGACCTTGGCTATGTAGAGGTTGGCGATGGATGTAATCCAAACTACTGTCCGCCATGCAACATCACGGCGAACATGAGCTACGAGAACGCAGGCTGTGATTGGGGTTCCATTACCATCAAGGATCAGAACGGTGGTGCAGGTTGGTACATGTACTCCATTGATGGCGGATACTCCTGGTCATACAATGCTTACCAAGGTTGGTTGTGTCCTGGCGATTACCATGTCATTGTCCGAGATGGAGAGCATCCAGAATGCAAAAAGGATTTGGGTTATGTGAAGATTAAGGATGAGGGTTGTAGTCAGTGGCCAGTGTGGAAAACAGCGACAACCCAACCTACTTCCTTGACTACTTCCATGGTGTATCCGAACCCTGTTAACGCTGACGAAGGCTTGAATGTTGAATTGCCAGAAGGCAGTGAGCAGGTGCAGTATCGTCTCACCGACCTGACAGGCAAAGTGTTGATAGAAGGAGTAACCTTTGAAACCAAATTCACCTTACCGATGAATGGATTGATGAAAGGGCATTATGTGCTACAATTCATCGACGAGAAGGGCAACGTGGTCGTGAAACAGGTAAATGTGCAGTAAGAATTGTTTTAGAGCCCTTTAAGGGCAACTATTGGAAAGCCACTTCCGTTTGGGAGTGGCTTTTTTCTTTCCGCTGATAAGGAAATGCCTTGTGCTTTTTCTGCTTTTGGGAACAAAAATGCCTTTGAAGAAGGCATTCCCAATACAGGACAATACATCTGTAGCCGAGGCTGGAATCTCCCGTAACACCTTAATAGAGGTCGTAGAGGGACTGCGACTAAATATAAATCTGTGAAAATCGGTGTTTATGGGAAGTAACATTACTCGAGTAAGAGGAGCTATGTTCGGTCTCGCAAGGTGGCTGTTTCTGTGCCAAATGCTCTTAATAACCTCATGGGCTACGGCTCAAGAAGAGGATACCACCTGTACCTTTAATGATTGTGCGAAGGTTTATGAGCATGGCGGTGGGTGGACCACAGGGATTCAAAGTGTGGAGGTGGAAAATGATTCCTGTTTTCGCATCACTTTGAAGGTGTGCCATGATGGCTGTCCAGGGCCAATATGCCCTGAGCTTTCCCATTATTCAGTAGAAGCCATCCCAGGAACCTACGACAGTGTCATGGTAATGGGGGTGAATGGCAATACGGATTTGGGACCCAACCTTGGCAATGATCCGTTTGATGGCTTTAAGCGGGACAACATCAGTGGTATTGGTGATGGCGAGGCAGGCCATTTTACCATTAAGTACATCTTGTGCGGTGGTTTGCAAGACCAACGGGTTTTGGCCAAAGCAGGGAACAATGATTTTGACACCCTTTTTACCATTGCGGATTTTGAATATGTACTGAATGGCTGTCCTGGCGAGGAACCTCCTTGTGTGGATGCCGATGCCGGCGAGGGTGGACGATTGATGCTTTGTGATGCAGATTCCAACAATGCGGTGAACTTAATGGCGGTGCTGATGGGCACGCCTGATACGGGCGGGATCTGGATGGAAACCTCCATGATGGCCTCTGGAGTGATTTTGAATGATCCAACCATGGTGGACTTTAGCGGTGTTGAGCCTGGGATGTATTCCTTCAAATACAAGGTGGAGGCTATGGCACCCTGCGCTTCTGATTCCTCGGAAATCATGCTGGCTATCATTGCTGGACCTGATGCTGGTGATGACGGGATGCTGATGCTTTGCGAAGCGGATTCGAATGATATGGTGAACTTGATGGGGGCCTTGGGAGGCACGCCTGATATGGGAGGAGATTGGACGGAAACCTCGGCAATGTCCTCAGGAGTGAGTTTGGTGGACCCAACAGATGTTAGCTTTTTGAATGTCGGGCCTGGAACCTATTTGTTTGAGTATGTGGTGATGGGCCAGATGCCTTGTGATCCAGATACGGCTCTTGTGACGGTGGTGGTCAAGCCAATGGCCAATGCGGGCATGGATGGCCAGGTTGACCTGTGCATTGAAGAGGTGAATGACTCCGTGGATTTGGTGAGTGCCCTAATGGGAATGCCAGACACTGGAGGGGTTTGGATGGAAATGACTTCCTCGGGAGTGGATTTAAGTGACCCAAGTCTTGTCGATTTTTCAGAGGTTCCAGTGGGAAATTATTCTTTCAAGTATGTAGTGAACTCGATGGCACCTTGCGACCCTGACACAGCGCTTGTGGTGGTGAATATGGAAGACTGCGAGGTGGACAGCTGTGATATTGGAGATTGTGGTGTCCAAAAAATGCATGCGGAGAACGGCTTCTCTACCGCGGTCACCAGCGTTATCCAAAACTGCGATGGCACGTTTGACATCAAGTTGAAAGTCTGCTATGATGGCTGTCCTGGTCCTGACTGTAAAGAATTGTCCAATTACGCCATTGAGCTGAATGACACAAACCAAGTGGGATTCGGGGATGATGACTGGACCTTCTCAGGAGTTGTGGGTACTCAGGATTCGGGGCCGAATCTTGGAGGAAATCCTTTTGAGGGTTTCAAAATTGACGACATCTCTGGTTTTGGGAACAATGGCGATGCTGGATATTTCATTGTCTGCTACACCATCAAGGAGTTGCAGGATACCTATTTCAATGCCAAGGCAGGGAATCTTGATGACACGGTTAAGATTTCCTTACAGGAATTCCAGACTGTTTTGGAATGCACCCCTCAGCCAGAGTTGTTTAGCGCAGGTATTGATACAACACTCAACTTCTGTGATATCCTTCCTTTGGGTGTTCTTAATCTGTTTGAATTGTTAGGAGGTGAGCCAGATACAGGAGGCACTTGGCATGAAACTTCACCAGTTCCTCATGGAGCGATGTTAGGAGATGGTACAGCAGTAGACTTTAGTGGCATCATACCTGGAAGTTATTCCTTTAGGTATCGCATCCTTAGTGAAGAAGAAGGCTGTAGCGACTCCGCGCAGGTGTTTCTAATTATTGAAGATGCTCCTTATGCCGGAGTTGACAGCACGTTGACCTATTGCAAGACGGAAGATTTGAGTGGCGTGAACTTGATGGGCGCTTTGGGTGAAGAAGCTGATACTGGAGGCGTTTGGATGGAGACGACGATTCCAGCTTCTGGAGTCGGTTTGGATAGTCCGATGATGGTTGACTTCAGTGGAGAGGAG
>JAUIJC010000044.1 GCA_030431525.1 Bacteroidia bacterium | reverse complement strand
TGGTGGAAACAATACTGTTTGTCCTGGTTCATATTGCTTAAAAGTCTTCTTGGAATGGGCCATCCTCAAAGCTAACAATCTGATAAAAATGAAAAGAGGCTGACTCAACTTTTGAGACAGCCTCTTTCGTGTGAATGAATTTTACTTATCGTTTAATCAGTCTATTGGTGATGGTTTGGTCACCACTTTTAGCCTGAATCAAATAGGCACCTTTCGCGAGGTCTTGGATATTGAGTTGGGCGGAAGGACTGTTTGTAGAAAGTACCGTTCTGCCATCCATGCTGATGATTTCCACGCTTTCAAATTCCTCATATCCCTCAAGGAAGATGATGTCTGTGGCTGGATTCGGGTAAAAGCCCAGTTTTTCGGTGGCATTACCCAAAATGCTTGCTACCAAATTGATTGTGAGTGTGCCCTCTACGGTTTGAACGGTGTAGTTGTCTTGGATTGGCGAGTCCACAGTAATCGGATAATCACCTGCTTGGCTCTGGTCGGTAGCCGTCGTGGAAATGCTGATGTTGTTCAAAACACTTTCATCATCGCCGTTCACAAAGCCATCATAGGTTGCGCGCAAATCAGGAATTGCTTCGCCTTGGTTGATGGAAACATCATTGGCTGAAATTTTCAATTCAGCTTTTTCAACGGTGAAGCTTTTGCTCACATTCGAAGCTGGATTGTAACTGTCATCGCCAGCTTGTGAAGCGGTGATGGTCACTTGTCCTGCGCCAACAATCTGGATGTTACCATTAACAATCTTCGCCACGTTTTCATTGCTGGAAACGAGCGTTACGTCCAATCCTGAGGAAGCGGAAACGCTTGGAGTGAATTCCGCATCACCGTAGGTTTTGTTGGTGATGTTAGCGAAAGAGATGTTTTGGTCCTGCATTGGAACGGCAGTTACCGAAAGCGTTCCGTTGTTCAGCGTCAAGTTGTAATTGCTTGCAGACCCACCTGATAAGCTGATTGCATAAGAACCCACCTTACTCGATTTATCCGCTGTGGTGGAGATGCTTGGCAAATTGATGTCGTTTTCATCCTCGCCGTTCACAAATCCAGCGAAGCTCATGGTGAGTGGTGGATTGGCTTCACCTTGAACCTTCGATTTGTTGTCAGCAGAAATTGTTAGTTCAGCCTTGTTGATGGTCAGTGTTCCCTCTACCAAGTTGAAGGAATAGTTTTGAGCAAAGCCACCCGAGAGTGAGATTGAATAGGTCCCAGCATCGCTTGCGTTTGTGGCGAAGGTGGCAATGTCAGGGGAAGTGATATCGCTTTCATCATCTCCATTTTTAAAGCCAGAAATGCTGTAGGTAAGGCTTGGGTTGTTTGCGCCGTAGATTCTTGATTGGTTATTGGCGGTTACAGTTAACTCTGTCTTTTCCACGGTGAAATTTTTGCTCACATCCGAAGCTGGATTATAGCTGTCATCACCAGCTTGTGAAGCGGTGATAGTCACCTGCCCTGCGCCAACAATCTGGATGTTACCATTAACAATCTTCGCTACGTTTTCATTGCTGGAAATGAGCGTTACGTCCAATCCTGAGGAAGCGGAAACGTTCGGCGTGAAGTCGTCATCGCCGTAGGTTTTGGTGGCGATGTCCGAGAATGAAATGCTTTGGTCTTGTTTCGGAATTGCAGTTACGGTCAGCGTTCCGTTGTTCAGTGTCAAGTTGTAATTGCTTGCAGACCCACCTGACAAGCTGATTGAATAAGACCCAACTTTACTCGATTCATCCGCCGTTGTGGAGATGCTTGGCAAGTTGATAGCGTTATCATTATCTCCATTCACAAATCCAGCGAAGCTCATGGTGAGTGCTGGGTTTGCCTCGCCTTGTACTTTGGATTTGTTATCAGCCGAAATTGTCAATTCAGCCTTTTCCACGGAGAAACTTTTACTCACATCTGAAGCTGGATTGTAGCTGTCATCGCCAGCTTGTGAAGCGGTGATAGTTACTTGTCCTGCGCCAATAATCTTGATTTTACCATTGACGATTGTTGCCACGTTTTCATTGCTCGAAACGAGTGTTACGTCCAATCCAGAGGAAGCGGAAACGTTCGGCGTAAAGTCCGCATCACCGTAGGTTTTGTCGGCGATGTTGGAGAAGGTAATGGTCTGGTCCTGCTTCGGCGCTTGGCTCACGGTCAAAGTGCCGTTGGTGAATACCAAGTTGTAGTTCGTGGCGCTTCCGCTTGAAAGCGAAATCGGATAAGTGCCGATCGCGCTGTTGGTTGTTGCCGTTGTAGAAATGGATGGGATGTTGATGTCATTTTCATCATCGCCATTCACAAAGTTTTCAAAGGTCATGGTCAAGGCAGGATTGGCCTCGCCTTGATATTTGCTCTTGTCATCAGCCGTGATTCGCAGGTTCCTTTTCTCAATCGAGAGCGTACCGTTTTGAAGATTCAGGCTGTAGTTCGAAGCGCTTCCACCCGAAAGGGAAATGGCGTAATCCCCAACATCACTGGTTTTGGTTCCAGTCGTAGAAATGCTCGGAAGGGTAATGGCCGTTTGATCCTCGCCGTTCACAAATCCCGAATAATTCATGGTGAGTGTCGGCAGGTTTTGGAAGTACTTTTTCGAAAGGTCGTCGGCAGTGATGGTCAAGGCCTTTTTGTTTACCGTCAAGGTTTTGCTGACGTCCGTGGCTGGATTGTAATTAGTGTTCCCTGCTTGGGATGCAGTAATGGTTGCCGAACCAGCGCCAACGATGTGGATTTTCCCATTAACAATGGTGGCCACATTGGTGTTGCTGGAAGTCAAAGTAACTGCCAAGCCAGAGGAGGCGGAAACAGTCGGCGTGAAATCCGCATCGCCATAAGTTTTCGTGGCGATGTTGGAAAAGGAAATCGTTTGGTCTTGTTTGATCTGTTCGGGATAAATCTGGGAATAGGTGTTGGCGAATTGGTAGGAGCCGTTGCAATTGGCCTTATCCTCGTTGATGGACCAAGTCATCAAGCCACCAAGGTTCGGGTAGGAGCCCAATAAAGTATAGGACCAACCAGACGGCTTTGAAATTTTGCCCATCAGGTAATTGGTGGCGTCGATGATTTCATCAGGGTCGAGAAATCCCGAGCCGGTTCCGCTGTCGCAATGGTTGGCGGGAATTCCGATGGCGATTTTTTCTTCAGGGAATCCGTCAAAAGTACCTTTTCCGCTGATGGTAAAACCACGGAGAATGGATTCGGCAATGGCCGTTACGTAATCTGGATCGCCGTTGTCGCGGTAAATTTGCCCGTCGATGGCGATGGATTCATAGGCGTTGTAGAACTGAGGGTGAAGCAAATCGATTTCATCCTTGAGCTCTTGGATGATGGGGAGAAAAATACCGCCGTTGGAATTGTTCAGCTGATAGGAGGAGAGTGCGCCCACGAGGTAAACCGTTTCCGGAGCCATGGTCAACAGCATGGTTTTCCCCGACTGCGCCTCATAGGTGGATTTGATGGAGCGGATGGCGTCCACCAAGTTTTGTTGGGCCGTGGTTAAGTTGGTCATCGTCCATCCAGAGCCCATTTGCATGGAGGTTCCTTCAAAGTCGATGTCGATGCCGTCGATTTTGTATTCGTAATCGGCAAGGATGGCGTTGATGGTGTTGATAAAACCATTCTTTGCAGTGGCATTATCTAAGCGAACGGGGTCGTTGGCACCACCAATACTCAAAATGACTTTTTTCCCTTCACCGTGCAGAACGTCGATGTCCGATTTGAACTGCGCTTTCGAGTAATTATAAGGCAGGTTGAACTCCATTTGGTACATGGAGGAGCCAGTCGTGGTGGCAAATGCCAGCTGGATGACGTTGTACTCATCGGGGATGTCGGTGAGTTTTAGGTCGGCGCTCCAGTTTTGCCAATAACCCACCAAAGCAGGGTGAGGCATTTGTGCATAGGCGCTTTGTCCAAGGCAAAAAATAGCCAAGGTCAGGGTGAGGAATAACCTGCGTAAATTCATGACGCTCGTTAATGTTGGTGAAAGAAATCCCGAATAATTGAAGGGTTTGGGAGGTCGGCACGAAAGGTTGGTCAACGAATCTATCAAAAAAAGATTGGAATAATACAATTTTGAAACTTGCCCATAGAGGAAAGGCTTCCAGTTTTATCAATTGGTTTTCAGAAGGTTATTCAAGGGTTGGATGGTTGATGGGGCTTAGTGTCTCGTTATTGATGGTTTTTTGTGTTCCCGATTAGTAGAACAAGAAGGAAGTTTGGAGCGAGTAAGGCTTTGCCTTGAAAGTCGAAAAAATGAAATAAGGGTGTTAAAACTGCTAAAAAGAAAAAGCCCTCACAAATCATTGATTTGCAAGGGCTTGTGTGAACTCGGAGGGAATCGAACCCCCAACCTCCTGGGCCGTAACCAGGTGCTCTATCCAATTAAGCTACGAGTCCATCCCGTTTGGTGACACAAAGGTAAGGAGAAGTTCCGTGGAAACAAGCGGTGATGTTATTTTTTTGCTAAAAAATGCAGTTTTTCCACTAGCTCAAGGACTTGGTTCAAGAGCGGACTTGCCTCATGGTTTTGAAGGACAAAGTCGGACTGCTTGATTTTCAGGCTTTGGGGCAGTTGCCTGTCAATGATGTTTCGGATTTCCTGCTCTGTGCGGAAAGGGTCCCTTTTTTTGATGCGTTGGATGCGTTCGTCCTCTTCACTGGCTACGGTAATCACATAGTCCAATTTCTTATGGCCTCCCGTTTCAAAAATAAGTGCGGCTTCCTTCAACACGAAGGGATGCTGACCATGGGCTTTGGTCCAATCCTCGAAATCCTGTTGGACTTTTGGATGTACCAAATTATTGAGTTTTTCAAGTTTGCTCTTATCCGAAAAGACTTGATCAGCAATATGCTTGCGGTTGAGTTTCCCGTTCTCGTAGGACTCCTCTCCGAAGAGCGTTGAAATAGCATTGACCAGTTCTTTGTTGGTTTCCTGAAGGATTCGAGCTCTGGAATCAGCTTCATAAACAGGAATGCCCAATGCACGAAAGGTATGGCAAACCAAGCTTTTTCCGGTGCCGATTCCGCCAGTAATTCCGACCAAGAGTGGAGGGTTACTGCTCATTAGGAATATTCTTTTGAGTGGAAACTCTGGAAGGGGAAAGACGAATCTTTTCGATGTATTCCGGCTGAACTTTTACCTCGAGGGGGATGAGGTTCCCTTGGAGTTTTTCAAAATCAGCGATGATGGAGAAATCCTTTGGAGATGGTTTGTAAGCCAAGGTATCTGGAACAAGAACAAACGCCTTAAGGGATTCAGGAAGTGGCTTAAGACTGTCAGGGAAATTCAGGCCGATGATAGGTAGATCAATGGATAGCTCTTCGGCTTCAAATACTTCGGCCGAAAGGAGTACGGTGTCTGGGTGTGCCCGAGTAAAATCAGGGATGAACTCCCCAAGGGCTACTTGCAATCGATTTACGTTTTGTCCTTGACTGATTTGAAGTAGAGAAATCTCAAGGTAATCTGGCAGGCTGTCCAACAGGCTTTTCGGGCCAGAAATAATGAAGCCATCTGGCTCAAAGCGATATTCGGCCAAGCGCAGGGCAGGCGAGGCAAATTCGGTTTTCAGCTCCAGGGCAAGTGCTTTTTGCTGGATCGGTTCCAACGGAATGGAAAGGGTGTCCCACCAATCGTAGTTTAATCGGACGTCCTTGAGTTTCCCTGAAATGGCAGGGAAGAGTACTTGGGCAGGGAGTTTCCTGTCCTTAGGTAATTGGTCAATGGTGTAGCTGGCGGGCTGCAGGCCGAATCCAAGGCTCTGACTTAAAAGTGTCCAACCATATCCCGTGACGCTGATGGTGACAGAAGAGGGGAGTTCTGCTTGGGCATGGAACTTCTCCTGATTGTATTTTAGCTGAACGGGGTAGGAGATTTGAGTAGTGTATTCACCACTCATGGCATTCAAAAACCAGAACATGCCGGCGGCAAGCACACAGAGGAATCCTGCGCGGAGGTTTTTCTTATTTTTTGTAGCCCATTCAAGCATAAAAAGTCTTTTGTACAAAGTACTGAGTACAGCGTATTGAGCCCAGCATAGTAAGGGCTCTTTATTTTGTACTCAGTACTTAGATACTCTTTATTTTTTTTCCTCCTTGGCTGCGGCTGGACCGCCGTTGATGGAGGCTTTTTCGATTTTGATGTGTGTGTTCTTGGCGATTTCCAAGGTGACAATATCCTCTGAAACGCTGACCACCTTGCCGTGGATACCACCTGCTGTAATTACAGCATCACCACTTTTCATTTCATCTCTCAGCTTTTGCAGTTCTTTCTGCTTTTTTTGCTGCGGGCGAATCATGAAAAAATAGGCAACTACAAACATAGCTACCATGAATATTATTGTAGTAGGGTCGAAGCCACCTTGTGGCTGTGCTTGAAGCAAGATGCTTTTCATATGGGAGGGTTAAAGGTGGAAAGGGTTTTCACTTGATCAACTCAAGGATGAAAACCCTTTCCGTTATTAATGTCCTGTGGACCAAATTATTTTGTCTCGGTGCTGTCCGCAATCACCTCACCCTTGAGCCAAAGTTGAATGTCTTGGTCGCTGGCGTTGGTAGATACTGTGATGGACTTGTTTTGTACACCAGGAGTCTTTTTTCCTGAGTGGAATTCAGCCTTGATTTCACCTGTCTCACCTGGCATGATTGGATCCTTGGTGAAGAAAGGCGTGGTGCATCCACAAGAAGGTTTTGCGTTGGTAATCTGTAGCGGAGCATCACCAGTGTTGGTGAATCTGAAGCTGTATGATACAGTGTCACCGTGAGTAACTTCCCCGTATTTGAACTCGGTTTCTTCAAACTCAATGGCTGGAACCTTCTTCTTAGAAGGAGCTGAAGTTGGGTTTGAAGTGGTAGGAGTGGAAGTTGGCGCGTCAGTTGAATTTCCCCCACAAGAAGAGAAAAGACTTGCTCCGCTGATAAGCAGGCCTGCAATAATGGTTTGGGTCTTCATGGTATGCTAAAATTTTGGGTTTATAAAAATAGCTTGCCAAGTAGAGAGTACCAAGAAACAGTAGTCAGTTAACAGGTATCAGTTAACAGAAACGGAGTAGGGAACCCATGTGTTGGGGGCTCCTTACTCCGTATTCAATAACTTGTACCTTATTGGTTATCCAACAATCCACGTCCGCTCTTGCGGATTTTCCCAGTGTCCTTGAGCTCTTTGGAAGCGGCATCCAAAACACCGTTTACAAATTGCTTACTCTTAGGGGTGCTGAAGCGCTTGGCCATGTCGATGTACTCGTTGAGCGTTACTTTCACCGGAATATTCGGGAAGGTGGTCATCTCAGCAAGTGCCATTTCCATGATGGTGCGGTCCACAGTGGAAATGCGTTCTACGTCCCAGTTACGGATTTTTCCTTGAAGGAATTCCTTGAGCTCCCTGTCCAAGGCAAGGGTGGCGTCAAACAAGGTTTCGAAGAATTTTTTGTCTTCCTCCCAATCCTCAGAAATGGCAAAGAAGGTGATGCCTTCTTCCTCGTCAGCCTTTTTAAATGGCTTGAGGCAAAGGCTGCGCACGATGTCGCGGTTCTCTTGCCAATGGATGTCTTGCTCTTCAAAAAGGGCAAGGGCCTCCTCGTTGCGGAAGATGATGTCACGGATGATGTGGATAATCATCTCGCGATCTTCCTCGAAGCTTGGTTGTTCCTTGGAAATGTATTTCCTGTAGGTTTCGTCCTCCGGCAATATCGTCGTAAATAGCTTCTTGGCGATAGCCTCATCCTTTTCGCTATACAAGCTGCGTCGGCTCACCTCCGTCTGGAAGGTGGAGTGATTGCGCATGGCTTGGATCAGGATGTTGTTGTGGAGGTTCTGCTCACCCACCAAGTTCATTTCGGGGGTGACGTATTGGCGCTGTTGTTTGCGCTCAAACTGGAGGTGGGAGAGGTCCGCCATCTCAGCCAACATCAGAAGGACGTTGTATTGGCGGTCGAGGATGCGGTCAGCATCGCGAAGCATTTCCTGCTTGGTGCTGCGGCATTCATCAGAATTTTCCTCTTTGTAGTAGCGGAAACCCTCTTGGACGGCATCTCTCACTTCAGGCTCTGACTCTTCGGAGAGCGTGCCTGTAGCGTAGCCCTTGCGGAACAGGGCTTTGGCCTTTTTGCTGTTTTCTTTTAGGCGTTCGTAGTCAGGGGCTTCGACGGCCGCGTAATCTGGCTCGAAGAGCTCTTCAATGTGATCGAGAGCAAGCAGCACATTGGCTTCCTCTTTTCGGCGGTAGGCATAAACGGCCTGCATCGCCTTGATTCTCAAATACCTTCTGTTCAGCATCGAGGGTCGCGTTGGAAAGGAACGAATTTTAGTCTGGCAGATTAATGCGAGGAACCCCGTTGGGTTTAAGCCCTCACTTGCTCACACCAAGACTAAGCATTTAGCTATCTTTGTAGCACTGCACGAATGGCAGACCACAAAATTATGGGTTTTGCTGGGCTGTTACTTAATACAACGTCAAAAACTTGGGAAATTTCTTTTCTCGGCCTGATTCGCTTGGGAGTGAAAGGCGGCTGAATTGGCTCTTCCCGTTCAAATACAACTACGGTGAAAGAATTAGAGGTTCTTAACAAATACCTGCTGAAGTATAAGTATCGCTTGCTTCTGGGGGCCTTGTTCGTCACTTTTTCGAACATGTTCTCCATTATGCCAGCGCAGATTGTGCGTCATGCTCTGGATTTGATTACGGAGAATGTTCATGTTCAACAACTGTTTGAAGGCTCTTCTTTGGCGACGATGACGAGTGAGGGCTTTTATTATAACCTGCTCTTGTATGCTGGGCTGTTGCTATTGATGGCGCTTTGTAAGGGCTTTTTCCTTTACCTGACGCGTCAGACCATCATTGTGATGTCTCGCCTTATCGAGTTTGACCTCAAAAATGAGATTTACGAACACTATCAGGTATTGCCTTTGAGCTTTTACCGCTCGAACAATACGGGTGATTTGATGGCTCGAATCTCGGAGGATGTGAGCAAGGTGAGGATGTATTTGGGGCCAGCCATTATGTATGGCATTAACCTCTTGGTGCTGTTCGTGTTGGTGATTACCCAGATGTTTAGCATAAATGCCCGTTTGGCGTTCTTCACTTTGTTGCCATTGCCCTTCCTCTCGGTGAGTATCTATTATGTGAGTAACCGCATCAATATTCAGTCGGAACGGATTCAAAAGAGTTTATCTGGTTTATCCACATTTGTTCAGGAGGCTTTCTCTGGAATTCGTGTGCTGAAGTCTTTTGTTCGGGAGGAAAATTCCGTGGACCAATTTGATAAGGAGAGCGCGAACTACCGCGAGGAGTCCTTGAAGCTGTCTAAAATCAATGCCTTGTTCTTCCCGCTGATTGTTGGGCTAATCGGTTTAAGTACAATTCTGACCATTTATATCGGTGGTAGTGAGGTGATTGCTGGCAAGCTGAGTGTGGGTAACATCGCAGAGTTTGTCATTTATGTGAACCTGATGACGTGGCCTGTGGCTTCCTTGGGTTGGGTGAGTAGCATTATTCAGCGTGCCGCGGCTTCCCAAAAACGTATCAACGAGTTTCTTCACACCAAAAGCGATATTAATTCTGGTAGCCAAGCAGTGGAGCTGGAAGGTGATATCAGTTTTGAAAATGTGTCTTTGGTCTATCCAGATTCTGGCATCAAGGCCGTGGATGGCATTTCATTTTCTGTGAAACAAGGGGAGAGCTTGGCCATTGTTGGTGGAACAGGTTCAGGTAAAAGCTCCATTGCCAACCTGTTGTGTCGAATGTATGACCCAACCGACGGTGCAATTAAGTTTGGTGGACTGAATGCCAAGGAATTCCAGCTTCCAAAACTTAGGGGACAGATTGGTTATGTTCCTCAGGACAGCTTTTTGTTCTCGGACTCCATTCGAAACAATGTGGCTTTTGGTAGTGAGACTGCCACCGAGGAGGACATTTTGCAGGCCACTGAGGATGCCTTTGTGAAGCACAATATTGAGGCTTTCCCTGAAGGGTTTGATACGATGCTGGGTGAGCGTGGTGTGACGCTTTCGGGTGGTCAGCGTCAGCGTGTTACGTTGGCGCGTGCCTTGGTGAGGAATCCGAAAGTATTGGTGCTTGATGATTGTTTGTCTGCGGTGGATACCAAAACCGAGGACAAGATTTTGGGTAACCTTACCCGCATCATGGAGGGACGAACTTCCGTGATTATTTCCCACCGTGTTTCATCGGTGAAGTTGGCCGACCGCATTATCGTGTTGGATGATGGGCGCATTGTAGAGGAAGGAACGCATGAAGAGTTATTGTCGAGAACAGGCGTGTATAAGCAACTGTATGATGCGCAGTTGGAGGAGAATGAATGAGCAAAATTGTCCTGTTTGGACGTTCTTAGCTCGGAATGAATTTGTCTGAAGTAGATGAAGTTTGTTTCTTGAGAGATGCATTTCTACCAAATGGTAGGTTTAATTTAGGTTTTGAGTAACCCCCATAGAATTATGCTTGCAAGAAAATTGAGAATGCCTTTGGCTGTTATCGGTATGGGAATGTTTTTGGCCTCCTGCGCCACAGACATCAAGGAAATCAAAGACAACATCACAGAGTACAACGGTAAAAAAGTGACCGTTTCAGGAACGGTTATCGAAACGACTGATTTACTTGTTACCAAGTATTACGAGCTCAAGGATGACACCGAAAGCATCTATGTGGTTCCTTTGGGTGACTTGCCTAACGAAGGCGATGAGAAGAAGGTAACTGGTATCGTAGATGAAAAAATGAAGGTTGGGAAATCAAACTTTATTGTCATCAAAGAAGTGGCGAAATAATCGCTTCGAATAATTAAAAAAAGCCCTGCTGGATAATTCCAGCAGGGCTTTTTGCATTTTGGCCTAAGCCTTATCAAGTCTTATTGCTTGATGAATTTTTTAGTGGTTTTGCCCTGAGGACCATTCACCACGACGAAGTAAATGCCTTGTGGCAATTCGCCCAAGTACACTTGGCGCTGGGTAGAAATGCCGTCCAAATTTTCTTCAATAAGGATATCTCCAGCTCCAGAAAGAATCTGGAAGGAAACAGCCTCTTCTGAAGTTTCCAAGAACAAGAAGTCCTGTGCTGGGTTCGGGTAGATGGTCAAAGCTTCCTCGTCGTTGGAGTCGTCAAAGGCCAACTTCAAATTTGAAGTAGTGTATTCAACGTGCAACAAAGGAGCCGAGGAGCTTGAGCCGTTATAAGACTCAGCAGTGCGTTTTCCAGAACCTGTAATGATGAACGCCATGTCATTTCCAGAAGTCCAACCTCCGCGGTTGACTACTTCTTGTACCAAGGCGCTCAAGTTAGGCGTCCGCTGATTCGTTCCAGCTTGACCCAATGAGTTCCAAGTCGCAGGTTGCCAGTTGGCTGAGGCGGAAGTGGTAGCTCTATTGGAAATATTGAAAGAGGAGCTGGTAAACGTTCCCGCGTCATTCACATCTTGAGCCCTGATGGTCACATTGGTGCCTGTAGAACCAGTTTCATCGGTAGTGAACTGAATGTAGGCATTGGTGATTGTAGCACCTTGCGGAATGTTCAATCCTTGGAAACGAATACCTACGGTCTGGTCTCCCTGAGAGTTGTAGCTGTCATAAACCAGTTCCAAATCAGAGCTGTTGAGGTACATTGCGCCAGACTCACCCTCTTCGGCATCATCGCTACCTGTAGAAACTCGGATGTCGATGGATGCAGAAACAGCTGAATTGTCTTCCACTGTGATGCTTCTTGCGCTGGAAGTGGTCGTCGCTCCATCATTGTCAGTTGCGATGGCCGTCAGGCTGAAGCTTCCAGTGTTGCTTGGAGTCCAAGAAATGGAATATGGGCTGGAGTTATCTGTGCCCACTAAAGAACCATTGCTGTAGAAAGAGACACTGCTGATGGTGCCGTCACTGTCCGAAGCATTTGCCGAAATGGTTACCGCGTTATTGATTTCAACGGTGCTTCCGTTTGAAGGAGAAGTCAATGAAACGCTTGGTGCTTGGTTCGAAGTAGCGCCTCCTCCTACAGAATATTCAACGTGAAGCAAAGGGGCCGAAGAGCTTGTTCCATCATAAGCCTCAGCCGTACGCTCGCCAGTACCTGTGATGATAAGGACAATGTGGCTGTTTGTTCCAAAACCACTTCTGCTCACCACTTCCTGAATCACATTTTTCAATTCAGGTGTGCGTTGATTGCTTCCAGCTTGACCAACTGAGCTCCAAGCCGAAGGGGACCAAGCCACAGAGGCGGAAGTTTTGCTTCGGTTAGAAACGTTGTTGGAAGAAGTGGTGAAAGCCGAGGCGTTATCCGAATCATGGGCACGGATGGTCAAGTTGGTAGTGCCAGAGTTGGTTTCGTCGGTGGTGAACTGAACATAAGCGTTGGTAATGGTAGCGCCTTGTGGGATGTTCAGGTTTCCGAAACGAAGACCGATTGTTTGGTTTCCTTTGGAACCGTCAGCGACCAACTCAATGTCCGAGCTGTTCGTGTAAATGCCGCCTGAGCTGTTCTCCTCCACGTCATCCATGCTGGAAGAAATGCGAGATTCCACCGTTTGGCTGAAGGCGCCCACCGAAATGTTGATAACATCCGTTGAGGTTGCACCTTCGTTGTCAGTGGCGCGGGCAGTAATCTGGTGTGCGCCATCGGCAAGGTTCAAAGTTGTAGCAAATGGAGCGCTGTAATCGGTGCTTGTCACCACGCCGTCTACCAAGAATTGCACGGAGCTAACAGAGCCGTCCGTGTCAGTGGCATTGGCTTGAATCGTAACCACCTGTCCAGAAGAAAAACTGCTTCCAGTGGCTGGGCTCGTGATGTCAACAGTCGGAGCAAGGTTTCCTCCAGTGTTTTGGATAGTCACCACAGAACCACTGCTTGGGTTCCAAATGTCCAAGTTTGAAGGAGCAGTGAAAATATCGCTGTCAGAAACAGAACCTACTTGGGAAGCGTTGTCCACCTTAATGGTACGACACTCAATTTTGTCTTGGTCCACGAAAATCCACTTGAACTGGTTGAATTGCCCAGAGGCGCGCGTCCAGCTTTTTGCGTCGTTGTTGCTACGCAATGGAGCGCCCCAGCAACCTTCACCTACGTAAACCGTTCCGTTGTTATCCTCACGGACAAAACCTTCGTCGTTTCCAGAACCCGTCGTTGGTTGCACAGGCCAAGTCGTTTTTACGGTGTGCGCGTCACACTCAACGACCAGGCGAACATTGTGGTCATAGAAGAGGTTTGCCCAGTTGCTGTACTGCGAAGTGCCCTCGGATTTGGAAGAAACGTGTGGGCGCATTGGCTTGTGGTATTGTGCCATTTTCCACACCACGTTGTCTGAGTTTTGGAGGTCGCTGGACAACCAAGAAGTTTGGCTTCCGCTGATGGAAATCTCAGAGTTCAAGGTGTAAGAGCGCACCAAGTTGCCCCCGAAAGTAATGGCGTAGTAAACGTTGGAAGAAGGAACGTCGAAGAGGTTGTAGATGCTGTTGTTTGATCCTTCGTGGTTGCCTCGCGCAGCAACGATAGGGAACATGCGACCATCTGAAGCGATGGTGTTTTGCCAATCATCGAACCACTCTAACCATTCGCTGTTAGAATCACCGTTGGTCATGTCACCACCGAACATCACGGCGTGTGGACGCAACTTAGCCACCAAAGTGTTGGCATTTCTTCGAGGTGTGCGGTTGTTTCTGGAGTCACCACCTGCAATAAAGCTGAGGCGCTCATTTGGATTATCAGGAGCCGTTTTGAACCAGAAACGTTGGCTGGTGCCTTGGCTGTCGTGAATAACAAAATAATAAGCAGTGTTTGGCTGAAGTCCAGTGAGGCGAACAAACTGGTTGCTCATGCCTTTGTAGGAAACAGAACGGTCAGGGCTCTTGCTGGAAGGGTAGGCCGTGTAGTTGGTTCCTTGGTCACTGGTGCCGTAGTGAACGGTCGGGTTACTTCCCGAAAGTTGGTCCCAGCCAATCACGATGCTGGTGGCTGGATTGTCCCGCAACGACAGGCGATAGCGGGATGTGGTGCCGAATGCCGAGCCCAATGTCAGGGCGCAAAGGGCAGAAAGAAAAACTTTGTAAAACAGGTTCATCACCTTATGAGTTTGGTTTGTTGCCCGCAAATTCGATAAGGCGTATTGCTTCTTGGTCAACACCTTATGAAAGGTGTGTTAATGGGTTTAGAAAGTGGGCATCTCCCTTTTAATTGGAAGGCGGATTATGTTAAGGGAAAAAAATAAGACTGGAACAAAGCCTTAATGTAGGCAAAACAAGGGGGTAACTTTCTGCTTGTTGATTTGTGATGTCCCGAAAGAAATCGGTTTAACGTCACCTGCTATGAAACGCTTATTTACCTCTCCAACTCGTCTTTTACAGCTCTTCTGTTTCTTGGTTTTTGCAGGGCGTGCGTGGCAATTTTTGGTATGGGATGCTCCATTCAGGACGCTTCTTTGGGACCAAGCATGGATGGAGGGAGTCGTGAATTTCTTCGGGATGTCTTGGCAGGAATACGCCACGAGTCTTCGAACAGATTTGATGATTCAACTCACCATCCGAGCAACAGGAGTATATTTTGTCCTTTGTGCTGTGGCAACGCTTTTGGTTACCAAGCCAAACCGTTTTATCAGAGTTTTTGTGGCCCTTGGTTCTATACCTCTTTTCTTGCTTGCGTTACTTTACTGTAAGGAGAAGTTTTTCCACGTTTCCCAGTTTGTAGAATACGCCTCGCAGTTCTGCGCGCCAGTGTTCCTCTATCTTTTGGTAGGGAAGGAAATCGACCTGAAAAAATTGGTGGGTTGGATGAAGGTGGCCGTTGCCCTCACTTTTGTTGCCCACGGATTATATGCCTTGGGCTATTATCCACGTCCAGGTGTTTTTGTGGATATGGTGATCAATACTTTTGGCGTATCAGAGGCCTTTGCGCACGCTTTTATCTGGTGGGCAGGGGTTCTTGATTTGATTGTTGCGGTTATGTTGTTTGTCCCTCAAGCCACTCGTTTTGCTTTGCTTTATACTTGTGTTTGGGGATTTGTTACGGCCGGAGCGCGCTATGTGGGAGCTGTGGATTTCAATTTCTTTTGGGACACCACCAACCAATACCTTCTTCAGACATTGTATCGTCTTGTACACGGAGGTTTGCCTTTAGTGGCATTCTTACTTGTTAGAAGCTTCGATGAACAAAAAGGCGAGGCCTCAGAGATGTGGTACAAGAGTTTCCGTGTGAAGTATCTTTTTCAATGGTGAGGGATTGAAGGGAGTGGGGTGAAAGCCATTCCCTTCCTCCTTCCCATGATTTTTTTAGGGGGAGACCGAGATGTTTTGGTCCAAGTAAAGCTCCCTTACAATTTGCTTCAGCGTTTCCCTTTCGTTTTCGTCTACAATTCCAGCTTTAAATAATGCTAAGACACGGTCATGGTGGTCTTTAATGGCAAAGGCATTTTTTTCCTTTTCGCCATGAAGCATGTAATAGCTGGTTTGCCCATCAACATCGATTGCGTGAATTTCGACACCGAGTTTTTTGAGGTAGGCATTTCGGGCCTTGGCTGATTTGAATTTTATTCGGGTGTTTTTAATCAGGTTAAAGGTCCTCTCAGAGATTACAAAAAGGGACTGTTCTGTTTTTTCACCATTTGGAGAACGCACTGAAACCCTTGGTAAAGTAAATAAGGTATGCGCCTCCAAAGCGTTCGGTTTCACTGTTAGGTGGCGTTCTTCTTTTGAAATTACCTTAACGAACTGCTCGTGTTGGAAAGGCTCATAGATTTGGTTTTTGAGCTCTTCATTGTTGGTTAGGAATGCCTCGCTAAGCCTTTTTTTGTGTTCCTGTGTCCATGCTGTTTCCCCCAGATGGATGTCTTCCAAGGCAGGCGTGATGATTTCGATGTTGACAAAAACCTGTTTGATTTTTTTTGCCAGCTCAGTAGCTCGGGCTTGAGCCAAGAGGCGATTGTTTTCAACGCTCGTTTGTCCTGGAATTGAACTCCCATTTGGTAAGATGTTATTGTTTGGTTTTGAAGGATCAAAACTTGTAGGGATTTGAGAAGCTCCCCCAATGATTTCTAAGGTTACGCCGTCTCCATCCGTGTTTTCACCCAGGTAATTCCGGATTTTTTCGATGATTTGCTGGAATTCTGTCTCGCCGTCGGCGGTGAAATCAGTCATGTTATTATGAAACTGCTTGAAGGCAGGGATGTCCAGTGTTTTGTCGCCGACTTGGATAATATCAAACCGAACCGAGTGCACCCTTCGCTTCAAATGAGCGCCGTCTTCCTCTGGGTTTTGAGGTTTGCGTTTGAAGATGTCACCAATAGACTTGCCTTTGTCATCATCAAGATTTGGACAACCAAGTGGCTGATTTCGCTTGAACAGTTTTGAAAAGGAGAAAGGTTGTTTTATTGACGTGTTGTTGGTTGAACGGCGGCTTGGTCGTTGTGCTCGAAGCCCTTGCGCAGAAAATAGTAGAAGTATGCTGAGGGTAGTTGTAAGGGTAAAGTGTCTCATAGGCCTACAGTGTTTTGGCATGGTGCCTTGGGAGGGCACAGGTAAAAATGTATATCCTTTCTATGGCTTAACGGATTGTATGTAAGGAGGTTGTCTGAAGGAGTTTTGAACTTGGGAATCACATTTTTTGGAACATTACTGAAAGCGTGGCGTATAGGTAGTTAGGCTAAATATGCCTCTGATTAGTTTATGTGTTTTTGGGGTGAAGGAATTGTGCCCCGCCATTATGCGATCCACAGCTTATGGATGTGTTCAAAATTTTTATTGTAGAGGATGATGAGTGTTATGCTGAAGCACTGACCTATCACCTTTCGATGAATCCAGACTACAAGGTGTACAGGTTCTCTTCGGGCAGAGAATGCTTAGATAACTTGGGTTTGTGTCCCCATTTAGTTTCCCTTGATTATTCTTTGCCGGATTTATCGGGTGAGGAGGTATTGAGAAAAATTAAGGTGAGGAACCCAGAGCTCCCCGTAGTCATGGTGTCTGCTCAGGAGCAGATCGCAACGGCAGTGGGTTTGCTAAAGGAGGGGGCGGTGGATTATTTGCCCAAAGACGAGCATACGCCAGAGCGATTATGGTATTTGGCTAGAAACCTGAAAAGTGAAGCTGCACAGCAAGAGACAAATGAACTGTTGCCAGGCCTTTCAAAAACAGAATTGCGGAAGGAGTTTTCGCGTCGGGTGATTGGAGAAAGTCCTGCGGTAAAAAAGCTCTATAACTTGATGGAAAAGGCTTCTTCTTCGGATGTTACCCTCTCAATTTTTGGGGAGCTGGGAACCGAAAAGGAGGCTGTGGCAAGGGCGATTTATGAAAGTTCGCCTCGAAGAAATGGAGCGTTTATAAAAATAGGATTGAATGATGTTCCTAAGGAGGGATTAGAAAGTTTGCTCTTTGGAGAAGAGGTACAACAAGAGGTTGTTCCTGGAGCTTTTGAGAAAGCTAATGGAGGAGTGGTCTTTTTGGATGATTTTAGCCAGTTGGAGGATGGGCTTCAGGCTAAAATATTAAGAGTCTTAAGGGATGGGAAATTGAGGCGAGTAGAGGGGGAGGCGTTGATTGAAGTAGATGTTCGGGTAATGGTAGGAACGCATCATGACCTCAGGAGAGACATGGAAAGTGGGTCGCTTCGCGAAGACTTATATTTCAGACTTTTGGGGCTTCCTGTTGAAATGCCAACACTACGAGAACGGTCTACAGATATTCCTATGCTGGCTGAATATTATTTGGGCCAGTATTGCCGGAAAAATGGCTTTCCCGAGCGTCTGTTAACAGGGATGGCTAAAGAGAAGCTGAGAAAATATTCCTTTCCAGGAAATGTAAGGGAGCTGCAGTCTGTAGTTCAGCGAGCAGCTGTCATTTCTGACTCTACCCAAATTGGTCCTGAGGATATTAGCTTGAATGAATCTCTGACCATCAAAGAACTTTTGATGAAGGAAGACACCCTCAAAGGTTATAACGCCCGTATAATTAGGCATTACTTGGATAAGTATGATTGTAATGTGTTGCTCGTGGCAGATAAGCTGAACATCGGGAAATCTACCATATACCGAATGCTAAAAAATCGAGAGATCTGAGTCACATAGGTGGATACATTCTCAGTGATTAAAGGAAGATTTTGTAACTAAATTTTTGGAGAGGACAACGAGCAATAATCAGCCAGGTTCTGGGGAGGAGAGACAATTCGTGACAACTGGTGTTAAACTTTATTTATCCTTACTTCGAACGAAAAACATTATACCATTTTAAAGATAACCAGCTTATGAGTCATTATGATTTAACTAAACTTAGGGCGATGGCCCAAGGCAATGAAGCTTTTGTTCAGCGCATGATTGGTGTTTTTTTAGAACATACCCCAGAGCAAGTCCGACAGATTACCGAGTATTTTCATAACCATAATCTGCCAAAGGTTAGTGCCCTCGCTCATAAGATTAAGCCCTCTATCGATTTGATGGGGATTGAAGAGCTCAAGACCGTAATACGCGAAATTGAATTGAAGGCCAAAGAAAATCAGGAAGATGATTTGCCCTCGCTTATTGATCGGTTAAATACCATAATCAATCTGGTATTTAAAGATATAAGTAAGGAACTGGCAGCGTAACTGAAGCGGTCGTAGGGTAATTCTCTACGACTTTTTTTTGTCCTAAGGGAAGCTGGGGATGGAGTGCTAAGACTGTCTTTGTGAAGTGCTTCCGAATGAATTATCATTTTTTTTGGCTGTTCGTTCTATTTTTTTCGTTCAAGGTTTATAAAGGAGCAAAGTTTTTCTACCTTTGCAGTCCCTTTGATCAAGTGTGTTCCCAAGAGCAACGGTTGCCACAGTGCTTAGCATTAAACCGTTCAAGAGCTGCAGACGCCTCCTAAGGGCTCTGCTATGTCTGTTTTTGGGGATACAAAAAGGTTGCTGTTCTGCCCGATCCGGCAACCTAACCTTAAAAGGAAATCATCATTGATTAATTCATTCTCAGATGAACACGTTGAGCTATAAGACTAAATCGGCCAACAAAGAGACCGTAGAGAAAGAATGGTTCGTAGTTGACGCTACTGATCTTGTTCTTGGTCGTCTGGCGAGCAATGTGGCTCGTGTCCTTCGTGGCAAGCACAAGCCTTCTTTCACTCCTCACGTTGACTGTGGTGACAATGTCATCATCATCAATGCCGAGAAAGTCAAATTGACTGGTAAGAAGTGGGACGAAAAGGAGTATCAGTTCTACTCTGGTCACCCAGGCGGTCAGAAAGTTTATACTGCCAAAGACCTTCAGGCTCGTGACCCACGTCGTATCGTGGAGATGGCTGTGAAAGGCATGCTTCCAAAAAACAAGCTTGGTCGCAAGATCTACGGCAACTTGACTGTTGTTGTAGGTGCAGAGCACAAGCACGAGGCACAATCGCCTAAGGAACTTAAATTCTAAAAGAACGGATCGATGGAAGTGATCAATACCATAGGTAGGAGGAAGACCTCTGTGGCCCGTATCTACTTGAAAGCTGGTAAGGGTGAGGTTTCTGTGAACGGAAAGGACCTCAAGGAATTTTTCCCAACTGACTTGTTGCAAATCATTGTTGAGCAGCCTTTTCAATTGACTGGAACTGAAGGTTCTTTTGACGTTCAGGTCAATGTTCAAGGCGGTGGCGTTAAAGGACAAGCCGAAGCAGTTCGCATGGCTATCTCTCGCGCCCTTTGCGAAGTAAACGCCGAAGAGTATCGTCCAGCCCTCAAGAAAGAAGGTCTGTTGACTCGTGACTCTCGTATGGTTGAACGTAAGAAATACGGTCGTCGTAAGGCACGTCGTAGCTTCCAGTTCTCCAAGCGTTAATCTTTGGCTGGTGGTTGTCATACGACAACGAATTCAACTGGCAATTTCAACATTAATCTTGTTGCTGAAATGAGCAAGCTCACTTATAAAGAATTGTTGGATGCAGGTGTTCACTTCGGACACCTCACCAGCAAGTGGAATCCAAAGATGGCTCCATACATCTTCATGGAGAAGGGAGGAATCCACATCATTGATTTGAATAAAACTTTGGCCTGCATCGAAACTGCTGGTCAAGCGGCTAAGAACATCGTTAAGTCTGGTCGTCGCATCCTTTTCGTTGCTACGAAGAAACAAGCTCAAGAAGTTGTTTCTGACATCGCTAAGGAGCTTCGCATGCCATACGCAACCGAGCGTTGGTTGGGTGGTATGTTGACCAACTTCGCTACGGTGAAGAAGTCCATCAAGAAGATGCAAAACATCGACAAGATGATGAAGGATGAAGCCTTCACCAACTTGGCGAAGCGTGAGCGCTTGATGTTGAGCCGTGAGAAGGACAAGTTGGAGCGCGTGTTGGGCGGTATCGCTGACATGAACAAGCTTCCTGCAGCCCTTTTCGTGGTTGACGTACGCCGCGAGCACATCGCAGTTAAAGAGGCTCAGAAGTTGGGCATCCCTGTTCTTGGTTTGGTTGACACCAACTCTAACCCAGACGACGCTGACTTCCCAATCCCAGGTAACGACGACGCATACAACTCTGTATCCATGATTGTAAAGGCTTTCGCTACTTACATCGAGGAAGGTTTGCAGGAGCGTAAAGTTGCTCGTGAGAAGGAGAACTTGGAGAAAGAAGCTGCTAAGAAGGCTGCCGTTGACGCCGAAGGCGAAGAGGCTGCTGAAGAGAAAGCTGCTGAATAAGACTACTCTTTTTGACCTGACATCAGGTTGAATAGAAATTATAAATGAACATCGGGCAATCTCGTCCGATGTTCATTTTTTTTGTTTGCTAAATGAGGTAACTTGCGCCGTGAAATCGGCATTGGGGATTGCTATTCTTTCCTCAAGTCGATCTTAACGGTGAAAATTCATCTTTTAATTATTCCATAGAAATGGCTATCACAGCAAAAGAAGTCAACGAGCTCCGTAAGACCACAGGAGCCGGAATGATGGACTGTAAAAAGGCTTTGACAGAAGCCGAAGGCGATTTCGACAAGGCGATTGAAATCCTCCGCAAGAAAGGTCAGAAAGTTTCTGAGAAGCGCGCTGACCGCGAGACTTCTGAGGGTGCAGTTTTCGTTCGCATTGCCGAGGACGGAAAGAAAGGTTTCGCTCTTTCTTTGACTTGTGAAACCGACTTCGTTGCTAAGAGTGACGACTTCGTGAAAACAGGTGAGGCTATCGCCGACGCAGTTGCTGCTAACGGTGTTGCTGATGCTGAGGCCATCAAAGGTCTTTCCATCGAAGGTGGATCTGTTGAGTCTGTATTGACTGACTTGATGGGTAAAATCGGTGAGAAAATCGAGGTGAAAAACTTCGAGCTTATCGAAGCTGACCAAGTTGCTCCTTACATCCACTCCAACGGTAAAGTTGGTGTATTGGTAGGTTTGACTGGTGCTTCTGGCGAGGCTATCCTCGAAGCTGGTAAGGACGTAGCTATGCAAGTTGCTGCTATGAAGCCTATGGCTGTTGATGCTAGCGGCATTGCTGAAGACATTAAGGAGCGTGAAATGAAGCTTGGCCGTGAGCAAGCTTTGGCAGAAGGCAAGCCTGAGAAAATCGTTGACAAAATCGCTGAAGGTAAATTGCAGCGTTTCTACAAGGACAACACTTTGTTGAAGCAGCCTTTCGTTAAGGACAGCGGCAAGTCTGTTGAGCAGTTCTTGAAAGAAGTTGACGGCGCTTTGACTGTTAAGGATTTCAAGTTGATCCTCGTAGGTTAATTCCTTAGAGGTCTTCTAAAAATATAGCCCGCTCCCAGAAATGGGGGCGGGCTTTTTTGTGTTTGGGGTTTGATGTCAGGGTCGATGGACTACATCCATCGCTATGGAAAATCGCCCTTACAGGGCTCTGCTGTGATTGATTGCCCTGTAAGGGCGGTTCTTCACAGCAAAGGACGCAAGTCCTTTGTTGGGGAAATGCACTATCTAAGCCACCTGGCTCTTGAATTTCCCTGGCGTAATCCCAAATTCCCGCTTGAAGGCAGAGATGAACTTGCTGGTGTTGTTGTAGCCGATTTGGTCGGCAACTTCATTGATGTTGTAGTTGCCAGAAAGGAGCATCTCCTTGCTGTTTTTCATACGGACGCTGTTCACGTATTGGTAAATCGTGCAGTTATAGCATTCCTTGAAGCATTTTTTCAGCTTATGCTCGTTGAGGCCTACTTCCCGTGAAAGTTGTCGAATGGTAGGGGGAGTGCAATATTGTAATTTTAGGATGTCTTTGGCCTTTTCCAATGCTTGGAAATAGTTTTTTCTGGAGTTCTCCGTGGTTTGATTTTCCCGGAGGAAGGACAACAGTTCCTTGAGTAGTTGATAGGATTTAGACTGTAAATCCAAGAGTTGGAAAATGCCCTGTCCTTTACTGTTCCAAAGTTCGTCGATAATGGCGTGGAGGTTTTCGGGAATAGCAAAGATGCGGTGTCCACGAGAGGACTGAATCAATTCCCTAAGCTCCTGTTCCAAGATGTTAGGAAAGGCAAAACTGTCGCCTAAGAGGTTTCTCAACATGCCCTTGCGGATCACAAGGTCGATGGATTCAAAGGAATTGCTCAGAGGCTGGACGGTCACTTCCTCGTCCTCGTCAAAAAAGTCAATTTTTAAGAGTGCACCGCTAAGCACGGAGTAGCCCTGACTGTTGTTTACCTGAAAATTGGCCTTCTTATAAAAGCTGATTTTGATATAGCCTCGAACATGGGCTTGGGTGTAATTCAGCTTTTCAGGTAGGCAAAGCTGGTTGAACAGCAATGAAAGCCCAGCACCCAGTTGAATACCACGGATACTGCCCAGACATTGGGGTGTATCGAACAGGCAAACCGACTCAAGCTGTCGTTGCTCAAACTGGCCTTGGAAGCGATGTGCTAAATCTTCCAAATAGTCTTTAACAGAGTAAGAAGGCGTTGCCTCACACATGATATCAACATAGGTTTAGAACGAATCTAAATACAAGGTATGAAGCTGTCAAACCTTTGTGGACCATATTGGACGAAGATACCTAAGGGTTGGTAGTAGTTTTTTGGTTGACTCCTTAATGATGGGTATATGAGGTCCAAAATGATTTTTGTCAGGCACAAAAAAGCCCCACAGATTTCTGTGAGGCTTTCAAAAAATGGGGGACAAGTTTTATACGGTTGCTTCCTCCAGTAGGCTGACCATCGGATTTTGATGCATTCCGCAAGGGTTCAGTTCTGGAATGTCCGTGTTGTCGTTATAGCCATAGGTATGTAAACGAACACGGTTGAAGCCGACACGAATAAATTCAGGCATGAACAGGTCAAACTTTTGGTAGCGATCAGCCAGCTCAGGGAAGGTTTTTTGGTAGCCTTCAATGGTTTCACGCACTTGCATCCAGAAGGTGCTTTCAGGATAGTTCAATGTCCGAGACGCCACGTTGTTGATATAGCGGAATACGCCATCGAAAATGCCAGAGAGGATAAAGAGTGGCACGTATTCGTCAGGGACTTCCTTGATGATGTCACGGATGGCCTGTGGCGCTTTGGCGTATTCTTCTTGGTTAAGGTGGATTTCTTCCACAAAGTCCTTGATGATGATGCGCACAGGAACATAATCCTTCATCACCAAAATCGTGTTTTCGCCATGTGGGCTGAAGCAAAGTCCGTGGGAGAAGAAGCAGTGCAACAATGGCTCGAAGTAAGCCTTGAAGTAACGCTTCATCCATTCAGTAGCTTCCAGCCCAGACTTTTTGATGCAAGCGCCGAGGAAGCTGTCATCATTTTCGTCGGTGTGCATCAGGGAAGCCATGGTCACCATTTTTTCTCCTTCTTGAAGACGGTCATGGGCGCTTTCCCTCCAAATCACCCCAAGGAGGTCCTTGTACTGGTAAGGACCCTTCTCAATCTTGCCATAATGAGGATGGTCATAGGCCACAGAAGCGACTTCACCCAAGAACATGCATCCTTTGGCGTTCAGGAATTCATCGGTGAGCAAACGGTCCTGAATCCATTTAGTGATGAAAGGCGCACGTTTGAGTTTGGTTGGGGACAACCCACGATATACCGAGGTGTTGAGAATGGAAATGGCCGTCTTAACGTAGTGCTTCTTCGGGTTGCTCGTGTTGTAGAAGGTGCGAATGGATTGCTGGGCCGAGTAAATGTCGGGGCCAGTGCCCATTGGAATCAACAACTTATGGGCGATGTCTTGCGCCAAGAAGTACACAATTTTGTTTTTCCACTGCCAATCATGCACAGGGATGAACACATAATCCTGAGGATTGACACCCTCGTTTTTTAGCTTGTCATTGAAGCTTTTCAATACTTCTTCACCCAACTCATTTTCCATGTGGGGCTGGAAGTCCAAGTCAGGAGTGCATTGGAAAGTACCTCTGCTTTTATGCACCGCTACCCAATTCAGTTGAGTCGTTGTTCCCGTTTCTGGGGCGAACTGCTGGTGGTCTTCCACGGAAAATCCCAAACGGCCTTTGTTCACCGTAGCCCATGGATGCCCCGTCATTTCGTGCTCAATGGTTTGGGAATCCTGTTCCACCAATTCATCCACAGGCATCAGGCCTCTGGCCAATTGGTCGGCATCGGCATAGAGGGTTTTATAAGTTTCCTCCAAAAAGCGGGTGAGGGTGAAAGGCTCAACCTCCAAGGTGTTGGTCATTTCTTGGAAGAATGCCAAAGCGTCCTTGGCGGTTTCTTTTTCGCCATCAATCACTTTATAGACTGATTGGTACGGGACATCCCAGTGGCCCATCGCCCTTGGCGTAGCCTCAAAAAGGTAGTTGATTTCAGCAATATCAGTGGTTAGACAATAGCTAATGGCATCGCCCTTTCTGTCCAGTTCATGTGGCTGAAGTAACAATTCGTGCATCAGTTCGCTAATGGCCTTGGCAATGTGCTTTCTGTTGACAAGGTTCCAGTTTTCGGCGTTTAAAACGTCGGCGCCAACAAAGGTTTTTGAGTTTATGGAAGTCATGATTCGTTGATTCTAAAAGGTAAAATGCTCCACGAGAGAGGTTTAAGGTCTAATGTCTAATGTCTTTCCGTCAGTACTTGTCAGGGCACTAAGTGGGGCAGATGTTTTAGATTGTTGACGGATGGTGAACCACAGAAGTGGAATGGCCAGCATTAACACAAGTGCGCCAAGCTGAAAGGCGCTGGCGTAGCCAAAATGTTCGACAATGAGCCCCCCGATAAAAGGAGCCAGCAGAAGTCCAAGATTCTGAAAAATGTGCAGTTGGCTGTAGCGTTTGGTATAGCTGGATGGAGAGCTTCCTTGGAACAGTTGCAAATCAATGCCGACTTGTGCGAAGAAGAGCGCTCCTCCAAAAACGATACGGCCGACAATCACCCAAGCAAACTGGGGCAACGCCTGAAGAAGCAAGCCAACACAGGCGAGCACCAAAGACGGAAAAATCAGCTGGACTCCTTTTATCTGGGAGAAGAGGCGATGAAACAATGGGAAACTGAGCAATGCCATGAGGTTGGGGATGCCGAACAAAAGGGCAAGCTCCACGGTGTCAAGCATATACTGCGTTTCCATGAAGGAGGTGAAGTATGGTCGAATCAGTGTGCTTCCGAGAAAGAACAGAAAAGCTACGCCAAGGAAACTGCCCAGTCGGGTTTGGTTTTCTTGGGTTGTTTCAGCCTTATGTTCATTGGTTGTTCTCTGCTGGATTTTTCCGATGAGCCAAATCGATACGGCCATTTGGATAAAGTCGGCCACGCCAATCAACAGGAAGGCGCTTTGTGGGTTCCAATGCTTGAACAGGAACCCACTGAATAAGGTGGATAAAACGATGGCCAAGTGGATAAGCATGCTCAAGGAGCCAATGGTGCGGGCTTGGTGCGTCTTTTCGCCATGTTCCATCAGCAATGGATACATCAGCAGGTAACTGCTTTTGAAAAGCACCATGGCGATGGAAAGCGTCCAAAACCAAGAAAGGGAGGGAGCCCAGTAGCAAAGCAAACTGAGCCCCCCTGCAACTGCTTGGCAGAGGGCCAAGAGTTTGAGTGGCTTTATTTTTTGTGAGATTAGAGCCCAAATGGGAAACCCAATCAAAAGGGCCAAACGGCACGCCGAAAAGTAGTAGCCAGTATGCGAAGCTTCGTCAATCGCAAACCGCTCGCTGAAGAATTGCGGGTAGAACGGAACCAGCAATGATTCAGCCCAAACAGCAATAAAAGCCAGAGAAAGAAAGCTGTTTTGGATGAGTGGTTTGGATTGAGCCATGAATGTGTGGTTGTGTGAATTGAAGTTTGCGTAGAGACAAGGTACTGCCTTGTCTACCCCAGAAGCTTAGAATGAAACAGTGTTTCAAATGCGCTTTTTCAGTTCAAACTAAAAGCACCTTGAATAGCTTCAGTCTCCTCTTGCTCTCCCTTCGGATTTACCCCAGCGCCAAAACTCTGGTAAGCGATTCGTGTTTCCAGCGGATAGATTTCCTTACCAGCCAACTGGTTGATGATGTAGCCGTTGCGGTAGGCGCTCATGCCAAGGTCGGGAGTCACAAAACCGTGGGTGTGCAGTTCGGCGTTTTGCACGAAAATGCTGTCGCCAGCGGTGTCGATGCTGTAGTTTCTCGCCACATCAAAGCGGTTCTTGTCATCCCATTGGATGCGGTCGCGGATAGGTGACAAGAAGGCTGGGATGCGGGTTTCATAGCCCGTGGCCAAAATAAGTTGCTGGGTGTTGACTTGATAGGCTTGCTCCGTTTCCAAATGAAGGAATTCCACTTCCAATCCGTCGTCGTTTTTAGCGACTGACTTCATTTCCGAACAGGTGCGGATTTCCACATCCATTGGCCCGTTCAGGCTTTTTTGGTAAAGCTGTTCGTGGATGTCGTTGATCAAATCGAAGTTGATGCCTTTGTAAAGGTTTTTCTGCTTGGCGTTGAGCTGGTCGCGTTTGCCTGCTGGAAGCGCATGGAAGTAATCCACATATTCTGGAGAGGTCATCTCCAGTGTCAGCTTGGAGTATTCCAATGGGAAAAAGCGTGGGGAACGGGTGATCCATTTCAAGCCAAATCCATAGCGGTCCTGTTCGTTCAGCAGGTCAGAGAAAATCTCGGCAGAGCTTTGTCCGCCACCCACAATGGTGATGTTTTCCTTCGAAAGAATTTCCTCCTTTTTGTGTAGGTAGTTTGCCGTGTGGCAGGCTTCTGGAAGATGCTTACATGAGTTGGGCATGAAAGGGGTGTTTCCCGTGCCCAACACCAGTTTTCTGGCGTAGTACTCGTGCACTTCGTTTTTCGCCAAATCCTCCACCGTCAATCGGTAAATACCCAAATCCTCAAGGAATTCAACCCGATGTACCCGATGCCCAAATCGGAGGTTATCAAGTTGCTGAATCACCCATTGGCAATACATGTTGTATTCTTGGCGAAGCAGGTAGAAATCCTCACGGATATAAAAGTTGTACAGGCGACCCTGTTGTTTACTGTAGTTCAGAAAGGAGTAGGGGCTGGTCGGGTCAACCATGGTGACCAAGTCGGCCATAAACGGAACCTGCAAATGCGTCCCTTGGAGCATCATGCCCGAGTGCCAGTCAAAGGATGCTCGCTGGTCGAAAAAAATGCCGTTTAAATCTTCTATTGGGGCGGAAAGCGCCGATAAACCCAGATTGAATGGGCCTATGCCAATGCCTGCAAAGTCGAATAGGTGGGATGGATTCATGGGTGATGGATTGGTGGGTTGTTTAGGGAGAGGGGAAGACGTTCAACTGTCCATTATTGTTGCATTAAGCTCTGGGGTTCAACCCCACCTCTGTCCTCCCCTTATCCAAGGGGAGGAGAATGTTACAGCGAATAATTCCTAATGAGTGGTTGTCAGGCTACGGGCTGATGGTATTTCCTCCCTTTTTGAAGGGGAGGACAGAGGAGTGGTTGCCCCAGAGCTATTTCAAACGCAAACCAATTAGACAGTCCTCGTCATTTCCTCATAGACCTGCTCGTCTGGGAAGCGCTCCAGATAGCTCTCCCGAGTGCAGAAGGTCAGGTTGGCCGTTTTGTACGGAAGCTCAAGGACGCGCTGGAACTTGAAGCCGATGCGGGTCACCAACATGTGCATTGGGCGCATGTTGATGTCAGCTTCGCCGATGATTTTCCCAACACCTTTTTGGCGAAAGGAGAAGCTCATCAAGGCTCTGGTGAGCAGGAACGTATATTTCTTGTTTTTGTCCGTTGGGGCGATGAGCAGGTGGATGCCATGGTCATCAGGCAATGCCTCGTAGTAGCGTCCAATGCGGTCGCGCATGCACCAGTAGGGCTCGAAAGTGAAGGAAGGCTCGCCGTTGATTTCCCCCATATAGGCGGTGCTTCCCTCTATTTCTTGGAGCTCGATATAGAATTTTTCCAAGTCCTCGATGGGACCGTCCATCTTCCAAAAGGTCTTGGTGTGTGCCTCGTTGAACCACTCGTGAACAATGGGCAAATCGCGTTTCAAATCGAAGGGCCGAATCGTGATGCGGATGCCTGCCTCCTCAAAAAAGCGTTCGTCCATGATGTCCGTGTGTCGCGGGCGCATGTATCCTTCACTGAAATAATTTAGCATCAGTGGATTGGGCATGTCGCCATAGACGGCTGGGTTGTCCATCGGCTGGAGCACCTCGTCCATGTCGGCCAGTTTGGTCAACAGGTTGGATTTGATGACCCAATCGCGGGAGCCAAGAATGAAGTCCACCAATCCAGTTTCGTCTTCTTTATTGAGCTCGTTCAGCTTGTCGGTCAAGAGCTGGAGAAGGTCTTCCTCACGGACGGCTTTGGTTTGAGCGACAGCGTTCAACATGCCCAACACGTTGTTGACCATGAGGTAGTAACCGAACTTCGGGAAGATGATTTCCTCTGGAACCAATGCCCATTCCTCGTCGGCCAAACTCGGCATGTGAGCAATCAGGGCCTCAGCTTTTCCAGCGCGGAAAAAATAGCCTTGGTTGTCGCGATAGAAGAGTTTTGAAGGCAAGCCGTCGGCGGTCAGTTCCAACAAGGTGTTTTGCTGATGGGCCTCCAAGGCCAATCCCTGTTGGTTGAAAATGCGCACCAAATTGCCCAACAGGATTTCCAAGTATTGGTTGAACCACTTTTTGCCAGCTTCCTCAGCACTGCAAGCATGGGCCTCGGCCACTTGGTCAATCAGGTTTTGCAAACGAGATGGTTGGCCAGCAATGCTCCCTTGTGAGAGGCTTGCCATCATGCTCACATTTTTATTGGCCTTTTCGTCCTTGAACGGGTTATTCCGAACGATGGTGTTCAAGCCAGCGATTGGCTCACCATCCTTTTTCACCTGAAAATAGGCGGGGTCGTCTATGGCCTCAAATTGCGGGAAATTTGCTTTGAGCTCCTTGCCCCAATCCGTTTTCAAAAGCTTGTGGAAGCGGAAACCACGCTCCAGTTCAATGTCTGCATTGACCCGCTCAGAATTGGTCACCTGAATGTTCAAGGAGAACTTGAACATGTAATCCTCTTCTGCTGAATAAACGGTGCGGATGGAAGAGGTTGCAGTGTAATGCGTGCCCAATTCTTCTTCCAATACAATGAGGGATTTTGCTTCGATAAGCTCATCCAACTGACCAGTGTTCAGAAGGTGTTTTAGCTCCCAAGGATGCACAGGAAGAAGCAATTTGTCCTTGTGCTCATCCAATACCATTAAGGTTTCAGGGGTAACGCCATTGGCCAACAAGCGAGAACGGAGTTGGTCAGAAATCTCCTTAAAGTTTGGCGTAGCTTCAACCACGGAGGTGTCGGCGAGGAGATAGGCCAAACGGAATTCCTGCTGAGTTTCTGGAGAGTATTGGATAAGCTCCTCTGTCGTCCAGCCTTTGCGCCCCTTCCCAAATGGGTGCATGGCATGGCCCAGCAAAAGGGATTGTTCTGCTTGGATAAAGGAAAGGGCAGGTTGTGAAACCTCTTCCAAACTCTTGTGGTCCTGACGGAAATTGAGGAAGCGAAGGATGTTTTGCTCGCTGTTTTCCAATCGTTCCCAGAAGCCGTCCCAGTCCAGATTCACTTCAATCTCCTCATTGGCGCTTAGCTCCTTGTAAAGCAGTTCGGCTACGGTATTGAGCGAAACTTGCGGACAAGCGTCAGAGCTGTTGTCACGGGCGAAGACCAAAGGTTTGAAGTTGTGCTGACCCGTTTCAGAGTATTGTTCCAAGGCACAGAACACCTCTTGGTCAATGTTCTCCAAAGGAAGCTTTATCCAACGGTCAATGCCTGTGGTCTCAAAGAGCGTGGCAATGGTTGGGTCGTACTGCGGTTTATGGTAATACCTTGACCAGTTTGCCGTCTCACGCATATAGGTGTTCAGCAAGGTGGTGAGGGCGATATGCTCAGCAAATTGTGGTAGCGATTGTAGCTTTTCCATATGCTTTGATCCTTTGCAGGATTTCGGTTAAATCCTCCAAGCGGGTTTTTGGATTCAATAGGGTGAATTTGAGGTACTGGACGCCGTTGACTTTTGTGCCAGCAACCACGGCTTTTCCAGACTCGAAGAGGTGTTTGCGAATGCGGATGTTCAATTCATTTAGGCTGTTTAGCTCGTGCTTTCCTTCTGGGAGGTAGCGGAAAACCAACATGCCCAACTCTGGCTTGTGGATAAGTTCCAGTTCTGGATCATCTATGATGATGGGAGCGATTTCCTGAGCCAATGCCAACGGTCTGTCGAAGTAATCACCGAGGAGACTTGGTCCCATCATGCGCAGGGTCAGCCAGACTTTCAGGGCATCGAAACGTCGGGTGGTCTGGATGGATTTGTTCACCAAGTTGGGGATGCCCTCATCGCTTTGGATTTTCGGATTGAGGTAATCCGCATGGTAGGTGACATAGTTGAGATGGCGCTTGTCCTTCACCAAAAAGGCCCCACAGCTTACCGGCTGGTAGAATGATTTGTGGTAGTCCACAGTAACGGAGTCCGTTTCCTCAATGCCGTCCAGCAACTGGCGATGGGTGGTCGAAATCAGCAAGCCACAGCCATAGGCACAATCCGCATGAAGCCACATGCCGTGCTGTTTGGCGAATGGCGCGATTTCCTTGATGGGATCTACACTGCCAAAATCCGTGGTGCCACAAGTGGCCACCACAGCCAGTGGAATCAAGCCTTCTTGCCTACATTCTTGGACAACCCTTTCCAATGCAGACATATCCATCCTGAAGTCCTGATCCACTGGCACGGGGATGACCGCGTCTTGTCCCAGCCCTAACAGGCCAGCGTTTTTTTTGATGCTAAAATGGCTCGCCTCTGAGGTGAAAATCCTGAATTTTGACGCTTCGCTTGGAAGCCCTTTTTCAGTGACGTTATGTTTCCAATGCGTCCAGCAGTAGTGGTCGCGGGCCAGTAAAAGCGCCATCAGATTGGACTGCGTTCCGCCACTGGTGAAGATGCCGTCGCTTTCACCGTTGTAGCCAACGCGTTTGTTGGTCCAGTCGATGACCTGCTGTTCGATGAAGGTCCCACCCAAACTTTGGTCGTAGGTGTCCAGCGAGGAGTTGATGGCTGAGAGAATCTGTTCGGCCATCAGGGCCGGAGTGACCACCGGACAGTTCAGATGCGCTACGTACTTCGGGTTGTGGAAGTACATGGCGTGATCTGTATAAAGCGTCTGGAGTTCCTCCATGACATCCTGTGTGGAGGCCAATGGTTTTTCCAGATCAATATTTTCGAAGAGCGGTTTTAAGGAGCTTGGCGAGATGCCTGAGCAAACATTCTTTTGGTGGTTCAAAATGCTTTTGATCACCAGCTCTTTTCCCTCATCCAAGAGGTGTTCATAGATGTCCAGACTCAAATTCTCGTGCGAGAAAATGAGTGGGAAGTGTGTTTCAGAAGGGATTACCTTTTCTGCTTTGGATGTGGAATGCGTTGCGTTTAGCATTGTGCATCGTTCCTTTAGGTTCGATAGCAAAAGTAGAGCAGGGGCAAGGGCGGTGGATACTCTGATTGGGAGCCAAAATATCCCGTTTAGAATTATTTTAAATAAAAATAAGGGGTTGGGATTCGAAAACGTCGGGTATGAAACCACTCGTGTTCAAAACTTTTTTTCAAAAAGAAAAATCCATTTCCCTGTCCAGCGTCATATAAGTAAATAATCAAACGGACAGGAAAATGGACTCATT
>JAUIJC010000001.1 GCA_030431525.1 Bacteroidia bacterium | reverse complement strand
GGCTATTGTGGAACGGTGTCCGATCAAGTCATTTATCAATTCCTTCCTGCGCCAAAAGTGGATGCTGGCCTTCCGATGACGGTTTGTGCCGACACTGCAAGTGTTGCCCTTCAGGGATCGGTTCAACATGCAACTGGTGGCCTTTGGTCCAGCTCAGGAACAGGGCGTTTCACTCCGAACACCACGGGTTTGCAGACGAATTACCAGCCATCAGCCTCGGATACGGCCAATGGTTCGGTTACCCTTTACCTGACTTCGGTGGGGAACGGAAGGTGTGGTTCTGCGGTGGATAGCCTTGAGCTACTCATTGAAAAGGCGCCAGTGGTTTGGGCGAATAATGCGCAAATCTGTGCCGATCAGGAAGGCGTAAAATTGAGTGCTACTTATTTCAATGCAGGCGGAGTGGTTTGGTCAACTTCAGGCACGGGCGTGTTTGCGCCAAACGCTTATGAAGATTCCGTCATCTACGTGCCTTCAGCCGATGAGATTGAAGCTGGTGTGGCGAATGTGACGGTGAGCACCGATGACAATGGATTATGTAGGGCGGTTTCCCAAGATTTGACCTTGTTGATTCGTGAGTTGCCAAAGGCAGAAGCAGGGCCAGACCTTACGTATTGTGTAGATCAGGAAGTCACCTTGGTGGGCGAATTGGAAGCTGGCACAAGTGGCTATTGGACAAATTTGAATGGCGATTCCATCAGCTTCCCTGTGCAAGTGGCCACGGCTGAAACCTATGTTTTCCATGTGTTGGATCAGCAGGGTTGTACCAACACGGACACCGTTCAGGTGAACAGGGTGGAGCCGATTGACTTTGATTTGTCACCGATCACCTGTCATGATTTGGGCGAGCCATTGGTGGTGGAGCCATCAGGCGATGTGAGTAATGGAACCTTTGAATGGTTTGTGAATGGCACGGCCCAGAATCGCAATGCGCCAACTATTGAGACGAACATCCAAGGTGAATATGTGGTGGTGTTTAGTGAGGGGAATTGTGTGTCCACGGATTCGACTTACCTCCGAGGAAACCCAAATATCTTTGGGCCAGACAAGGTGGTCTGTGAGGGCGATTCGGCCACCATTTCCACCAACCAGTTGCCAAATGTGACCTACGACTGGAGCAACAAAGGCTATATCCTTTCTGGAGATGGAACCCACAAAATCGAAATCTTGATGACTGGCGGTTCTCAGGTGATTGGCTTTACGATGACCGGCACAGACGCTTATGGTTGTCAGGGGGCCGATACTATTCTTGTGGAAGTGAGGCCGGAGCCTAATCTGGAGATTACGGGAGGTGTGGCTTGTATGGGAGACACCTTGGTGTTGGATGCAACCCCTGAAAATGGCACCGATCCGAGGGAGAAATTCATTTGGATGCTGGACGGGTCCGAGCTTGAAGACAGCTTGGCGGTTCTCAATGCTACCCAGTCCGGAATGTATGAAGTTCAGTACAGCATCGGGGCGTGTATGCGAGCGGATACGGCATCTGTCACCTTGAATCCATTGCCTGTGCCAGACAACAAGGATGTGGTGTTGTTCTGTCCTGAAGACACCATTGCCATCCTTGATGCTGGGCCTGCTGACGCATATTTGTGGTACCACAATGGGTCAACCAATCAGGTGGAGGAAGTGGATGTGCCGGACATTTACCTTGTGGATTTGATCAATGAATTCAATTGTAGCATCACCGACAGCATCGAAGCACAAGAGGCTTGTCCGCCAAAAGTGGTGTTCCCAAATACCATCACGCCGGACTGTGACTGCCCGAATGGCTTCTTTGGACCTGCCTTTAAAAATGTGGGCAAATTCCAGCTTTGGGTGTATAACCGCTGGGGTGAGGTCATCTTCTACACCGAGGACCCTAACGAACATTGGGATGGCACCTACCGCGGAGAGGTGATGCCAATCGGTGTTTATCCGTGGCGCGCGACTTGGGAAGGGGACAGCGATTTGTATCGTGGTCCGTTTGATGCCCAAGGGAAGGTTTCGATTGTGAGGTAGGGGGTAGCGGGGGATCACGGTAGCTTAGCGCTTACCCGCGATGGGTTAACACCCATCGTTGACGTATTTCGCCCTTACAGGGCTGTCAGGATTTCAAAACAGAACCTGACAGCCCTGAAAGGGCGAAATCTGTCAACAATGGACAGCGTCCATTGAAGAAGCCTCAACATCAATTCAGCTTCGCCAAGTAATCCTCATAAAGCTTTTCAGGGCTGTCCTCCACCTCATTTTCATCAATGAAAAGGTCAACCTGTTGCTCAATCATAGGCGGGTAGGAGAAGAGGCGGTTGCCACCCCAGCCGTCATTTTCATAGCTCATGGTGTTCCAGTTTTCTCCTTGAATCTCGGAAGACTGAAGAATGAAAGCGCCAGTGGCCTCGTTTTGGATGGCTTTTTTGTGGCGATACACCACGCCGTCAGCTTCATTCGGAAGGCCTTTGAAACGAACCAACACCTCATCACCGATTTCTACGGTAGTAACGACCATATCGCTTGGACCGTAAGTGCGGTACTGCGTGATTTTGCTGGCCAGTTTTTCCTTTTCAGGCAATGGCTCGGAAGCTACTTCAGGTGCATTGTTTTTGAATTCCTCAAAAGCAGAGATCAAAGCTTTAGCCTCGACGCTATTTGCTGGGTTTTCTTCCAATGAAAGGTAATACTGGATTTCATGGCACATGTCGCCACCCAACACCAATTTGCTGTCGCGCTTTTCAGCCTCCTCAAAGGCTTTTTTCTTTTCAAGGACAGTCTCCCAAGCTTTGTTGGCTTTGTCGCCAGACGCTTTTTGCTCCCAAACCGTCAACATGGCTTGGAGGAGAACATTCTCTGGGAAGGATTTGATGGCATCCTTGATGTTGCCAACCACCGCATGGGAAGGCGCCTTGGTGGAATTGAACACCTTGAGCAATGCGTCGGAGATGCTACCGATGCCGATGGCAAACAGGTTGTGTGCATCACGGATAACAAGAAGCTGTCCCTCTTTGAGGTTTGGGAAGCTCAGCTCAAAGATGTTTTCTCCACGCTGGATGATTTCCTTTGGTTGGATGCGGGTGGTGTAATCGTGGTTCACGATGTCCAAATCCTGCGCGAAGAAGTGGGAGTGGTCTGGTCGCCAATCCAGCTGGTGGACGACGATGGTGAATCCGCCAGAAACATCAGCGTGACGGACGCCTTGTAATTTATTAAAGCCGAATTCCCATTGGATGTTGAACGGCTCAAGTGCGTGGAAGCCCTCAGAGGTGCGAATGTAATAGCCGATGCCCTGTGGGGATGCGTGGAGCTCGGCGGGTTGTGAAGCCTCAAGTGGTGATTGAGAAAAATTAGACATGTATCTATCGGTTAAAAGTTGATAATGAGCCGAATATAATAGATGAGTCAGTAATGATTTTTCGAGTAAAAAACCGCTTTTCGTTCAATTCGAACCTTTCATTTGTGTGAGCGAATCGGACATCCTTGTAAATCCTCCGATAAGCTTTTGTTAAAATTGGACAAATGGTGCGGGGAGGGGAGTAACAGCAAAAAGCCCTGACAGGTTTTGGAACTTGTCAGGGCTATCTACCAGTTTAAGCCTATTTAAATTATACTCAACAAGGACAATATCCCCATCACGCTTAACACCAAGGCATTACTTCCCAGATAGACCAGAACTACGAATCCGCTGAATTTTCCCTTTGATGTTTGCCAGAGCAACTTGCTTTTTCTTCGAAAGGAGGGAAGTAAAAGAAGCAATCCATAACCAACCACAAGAGCGAGAATGGATAACCCAAATATCGCAAGAATAATTTCCTCGGGCTTGATGGTGTAGTGCAGGAGATACATAGGTTATTACAAGACACAAGTAATGGCTGGCTTGGTGCGGGCTGTCACCTGCCAACAGCCGGAGGCTTTGGCAGTGTGATTTACTTCAAAGCAGTTGATTTTACCACACTGCCAAAACTTTCAGCTGTTGGCAGGTGGTAAAATCAACTGCTTTGAAACCCTTAAAAAATATTACCTCACCTCAATCCTAATTCCCTCAGAATGACTCGCAAACTCCGGTGCATACATGCACTGGATACTCGTCACGCCATTCGAGAAGTTTCCTTCGTGGGTGACGCGCAAAGGATATTCGAAAACGAAGGTTCCCTTTGGCAATCGGTCGAAGAAGAAGTTGGTGGAGGCGTCTTTGGTGGACTCGTAGTAACCGAGTCCGTCCTGCCATTTGTAGCTGGAAAGCACGTTTTCTGGCTCGAGGGCCGAGGCGCGCATGTCCTTCATGTGGACGTACTCCATTTCACGGTCCACCTTGAGGATGATGCGTACAATGATGCGGTCGCCGGTTTCCAAAGGCGTTCCCTCTGCGATTGGTTCCAGCTCCAATCCGCTGGCCGTTTTCACTTCCTTAAAGAGTTTCTTCTCCAGTTTCAGTGGCGTTTCGGCCGGCGTGATTTTGTCCAACTGCTCGAAGTACTGCCAGTACACCGCGCCCCATGAAGCCGACTCCTGCTCGGTTTTCACCTTGACGGTGGCCATGTCATTGCTGATTTGGCTTGGCGACCAGCTGGTTTTGAAATAACCCGTTCCTGGCTCGGCCTTCACTTCCTTGACGAATGGCTTTGGCTTGTTGGTCGGTTCGGTGTCGTTCACCTTGACCTGCCATTTGCCGACCGTGATTTCCGGATAGGAGGTTGTTTCCAACCAGTCGGTGCCACGCATCAACAGGGCGTAACAGGCCTCGGTGGTTGCCTTGGTAGTTTTCCAGTCGTTGGTCTGCTTGTTCTTCAAGAGCCAGAGTTTCATGGCCTCGATATCCTTGCGATCCTGTTTGGTTTCCTCGAAGGCCTCGATCAACAAGGCTTGCGTTTCGATAGGCGCTTGGTACCAGAAATAGCCGTTGGCGGTTTTCCAGTACATGCCCATTTCCTCGTTGTGGATGGCGTTTTCCTTGATGCTTTGCAGGATTTTGTTGACCGTTTCCTGCTTGTCGTAGCGGTGCAGTGCGACTACGGACATGCCACGCATATAGTCGCTTTGGTCCACCCAGTATTTTTCGGTCTGACCGAGGTAGTAGTTAAAGGCTTCTTTCGTGTTTTTGCTGATTGAAATTTCTGGGAAGAAACTACGCATGTACAACCAGTGGATTTGGGTGTAGCCAACCTGCTTTTTGTCCAAATCCGCTTTGTGCTTGATCAGCCAACGGTAGTCCTCAGCCAGTTTTTCGTCCAAGTAGCTGACGCCCTTGCGAATCATTTGCTCAATCTCACGGTCGCCTTTGATGGCGTCCAGCTTTTTGAGCTTGCCGAATCCGCAGATGATGTGTTGGGTGATGTATCTGCTGTCTGGACCGCCTTTGAACCAAGGCCAACCGCCGGAACCGTCTTGGTTGTCCTTGAGTTTTTGGATGGAGGTCGCCTTTTCGCTGGCCATGCGGTTCAAGTCGAATAGGAGCGCCACTCGCTTTTTGCGTTCGTTTTCGTTTTTGGCTTGAAGCACCCACGGCGTTTCCTGTAAGAGCAGGCTCTTCAGTTCCTGATTCTTCTCCAAGTTGGAAAGGAAGGCCTCTGGGCTGAGCTGTTTCCATTGCTCGAAGGTCTGTTGGATTTTCGGCTTGGAGCTGACAATGTGGTGCGCAATGCTGTTGGCATACAATCGCGAGAAGGTCTGCTCTGAGCATTCGTAAGGATATTCCATTAAGTACGGAAGCGCCTGCACGGCGTACCAAGCTGGGTTGGCCGTGTATTCCAAGGTCAGGCTCTCATGGCGAAGCGTGGTTGATTTATTTTCCTTCAGCTTGTCCAATACAAAGGTCTTTTCGCCTTTTCCACTCATGGCCAATGGCATGGATTCGGTGACGAGCATGCGGTTGGTGAGCACAGGTACGGTGCGTTCCTCGCCGTCGGTGTGGTTGCCCGCTTTGGCGGTCACACGGCAGGCGATGGCCGGAACGTTTTCTGGGATGTCAAAGCTCCAAGAAACGCCGGCGCTCTGGCCTGGTTCTACCTTCACTTTTTGAGCCTTGAATTCCTTCATGCCCGAAATCGACTTGCCTGTAATAGCGTTGATGAGCTCCAAGTTGGCGGTGCCCTTGATGGCTTTTTCAGAGAGGTTAATCACCTTGGCGGTGAACACGATTTGGTCGTTCTCGCGGAAGAAGCGGGGAGGGTTGGCCGTAATCATCAGGTCTTTTTGCGTGACGCATTCCTGTTCGATATAGCCAGATTTCAAATCCTTGGTGTGCGCCAATCCCATGAATTTCCACTTGGTCAGCGACTCCGGAATGGTGAAGGCGATGATGACATTGCCCTCGGCATCTGTTTTCAGATTTGGATAGAAAAAGGCCGTTTCGTTGAAGTTGGAGCGGAGTGCAGGGGTTGATGATTCATTTGCTTCTGGTTCTGAATCCTCATCGGCTTGTTCCGTTGAAAAGGAAAAGGATTTTAATTTCTTTTCTAATGTTACATCACTACTTGCGCCATTCATTGATGCTGGAGCTGGAGCTCCAGCGGTCTCCTCCGCCATGGCCTCATCTTCATCGAATCCCCAAGAACGTTCCGGTGCATCATACCGAGCTTTCCGTTTGGCATTCCCATAATAGGATCGGGATCTGTATTGGTATGAGTTTCCTGGATTGTAGCCAAACCAAAAGAGGTTTGGATAGTTGATGCCACCAGCTCGGAAATCTTCGTGGTAAAGTTGGAAATAGAGGCGTTCCGTTTCCTCGATTCTCCCTGAATTCCAGCGAAGCTTGGCGCGGTAGGTCGGCCATAGAGTGAAATCCCAGTGCTGTGAGGCAAATTCATCCAAGGAGGCGTCATACATGGAAGCCAGCATTTCGGCGACCACGGCCTCACCCTTTGGCCCTTTGATTTTGATGCGCCATTCCTCGGCCTGTCCAGGCAGGAGTTTGTCGCGGAAAGTCTCAAAAGCGACGTCCAGCTTTTTGTTTGAATATGGGACTTTGATGGTCTGGCTTTGGATGTACTCACGGTTATGGAAAATGGTCGAGAAGTGTACCACGAAGTTTCCACGGTGTTTTTCCTCAATCGGGAAGGAGTACAGCTTTTGACGCTTGTTCAGGCTTTCCCGCTTGGCAGAAACGATTTTTCCATCCTCTTCCACTTCAATCAACAAGTCGATTTTTTCGCTGGAAGCGACTAAGAATTCCGCCTTTTCGCCAGGTTCACCCTTGCTTTTGATGGGCTTCAGTGAGAAGAGTTGTGGATAAGGAAGCTTTTTGGCGTCCTTGTCGAAGACCGTCACATAGAAGGCCTGGCTTTGCTCTTGGCCTTTGTCGTCGATGGCAGAAACATCAATGCGGTAAACGCCCGTTTCTTGCTCACTGAAATCAAGGGTTTGCTCCTTTGATTTTTGGGTGTTGAAAGATTGCTTGGCAATGCTTTCTGCATCCGCCCATTGCGTGATGTTTTGCTCGTTGGCGATTGGTGCAAAAGGGAAGTTTTTTGACCAATCATCCTTGCTCACTAACACGGTGTCGGGCGCTTCCCACAGGCGTTTTTCAAAGGCCTTTTCAGGCGATTGCAAACGCGTGATTTTGATTCCGCCCTTTGCTGGAATGTCCTGTCCTTCGGCGTTGGTGGTGGAAAGGCTGAAGGTCTTCTTTCCATTTTTGTCCAGTTCTTGGGGCAGGTCAAACTTGATGAGGAAGGGCGCCGTGCTGATGCTCACGGATTTGCTTCCTGTTCTTGTTTCGCCATTCAGGTCGGTGACATCGGCGTGGACGGTGTAAATGAAAAGTGGCTTGTCATTCACCATGGCCGATTCATCGGGCAGGGCAGGGAAGTTGACCTCGAATTCGCCTTTTTCGTCGGTAGTTGTTTCGCCAGTGGTGATGGTGACCTCTGGTGATGGAGGTCCCCAATACCACCAACCACGGAATGGGAAAGAGGTGCGACGAACAACGCGGTAGCTGACTTTTGCGCCGTCGATATTGGCGCCAGAAAAGGCCTTGGCCAAGCCCGTTACTTTTACACTGTCGTTCAGTTTGAGACTTCCTTCGATGGGTTTGAAGGTGGTTTCAAAGGTTGGGCGTTTGTATTCTTCGACGCGGAAATAGTGCTTCCCATAGTCAGATTCCAAGTGGTATTGGCCATTGACGCGTCCTTGCGGAATGGTGAAACTTCCACTGAAACTGCCGTATTCGTTGGTGGTAACCTCGAGTTCGGCGACCTCCTGATAATTCGGGTCGTTCAGCGTGATGGAATAGGATTCATTGGTCAGAATGGATGTCGTTTTGCCCTTTTTGAGCAAGGCAATGCCCTTGAAATACACGGTTTGCCCTGGGCGGTAAATGGCTCGGTCAGTGAAGAGGTGAACCTTTTCATCTTCCTTTTCTGTATCGTTGAAATAATAGCTGATGTAGGATTGGCCGGTCCATAACTCATCCTCTCCATTGATGAATTGGAGGATGATTCGGCGCCCGTCGTTTTTACTTCGATTAATGGAAACAGTGCCTTCCTTGTCCGTTTTTTGGGTGCTTAGTTTTTTTCGGTGATACCCACGGTCGTAGTATTGCTCAAAAATGTTGACCTCGATGTTGGAAAGCGGTTTTCCCGAAAGGCGGTCCAAGACGAGGAAGTTTTCGTTTTCAGTGGTGCTACGCTTCAGGTAGCTGATGCGTGAAACCTGCATGAGCTTGTGGCTGAAGTTGCCCCAAAGGTCATTGTTGAATTCCTCATCCGTGTTGGCCAAGATGATGTAATGGCCGATGGGCAGGGCGGGAATCATGACTTCGGCGCTGTGTTCTTGGAAGTCGTGGCCACTGATTTCCTTGAACTTGTCGAGGGAAATGGTGTGGAGCGGTGTCGCTTCGCCGAGTTTTTTAGCGATGTATTGGTTGTTCGGCTGTTTGGATTTGGAGGCCTTCTCCTGAAGTTTTTGGTAGGTTTCAGGCGTGGTTTTGTAAATGCGCAACTTGACCTCGTCGAGGTTTTTGTAGGAAATCAAGGCTTTGCTTGGCTCGTTAGGCAGGGAGATTTCTTCGAAGACAACGCTCAACGACGGGGTTTCAATGTCGGCTACAAGTTCACGGCATTCGTCGGCACCTCTTGATTTTGGGTATTGCTTGAAAACCTGCTCACAGATTTCATGGGCTTTTTGGATGTCCCAACGGTATTGTGGCGTTTTTTCGGGGTCGTATTTTTTGCCCTGTTTGAAGTAAAGTTCAGCCAAGTCGTGGCTGGCTCGGGCTGAACTTGGGTCATTTACTTTTCGAAGGTTTTCGAGGGTTTGTTCATAAAGAGCATCCTTGTCGGGATGAATGGAATTTCCGTGAACGAATGCCAAACGAGAAAGGTCCACATCCATGCGAACATTGATGGGGCTTTGGCTATGGAAGCTCAATAGGGCTTGGTAAATCTTTAGCGCCTCAAAATGCAGAGAAGTGGAATCAGTGGTGCTGAGTGGGGAGTCGATGAATGCTTGGGCATCGGAAAAATACTCGGCTTTGTCGAGCTCGAAGGTTTCGGCTGGACGGGGCAATTCAATGCTGGAGTCTTTGAAGAAGGAAAGGGCTTCCCAGGCCAAGATGTCGTAGAGGGTTGGGCGGAGGTCGATATTTTCCTCCGTGTCCAGAATGGCCTGAAACTCTTTGGAAGCGGTATTCTGTAATTCCTTTTTGGCTTCAATCGAAGCTTTGTAATGCTTGGAGGCATTCTCGGTGATTTTCTCAAGCGTCCAAGTGGCGATGTCATCTTCCTTTTCTCCGCCTTTTGTGCGGTTGTAGATTCTCCAACGATTGTTGTTGTAATAGCCCCAATAGGTCCTGCCGAGCATGTGATGGAGAAGGCTTTGCTCAACGGCATCCTTACTTTCTTGCAGTTCCTTGTTTAGTCGGGTGATATCGCTTTTCACGGATTCCTCATCGGTATAAGAGGAAAACTTCATTTGGTGAATCAGCGCCTTGATGACCTGCGGACGGTTGCCAGCTTCCTTGGCTGTGGCGTAGATTTTATCGACGATTTCAAGGGCCGACTTTGGGCGGTCCTCCTTTGCGTGTTTATGTACTTGTTTCCAGAGTTCGGTGTAATCGTCTTTTGGTCCAGGTTGGTACATCGTGCTAAAGGTGAAAAGTGTACTAATAAGGATGGTGGCAAAAAGAAGGAGCTTTTTCATAGGCTTGATTTACTTCCCAATGTCAAGTGAAATCTAAGGGATGTGCAAAGGTGAAGAAGTCATTTGCCAAAATATGAAGGCTTTGGCAAAACCTCATATATAAAAATACCCCAAAGTAGATTTTGGGGTAAGGATGAATTAGGGAATGGGAGGTGTTGGGGAGTGAGAGAGGGGTTTGGTTGAGGGAAATTGGTTTATGGTTGATAGTTCATGGTTGATGGTTCATGGATGATGGTGGGTGGTCGGTGGTATTTGGGGTATGGAATGTATTGGGTCGATGGATTTGCATCCATCGCTGAGGAGATTCGCCCTTACAGGGCTCTGTCGTATCAGCCCTGAAGGGGCGGTTGTTCATAGCAAAGGAAGAGGTCTAAAAATGATGGTTGGTGATTGATGGTTGGTTGTATGTGGGGTATGGAATGTATTGGGTCGATGGATTTGCATCCATCGCTAAGGAAAGTTGCCCCTTCAGGGTTCTGCAATATCAGCCCTGAAGGGGCGGTTCTTCATAGCAAAGGACGGAGTCCTTTGTTGGCCAATATTGATTTTGTTACGGGCATTTTTCCTTGGGGTAAAATCCCACAAATTCTTTCACGAGGAATTCCTTTCCTTGGGGATAACCTTTTATGCGTGCAAAGGTTTTTTTGGTGTACCGACGGTTGAAGGTTTTTTGCATGTCCTCCACCTTACCCGTGAGGTGATAGGATTTTTGGGTAATGCATTCGGTGAAAATGGAGAGGCTGTCAGACCAGAGCATGCCCATGATGAGGACGGGTTCAGCAATGTGCAAAGAGTCCGGAACCTTATGAAGATGAAAGTTGGGGGTACCTGGAATTGGCTCTCCAGATGGATCAAGAGGAATCAGGGCTGTATCGGCTTGCTTCCCGTACATTCGGGTCCATTCTTTGCCAGCATCCAACACCAATTTTCCAGGGAGTGGAAGCCATTTGCCAAAGGTGGTAAGGCTGTCGTGCTTTTTTCCTTGAATCTGTAGGAAAACCTCCTTCATCAAGAAGGTGCTGTCCGGCAACAGGGTGATGGTAGTTTTGATGCCCTGACAGTTTTTACAAGGGAGTATCCCACTAAAATTTTCTTCGACCCGAGGGGATTCGTAGGCCTCGGGAGTGGTCTTTCCTTCGCTCGGCACAGGCAATTGTGACTCGCTTGGGGTTTCCGTGCAAGAAAAGATTAGGGAGAGTAGAAGACCGGAAAGGAGTGTTCGCATAGGCGTTAGCGTTCGTCAAACACAAGTTTCTGTCCCCTGTTGTTGGTTAGAGTCAGTTTACCGTGGGAAACGCTAAAGGTTCGTACCTGGCGCAAAGCTTCCAAATAAGCCTTGTCAATTTCTCCGCTCTGACTCTGTGGGCAATCCAAAGGGGACTCCTCAATTTCTTTTACGGAGATTGTGTCGCCTTGGGTGAGATAGGTGGAGGAGTACTGCTTGCAGGCCGTTTTGCCGGAGATTTTTCCCGCTTGGAACTGGAGCTGAATCTTTTCGCCACTCGTTTTTCCATTGAGCTCATTGAGTTCCCAAAGGGTGCCGTCCAAGCTATGGAGGAATTGGTCGTGGGATGCGGAATCGCTTTCCTCAATATCTTCCAAAACGTCTTCCATCACATCCTCGGCTTCATTCTCCGTGCCTGTGAGATCATAGTCCTCTTGCTGTTCCACCACTTCGGTGGTTGGTTCATGGTCCTCCGCATTTTGGCTTTTGCAGGAAACCGCTAACAGGACAAAAAGGAGTAGGGGTAGGAAATGTTTTTTCATTGTTTCAGACTTAGGAATAGAAAGAAGAGTACAGCGCCCTGAGCTCTTCTCTGGCTCAGTACTCTGTACTCAATTCTTAGTATCAATAGCGCTCAAGGATGATGGCTTTGTCCTCCTCGTAGAAGAGGTGCAATTTGCCATCCTCCATTTTGTAGGAATGAACATTTTTCATGGCCTCATCAAACTTGTCTTCCAACTGATCGAATTCTCCAGGGCAAGACATCTTTGTGGTGGCCATGGTATCGCTGAAGGAAATGGAGTCGCCCTCCAGCGTATAGTCGGCCTGAATGACATTGCAAAGGCCCTTACCACTGGCCTTACCTTCCTTGAAATGGATGGTAGAGTTGTTTCCTTCCTCTGGAATGGTCAAGTCGCCGACGGACACGATTTTCCAGACGCCTTGTTCAAAGCTGGTGGAATCCATGGTCATGGAGTCGACTCGGGTACCATCCATTTTATAGTCCGCAGAATCGTCCAAGGTGGCCGTGGTGTCTGGCACCCGAGCAGGGTTTTCGACTGTTTTCTCAGGGCCTGTACAGGCAAATATAAATAGGCCCATAAGGACTGGAAGTACCGTCCTGATTAGCTTTTCCATACACTGTTGGCTTGATCTAAAAGGATAACGGCTAAGGGTATGGCAAAGCCAAAGGTAATCTTTCAGCGAGGGAAAAAGTGGGGTGGAATGGGGGCTGAAAACGGTGAGAGATGTTTAAGTATCAATACTGTTTAAATGAGATTTATCGGCACTTCTTAGTAAAGCAATGGCGACCAACAAAAAGCCCCCTCATGTTGATTAACAGGAGGGGGCTTGGGGGAATCTTCATCCACCATTATTTTTTCTTCTTCTTCTTTTTCTTGCCTTTTGGAGCTCCTTGAGCAATTTCCTTCATCACAGCTTTCCAATCGCCAATCTCTTCTTCGGAGAAGTCTATGGTCTCCACATAATCCTTTTTGGAGATGGCCAAAGGCTCGATGGGCTTGCCCAAGAATGTTTCAATCTCTTGGAGCATTGGTTTTTCTTCAGTGCTACAAAAGGAAACGGCCTTTCCTTTTTGGGTACCACGGCCCGTTCTGCCAACACGGTGTACGTAGTTTTCGGCATTTTCAGGCAAATCGTAGTTGACCACGAAGTTCACGCCTGGAATGTCAATGCCTCGCGCACTAATGTCTGTGGCGATAAGTACCATGGTTTTGCCGGAGCGAAAACGTTCTAAAACCTCCAATCGGTCTTTTTGTTCCTTACCGCCATGAATAGTTTCAGCATAGATGTTCACCCGCCCCATGGCCTTGGCCACACGCTCGGCACGGACCTGCGTGCGTACGAAAACAAGGATTTTGCTCTCCGGATTTTCATTGACCAACCTTTCGAGGAAGAAGCGCTTGTCGTCCATCTCGATATGGGTAAGGAAATGCTCGACATTTTTGGAAACGGGATTCTTAGGCGAAATCTGTATCCGAATGGCGTTGGTGACTAATGAATACGCAAGCTTCTTGATGCGCTCGTTGATGGTAGCCGAGAAGAAGAGCGTTTGTCGCCATTTGGGCAAAAACTTTATCACGTCCTGAATGTCCTTGAGGAAACCCAGTTCGAGCATGTGGTCGGCCTCATCAAGCACCAACATTGAGGTGGCGTTGAGGTTGATTTTTTTCTGGTAGATCAAATCGAACATCCGTCCGGGTGTTGCCACCAGCACGTCTATCCCTTCCTCGAGTTTGGCAATCTGACGATCTTGCTCAACCCCACCATAAATACCGAATGATTTTACCTTGGTATAGCGCCCGATCGTGGTGAATACTTCGGTAATCTGAATAGCCAGTTCCCTTGTCGGCACCATGACTACGCATTGGATGCCCGTTGCCTTGCGTTCTTTTTTCAGCTCCATCACCCGGTGCAAAACAGGAATGGCAAAGGCCGCTGTTTTTCCGGTTCCCGTTTGGGCAATGGCCAATACATCCTCTTTCTTTAAAATGGCAGAGATGGACTTGTATTGTATATCTGTGGGGCGTTTAAAGCCCAATTCCTCTAATCCCCGCTTGATTTCGGGATAGAGCTTGTATTGTGAGAATTTCATTTTTTGCTTGTCCTATGCTCGCAAGTGGCAAGATGCAGTATTCTTTACCTTAATGCTTGGTGTTATCCACTCAAAAATCAGTTTCTATTCGTGCTGGCCTTTTTTTAGGGATAGGGGATCAAGTTGCCAATGGCATTTTTAAAGTGATGATCTGCCGAAGGTGTGGGACTAAAGGAACAAAAAGTACGGAGCCCCCTACATTGTTGGAAGCTCCGTACTCCTTATTCAGTACTCCATATGAAAAATCAATAGCGTTCCAGGATAATAGCTTTGTCTTCTTCATAGAAGAGGTGCAGCTTTCCGTCTTCCATTTTGTAGTACTGCACTTTTAAGAGCGCCTCTTGGAATTGGTCGTCCATGGTACCGAACTCTCCCGGACATGCCATTTTTGTTGTAATCATGGGCTCCATAAAGATCAAGGAATCCTCAGTTTGGACGTAATCCCCTTGTACCACATTACAAAGACCTTTACCGCTGACCTTGCCTTGCTGGAATTTCAAGGTGGAGTTGTTTCCCTGTTCGGGGATTTCCACATCACCGATGGCAACTACTTTCCAAACGCCGTACTCAAAGCTCATGGAATCGAGTTCCGTGCTATCGCCATCCACCATCATGGTATCCGCCTCCTCCATATCCATTTCCTCTTCTTCCATGACTGCTTCTGTGGTGTCCATTGCCCTGTTACTGTCAGTGGCTTGGGTTTTCTCACTGCCCGAACAGGACCATATGAACAGCCCGATAAAGGCAGGTATTAGTGTCTTAATCACCTTTTTCATAAACCTTTCTTTTGGTTTGGGACTTTAACGGGCGGTGGGGTGTCTTAGCGGCCAAGAACTCTATGAACGTGTCTGATTTGTGGATGGGTGTTTGGAAAAGGGCGGTTAGGGTGGGGGGCGGACCTTGATTTTTTTGGATTATTGGATGGGTAGGATGTCAGTGTTGTTTTCATTTAATACTCTTTTTGGACCGTGATATTGCTTGATTATTAGATGGACAGGATGTGGTTCTGTGGTTGGGTTTGAATAGTAGATAGACAGGATGCGTGTATCCTGACCATCTTAAAATCCGGTAAAATCACGGTCCAGTGCCGTATATGAAAAAACCCCTCCTTGGAATGTGTATCTCCAAGGAGGGGTTTCAATAGTTAAGTTAATCAAGGCTTAAATCAAGCTCTTCGATTTCAAGAAGCTGAATTTGATGCCTGCCTGAATCATCAGGAAGTTGAGTTTGCTTTCGTTCTCAGGGAAATCTTCCTGCAACTGGCTGTTGCGGTCAGCGTTGTTGAGCAGGTAGTTGGCCGAAACGAATACGCCGTATTTCTGCTTGATGACGAAATCAACACCTGCACCAATCATCACGCTTTGGGTGAAATAGTTGTTGGTGATGCGAGGGAGTTTAAGCTGTTGCTCACCTTCGTAGGCAATATGTTCAGGGTCGAGGTCAGCAGGGCTGGATACGTTGACCGTTGCACTGTCCTGTACCAAACGTGTAATGCCTCCGCCAGCTTCCAACTGGATAAATGGCGAAATCGGCTTATCGTTATGGATGATATTGTATTTCAAAACAAGGTTCATCCCGAAGTCACTCATTTGGAATCGGCCATTGTCCCCAAAGTTCTTGTAGGTGGTCATGCCTCGTAGGTTGACACCCGCAGAAAACTTGGTATTGAAGGAATACAAGGCGCCGACACCCAAGTAAGGGACAGGCTTGTAGCCTGTAAGCATCTGCGTGGATGGTGACTCCGTTGCAGGAGCTTTTCCGTAGAAAGGCAGGCCAAAATAGGCGTAGCCCGTCAGTTTATTTTCGAATTGCGCTTGGGCGGCAAAGGTGCCGAGGGCAAGGGCAATGAGAAGGATATATTTTTTCATGACTTTTCTCCGCTGTAATCAGCCGAGCGGTCTAAGGTCTTATCAATAAGTCTTATTGCTGGCACTCGTCCAATTCAATCTTCACGCAACCGTTCGGGTCCAAGGTGAACTTGCCTGTCCACTGGCATGAGCTGTTGTCGGACTTGGCGTAGTAGGTGTACTCGCCTGGTTCACGGCTGATGTTCAAGTATCCATCAGGTAGGCAAGTGCTTGGAGCGTCATCGTGAGCAACTTCCAACTGTTTCACTTCATCCACTCGGTTCAGAGTGATGGTGACAGGAAGGACGTCCTGATTCACTGGTTTTGTCCAGAAGGTGATGACACCAGCCTCACAATCTTTCAACTCAATGGCTTTGTGACCTTCGGTGCCGTCAACTTCCAACTCGCCTGTCCAGAAACAACCGGCATTTGACTTAGCGTACCATTTTTGGTTTCCTTGGCTGAGGCGGAAGGAGAGTACTGAATCCGAACCATACTCTGGACCTGTCGGAGTAACCGATGTAATGGCCTTTAGGCTACCGATGGAATCTTCACCGATAAAGACTTTTACTGGCATTTGGTCCTCAGGAAGGGTCAACGAGTAGAAAGAGAAAGAGCTTTTTGCTTGTTGCAAGTGAATTTGCGCCTTGATTTGGCTACCCTGTTCAAAGTTTGCAGCTGACAATAAGAAGGTAGAATCGTAGTTGTTCAAGTCCAAGAAGCGCTGGCGGTCACGGGCAGTCACCAAGAAGTAGTGGTCCTTTTCGGCATTAAGGCCGTCAAATACAACAACTCCAGTGTCGGTCGTAAAACCAGATGCCCAAGCATTGGCACCGCTACCTTGGGCCTTGTCGTTTTCGTAAAGCTCCTTGTCGTCGTAGATTTTTACTGTGGCGCCTTTGATCAAAGCCCCGGTGTCATTTACCACCTTTACTTGGATAGAGGTGGTTGGCCATTCAATTTCCGTGGAGTTCTTGCAGGAGAACAACACGGCCAGAAGGGCGAACAATGGAAATAATTTCTTCATGATATCGGAAGTATCATGTATCAAGTACAAAGTATAAAGACTGTATGGAGTCTTGGTACTTTGTACTTGATACTCGATACAATTTTATTCAACAATCAACTTTTGGCGATACACTTTTGAGCCATTGCGCAATACAACGAAATAAACTCCGGTGGACAAATCTGAAATGTCCAAGTCAAGTTGCTCGTCGCCAATCTGGGTGTTGAGGAGCGTATTGCCCAACAAGTCGTACACCTCCAAATCCATGAAGTCTTGGGAGACGGTTGCATTGAGGCTTACTCTAACCTGCTTGTTGGCAGGGTTTGGAGAAAGGCTCATCAAGCTGAAGTTGTTGAGGAATTCCAAGTCGATTTCAGAAGCCGATTTTTGAAGGGTCGGCAAGTTGTCATCAGCCACTACAAATGGCTGGCTGAAATAGGTGCAACCTTCGGCAGTAGTCACTTCAACTTGGTAGGAACCGTTGACCACCAATGGAAGTTCTTGCTGGTTTCCGCCAACGATGATCAACTTGTTGACATACCACTGGTAAGTAGCGCCCGCAGAGGACTGCAAACGGCTCAAACTGTCGATGTGAGTGATAGTTGGTACGTTCTCTGGGTTGAGGTCAAGGTACAACGGGGCAGACATTACAGTACAGCCATTTGTGTCGTATGCCTCAACGGAATAAACACCAGTTACCATTGGCGTAAGCTCATTGCTTGTCGCACCAATCAATTCCTCCAAGTCGATGTACCACTGGTAGGCAAGGATGGAGCTGTCACCTTCGGCAACTAACTCATAGGACTTGTCCTTACACTTTTCAATCTCCAATCCAGAGATCTTCACCTTGTCTGGGCTGCTGTTTACTACAAGTTCCAGGGAGTCAGATTGAACTTGACCAGTGCTTGTCTTAACCGTTACCTTGTAATAACCAGCATTGTCTGAATCCGCACCAATGATGGCTGGCAACTCCTCATTAGAGTAGAAGTTGTTAGGACCTGTCCACTCGTAAGAAACAATGCCAGAAAGGTTAGTTGGCACCAAAGAAACACGGTCGCCGACACATACAGGGTTGTGGCTGGCTTTGGCTACGATGAAGGCGTTGTTAGCTACTACCTTGAAGTTAAATTCTACAATGTTCGATGGTCCAACTTTGTCATCGCCTGGATGGTAGGCAATCACTGTGACTGTTCCTGTATCGGTTGGCGTGATTACATTGCCGTCAATCTCAGCAGGTCCAGTTACAATCTCATAGATGGGCTCGTTGCCAGTATTAGTCTTGCCAATAAGTTTTACCTCATCATCTACACCAATGATTTGAGTGCCAACAGGATCAACTACGAGGATTTGAGGGTCACAATCGTAGTTGATTTGGGCAGTAATCATTGCTCTAAGATCACTCTCACATTGGCCTTCATTCAAAATGCTTGTGACGTAGAAGGTACTGTCAGCAAACAGGCTGTCTGTTACAATAAAACCTTGGTTTTCGAACGCTGGGGTTGAAGCAGTGTCACTCAAGTACCAATTGTAGCTACCCCCCAAAGGAGCACCTTCAGGAAGGAGGGTTAATTTACCTGCTCCACAACGTGCAAAGTTGCTGTCGGTTGGCGCTTGAAGGTCTTCCACAACTTCAGCCTTTACAAGAATACGACTACTACTTCCGCAAACTTGGGCACTGTTGCCCTTAGAAACATAGTATTTCTTTGTACTCGACAAGAATGGGGTAGTGAACTCTGTTCCGGTATGAATTGGAGTTCCACCGTAAGGCTCCTCAAACCATTCATAGGTTGCTAAAGTGTCAGCTTCAAGTACCTTTAAAGTACCTATTCCACCTTCTTGACAAAGAAATGCACCTTGTACTTTTGGTGCAGTTGTTACATCACCACAAATTTTGAAGGTGTGCTTGGCATGAAGGGTCCAAACGCCACGTTCATTTAACAGGCGGATGTAAACAGTGTGCTCTCCACTACCAAGGGAAGCGTCAGGTTGAATTTCGAATTCGCTATTGAGAGATTCAGCAGGAAAAAGGGATGCGTTGAGAGCGATTCCCTTTCCGTATCCTGGATCTTTGTCAAAGAAGTATTCCCCTGCGATAAAGTCATATCCACGGATGGTAAATTCAGCTTTTTTAACAAAGGAATAGGTGGGTTTGTATTCGCCAGTTGCCGTATCAACACCCCATTGCACAGACCTCATGTAAAGTGTATGAGAGCCTTTTTCTAAGGAGTCAGGAATTTGAATTCCCAAGTTCTCCATGTAGTATGAGTCGAAGTAGAATTGCTCTCCTTGACCCATTCCAGGGTCTTCATCGAAAAAGTATTCTCCCTCGATATAGGAGTCCTGTCCGTTGGCAACTCGCTCTTGTTGAGCAAACGAGGAGATAGCTGTTAGGCACAAACAAAGAAGAATGCTAATCTGTTTTTTCATCATCAAAGATTTTTAATGAATTCTCCTTTTCAGCTTATCGTCCCATCTGGGATTTATCAACTGAATTCTCCCCCATATAATAGACTCCTTCAAACTGGATTTTCAGGGATTCTCCTGGTGTGATTACATCGTTTTCTATGTAGAAGTTGTTGATTCGAGGAAGTTTAGGATATACGAAGTCGGTTGGGAATACATAGCTTTTTCCCATGAAGTACTTAGAGTGATCGCCTTGTACACCAATATAGCTTCCATAAGAGCTATAAGTGGTGCTGGCAACATTTTTTGAATCACTATGATTTAGGGCAAACAGGCTATAATTCTCTATGAATTGATCAAAAGTCATATCAGGGCTAGGGGAGCCAATGAAGGGAGTGCTGTACTCATAGTTTGTTTCTCCTTCACGTGGATTCTCGCCAGCAGGTAAGCTGATTACACTGGAATTAGTGGTCAGGTTAATGTCAAAAAAGCAGTTGAAGGAGTTTGGGTCAAAGGAACCAGAAGAGTGGAAAATATTATAGTAAAATTCACACATTTGGAGGTTGGAGGCTTTTTCACCCGCACCAAAGAAAATGTTATTGTGGAAGTAAGCACGAGAATTGATTTCGTCTTCTAGTCCCAAGTTGCTTGCATTGTAAATGAAGTTGTTAAGAATCCTAATCTCATAAGCATAATTTGGATCCTCCTTGAATAGTGTAATAAATCCGGTTCCGTCAATCGATTTTATAATACTATTAACAATAAGCCAATTATTTCCCATTGGATAAATACCGGTGGAAATCATGCAACGTTCGATGGTGATGTTATCAATTGCTTCTTTACCAGTGCAAGAAATTTTATCCGCTCTCAGTCCACTTATGTAGGATTTAGAGGCATTGGCACCTGAAAATATGATTTTGGAAATCGACGTAATCGGAGTAAACCCTTCACCATTAGAAGTTGGGTCTTCGGAATGGGATTGTCCAAAAATTGCGACCTGACGATCGACAACAATACTGTCGTAAACTGTTGCGGAGCCATGTATATAGATGCTGTCCCCAGAAGATGCTGAGCTAATTGCGTCTGCCAAGCTTTGGCTGGTAGGATTGGAGTTGTCTACGCTGAAAACAGTGGCGTTTGCGCTAAAGGCCACTAAAAGTGCGAAAAGGGTAGTTAATCGCTTCATAGTACTCTGTTTAAACAAGTATTGGGTTAGTGAAGTCTGCTTGATGTCTGATTCTCATGGAGATGTGTGCAAAGAATCAATGCAAAAAAAGTAACAAAAGGTGAGAAAACTCACTTTTTGCGATGATATCTATGGAGATTTGTCATTATCATTTCAGTGGCTACTGTGTTTTGACCGTAATTGTGCAAGAATGTCTGTGATAAATGCATTTTTCGTTTTTGAAGAGACTTGTTTAAAACAGAGGGTATGCTCCATACCCTAATTCAATAATCAATGAATTGGTCTTGATGTTTTGTAATTTTGTGAGAATCAAAAAATTGAAACCATGTTTTATGCTATTGGTTTTGAGAGAGGAATGATTAACATGAAATCCCAAATTTTATTAATCGTATTAGGCTCTTTGTTTCAGTTTACTGCTTGGGCACAGCTCCCTTCCTTTGAATTGGACAATGAGAAGAGTGAGGCTACGGCAGTACGGTTTGCTCCAGATGGTCGCTTGGCAGTTGGTAGCCGTGATGGCAAGCACTTCTTTTGGAATGTGGCGAACAAGCAGTTAGACAACTTCTTTGAAGCGGAGGACAAGCGCGCTGTAGTAGTCAATATGGTGTTTAGCCCCGATGGAGAATATTTGGCTTCTGGAGGTAAGGGCAAGCACATTAGCCTTTGGGATGTGAACAAAGGTGTGGTGCGTCACCGTCTTGAAGGAAAGTTTGGTGTGGTAACCTCGCTGTCTTTTAGCCAAGACGGAAAGTACTTGGCCTCTGGCCATGATGACAAGAAGTTGGTGTTGTGGGATGTCCAGAAGGGCACTTCAGTGAAAGTCTTTGAAGACTTTGATAAAGGCATTACTTCTGTAGCTTTTGCCCATAGCAAAGATTTGTTGGCGGTTTCTGACCAAGCCGGTGTGGTAAGGGTGTATGATATCGAGAAGATGGCTTTGGATCGGAAGTATGATCCGCGTTCCAAATGGATTTATTCCATCGCTTTTAGCCCGAACGATAAGTTTTTGGCCATTGGCGGTCAAGACCGTAAGGTGAAGATTTATGACTTGGAAGAGGGTGGAAGCATGTTGACCTTGGAAGGTCATAAGAAGGATGTGTACGCACTAGAGTTTTCTCCTGATGGCCGCTATATGGGTAGCATCGGCTTGGACGGAAGGGTGTTGATCCATGAGCTTCGCAATGCCAAGGTGGTGCAGACGTTAATGAATTTTTATAAGCCAGCTTCCCTGTCATTCAGCTATGACGGAAAGTATTTGGCGATAGCCGACCTCAAAACCAAGATTAGGGTGTTTGATGTTTCCAGTTTGGAAATCCGTGAGGACAATCCGTTGAATGTTAAGGCCAAGTACAAAACGGCTGGTTTGGCGGGAAATGCTCCTGTGATCAAGTTGGTGCAACCAGCAGTAGCTCAAGGTGAGACCCACATTCATTCTGTGTCAGGTGACTATTTAGAGGTCCGTGGTAATGTTAGGGCTGAGGCTGGGCTTTTCATGTTGCTTGTGGCTGGCAAGGAAACTTCGGTAGATGCAGAGGGCAACTTCTCTCAGCGTGTGCGTGTCGGTTTCTTGGAGAATGAGATGTCTATCAAAGCTATTGACTACGAGAAGCAGGTGAGCGAATACAATTTCATTGTCTTTAGACCATTTGATAAGAATGATGTCGATGCGTCTGAGAACAAGCGTCACGGAAAGGACTATGCGTTGGTGATTGGTACCGATGAGTACCAAGCCATGCCGAATCTTTCCAACCCTGTGAACGATGCTAAAACGGTAGCAGGTGAGTTGCGTGATCGCTACGATTTTGATGTGACGGAAATGATGAACCCAAAGAAGGTGGATATTCTTCTTGCGCTACGGGAGTTGGGCCAAAGGCAGTATGCTGACCAAGACCAGCTTTTCATCTTCATTGCGGGCCATGGTGAGTACGACAAGGTATTTCAGGAGGGATATTTAGTTTGCAGTGATTCCAAGCCTAATGATTTGGTTAAGGAGTCTTACTTAGATTATTCCCGTTTGAGAACAATCATTGAAAGCATTCCTTGTAAGCATATCTACTTGGTGATGGACGCTTGCTTTGGAGGCTCTTTCAGTGAGGCTGTCGCCAAGAATCGAGGTGGGAGTGAGGCTGTTGATGATCCAACGGTTGACCGCAATGAGTTTATCGTTAGAAAGCTGAAATACAAAACGCGTCGTTTCCTTACTTCAGGAGGCTTGGTATATGTTCCTGATGGTAGGCCGGGGCATCACTCTCCATTCTGTCGCCGATTCTTGGAAGCGTTGCGCAGTAATGGTGGAAAAGACAGGATTTTGACAATAAATGAGTTGCTTGCCTACGTTGAAAAAGTAGATCCAGAGCCGATTCATGGTGAAATCTCCACCGAAAATGACCCTGGAAGTGACTTCCTGTTTATAGCAAAATAGGAGAGGAAAGGATCAAAAAGTAAAAGCGACCAAATTGGTCGCTTTTTTTATGAATTTACTCGGAGGTTTTGGACCCAGTTCAGGGCTTCATCCATCTTTCTGAATGCTTTTTCTGGCATGGGCTTGTTTGGGGTCAGCTTGATGTAAAATTGGCTGAGCACGTAAGCCGTTAGGGTTTTGATGACGTAGGCAGTGGCGATAAACTGCTTGTTCTGTTCAGGTGAAGAAAAGTATTTGCGAGCCTCGGGTGAAATGGATTTCATTTCCGAAACATCTGCAATCACGTACACCTTTTTCACTCCCATTTTTCTGATAGCCGCATCCCGCTGTTTTTCAATGATTTTGGCGGCCTTCAGGTCAATTATACAATTGGCTTTGTATTTCCCGATGATGATGTCGCCCACATGGCTGAGTGAAACAAATTCGTTCTCTGAAATATGGACTTCATCTGAAAGGAGTCTGTGCTCTAAAAAGTGGGTCATTTTTCCTATCTAATTGCTTCTCGTTGTTTTTCGAGCCAATCTTTACTTTTATTCCAATTCTGAAACAGTCGTTTCGGAGAGTCTTTTTCCTGAAAGAATTTGAGGAAAAAGGAGCCGATAACATATCCAATCCATGATTTGGTATAAAGAGCCCCTGCCCGAATCTTTTTGGTTTCCTTAGGGGAGGACATGAAATCTCTGGCGTCTTTTGAAAAACCTTTGAGATTGGTAATGTCAGCCAGTAGAAGGACATGTTGTAAACCTTGCTCCTGCATGTATTGGTCCCTGATGGAACCCAATGTCTTCGCAACCTCCAGTGTGATGTTTATCGGTTTGTAAATGCAATAGAGGATATCATCCTCGGCCCACAGTTGGACGAATTGGTTGTCCAAAAGTGGGTAGTCGATTGAATGGCTATCAGGATTAGAGTTGGGCATTTTAATCAGAACTCTTCACTTAAGATTTCCTCTTCCACCTTACGGTATTGCACCTCAAATTCCCCAAACTCTTTTTCTGGCAATTCCTCTTGTAAATCCTCAAACGCACCTTGGGCAAATGGGAACAAGTTGTTTTTCAACGCCGCCAAAGCATAAGTCTTTTTCAACTCCGTGGAGAATGGGTTTTTGTTGAGCGACTGAAGGGCAATGTCATAGGCCTTGTCATAATCCTTCAACCATTGACCATAGAAGTTAGAGGCTCGGATACCCACCACAGGGTGATATGGCTGCAAGCGTAAGGCTTCTTCGTATTGCGTTTTTGCTTGGGCAGTATCACCCAAAGCTTCTAAAGAAATGGCGCGATAGTACGGCACGTAAAGCTCACGCTGGTTTGGGATCTGGTGCTCTTGGCTGTTCAAGCGGTCCAGCAACTCCCTGAAGTCATAGCGCAAAGCCAGTAGGCCGAGGTATTGGAAGTTCAGCTCCTTGACAGTTTCTGGCTTTACATCGCTTGTTGGAATCATATTCCAAATGGAATCAACTTGGGCTTTTTGGTTTTGGGCGATAAGACGCTCCAAGAGATGGCCAATGGCGATTCCTTTTTCATTGTTATCCTGATAGCTTTCGAGCACCTTAAGCGCTTTGTTTCCTTCCAAAGCACCGTTGTTCAATCCAAGCCAACGCGTTTTTTCGTCGTCATTTTTCCAAGCGATAACGGAATCCAAATTCTTGGTCTGAAGCGCTTTGATGAAAAGGGAGGCTTCTTCGCTGTACGTGCTGTCCAAACTGACAACTTCCGAGTAAACGCGAATAGCCACGGTGTCAGGCTGCGTTTCAGCGACTGCCAAGGCGTAATGCGAAGGTGCCGTGTTTATGATCTGGTAGCGCTGACGCTGGGTGGCACCCGCCAAATATTCCATGGCTTTGTGGATGGCGTCCACCTTGTAGAGCATGGTCCCCGTAAAGTTTTCGTAGTAGGGCGTCAGGCTTTCTTGGGTGTAGGCAATGGTTTCGTTCATCAAGCCCACAGCCTTTTCTGGGTTGCCATCATAGAATTCAAGGCTGGCCAAGGCAAAGCGGAGATACTCATGGAAAGGCTGATTTTCCGCCACCGAAAGGAACTTGCTGATCACGCCTTTTAGTTCTTGGTCATTTTTTCCGAGTCTGGTGTAGGAATAGTTGACCAAGTAGGTGACCATTTCATTGGTCAAAAGAGAGTCTGTGGTGAAGGCTTCATCCAAAGTCCGTTGAGGATGGCGATGAAGGAGATTCTCAACGGCTAAACGGTTGTTTTGGAAATAGATGTTGTTGGCCATTTCGGGCATTGCCAATAGGGAATCCATTCCCTCCACAATGTTGTTCTGAGCCAAGAGTGCCAAGAGGTTGGCGTAGGCCAAACCTTGTAGGTCTTTGTTGAGGTATTCCGAAGCACGACCATAGTAGATAAAGGAAGAATCCACGATGTTCATGTGCTGGAATCGGTAGCCCAAGTTGTGATAAAGACGGCCTTCTTCTGGGAAGGCTTTTACAGCCTCATTCAAAATGCCAGCTTCCTTGAAAATCTCTCCCGTACGGCGATAGGCCTCTGCCAAGTTCGCGTAGGCATACACCGTAGGCGTATTTTCCATGGCCCTTTTCATGTGCTCGGCAGATAGTCTGTAGGCACCTTTTTCAAAGGCGATGGAAGCCAAGGTGTAATTCGACTTGTTGTTCTTTGGAGAGAAACGGTCGCCCATTTCGTAGTAGGACTTGGCCAAAATCAAGTCGGTCTCGCTTCCTTCGGTGACATAGACGTCAGCCTTGGCGTTGTAATAAGCTGCTCGCCAATTGTAATAAGGGCGCTTGTTTTTGTAAAGAACCAGTGAGAAGAAGCCACTGAGCATGGCCAAAGGAATAAAACCAAAGGTGACCAGCATCTCATGCTTGTAAAGGGTCTTATGCACTGGCGCATTGACATTCATCGGTGAGCGATAGTTCACTAACACATAGAAGTAGAAAACAGTACCTCCAATCAAATGTGAATAAAGGATGACATCGCCAGCAACTACTGCCAAGGGGTCATTAGCCGTGGCAAATCCATAAGACAAGGTGGCCATGGTCACCAAAGCCGCTGCGATATAGAGTAGGGCGCCGACAGGTCCGTGCGGGATGGAGGTGAAGTGGACCTCATGGTGTTTTTTATGTCCCCAAATGCCAACAATGGTGGAAATCAATAAAATGTAAAAAGGGTTGTAGTAGCTCGGTTCCCAGTCAATCAAGCCCGTTTTTCCCAAATAGACCACCAACAAATAGCCCAAGTAAAGCCAGCTGATGATGGAGAAATTCAGGAAGTTGTTTTTTGGATCCTGACTCGGACTCAGGGTGATGATTGCCAAGAAGAATCGGATGATTTCATAGGAAACATAAAGGATGAAAAGAAATCCGATGATGGATGGTACTCCCAATCCGAAATTGGAAAGATAGATGAAGGTGTTCTTGGTTTCAGAGAAGCTCATCATCAACACCCCCAAGGCAATGGTGATGCCTGTGAACGTCAAAAGGCGTGTAAGTAAACCTGCTTTGGTGGCAAAGGCGTGAAAAACATAACTGGTGCCGATGTAGCTGACCAAGCAAATTCCCAATAGCACGTCATTGTTCACTCCCCCAAAACCAATGATATCCAGCTTGATGAAAGCCAGCCATCCAATGAAGAATGTGGCGCCCACCGAATACCAAAGCGTCTTCCGAATCATGGACACGGCAGTGATGCCAATTGTTGCCGCAAAGGCCATGAAGAACAGGTAGATTTTTGCCGCATCAGTATTGATGGCGATTTGGCTGGCTTGGAAGCGCTGGACAAGCAGGTAGTTCTCTGCTTTTAGGTCAAACTCATGCCCATATTTTGAGAAATGGTCCAGAGGAATGCTCACATTTTCGATTTCCTCAGACACGTTCCAATCAATCACAGCCTCCAAACCAACATGGTAGTTGACGAGGAAAAGCAACAGGCAAAAGCCCAGCACTCCTAAGCAGAGGCTGTAAATCATGCGTTCCGTCTTTGGCCAGTTTTTCCAAAAGTTGAGCTTGTCCATAGGGCAAAATAATGGCAGGTATTCGTCGGTAAACAATAGGGAAATGCGGTACGGCCAATTTGGTTACTAAAAGTTTTTGACCGTGGTCTGATTCCTTGGGGTAATAAAAGAAGGACGCACCAAAAGATTTGGGGCGTCCTCAGTCATTGAGTGCAGGAAAACTATTCGATTACCTTTGGTACTCGGAAGTAGTTGCTGTCCGTCTTAGGTCCGTTTTTCACCGCTCTGTCGTGTTCGAGAATGTTGCCTTGTTCATCTTGGCGAAGCACATTCAACTCTGCCGACATGTGGATGAGTGGCTCAACGCCCTTGGTGTCGAGCTTATTGAGTTTGTCCATCCACGACAAAATCTTGCTCATTTCCTGAGCCATTTGTGTTTCCTCCTTTTCATTAAGCTCCAAGCGAGCCAAGGTGGCTACGTGCTGAACGGTTTCCTTATCAATATTCATAATTCCTTCGAGTGAATGGCAGTCAATTGTTCGTTGATGACGGCAAAGGTTTGAGCCTTTAGTTTTTCCACATCATTGAGGGTCATGCCCTCGGTGGAAATAGGCGCATGGAAAAAGGCTTGTGCCTTATGCCTTCGCATGCCCTGCCGTCCATCATCGGGCAAAATTATCCAATTGTTGGGAATTGTTACAGGGACGATGGGGATTTGTCGCTCAATTGCCAGCTTAAATGGCCCATTTTTGAAAGGCACCATGTTCGGCCAGCCTTTGTTTGGGATTTTCCCTTCAGGAAAAAACACAACGCTCCTCCCTTGATCGACTGCCTGTAAGGATTTTGTGTAGGCATCATGGGCGCTGGTTCTGCTGGCCCGATTAACAGGGATGTAGAGGGTGCGGAACATTCTGCCGAATAGGGGCACTGTGCTCAGGGAACTCTTTCCCACGATGGAGAAAAAGCCTGGGACACTGAGGAAAAGCAAAGGGATATCCAGAAATGAAGTGTGGTTGGCGCAGTAGATTGCAGGCTGTTGGATGTCTAAGTCCTTATGGTAATTGAACTCCCTGCGAAGTAAGCCAAGTCCAAAGGACATTCTACCCCAAACGCGGTTTACCTCATGGGCACGAGGATGCCATTTTTTCCGGCTGATGAAGAGCCGGAAAAAGGGATATAGAAATAGAAAAGAACCCAATGTGGTTACAGCGCACCACAGGGCGTAAGTTTTTGAGGGCGCTTTCATGCTGGCAAAACCTCCCTGCATTCCAGAAAGTTCTATTTGTTGGCCGAATAAAGCGAGTCTTTATCCTTGGCCTTGATGGAAAAGTCGCCAAAAATGTCTTATTTTTGAAGGATGCGCGAGCAATTTTTTGTTCGGCATGGCATAATTTGCAGCACATTCATAGACAACTGACAATAATATTATGTACAAGATAGGTATCGATCTTGGCGGAACTAAGGTGGAAGGCATCGTAACCGATGAGAATAACAAGGAGCTTTTCCGTAAGCGTTACCCTAACGGCAAGGAAGGCGGTTATGAGAATGTCTTGGGTGTTATTGAGCGTTTGTACGGCGAGCTTTGCGGTGCTATCGACAATGCTCCTCACACGTTGGGTTTGGGTACCCCAGGATCCATCTCCAAGGAAACCAACTTGTTGAAGAACTCGAACATCGAGTGCATGAATGGCAAGCCATTCGCCGACGACTTGAAGGAGCGCTTGAAGCATAATATTGAGATTGAGAACGACGCCAACTGTTTTGCTTTGGCAGAGGCTGTGATTGGTGCTGGTAAGGGCAAGGAGCTCGTATTCGGTGTCATCATGGGCACTGGCTGTGGCGGTGGATTGGTTGTCAATGGAAAAGTAATTCGCGGTCTTCAGGAGAATGCTGGTGAGTGGGGTCACTCCACCATTAACTACGACAACGGTCCTGCTTGGAGAAACGGTCCAAAAGGTGTTGTTGAGGCATACATCTCTGGAACTGGTGCTCAGGAGCGTTTCACTGAGAAATTCGGTGAAAAGAAAGACTTCGCTGAAATCGTGAAGGCCTACCGCGATGGTGATGCTACAGCTAAGGAGTTTATGGATTACTTCTTTGAGCACTACGGCATCTCCATGGGTAACTTGATTAAGTTCCTCGATCCAGACGTAATTGTTCTCGGTGGTGGTTTGTCTAATGTTGATGAGCTTTACAATGAGGGTAAGGAGTACGTTGCGAAGTACTGCTTCAACCACGACTTGTACACTCCAATCGTAAAGAATGAGTACGGTGACTCTGCAGGGGTTTACGGTGCAGCTTTGATTGGTGTGGAGTAATTGACGATTCCTATTGGTGAGCATTAAGAATTATAATGGTTGAAAAGAGTGTTTTTTGAGCTCTTGTATCCCAATTCTTAAAACTTCGACCTGATAATATAGTCCCCGCTTGAACGCTTTGTTTCTGGCGGGGCTTTTTTAATTCTTATCCTTTGGTAGAACCAGAATGTATTCTTTGAGGTTCTGAGCAAAAGAGAAATAATAAAGTGAATAACCAAGGCATAGTTATTTTGTTCACTATTCTTATCAGGTTGATGCAGGGCTAGCCATAGCTATCACAAATTAAACTGGTAAGAATAGTGGGCAAAAGAGCAAGCCGACTTGTTCAGTTTATTGTTTCTCTTTTGCTAATCCTTCATTTTGGAAAAATGAAAAAGAAGCTACTTTATCTGTCATCTGGGGTTCTGATTTTCATACTGACCTTTGCCGTATATTTTGTCTTTCGGGTGAGTATTGATGAACCACAGCCGAAAAGTCTTACTACCATGGACTTACCCCGAGAAAAATTGGGGGAGGACTTTTATAAGTGTGGTGATAACTGGATAAAGAAAAACCAGTTTGGCTTATGGGAAATGTACATCGAAGGCGATGCCTTTGAGCGGGGTGTCATGCACGGCAAACTTGCGCAAGAACTTGTCGAGAAGCAGGAAGTGCATTTTATCGGGCAGATTAAAAAGATTGTCCCAAATGAGTCCTATCTGAAATTCCTGAAGTATTTCATCGCGTGGTTTAATCGCGACTTGGACAAGAATATTAAGGATGAGTACAAAATGGAGATTTACGGGGTGTCTCGTTACGCGTCTCCCGAATACCAATTTATTGGTTCCAATTACCAACGGATTTTAAACTACCATGCCGCCCATGATATTGGTCATGCGCTTCAGGATAAGAACATGGTGGTGGGTTGTACCTCTTTCTCGGTTTGGGATGAGGCCTCTCAAGACTCGTCGTTGATTGTTGGTAGGAACTTCGATTTTTTTGTGGGAGATGATTTTGCCGAGGACAAGATTATTGCCTTTGTGGATCCAACCGAGGGGCATCAGATGATGATGGTGACTTGGGGCGGCATGACGGGTGTGGTCTCTGGGATGAACATGGAAGGTTTGACAGTGACCATCAACGCAGGCAAGTCGGATATCCCTACAAAATCAGCGACTCCGATTTCTGTATTGTCACGTGAGATTCTTCAATACGCATCCAACATTGAGGAGGCGATTGCTATCGCAGAAAAGTCTCACGTGTTTGTCGCTGAGGCCATCATGGTGAGTTCAGCAAAGGACGGGAAAACGGTAATCATTGAGAAATCACCGACAAAAATGGGGGTGAAATATCCTGATGAGAGTAGGGTGGTTTGTTCGAACCATTTCCAAAGCGAGCTTTATTCCAAGGATTCTATTAATGTCATCAACCAACAGGAGAGCAGTTCTGGCTATCGCTATCAGCGAGTGATAGAGCTTTTGGACGAGAAAGGCCCTTTGGATCAAAATACTGCAGCAGAAATTCTTCGAAACCGTTTAGGGGTAGATGATCAAGAAGTAGGAATGGGGAATGAGTTGGCTTTGAATCAGTTGCTGGCGCACCATTCCATCATCTTTAAGCCAGAGCAACGGAAAGTTTGGGTTTCCAGTAGTCCTTGGCAGTTGGGTAGCTACGTTTGTTACGATTTGAACAAGGTATTTGCGGAGGAGAAGTTTGACCCTGCCAAAGGAAATGTGTTTGAGGATTCTCTAACGATCTCTGAAGATTCCTTCTTGAAGGAGAAAGGCTATCAGGATTTTATGACCTTCCGTCAGATAAAAAACAGGGTGACTTGGTGGAATATGGGATTTGGAGAAGGGCCAGTCACAGGAGCTACCTTGGATAGTTTGGTTGCGCTAAACCCTAATTATTACCACGCCCATGTGATGGCAGGAAATGGTTATAAGGAGTTGGGGCAAAAGGAAAAAGCGGTGGAATGCCTACAGGCAGCTTTGAAACTCCCGATCGCAACGGAGGGAGAGCGCAGGGCAATCCAAGAAAGTTTGGCAGAATTGACAGAGTAGGGGAAATGCGAGCTACGTTAGAGTTTCAATCGGCATCGGAAATCAAGGCTTTTCAGGATCAGGAGTTGAAAAAACTACTGGGCTATTTGGCCTCCAGTTCACCTTTTTACCAAAAAATATTCAAGGAGAAGTCTGTAGATATTGAGGGAATCAAGGGTGTTGATGATTTGGTGAAACTTCCGTTTACCACCAAAGCGGATTTGCAGGTTTTCAATCAGGAATTTCTTTGTGTAGAGCCTCGTAAGTTGATTGATTATGTGACCACTTCTGGGACGCTTGGCTCGCCCGTAACTTTTGCGCTCACCGATCAGGATCTTGAGCGATTGGCTTACAATGAGGCTATTTCCTTGGCGGCAACTGGCATCGATGAGAACGATATGATTCAGCTGACCACCACCATGGACCGCAGGTTTATGGCTGGCTTGGCTTATTTCATGGGCGCTCGAAAATTGGGTGCTGGAATTGTACGTGTTGGTGCAGGCGTACCTGCTTTGCAATGGGAAAGTATCCAACGGATGAAGCCATCGGCAATTATTGCTGTGCCTTCTTTTGTTTGTAAGCTACTGGAGTTCGCTGAAGAAAAAGGCATTGATTATCAGCAGATCGGGGTTCACAAAATTGTCTGTATTGGTGAGCCGATTCGTAATGAAGATTTTTCTTTGAATGCTTTGGGTCAGCGTATTAAGGAACGATGGCCAGAAGTTGAACTTTATTCCACTTATGCCTCAACCGAAATGGGCGCTGCCTTTACGGAGTGTGAGCAGCAGCATGGCGGGCATTTGCATCCTGAATTGCTCATCCTTGAGGTGTTGGATGAAAATGGTGTCCCTGTGCCAGAGGGTGAGTCAGGTGAAGTGGTTGTGACTACTTTGGGTGTAGAAGGAATGCCACTTTTGCGATTTAAGACAGGGGATGTCTGCCGTGTTTATTATGATGACTGTTCATGTGGGAGGAAAACACCACGTCTTGGGCCTGTTTTGGGTAGAAAAGGTCAAATGATAAAATATAAAGGCACTTCCATTTATCCCTCTCAGATTTACGAGTTGCTCAATACCCTCGAATTGGTGGAAAACTATATTGTTCAGGTTTCTAAGGATGACTTAGGTTTGGATAGTGTGCTGGTGAGAATTGGAGTTGGGGAGGAGTATCAGAATAGCCAAGCGTTGTTGGAGGAGTTTAAGGATCACTTTAGGGCGAAATTGCGTGTGGTTCCAAACTTTTCATTGGAGGATTCTAAGCAGATTTTGCGTGAGCAGTTTCCTGAAATGAGTCGTAAGCCAGTGATGTTTGTGGATCAACGCTGAGGGGTGGTTGCAATTGCTTCATTTTCAGTGTTATAGAAGTGGTAAGTAACTGTGCTCATGGGGTTCATCATGAGGATGTTTTCAGGGTTGTAGGTAGACATTTTTAGCTTTTTGTTCAAAGAACGGAAATTGGTAAACGGAACCGCTTTTTGGGGCTGATGGCTATGTGGTTTAAAGAAATTCTCCCAGTGGACAAAAAGGATGTTTTTAGGATTTAGGGTCTGAATGTAATTGGTCGGGTAAGCGTTCGTTTTTGTGAAGTTGTGGGAGGCCACGCAGAAAACAGCCAAATCAATAGAGCCCTTGGGAATGGCGTTTATGTCCAATTTTTCAGAAGCACTTCCATTCATTAACAGGATTCTGAATACACTTTTCTCATCATTTCTAAACTCTAAAACATAGGCCAGACAGTCGCCTTCGGGGAAATCCTTTGTCCGTTTTGGTGGTGTAGAAAGCGAATCTCTGTGCTTAGCCATGAAGTTCAACGGAAGGCCAAAAATCCTCATGTGTGGCGCATGACCATAAGCAAGCGGCATGAATCTTAGCTGCTCGTTGATTTCAACCCATTTATTAAGCTGGTCCGTTGTTATTGAATTGCAGAGACTGTCAGGAACTTGAAAGTTCTTGAGGATGGAGATGGTTTGTTTGTTTCCAAAAATCGTTGTCTGGTGATGGAAAACGCTGTCCACTAATACTGGAATGTCCATGATGTGGTCATAATGAGCGTGTGTCGTCAAAATGAATTTAGGTGGACTCCATGTTTTTGTATTTGAAAGAACGGAAGGGGTATCAACTGAAATCTTTTTTAGGGGTAAAGAGTAGAATGGTCCCTGATTGCTGAAAAAGGGGTCGATGAGAATATCGCTTTGATGGTAGCTGATTTTTAACCCACCACAACCCAAGTAGGTGACTTCAAGGGAGTCATTGTTCTTGAGGGAAATCCGTCGAGTTTCTTTTGCATTGCTTGAAAAGAAAGACAGCTCTTTGGGGTGGTAGGTGGAGCAGCTAACAGCGATGATTGCAGTAAAAAGTGAAAGCCAAAAAGTCCGCATGTTTGTATTGAAAATCCCTTGTGTTGTTATGACTTGCATTTACCAAATATATGGCTGGGAAAGTAGTTTGATAATGGCCTTGCCAGTAAATAATCTTCTAACCAATTGAAATGAAAAAGGAGAGCCCGAAAGCTCTCCTTCTTTATTGGCTTGAACTCTCTTTGAGTATATCCCAATCCACTTTTTTCCCCATCGTACCCTTCATTCGTTCAAAGAAACTTTCCCTGTCTGGCAGGGATTCAAAATCTTGGACAAAGGCCTGTTGTGCATCGATGGTCGGTGTATTCAGGTCTTTGTTGCGGATCACGTCATATTGGATGGGCAGGAAATCTATCTGAACGCCCTTCATTTTCTTGACAAAGCGTTTGAGGAACCTGGCCTGGAAAGGGTCCGTGGCGATGGCGATCCGTTTGAAGCCATTTTCTTGTGCGAGTTGGTAAGAATAGTAAAGGTTCTCGGAACTGTGTTCGGCCTGCGTTTCTGTAAGGATATGCTCTTTGGGAACGCCCAAGGCCTGAGCGTACAAAGCCATGATCTTGCTTTCCACGTAGGGGGTGTACACCGATGATCCTGAGTAAATGATATTTTGGGCAATCTTGCTGTTGTAAAGGTGGGCCGACCATTGGATGCGGTCCTTTAAGAGCATTGACCATTCTTCGCCGTCAAAAGGGTATCCGGGGACGATAATGGCATCATAACGGATGGTTTTAGATTGGTCGAGTTTGTTTTTGGATGCACTTTTTTTGTGGCACCGGCAGGCGTGTAAGAAAAAGGCCATTCCTAAAAATAATAAAGCGAGGCCAGTCGCTCTAAATCGTTTCATTGTCATATTCGATAAATTCCGTGTAGAAGATTGTTGAATGGAAAAATCATATGCATTGATTGAAAATAGGGGCATGTAAAGTAGAGCAGCCTCTTTCGATGGGGTGAAAAAGATAGATGTGATTCTCTGCCGTTTTTTGTAGCTTTGCGCCCTTTAAAGCATTTACGAATTGTTCGTTCCAAGGTTGTTTTGCTTTGTCCCCATGAGCATTTATTGAAGACCTATTATGCAATCAAAAACAGATGTGTTGGTAATAGGTGCAGGGCCTTCGGGCTCGGTAGCGGCCGCTTTTTTGGCAGATAGAGGGTACAACGTAAAGGTTGTTGAGAAGACAAAGTTCCCTCGTTTCGTCATCGGCGAGAGCTTGTTGCCGCGTTGCATGGTTGGCTTAGAGCAGGCGGGGCTTTTGGAGGGAATCAAAGAAGAGGGGTTTCAAGAAAAGTTCGGTGCAAAGTTCAGCCGAGGCGATGAGTTCTCGGATTTCGATTTTTCCAACAAGTTTTCTGAAGGCTGGTCTTGGACGTGGCAGGTGCCGCGTGCGGATTTTGATGATGCACTGATTCGTCAAGTAGCCGCAAAAGGAGCCGATGTCTGTTTTGAGACAGAGGTAACGGCTGTGCGTTTTGAAGGAACCACTTCTTTCACCACTGTTAAAAAGGCGGATGGGAGCGAAGAGGAGATTGAAGCACAGTTTATTATTGATGGTAGTGGCTATGGTCGGGTGTTACCTCGACTTCTGGATCTACATAAACCTTCTTCTTTTCCCGCGCGAAAGGCCTTTTTCGCACACGTGAATGACAAGAACAGGCCCGAGGGTGCGGACAAAAACCGCATTATCATTCGCGTTATTGAACGGGAACTATGGGCATGGGTAATTCCGTTTTCAAATGGTGTTACATCTTTGGGTTTGGTAGGCAATCCAGAACATTTTGACGGGAAGGCTGACAAAGCTGACTTTGAAAAAATGGTTCAGAAAGATGCCTTCCTAAAGCAGCGCTTTGAATCGGGTTTGGATTTGGTTTTCGAACCAAAGGTGATTGAGGGGTATTCTGCGGCGGTAAGCCAGCTTTACGGAGATGGTTATGTGCTGACAGGTAACAGCAGCGAGTTCCTTGATCCTGTGTTTTCTTCGGGAGTGACCTTCGCCACCGAGTCGGCCATGGTGGCCGCCAAGTTAGTAGATCGGGCGTTGAAAGGAGAGGCTGTTGATTGGGAGGTGGAGTTCCAGCAGTACATCATGGAGGGCGTGGATGTCTTCCGTTCCTATGTGAAGGGATGGTACGACGGAACCTTACAGGATATTATCTTTGCTTCCAATCAAATGGAGAATACCAAGAAGCAGATTTGCTCTGTGCTTGCTGGTTATGTTTGGGATAAGAGTAACCCTTACGTGAAGAAGCACCATAAATTAGGCGTCCTTGCTCAGGTGATTCGAATGGCTGAATCCGAAGAGAATTAATAGAAGTGATACAGCTATGTGGGCTAAAAATATAAAGGGTCAGGCCGTTGAAGTAGGGTATGAGCAGCTCTCCCTCCAAGATGTTTGGAATGTTGTTTTTGGGGAGGGGGAAGTCCGACTTTCTGAGAAAGGATTAGAAAGGGTTAAGGAAAGCCATCAGTTTCTGACGGATTTTGCCAAGGACAAGGTCATTTACGGTATTAATACCGGATTTGGTCCAATGGCCCAATATAAGATTGAGGAGGATCAGCAAAAACAACTGCAATACAACCTCATTCGCAGCCACTGTTCGGGAACAGGTGGAGTACTGGATGATTTGAGTGTCCGTGCCTTGATGTTGACCCGCCTGAACACGTTGATGCAGGGTGGTTCTGGTGTGAACGAGCAGGTTGTTGAACTACTTGCCGAACTCCTGAACAGAAAAGCTTATCCAAAAATCTTCTGCCATGGAGGTGTAGGTGCCAGCGGCGATTTGGTCCAACTGGCCCATTTGGCTTTGGCTTTGATTGGAGAGGGTGAATTGCATGTGAATGGTCAGTGGGTGGATGCCAAAGAATGGTACGCCCAGAACGGCTTGAAGCCGATGGACATTCACTTGCGTGAAGGCTTGGCTATCATGAACGGTACGGCGGCCATGACAGGCGTCGGATTTGTTGCCTTGATGGAAGCCCAAAACCTTTTGAACTGGTCAGTGTTGGCTTCGTCCATGCTCAACGAGTTGATGGAGGCTTATGACGACCATTGTTCCGAAGTCCTGAACCATGCCAAGAAGCATGAAGGACAGCGCAAAGTGGCCGAGTCCATGCGCCAGCTGTTTGCTTCCAGTAAAATGGTTCGTCGTCGTGATGAACACCTTTATACTGGCGAATTGGCCGAAACGGTTTTCAAAGAGAAAGTTCAAGAATACTATTCTCTTCGATGCGTGCCCCAGATTCTTGGGCCGATATATGACACCTTGATGTCTGCTGAACAGGTGCTTGTTGATGAGGCTAACTCTATCAATGACAACCCTGTTATTGACGTCAAAACCCAGAATGTTTACCACGGCGGAAATTTCCACGGCGACTATGTTGCCTTGGAAATGGATAAGATGAAAATCGCTGTCACCAAGATGTCCATGCTGGCCGAAAGGCAGCTGAACTTCATGATGAATGCGAGGCTCAATGACAAGCTTCCGCCATTTGTGAATCTTGGTGTCCTTGGATTCAACTTCGGAATGCAGGGTGTTCAGTTCACGGCTACCTCGACAGTTGCCGAGAACCAAACACTGTCCAATCCGATGTACGTGCACAGCATCCCGAATAACAATGACAATCAGGATGTGGTGAGCATGGGGACCAATGCTGCTCTGATGGCCAAGAAAGTGGTGGAAAACACCAGCGAGGTCATGGCCATTGAGTTTATGACGCTCTTACAGGCTGTTGATTTCCTTAAGGTTCAAGATCAGCTTTCCGAAAAAACCAAAGCGGTCTATGATCAATTGAGGGAGTTGGTTCCTGTTTTTGTAGAGGATCAGACAAAATATCAGGACGTGAAGAAACTAAAGGATTACTTGGTAGAGAATCCTGTGAACGTTCTATAATGATGGGGTGAAACCCATCTGCTTTCAACACAAGACGATGGCAGACAAGAAATATGCTTTTGTAACTGGAGGTTCCCGAGGAATCGGAAAGGCAGCTTGCCTAAAGTTGGCTTCCATGGGTTACGGTATCCTTTTGAATTACCACTCGAATGACGAAGCCGCAAACCAAGCCAAACAAGAGATTGAAGCTCATGGCGTGGAGTGTGAGTTGTTGAAGTTCGATGTGGGTAATCCAGCGGAGTCCGAAAAGTTCTTGACCAATTGGGTTGAAAGCAATGAGGACAAGGTCATCGAGGTATTGGTGAACAATGCAGGTATCCGAAAGGATACATTGATGATGTGGATGAAGGAGGACGAATGGCATTCCGTATTGGACACAAGCCTGAACGGTTTCTTCTATATCACACGCTTGCTGCTTAAAGGCATGTTGACTCAGAAGTTTGGTCGCATTATCAACGTGGTGTCGCTTTCTGGGTTAAAGGGAACGCCTGGGCAAACAAACTACTCTGCAGCCAAAGCCGCCATTATTGGGGCTACAAAGGCATTGGCTCAAGAAGTAGGACGAAGAAAAGTGACGGTAAACGCTGTTGCGCCTGGATTCATCAAAACAGACATGACGGAGGATATCAACGAGAAGGAGTACAAATCCTTGATTCCTGCGGGTCGTTTTGGAACCTCGGAAGAAGTGGCGGAACTGATCGGTTTCTTGGCTTCTCCGCATAGTTCTTACATCACAGGCGAAGTCATCAATATCAACGGAGGACTCTATTCCTGATAGAAACGAACCATTTGGTAGAAGTTCTAATTACTTCATTGGTTTGTTCTTAAGTCAAAATACCCTGAAATGAAACGTGTTGTCATCACTGGGCTCGGCATCTATTCCTGTTTGGGCAAAAACATCGAGGAGGTTAAGGATTCCCTTTATAATGGGAAGTCTGGAATTGTGGTGGATGAGAATCGCAAAACCTTGGGCTTCCGTTCCTATTTGACGGGAATGGTGGAACGTCCAAACCTCAAGGGAATGTTGCCACGAAGGATGAGGGTAAGTCTTCCAGAACAGGGAGAATACGCTTACCTGTCCACCGTGGAGGCCTTGAAAATGGCAGGTATGGACCAAGACTACTTGGATACCCACGAGACTGGAATTCTTTTCGGCAACGATTCATCGGCTAAGTCAGTTATCGAGGCTACGGACACCTTGCGTGAGAAAAAAGACACGACTTTGTTGGGTTCTGGTTCTGTTTTTCAGACGATGAACTCCACGGTGACCATGAACCTTTCCACCATTTTCAAGTTGAAAGGCGTCAATTTTACCATTAGTGGTGCCTGTGCCAGTGGTTCACATGCCATTGGAATGGGATACCTATTGGTGAAAAACGGTCTTCAGGAACGCGTGATTTGCGGAGGTGCTCAGGAGATCAATATGGAATCCATGGGCAACTTTGATGCATTGAGCGCCTTTTCCATTCGGATGGATGATCCAGCGAAAGCATCACGTCCTTTTGATAAAGACCGCGATGGACTTATCCCAAGCGGTGGTTCTGCTACAGTAATCATTGAATCCTATGAGTCTGCCGTAGAGCGTGGAGCTACCATCCTCGGAGAGTTGATTGGTTATGGCTTCTCTTCAAATGGTGCACACATCTCAACGCCTACCATGGAAGGTCCTGCAAGGGCGATGGAATTGGCGCTGAAAGATGCAGGTATTGATGCAGGTGAGGTGGATTATGTGAACGCCCATGCAACCTCAACTCCAATCGGGGATATGAACGAGGCCAAGGCGATTTACGAAGTGTTCGGCAAAAGCAATCCGTTGGTGAGTTCCACCAAATCCATGACTGGACACGAATGCTGGATGGCTGGCGCCAGTGAAATTGTTTATTCCATGTTGATGATGCAGCACTCTTTTGTGGCGCCAAACATCAATTTGGAAAACCCAGATGAGGACAGTCAAAAGCTGAATTTGGCAGCCAAGACAGTAGACAAGAACATTGACGTGTTCCTGTCGAATTCCTTTGGGTTCGGAGGGACAAACGCCGCCCTGATTGTGAAAAAAATCAAGTGATAAAATCAGATAACTGGACGCTCTTGTATCAAGTACAAAGTATCATGTACAATGACCTCATCTATGGGCAATCATTGTACACGATACATGATACATTGTACAAATAACCAGTAGTCTGTGATAAACCATAAATACATACAACAATGGAAATGTCTGAAATCATCAAGGTGACCAACGAGTTTTTGGTTGATGAGTTTGAAGTGGATGGTGATACAATTACGCCAGAAGCGGATTTGAAGGAAACCTTGGACATGGACAGCCTTGATTACGTGGACTTGGTCGTTGTCATCGAATCAAACTTTGGTTTCAAAGTGAAGCCAGAGGATTTCAAGGACATTGTGACCTTCCAAGATTTTTACAACTACTTGGCTGCAAACACAACCAAGTAAGTATCACCCCTTCATCCTGATTGAAGCACTGCCATGTCCCAATGGAAAGGAAAGTCAAGGGGAGGAGTTTTAGGACATAAGATTTTCGTCTTTGTCCTTAAAAACTTGGGCATCAAGCCAGCCTACTTCGTTTTGCGGTTTGTGGCGGCCTATTATTGGCTTTTTGCAAAGTCCTCTTCCCGTCCTGCGCTTTCGTATTTCCAGAATCGATTGGGCTATGATAAGGGAAAAGCCCGTCGAGCCCTCTACCAGAATTACAGCGTCTTTGGGCGCACGCTTCTGGACAAGGTAGCCATCTTGGCTGGTGCTGGGGATAAGTATTCCTATTACATGGACGGGGTGGAGCATTTACGGGACATCGCTGCAAAGGGAAAAGGCGGCATCCTAATCAGTGCCCATATGGGCAACTGGGAAATTGCTGGCCATTTCCTCAAAGACCATGTTCAAGATGCGTCTGTTAACGTCATCATGCAGCAGGCCGAACACGAGCAGATCAAGTCCTATTTGGATAAGGAAACTGGACATCGTGGTTTCAAGGTGATTGCCGTCAAAGAAGACATGTCACATATCTTTGAGATTTCTTCGGCCCTAAAAAATAACGAGCTCATCTGCATTCATGGTGACCGTTTCGTGGAAGGAGCACGAACGGTAGAAAAGACATTCCTTGGGGCCAAAGCTGAATTTCCAGCAGGCCCTTTTTCCATGGCTGCCAAGTTTGGTGTTCCCGTATCCTTCGTTTTCGCCATGAAGGAAGAAGGCCTGCACTATCATTTCTTTGCTACCAAGGGAAAGGTGTATGGTCGGAAGGAGGCTGACACAATTGTGCAGGATTATGTTGATCAGTTGGAAGGGATGGTGAAACGTTATCCCGAACAATGGTTTAACTTTTATGATTTCTGGAAATAAGATGGCCATAGCTGAAGGAAACGCTTTATTGGATTACATCCCACAGCGCTCTCCCATTGTGATGGTGGAGAAGTTGCACCTTTGTGATGAGAAGAAGGCTCAGACCACTTTGACTGTCACCGAGGAGAACATATTCGTGGAGGATGGTGTTTTGAGTGAGGCTGGTTTGACCGAGAATATCGCTCAAACAGCGGCCACGCGTGCAGGTTTTGAAAGCTCCCAAGCAGGAAAACCAGCGCCTATTGGTTTTATTGGCGGCATCAAGGATTTGAAGATTCTTCGTCGTCCAACCGTGGGTACAGAAATCAAGACCACCATTGAGATTGTCAAGGAGGTGTTCGGAGTCACCTTGGTTCAGGGGCAAGTCCATGACGACCAAGGCTTGTGCGCATCATGTGAAATGAAAATCGTGATCTTCGCAGAGTGATGGATGCAATACAGGAGATGAAGGAGGTAGGTGAGCTCAAGGAAATCCTTGTGGATGTTCAAGAGTTTACCGTGCGTTTCAGTGAGGTGGATTCCATGCGGATTGTTTGGCATGGCAACTACGTGCGCTATTTTGAAGATGGGAGGGAAGCCTTTGGCTCCAAATACGGCCTTCATTACCTCGATGTGTACGAGAATGACTTGGTTACGCCCATTGTCAAACTTTCCTGTGACTATAAAAGACCTTTGCGCTTTGGAGATAGCTTCAAAGTGGAAACCACTTATGTAGACGGTCCAGCAGCCAAAATTCATTTCAAATACAGAATCTTCCGTTCTGAAAACGATGAGTTGGTTTGCGAAGGTGAATCCGTTCAGGTGTTTTTGAACACGGAAGGAGAACTGCAATTGACTTACCCGACTTTCTTCTCGGAATGGAAGAAGAAATGGGGTTTGAAATACCAATAAATACTTGTCGAAGCAGTGTCACGCATTTTTGTCCATAATGATTATCTAATCTCAGCCTTGGGTTTTGGCTCTCCAGCAAACATGGAAAAACTGTTTGCCAGCGAGTCGGGGCTTAAGAGGATTCAGGACAAACGAATCTCTGAAACACCTTTGCCTTTGGGGCAGGTGGACGACACTGTTTTAAACGAATTATTCGAGGAGAGTTTCGGGCAGACTTCACAGCAGTTTACCCGTTGCGAACGACTTTTTTTGGTTGCGATTCAACAAGTCCTCCATCAGTCAGGGCTGAGCTTGGAGCAACCAGACACCTTACTCATTCTTTCTACTACCAAAGGAAACATTGATGTTCTTGAAGGAGCCTACGGAGATAGGATTCCTCAAGAGGCTTTTTTGTTGCCAAAAATGACTGCGCGAATCGCTCATTGTTTGAAGGCCAAAAATGCCCCGCTTCTTGTTTCCAATGCCTGCATTTCAGGATTAATGGCCCTGAATATTGGGGCGCGTTACATCCAACGAGGGACCTATAAAAACGTCATTGTTGCTGGAGCTGATATTGCCTCCAAGTTTACGGTTTCAGGTTTTCAGGCCTTTAAGGCATTGAGTGAGGAACCATGCAAACCGTTCGATGTTAATCGTACGGGACTGACTTTGGGAGAAGGTGCGGGCGCGATGCTTCTTTCTTCGGAGGAGAAAAATGCGACAATTGAAGTCATTGGTTGGGCATCTTCCAATGACGCTAATCATATTTCAGGTCCTTCCCGAACAGGCGAAGGGCTTTATGTTTCCATCCAGAAGGCGATGAAAAAGGCTGAGGTTTCGGCCACAGACATTGATTTCATCTCTGCTCACGGTACGGCAACGCCCTACAATGATGCTATGGAGGCGAAAGCTTTTTCACGCTCCGCCTTGGAACAAGTGCCAGTCAATAGTTTGAAAGGCTACTGGGGACATACCTTGGGGGCTGCAGGTCTCATCGAAGCCATTGCGACCATTCATTCCATGGAGCAAGGAAAATTGGTGGAAAGTAAAGGATACCAAGATCATGGTGTGGATGAACCGATTGCTGTCATTCATCAAGGGATTGAAAAGGAACTGAACTGCAGTCTGAAAACGGCTTCTGGTTTTGGAGGGTGTAATGCGGCAACAATCTTTCGGAAAAAGTGATGGCCGATAAAAACCTATACATTCAGCACAGTTGCTTTATCCGCGCGGGAAAAGTGGTGGTGGATCAATCCCAGATTGAGCAGGAGGAGGATGGAGAGCATTTAAAGGCTTTTTTAAAACGCCTGTATAAAAGTCGGGAAACCGATTATTCCAAGTTCCACAAGATGGATGCGCTCTGCAAACTGGCTTTTATGGCCTCAGAGTACGTGCTGGAAGGTGTGGACTGGAAGAGTGAAATACCAGCAGAGGACTTTGCCATCGTTTTGCAGAATCGTTCATCGTCTTATGATAGCGATCTTGAACACGCAGACAGTATTCAGCGTGAAGGCGGTATAGCAAGCCCTGCTGTGTTTGTTTACACCTTGCCAAATATTATGATTGGCGAGATTGCCATTCGCAATGGCATCAAGGGTGAAAATGCTTGTTTTATCACCGATGCATTTAATTCTGAACTATTGGTAGATCAGGTTGAGGATGCGTTCGCGGAAGGCTCTAAACTCGTGTTGACGGGATGGGTTGAACAGGCTGCCGAGGATTACGAAGCCTTTTTCTTTTTGGTGGGACAGCAGTCTCAAGCAGAGAAAAAGCAATGGACAGTAGACAATGTTAAGGGCCTTTTACATGAGCCCTTTTAACGATAGGTTTTAGAAAAAAGGAACATGGAAAACTTAATTGAGGACCTCAAAAAGCAAATTATTGAAGAGCTAAACCTTGAGGATTTGACTGTTGAAGAGTTCGGAACGGATGAACTTCTCTTCGGCGGCAACATTGGTTTGGACTCGATTGATGCTTTGGAGTTAATTGTTCTCTTGGAGAAAAATTACGGAGTGAAAATCACCTCAAAGGAAGACGGCAAGAAGGTATTCCAAACCGTTCGCACCATTGCCGAATTCTTGGAAAGCAACAAGTAAGAATTTTTCCTGTGCTCCCGTAGCGACGCTTTGAAAGCGTCGGAACTAATTTGCCAAAGGCAAATTACAGTTACAGAGCAGCTCCCAACAGTACTTCAAGCCGACTTTGTCGTCTTGGTTTCGACGTTTTCAAAGCGTCGCTACTTGCGTGAAAAGGCTCAAAAGAAACTGTTCACAACCACAGTCCATGAAGGTTCTAATTTCTGGAATAGGAGTCATCAGTGCCATCGGCAGCGACGTGTCCGAAAACTTGCATTCCCTAAAAAATGGGGAGTCTGGTGTTGGCGCGATTCGTTTTTTAAAGACGAACCATAAACTGCCAGCCTGCGAGGTCAAAATGACCAACGAAGAACTTGCAGCGGCTATCGGCCTGTCGTCGGCAGAGGGTTATTCTCGGACTACTTTGTTGGCGATGAAAGCCGCCAAGGAAGCTGTGGAGAATTCAGGAATAGCTACTGGCTCAGCGGGGTTTATTTCAGCGAATACTGTTGGTGGGATGGATCGCAGTGAGCTTGCCTATGAGCAGGTGGCTGCGGATCAAGAACAGATTGATTTCAGTCCTTTTACTACCCATGAATGCGCTGATAGCACTCGTAAGGTGGCTGCATTTTTGGGACTCAAAGGGTATCAAGCAACGATAAGTACGGCTTGTTCATCGTCGGCAAATGCCATTATTCTGGCGGCCAAAATGATTGAACAAGGCATGGCGGATGTAATGGTCGCTGGCGGAGTGGATGCGTTGACCAAATTCACATTGAATGGTTTTAACTCATTGATGATTCTCGATAGTGAGCCTTGCCGCCCTTTTGATGATACCCGAAAGGGCTTGAACCTTGGTGAAGGTGCGGGCTTTGTCGTGTTGGAATCCGAAGCACATTTGCGAAAGCGAGGAGGGAAGGCCTTGGCACAGCTCTCAGGTTTTGCAAACACCAATGACGCCTTCCACCAAACGGCTTCATCGCCGGAGGGAGAAGGCGCTTTTTTGGCCATGACACAGGCACTCAAACGTGCCAATATCACTCCTGAGGATATCAGCTATGTAAACGTTCATGGAACGGGAACGAGCAATAACGATGCTTCGGAAAGCCAAGCCATGCTACGGATTTTTGATCAAAACATTCCATTGTTCAGTTCAACCAAAGCATTCACAGGACATACCTTGGGCGCAGCAGGAGGGATTGAGGCGGTTTATTCCGTAATGGCCATTCAAGGTGGGTGTGTATTCCCGAATCTTCGTTTCAAGGAAGCCATTGCCGAATCGGGATTGGTGCCACAAACGGAATTTAAGGAAGGGGTGGAAATCCAGCATGTGTTGTCCAATTCGTTGGGCTTCGGTGGAAATTCAACCTCATTGGTCATTAGCAAAGCTTGATTCGCTGTCCTATGAAATTTTATATCAACGGTTCGGCGGGCGTAAGTCCATTTTTGGGATTGGGTGAAGAAGCATGTTCCATTCCTGAAGAAGGGTCGCGTTTTGCACGTGAATCAGATTACAAGCAGGTCATTAACCCTCGTCAGTCGCGGCGCATGGGCAAGCTCCTGAAAATGGGAGTAGGTTCGGCTTTGGTAGCGCTTAAAAATGCGGGCCTTGAAAAGCCTGATGCCGTGATTACTGGAACGGGTTACGGCTGTTTGCAGGATACGGAGAAATTCCTCGGGGTCATGGTGGAAAATGAGGAAACCCTGCTCAATCCAACGGCTTTTATACTGTCAACACATAATACTGTAGGTGGCCAGATTGCCTTATTCATGGGGCTGACGGGATATAATTTCACCTATGTCCACGGCGCTTTTTCATTTGAAAACTGTTTGGTCGATGCCCAGACTTTTTTCCATGAAAACCCAAAAGCGCAGGTGTTGGTCGGCGGTTCAGATGAGCTGACACCGACATCATTGCAAGTATTAGAGGGCTTGGATTGTGCCCCTGATCAGCAATTTGGTGAGGGTGCTGGTTTCTTTAGTCTTTCAGCGGAGAAGACCGAGAAAAGCTATCTCGCCATTGAAGGCTATCGGGTGAAATTCGGTACAACAAATGACGAATCGGTGAAGCAAATGATTTCTGATTTGCTGGCTGATTGCGATAAAAAGGAAGAGGAAATCGACGTGGTGCTGTCGGGAACGGATATTGAATTGGCATTCCCGAACGCTGAAACCATCGATTTTAAACAATACACAGGAGTCTATCCAACAGCCATTTCTGGGGCCTTGCTTTTGGCTGAAAAGGTCTTGTTGGGAAAGGCATCAGCATTGATTGACAAGAAGGGTGTGGAACGTGTGCTTATCGTGAATACTCATTCAGATGAAGGCGCTTCCTGTATGTTAGTCGGTAAGTGTTGAAGCACCTTGCTGTAAATATCGCCTTCGGGATATTGCTCGTGGGATGGGCGGTGGTAGGCATGCCATGGTATTGGCTGTTGCCGCTGTTTGCTGTGCATGGAGGGATTCTTTTTTTTTGGTCCTATTTCATTCAGCTCAACTTCTTTGTGAAAGCTCATTGTAGAGGTGCTGACACAGATAAGGCCGTGGCGTTGACGTTTGATGATGGCCCCGATGCTACCTTCACTCCAATGCTGTTGGATGTGTTGAAGAAGCATAATGCCAAGGCGACATTCTTTCTGATAGGAAAGAATATTGCTGGAAGTGAAGGCTTGGTTCAACGGATGGTTGATGAAGGTCATACCGTCGGAAATCACAGTTACAACCATGCTTTTTGGTTTGATTTGTATCCTGCTAAACGCGTTTTGGAGGAATTGAAACTAACCGACGAAACGATAAAGAAAGTCATCGGTAAAAAGCCATTGTTGTTTCGACCGCCCTACGGTGTGACCAATCCTCCGATTGCCAAAGCCGTGAAGAGAGGACGTTATGAAGTGATTGGATGGAATGTGAGGAGCTTGGACACCATGGCGAAGACCGAGGTAGAGCTGGCTCAACGCGTTTTTCCGAAATGCGAAAAGGGAAATATTTTCCTCTTTCATGATACTTCAGAAAAGACTGTCAAGGTCATTGACCAATTATTGGAAAAACTCACCAAGGATGGGCTTCGTGCCGTGACCGTGGATGAGTTATTAGATATTAAAGCCTATGAAATTGACTAAAAGTGCCTTGTTGGGCCTGTTGTTGACGGCCTTTTGCTCATTGGCGTTCATCGCCGTGGAGGATGGGTTTTCACCTTTGAAGGATGTTGAAAAGGTCAAGAAGAACATTGCTGATCAGATTTCGACTACTTCCAGCATCCATTCGGATTTTTTACAGGAAAAGCACCTCAGCTTTTTGGAACAGCCTATTGTCAGTAAGGGTGAGTTCTATTTCAAAAAGGAAAAAAAGCTGCGTTGGGAATACATTGATCCCTTCAAATACCTAATCGTTTTGAACGGCGACAAGGTTATCATCAAGGATGAGAAGAAGACCAATCAGTTTGATGTTGCCTCCAATAAGATTTTCAAGGAGGTAAGTGAAATGCTTTCTCGCTTGTTGCGTGGTGAAATCCTCAACGACGAAAAGGATTACGAGCAGGCGTATTTTGAGGGTACCAGCGAATACCTTGTGCGTCTTTCTCCGAAGAAGGAGGAGGTCAAGGAAATGATTGATGTCATTGAGTTGTACTTCGACAAGACCAACCACTCGGTGGTAAAGGTGAATATCCAAGAAAAGTCTGGTGATTATACTTTAATCACCTTTGAGAATACGGTTTTCAATGAGGCGATTGCTGACGAAAAGTTTGTGGTTCAGTAGCCTCTTGCTACTCGTTTTGAGTTGCAAAACCATTGAACCAAAATACAGGGAATTGGCTCGAACATTTCCACAGGAATACCAAAGGGCGGTTTACAAAACGGGCATCACCTTCGGAAAGCATTATTTCACGGGCCTGTTGGTGGTGAAGTCCATGCCTGCGGCAACCCACCGTGTGGTTTTCATCACTGAAATGGGAATGAAAATCTTTGACGTGGAAGTGGGCAAGGAAAGTTTCCAAACCCATTATGTGCTTAGCTATCTTGATCGGAAAGTCCTGTTGAATACCTTGGAAAAGGATTTTAGGCTCTTGTTTTTCTCCCCTTCTGAAAAGGGAAGGGTGAAGATGGGAAAACAAGGAGAGCTGAAGAAGGTCGTGTTTCGCAAAGGCCTGACCCGCTATATTTATCGAGTGGACTCCACAGCTTCGGAATTAAAGCGTAAGAAGTTCTTTATGAAGAACCTTCGCCTCGGTTGGGAGGGCGAATACCAAAACACGCCACAAAAAATGGTTTTCCGCCATTACGGAATAAAGCTCCTTATTGAGCTTCAGCAAGTATTGTGATTATGGATTTATATGCGATTGAATCGCTTTCCAAGGAAGAAAATAAAGTGACGGCTTCGGTAGTCCTGAACGCTGACCACGCCATTTTTGCTGGGCATTTTCCAGACAATCCAATTTTGCCGGGTGTCTGTCAAATGCTAATGGTTCGTGACCTATTGGGTAAGTCGCTTGAGCGAAAACTCGTGGCGAAAACTGTGGGTAACATGAAGTTCATGAAGCCGATTTCTCCAGTGGAGGCAAAGGAACTGGAGTTTGAGATTACCTATTCGGAAATTGAAGAGGGAGCCTTGAAAACCACGGCAAAGATTTCCTCCAAGGACGGGGTGTGTTTCAAATTATCGGGGGTATTCGTGTAGATACAGGGCATGCCCTGTATACCTGATTCATCTGGATGTTGAGATTTAAGATTCCGAATATGTTCCTATCACATAAGAAGTCTTATTTCTCCATTCTAATCTCTCAAGTCTTAACAGTCTTTGGGCTATTCGTAGCAACTGCCTCCCAAGCCCAAAGATTATCCTTCTTCGATCAGGAAACACAACAGGCGCCTGTATTGCTCGCTGATCCGGAACAGGCGGCGATTCGCTCGACATTCCATTACCATTTCCAAGGAATGTCAAATGAGAAGGGCTTTTGGGACCTTGGTTTCGGTGGTGAGGTTCCCTTCTTGTTGGTGAAGAACAAAGCGGGTGATCAAAGTCTCGCCATCGGAGTTCGTGGGAATGTGCAGTCTCGTTTTGAGTTGTTTTCGGCTTCGTTCAAGTTGTACGATGCTGATTACTATGGCGGTGTTTCCGTTTATAAGCGCCTTCCCAAACTTGGGGCGCTGGAACTATTCGTCTATCACAAAAGTTCGCACTTGGGCGATGAGCTTTATGAGGAGCAGGGCAGCAAGATTAATTTCAGTAGGGAAGTCCTACGTTTGTTGTGGCATGGCAAGCTGAATGAACATTGGAAACTTGCTGTGGGTCCGCACTTCATCTTGCGTAAGGATCCAGTTCAACCAAAAGGATTTTTGGTGGGGCAGGTGGACCTTTCTTATCGAAAACCCATGGGCAAACGCGTCCTCTTTGCAGGCATGGATTTAAAGGTCCGTGAGGAGTTGATTGAAAGCCCTGACTTGAACATCCAAGTGGGTTATGAGCTGACCAAGTCTGAGAATGATACCCCTTTCATGGGCGTTCGGCAGGCGTTGGTACTGGAATATTTTCAAGGACATTCACGGATGGGACAGTTTTTCACCTCTAAAGAGCGCTACCTGTCTGTCGGAATATTGGCTTGGTTATGAGCATGAAACATCAATGTGAGGAAAAAATGACGCAGTTGAAATGCTGTGTGTTGGTTCCCACTTACAATAATGAACGGACGCTGGAGCAAGTGCTTAACGGCGTCTTGGAGTATGTTGCTCCGGAGCAGCTCATCGTGGTGAACGATGGTGCCACTGATAGCACGCCTGAGATTCTTGCAAAGTTCCCTGAGGTATTTGCTGAGCACTTTCCGCAAAACCAAGGGAAGGGCATGGCACTTCGTGAAGGCTTCCGCATAGCCGTGGAGTGTGGATTTGACTATGCCATCAGCATTGATTCGGACGGTCAGCACATGCCTTCCGACATTCCAGCTTTCTTGGAAAAAATTGAGCAGGAACCGGATTCCGTAATTGTTGGTGCCCGAAACATGGATCAGGATTCCGTGCCGGGCAAAAGCAGTTTTGGACATAAGTTCTCCAACTTCTGGTACCGCTTTGAAACGCATATTGATTTGCCGGATACGCAGTCGGGTTACCGACTTTATCCGGTTCGTTTGTTACAGGACACCAAGTATATCACTCGCAAGTTTGAGTTTGAGATCGAGGTGTTGGTCCGTGCAGCATGGAAAGGATTGAATGTTACCTCTATTCCTGTGCAGGTGCATTACGCCACGGGCGAAGACCGTGTGACACATTTCCGACCTTTTGAGGACTTTACCCGCATCAGCATTTTGAATACCTGTTTGGTGACTTTGGCCATTCTGTATTACAAACCGCTGTTGTGGTATCGGGCTTTCAAAAAAAAAAGCCTTAGGGAACATCTGAAATCCGTTTTTCTCAAGCCTGAGGAGACGGCTTTGAATGCGGCATTGTCCGTGGCTTTTGGCCTGTTTATGGGCATTGTTCCCATTTGGGGATGGCAGTTGGCGGTGGCTATTCCGATGTCTTATGCGCTGCGTTTGAATACTGCGATTGTAGTTCTTTCAGCGCACATCAGCATTCCGCCGATGATTCCTGTTTTGGTTTACCTAAGTCTGATGATGGGAAATTGGCTGACAGGAAGTCCTATGGAGCTGTCTTTTGATTGGGCGCTGAGTTTGGAGGATACCGCAAAGCATTTGTACACCTACATTCTTGGGGCATGTGCCTTTGCGGGAATGATGGCCTTGTTGGGAGGTTTCTTTTCCTACCCAATGTTGAAGGTGATGAAAGCAAAATCGTTGGCACAGGGATGATGGCTGTAGAGACAAGGCAACTTGCCTGACGGCAGTCAGGTGCCCTGTCCGTACATAGATGAATTGAATCAATGGGAGGATTGTTTGTCAGGTTGTTCACGTTTTTTCAGCAGAGGCGCCTATTGTTGGCGCTTTTCCTGTTGGCAGGAATGCTCTTAAGTGGATGGGGCGTTTCCCGTCTTAAGGTGGACAAGGATATTATGAGGGCGATTCCAGCAAATCCTGAAATCACCCGTGTCAAGGAGGTCATCGAATCCATCAATTTTTCGAAAAAGTTGGTCGTCCATCTTACTTTGGAGGAATCCACTCAAAAGGAAGCACTTGTAGCTGCGGCGGATTCCTTGTTTGCAGGATTGGAGCGTTCTTCGGATAATAAGTTTTTGTCGAGCAAGGTTGGGGGCAAGTTTGACGAGTCCAAAGTGGGAGAGATTTATGATTTTCTCTACAGCAATCTGCCGCTGTTTTTGGAAGAAGCGGATTATGCCGAGCTGGAGAGAAAGCTTGATTCTGCGGCTGTGGCGGAATCCGTTGAACGGGGTTACAAGACCTTGATTTCCCCAATGGGCATTGCCTTGCGCAAGCAGATTCTTCAAGACCCATTGAGTTTCACGCCAATGGCGTTGAAGAAGTTCGAGCGCTTAAATTTTGACAAGAATCTCCAGTTGGCTAACGGCTATTTGCAGACCAAGGGCCGCAAACATTTATTGGTCTTTTTCATGCCTGCGCTTGAGGAGAAGGGAGCGGAAAAAAAGGCGCTTTACCTGCTTCAAGATAAAATCGCGGATTTGAACAAAAGCTTTGAGGGCAAGGTCTTCACGCAAATCTACGGCGGACCAGCCGTGGCTGAGGCCAATGAGGTTCAAATCAAAAAAGACGTTTGGTTGACGGTCAGCCTTTCTCTAATGGGAATGCTCGCCCTCATTTGGTTCTTTTTCCCACGCAAAAGGGTGTTCCCTTTGTTGTTGCTTCCTGTTGTCTTGGGCGCTTCTTTCTCAATGGGCTTGATTTCCTTGTTCAAGGGAGAAGTTTCAGCCATCGCATTGGGTGTTGGGTCCATTGTGTTGGGCATTACCATTGATTTTTCATTCCATGTTGTTACGCATGCTATGAGTGGCAACGGTCCTAAAAAATTGCTCAGGGAAATCTCCGATCCGCTCTTGATGAGCAGTCTGACCACGGCCTCAGCCTTTTTTTGTTTGTTCCTTCTCCATTCCGAAGTCCTTCAGGAAATGGGGCTTTTTGCAGGTGGAGCTGTATTGTTCGCCTCCATCATGGCCTTGCTGGTGTTGCCGCATTTTCTGCCCAAAATGGAAAAGGGAAAAGGCGGTTCCCAGAAGATTTGGCCAGAGAAATTGCTGGACCGTTACCTCGTTTTCGTTTCCAAGCACCGTCCTGTTTTCTTGGTGATTGTCCTTATTGCTTCGGGCGTTTTGGGCTATTATTCGACCAAGGTTTCTTTCGAGTCGGATATGATGCGTTTGAACTTCCTGTCCGAGGAATTGGAACGTTCAAAGACAGATTTGGAGGCGGTGAGTACGGCGTCCATGAAATCTGTGTATTTGATTTCAAAGGGCGAAACAGTAGATGCTGCCTTGGAGAATGGACGACAAGCCATTCCAGATTTGGAAAAACTTCGTGAAGCTGGGGCAGTGAAGGAGTTTGTTTCTCTGGGCGCTTTGTTGCCCGATGTAAAGGAACAGGAAAAGCGCTTGGTACGTTGGAATGCATTCTGGACTGCTGAAAGGGTTCAGCGCTTGGAGGAGAATTTGGAGGCAGCTGGCAAGCCTTTAGGTTTTCGGGCGGGAACCTTCGGAAAGTTCACTGCTTTGGTAAAGCAGGATTTCACACCGATGCTAGCGGATAAAATGCTTCAACGCTTTGGAAGCATGGTTTCGGAATTGGCCATTCAAAATAAAGATCAAGTCTATGCGGTGACGGTGGCCAAGATTGATCGGGAGAGAAGGGACGAGCTTTACGAGGTCTTTTCCAATCGTGAAGGAATAGTGCTTTTTGACCAACAATACGTGACCAACAATTTGGTGGAGCTGGTCAAAAAGGAGTTCGATACCTTGGCATTGGTCACGCTGTCTCTGGTTTTTGTAATCATGTTGGTGGCTTATGGCCGCATTGAATTGGCCACAATCACCTTCTTGCCAATCCTTTTGGGTTGGGTGTTCACTTTGGGTATGATGGGGCTGTTGGGCATTTCCTTCAACCTGATCAACATCATCATCTCGACCTTTATTTTCGGTTTGGGCGTGGACTACAGCATCTTCGTGATGAACGGTCTGCTGTTGGAATACAAGACGGGTGAAAAGCATTTGGGCTCCCACAAGCTATCCATCATTCTTTCCAGTTTGACCACTTTTTTGGGTGTTGGAGTGCTCGTTTTTGCTGAACATCCAGCCCTAAAGTCCATTGCCTTAGTGAGCATTATTGGCTTGGCGAGTGCATTGTTCCTGACCTTTACGTTGGTGCCGATTCTGTTTCAGGCACTGGTCTACAAAAACGGGAAAAGAAGGACGGTTCCAGTAACCTTCTATAGCCTGTTGATCACGATTCATGCCTATGGGCTTTTCTTGGCGGGTTGTGTTTTATTGACCAGTCTTGCCATTCCAGTCTTCTATCTTTTACCGCTGAAAAAGGAAAAGCGGGAAGCCATTTTCCACTACTTGATTTGGCTGTGTTGCCGATTGATAATTTTGCTTGGGCTGGGCGTTCAGTTGGATAAACGAATGCCTGATCCAAAGGTGTTTGAAAAGCCTTCCGTAATTATCGCCAACCATCAATCCTTTATCGATATCCTGTTGCTTTTGTCCTTGTCGCCAAAGCTGATTATGGTGACCAAGGATTGGGTGTGGAACTCACCAGTTTTTGGGCGGATTGTTCGCATGGCGGGATTCTTCCCAGCTTCGGCAGGAAGTGAGAAAGGCGTGGAGCAGTTCGAGAAAATGATTGAAAAGGGCTATTCCATCGTGATTTTCCCAGAAGGGACAAGGTCTAATAATGGAAAGGTGAAACGCTTCCACAAGGGAGCTTTCTTGGCCGCCGAACAGCTTAAATTGGATATTGTTCCTGTGATTTTGCATGGTACAGGTGACCGCATTCCAAAAGGCGAGTTGTTGATTCGAAAGGGCACGATGGTGATGGCCATTCAAGACCGCATTTCCCACGCTGATGCTTCGTGGGGCAATAGCTATTCGGAACGTACAAAGTCCATTTCCAAACACTTTAAAAAGGAATACCAAGCCCTGAGGAATGAACTGGAGACGGTGGATTATTTTCGGGACCAGCTTTTGGCTTCTTATGTGTATAAAGGACCTGTTTTGGAATGGTATGCACGGGTAAAAGTAGCTTTGGAGAAGAATTACGCACCGTTTGACAAGCTTTTGCCCAAGCAGGGGAAAATCCTCGATTTGGGTTGTGGTTATGGTTTCCTTGCCCAAATGCTTGAAATGCGTTCCGAGGAACGGAATGTGTTTGGGATGGACTACGATGTAGAGAAAATCACCGTGGCCCAATATGCCCGAGAAAAGGAGAATGTTTCATTCTCGGCGGGCAATGCCTTGGAGTTCACAGGCAATGATTATGATGCCATTGTCATGAGTGATTTGCTTCATTATTTGCCTAAAGAAAGCCAGCAGGCTTTGTTGCAACGAAGCGTGGAGGCGCTTTCGGAAAACGGGATGCTGGTCCTTCGGGATGGTGATAGCGACCTGTCTGAAAGGAAGCAGCAAGGAACAAAACTGACCGAGTTTTTCTCGATTAAGTTGTTAGGTTTTAACAAGGCTGATCAGGAACCAGAATTGGTATCAGGCAAAAAGCTGGAGCAGTTTGCCAAGGAAAATAATATGTCTTTTGAACGTTTGACCGAACAGGCTTTTACGGCCAACGTCATTTTTGTTTTGAGGAAAAATTGATGGAGAAGAAGAAAAACAAGGCCGTCATTATCGGTAGTGGCTTGGGCGGCTTGCAGTGTGGATATATCCTGAGCAAGAAGGGATATGAAGTGACCGTGCTGGAAAAGAACAGGCAGATTGGAGGGAACCTTCAGACTTTTGTTCGGGACAAGGTGATATTCGATACGGGAATCCACTATATCGGAGGTCTTTCCGAGGGGCAGAATCTGCACCAATTCTTCAAGTATTTTGGGCTGATGGATAAGTTGAAGCTCCGTCAGTTGGATGTGGATGGTTTTGATATTGTCAGTTTTGACGGCGATCCACAGGAATATAAGTATGCGCAGGGTTTCGACAATTTTGCGGAAACCTTGATTAGCTATTTTCCGAATGAGCGGCTTGCTATTGAAGCCTATTGCGCTAAAATGCGTGAGGTTTGTGATGCCTTTCCATTGTACAATTTGGAGAAGAGTGTTAGCGGCTCTGCGATGATTGAAAGTGCGGAGTATTTGGGTATTAGTGCCAAACAGTACATTGAATCACTGACGCCCAATAAAAAGTTGCAACAGGTGTTGGCGGGTTCTTGTCCGCTTTATGCAGGAGTGGCTGAATCAACGCCGCTTTACGTTCACGCCCTTGTTGTGAATTCTTATGTTGAAAGCTCGTGGCGTTGTGTGGACGGCGGTTCACAGATTGCGCGAATCCTTCACCATGCAATCCGAGAAAATGGCGGTGAGGTAATCAAATATGCCGATGCGCAATCATTTGTATTTGATGGTAATGAAATTTCGGCTGTTCAGTTGGCGAATGGGGAACGTGTAGAAGGAGATCTGTTTGTTTCCAATGTTCATCCAGCCGTGACCATGGAAATGGTAGGAGAGGGTGGAAATCTGAGGAAGGCCTATCGGAAGCGAATCTCTTCATTAAAAAACACGGTTTCGGTTTTCTCGTTGCACATTGTTTTCAAGGAGAATGAATTCCCTTACCATAACCATAATTACTACCACTTCAAGGAAGAGGATGTTTGGGGAGCCTTGGAATACACAGATGCGGAATGGCCGAAGCACTATGTTCTAAGCTTTGGAGCCAGCTCCAAGCATCCAGATTATACTGATGGCTTAACGGTGATGGTGTACATGAACTATGAGGACATGGCACCATGGATGGACTCTTTCAATGTGGTTTCCGATGAGAATGATCGTGGAGAGAGTTATGAAGAGTTCAAGACGGATAGAGCGGAGAGAATCATTGATGAGCTGGAGAAGAAGTTTCCAGACATCCGTTCCAAGATAAAGTCTTACTATACCTCGACACCATTGTCCTATCGTGATTATATCGGCTCCGCCGATGGCAGCCTTTACGGCATCATGAAGGATTATCGGGATCCGATGAAGTCCTTTATTTCACCGAAGACAAAAATCCCCAATCTCTTGCTGACAGGGCAGAACCTGAATATGCACGGTGTTTTGGGGGTAACGGTTTCGTCAATCTCTACTTGTGCTGAGTTGTTTGGTATGAATAACCTGCTGGATGAAGTAAGAAAGGCGTAATAGTTTGTTACATGAAAAAAGGGCTGCGATTCATTGAATCACAGCCCCTTTTTTATTGGATAGAGTTTCTTTTAGTAAAGAATCCTCGCCTTAATCGTATTCGGAATGGCCTTAAGCTCGTTCACAACCTCCTTGTTGTACTCACGGTCGATGTCCATGATTACATAACCAATGGACTCCGTAGTCTTCAAGTACTGACCAACGATGTTCACATCGTTTTTGGAGATAACGCGGTTGATTTCCGCCAAGATGCCCGGAACGTTCTTGTGGATGTGGATCAAACGGTGATCGGTACCCAAGCTTGGCAACTGAAGGTTCGGGAAGTTTACGCTTCCGAAAGTGTTACCAGCATTTACATACTGCAACAACTTGGAAGGAACGAACTCACCAATGTTTTCCTGTGCCTCAGCGGTACTGCCGCCGATGTGTGGCGTAAGGATAAGGTTATTCAAGCCCTTCAAAGAAGACTCGAACGGTTCGCTGTTGGTCTTAGGTTCGGTTGGGAACACGTCCACGCCAGCACCCAAGATGCGACCGTTTTTCAAGTTTTCAGCTAAAGCCTCAACGTCAACTACTGGACCACGAGCAAGGTTCAAGAAGTATGCGCCTTCTTTCATCCAGCTAAAGGCCTCAGCAGTGAAGAATCCTTTGTTGCTTGGACGACCATCTACGTGCAAGCTAACAATGTCAGCAGTGCCTAAAAGTTCTTTCAAAGAAGAACATTTGGTGGCGTTACCCAAGGCTAGTTTCTCTACGATGTCGTAGTAGTAAACATCCATGCCCATGGCCTCTGCCAAAATAGAAAGCTGGGAACCAATGTTACCGTAACCTACGATGCCGAGCTTCTTGCCGCGTACCTCGAAGCTGTTTGTGGCCGACTTGTTCCACTTGCCCGTGTGCATGTCAACATTCTTGTCTGGAATGTTACGGAGCAACATGATAATCTCACCAATTGCCAACTCCACCACGCTTCGGGTGTTGCTGTAAGGGGCGTTGAATACCGCAACACCTTTCTCGGTGCAGGCTTGCAAGTCGATTTGGTTGGTGCCGATGCAGAATGCACCCACAGCCATCAACTTTTTGGCGTGCTCCAAAGCAGTACGTGTAATCTGCGTTTTGGAACGGATGCCGATAACGTGGACATCCTTGATTTTTTCACAAAGCTCAGCTTCGTCAAGGGCGCCTTTTACGGTTTCTACCTGAAAACCCTCTGCGCGGAATGCCTCGGCAGCTTTTGGGTGAACATTCTCCAAAAGGAGAATCTTGATTTTGCTCTTCGGATATGAAGTCTTGGCCATGTTATAGATTATTGGCTTTGAGAACGTCGTTAAAATTGTTGGCAATTACGTCGGCGTGTTTCACCACCTTGTCGCGGGAAACATTTTCGACGAAAGCGAAGAACTTTTGGGCATAGCCCGCTTGCCTGATTTCATAATCAGTGAATCCGTCGCCAATCACGCTTACTTCTCCTTCCAAGCCCATGCCTTCCATCAACTTGACTTTGCCTTGGTCTTTGGAAAGTGGGTTCTCTTCGTCGAAACCAACTATGTTTCCTTCGCCATCAAAGGTGAAGGTGTTGGCAAATACATTTTCAGCAGGGATGCCAAAATCGGCAACCACTGGGGCAATAAACTCCTTGAAACCGCTGGAAACGATGAGAATCTTTGCGGCGTTTGTTTTCAAGAACTCCTTGTTTTCCTCAAATGATGGGGTTACAAGGCCTTTCAGCTCTTCAATCAATGGTTCGAGGTGGCTTTTGTGGGCCGCCAACAAGTCAATGCGCGAAACCAAGGAGGCACGAAACGAACTGTCGCCGTTCATTCCCGAATTGGTGATGTCTGCAATTTTCTGCAGGCGCTCCTCTTTGTCTTCCCTTCCATCCAAGGCAATAGCGCCCAAGATGTCGAGGGTTTCCACCTTGATAAAGGTGCTGTCGAAGTCAATGACAAAATACTTGTTGTCCATCGTTAGAGATGTAAAGTGATGAGTGTAAGAAACTTCCTTAAGTTAGATGAAGTACCCAAGGAGCTTCTTGGGCGCAAAGTTCTCGATTTTTTTGCAGAAATGTGAATGAGGAAGCATTATATAAACAAATCAATGCTGTGTTTCTTCCCTGAGATTGAGTAGTCTTGCCCCAAGGAGGATGTAAGCAAAAGAAAAATAGTAAGCAGAATCAGTCGGCTTGTTCTTTTGCCTGCTGCCCGCAGCAAGTTGATTTGAGATAGCTATGACTATCCCTTCATCAACTTGCCACGAACAGCAAACAAAATAACTGCGCCTTTGTGGTTCAGGTTATTATTTCACTTTTGCTAAGAAAGGTTTTATGAAATTGACAGTTCAGCAAATTGACGAGGCTGCAAAGCGGTTAGAAGGTGTAGTGGTGAGAACACCTTTGCAACTTAATGCAAACCTTTCTGAGAAGTACGACTGTGAGGTTTATCTTAAAAGGGAGGACCAGCAGTTAGTCCGCTCGTACAAGCTTCGAGGTGCCTATAATTTCATGAGCCAGCAAACTCCCGAAGCCTTAAGTAAAGGGGTGGTCTGCGCCAGTGCTGGAAACCATGCCCAAGGGGTGGCTTATTCCTGTCGGGTGATGAAGGTCAAGGGAACCATCTTTATGCCTAATACCACCCCACGCCAAAAAGTTCAGCAGGTGGAGAACTTTGGAAGGGAGTATGTAGAAATTGTATTGATTGGAGATACTTTTGACGATGCCTTTGCTGAGGCTGAACAGCATTGCACGGCCCACCAAAAACTTTTTGTGCATCCTTTCGACCAAGTGGAAATCATGGAAGGGCAGGGAACAGTGGGGAAAGAAATTTATGAGGATTTAGAGGAGGCTCCTGATTATGTTTTTCTTCCTATCGGTGGTGGTGGATTATGTGCGGGTGTGGGCAGTTATTTAAAGAAAAGTGTTCCAACATTGAATTTGATAGGGGTAGAGCCGCAAGGAGCGGCCTCCATGAATCAGTCCATCCAAGAAGGTAAAGTGGTGCGTCTGGCGTCTATGGACAAGTTTGTGGACGGTGCGGCAGTGCAACAGGTTGGCATACAAACTTTTGAAATTTGCAAAAGACTGTTAGACGGCATTATCTTGGTACCGGAAGGGAAGGCTTGTACAACCCTTCTTTCTCTTTACAGCAAAGAAGCTATTGTTGTAGAACCCGCAGGGGCACTGTCTATCGCTGCCTTGGATTATTACAAGGAACAAATTCGTGGGAAGAAAATTGTTTGCATAATCAGTGGGGGGAATAATGACTTGGACCGGTTACAAGAGATAAAGGATAGGTCGCTACTCTTCGAGGGCCTGAAGCATTATCTCATCGTTCGTTTTCCGCAACGCGCGGGCGCTCTGAAAGAATTTGTAAATAATGTTTTGGGGCCTAACGATAACATTACCAGGTTCGAATACATTAAGCGAACGGCAAAAGAATCGGGTCCGGCATTAGTTGGTATCGAATTTGCCAACCCTGATGACTACGAGCAACTCATCGGGCGGATGCATCAAAGGGGCATCGGGTTTACCGATTTGAGTGAAACCCCTTTGTTATTTGATTATTTGGTATAAAAACACGGTTAATTCGTGCAAAAACTGTTGTAAGAGTTGCTTCTGGCTCAACTGTTCCTGTGAAAATTTTTATATTTAACGCCGATGCAAATCACTGTCGATCAACCCCGGTCTATGCTGGATATTTATAAGCTGTATGAAAACATGGAGGACAACAACATTATGTTGTCTTTCAAGGGCGAGGTTTCCTTTGGCTTGATCAATTCCGTTCTCGGAATTATCGAAGACAAGCTGGAGGTAATCGAAGGGAGTCGCAAGACCAAAAAGAAGTTTTACAACGTCCTGGTAGAGTGCCTCCAAAACCTTGGTCACCATGTAGAAGGTGTCGAGGATGAAGGTCCTTTTGGTAAAAGTGTGTTGTTAATGATTTGGAGCGAGTCGGATGATTACCGAGTAGCTACTGGCAACTACATTGAGAATGATCGCATTCCAAAGTTGCAAGGCTGGTTGGAGCACATCAACTCCCTGGATAAAGAAGCCCTTCGCGAACTTTATCGTGAAACAATGAAAGGCGATGGCTTCTCAGATAAGGGAGGAGCGGGACTGGGTTTCTTGGATATTGCTCGGAAGTCAGGGCAGAAGTTGAACTTTGGTTTCAAACCAGTTGACGACAAGAGTTCATTCTTCAGCTTTCAGATCAGCATCCCGAAGAACGGCGAGTAAGGTTTGTATCGACACAGGTGTTTTTGAAAAAAGGATTTAAGTTTTTATAAGTAGGATATGGAATCATTGATATTGGAGGCAACAAGCATGACGCCAAGCATTAGCTTCAATGCTGAAGAGGGTCGTTTGGAGATGAAGGGCAGGTCCATTCCCGAAAATTCGTTGGAATTCTATCAGCCAGTTTTCGAGTGGTTGGATAAATATGTAGAAAGCCCACAGGATAAAACAGTCGTTCATATTCAGTTCGACTATTTCAATACGAGCTCTTCAAAATGTATTCTTGATGTGCTCAAGCGTATTGATAAGATTGATCAGAAAGGTCTTGATGTCCTTGTGAAGTGGTATTACGACGAGAGTGATGAGGATATGATGGAAGCGGGGGAGGACTATGAAGATTTGTTGGATGCTCCATTTGAGTTTGTGGCACTTGAGGAAGAGTAATTAGTCACAGGGGGGAATCGTCCTGAAGGAACCGGGTTAGGAATATCACTTCCAGGCCCGGTTTCTTTCTATCATGGACATATTTTTTAACGTTGGGGAACGAAACTGGAAAAGTTGTTGTTTCGACACTTTCCATTGAAATGTTCTGAAAACATTCTTAAGGATTGAAAGCGATGGCCAGGAAGGCAAGGGATAGAGGTAGGCTATATAAAGAAGAGTACGCAGAATTACGTGATTTGCAGGCTTATTTGGAGGATGAATGCTTTGAAGGAGAGCAGACTGACCGAGTAGGAGAAATGCATGTAAAACTCACGAAGCTATCAGCAGCTTATGGTGAACTTCTGGATGAGGCTCGTCTTGTACAAAAAGTGGGAGACAAGCTGCAGAAGAAGCTCGATAAGGCCAACGAGGAGATTACGGAAAAGTATATTGAACTCTCTGAGTTGAATCGTGCCCTCAAGGATGCCAAATTGAGCCGTCGAGCTACTACCATTACATTGTTCTTGACGGTACTGCTTTTCATTCTTGTGGAGGGATTGATTGAGCCTCCAATTGACCGTTGGGCACAGGAGGAGTTTGGTGAGCACCAAATGATTTTCTCAATGCTCCTGAAGCTTTTCGTAGCACTGTTAATCCGACCGATGGAGAAAGCTGTAGAAAAGACCATGGACAAACGCGCCAAGGCAAGAGCAGAAGATGAAATTAAGAATAGACAACGCAATGAAAAGGATGCGTCCCCAATAAAAGATCAGGAAATCAAGCTTAAAGAGTTAGTTTGATGAATACATGTTTTCAAAAAAGCCCAGCAAAACGCTGGGCTTTTTTGTGCCTTGGTATTTCAGGGAGCCTAAGGTTTAATTTTTATATATGGTGTTTGATAAATAGGTTCCCCGGTCTGTTTAATTGCGAAATAAGCTTTTCGATGTGAATGGATGATGTTTAAATCGATATGTTTTTGTTAAAAATCTCCGTTGTGCCTAAGGGTGTAATATTTCTGTTAATACCAGTAAAAATATAAGATGTTGTACAGCCTTTCTTGATGAGTTTTATAATTTGAAGGGGTGAAAATTGAGAATCTTAACAAGATCTTTTAAGGTCAACTTTATGTTGAGGGTTTTCTGTTTTCATATAAAACCATTCTTTTAACCCCCTTTTAGCAAGTTTTCATGTTAAAACTTACCCGTTCTGTCAATGGGCGCTTGGTCTCCGCACGCACCAAGGAGCCCGTTGATTTCAGTAACTATGCAGTCCATGTGGAGTATTGGACCAAAGCAAATCAGGTCAAGGTATCGCCTACAATCGTAACAGCCGAGCAATTGGTGGCTGTGGAGGATGAGAAGGAAGTGGCCGTTATGCGTGCCAAGGCTGGTGTGCAGATGACTGAATACGAAGAGGCCATTGAAATCGATGAACTGGATCCTGTTAAGGAGCCCGCAGGGTTTCAGACCGTATTGGACGATGTGAAGATGAAACGCAACGTTCAGGTCAGCGCGCAGACCGATGGCCGATTTGTTTTTACCCTCCCTGAAGAAAACCAAGTTGTGGGGCCAGTTCATGTGAAGGTCAAGTCGGTGACTGGAAATGAGCTTTTGAACCGAGGTTTTTCCTATTCGGAATTGAAGACTTCTGCATTGAACGAGGCTGTAGAGGATACCAGTGCTGAATTGTCCCTTACGGTGACGCCACATACCCCGATGGGTTTGGCCACGGTGCCAGACACTGAACCATATAAAGTAAAGGGTAGGACGATTGCCTTTTCTGATGGTAAGCCAATCAAGAACAGGGTGTTGTTCTTTTACGCCAAGTTTGCCGACGAAGCCGCAGATGCGCAACCAAAGGTGATTACCTCGGTTCAAACAGGTTCTGACGGCTACTTTTCCTTTTCTATGCCACGGGGAGTCGTTGACACGGCCTTTACCATGGTCGCAGGTTTGGAAGGGGAACAGGTCGCTTTAACTTTGACTGATGCTGGACTATTGAGCGATAACCAGATTGTCGTTGTCCAAAACACCGATGACCTTCCTGAGCTTGATGATTGTAGCTGTAGCGTTCCTACGCCAACGCTTCCCGATGCAGAGGATTTGGTGAACTCCAACAGTTATTCGTCAGATTTGGGTGGTAGTTGCGTCGATTTCACCACGCCAAATCGGAGTTTGGAGGAGTTTAGTTATTACTCGGTAGTACGCACGACGGAGCCTGAAATCAAGCGTGTTCCTTATAAAAAGCCGCCATTGCTGAACATGTCAGATTTGAATCCTGACACACCGGTGATTGGTAATGGACTGGCATTTGACCGTGAACTTCAAAAGTGGAGAGCCAGCCAGGAGGAGCATGTTGATCTTGTGGTGGCATTTCTATCTCCTGCATTGCCTGATGGTTTTGGACAGTTTGAAACGACCAATGCCAATGGAGATTTGAAGTGGTGGCCATTTGAGCAAAACATCACTTATTTTTTAACGGCTAAGTCGAAGACCTTTCCTGGGATTGTCCACGGGAGCGACCTCTTTGCGCCGCTGAATGAGGTCTTGCTTCAGATTAAGCCAAAGTCCTTTTTCGAGTATTTCTGTATTGATGTGGCGGCTAATGGGCACTTGTTGTTCTACGGGCGTCATCCATCCAACGAGAATGAAACCTACGCCTTTTGGTACTTTGCCGCATCAAAATACTTTGAGGAACACAACCGCCTGCCTCTGAATCCAGATCAACTGGATAATTTCATCAAGAACGTATTGACGCGTTCAGGTGGATATGGTCCAGGAGAATGGTGGTTGTTCTTTATGGATTACAGCTCTTATGTAACTCCAAATGGCACGAATACTATTGCCTATCTGAAAACAGAGTTGACGCAATTGTTTACTCGTGTAAACAATCGTGCGCCACATTTGGAGGCTGAGGTGCTGGAGTTCTTGAAGCTTTCCATTGATTATTTCAAGGAGGACTATAACCGCATTCCGAATACGCCGGAGGAGATTTTTGCTTACATCAATTCCAACTTCAGCGACAATAGTGGACAGCGTTTGCAGTTGACGGGCCAGCACGCCATCGATTGGGACGAAACCCCAACTTTATACCACAATACGACCATTTCACATGGTCATATTCTCCATTACAAGCACATTTGGAAGGCTGATGGCTATTCGATGGGGGATTTGCTGTATAGCTTGCCTTTGGCGCCTTGTCAGAAAAAACAGATTGCCATTTTTGATTGGGACCGCAAGGAGACTGGCACCCGTGAAAATGCTTTCCGTGTCCGAAAAGCTCACGGCCTTCATGGACAGAGACCGCGATGTAACAGACATCGTAAACACGTCTCTAACCGAAAACATCAAAGGCGGTTCTGAGGCCAGTTCAAAGGGTAATTCATTCGGAGTAGGTTTTGGTTCTGGAGGTGGAGCGGCAGCCAGTGGCAGTTATCAAATGATGTCGTTTGGTGGTGTTGCAGGGAGTTCTCTGGGGCTTGGTTTCCAGACCTCTTCAGGTTCGGCCAGTTCCAATGCTTGGCAGGATTCCGCTCGCAAATTTTCTGGAAGCAACTTCCAGAATCTGCGCGATAAAATCATGCAGGGTGCAAGTGCGGTACGAAGCCAGCGCTCCACGGTGGTGCAGTCGGTCAATCAAGGTGAACAAATGGGTGTGCAGACCGAGGTTATTGCCAACCATAACCACTGTCATGCCATCACTATGGAGTACTTTGAGGTGCTCCGTCATTTTGCCGTCGAACAGAAACTGATGGACGTTCAAGAATGTCTGTTCGTGCCGATGGAAATGACCCCCTTCACGTACCAGAAGATCTTGCGCTGGAAAGAAGAGCTTTCAAAGGCGATTTCTAACCCTTATCTCAAAGAAGGTTTTGGAGCCTTGGAGCGCATCAAAAGCAAGTACATGGTGCAGGGCGTTGGCAGTGTGCAACAACTTGCCGACGAGCGCATCAAAGAAATGTTTGGTACGGTTAGCTTGTCCATCAACATCAACAGACCTGCTGATATCATTGACCAAGCAAACCCCGATGGCCAATTGAACGGGCTGGCTTGGCAACTCATTTCCCGTCTCACTGGACCATTTACCCATAGCAGGGTGTTCTCGATGTTCCATCAACAAGTTCAGGCTGAACGGGACCGTATTTTCAGGGAAGAGATTCTTCCTGAAATCTTGGCAAACTTTATCGAAAACCTCGAATTCGGCTTTGTTGATGCCGACGGTTTTGAGCATCCAATCCAGTTTGATGCTACTGTATTGGATTCCGAACTCAATTCCAATCGTTTTGCTGGTTTGAATGGTAGAAATGCCAAGTGGACAAAAATTCGTCAGGCGCTTCGAAACCATCAGGAGGGAAGTCCTTTGAACCTACATTTGCGCTATGTGCCAACTGGTGGCAGTGCCGCTTCTGGACTGAAGCGTAGCGACATTGTTCAGTTCTATATCAAGAATCCTTTTGAATTGCCGGAAGGCTCCAATGTCAACTTTGTCAATGGCCGTGTGCAATACCGTTCTGCCAGTTTGGATGAGGTGCTTTTCAGCAAGAGCGGTTATTACGACGATATCACCAGCACGGATTCGGTGTATTTCCTTACCGAGCTGAATGAGCGGGAAACACATAAGCCTGTGTTGGATGATTTCGAGAAGGCCAACAGTCTGATCGATTACCTGAACGACAACATCGAATATTATCACAAAGTGATTTGGTATCAGATGGATGCCGATAAGCGCTTTATGATGTTGGATGGCTTTGTCGCTCCAAATTCAGGTGGGAAAAGCGTCGCCTCTGTGGTCGAAAACAAATTGTTGGGTGTGGTTGGTAACAACTTGGTCATGCCAGTGAGCCGTGGTGTTCATCTCGACCCAACTTTTGCGCAGGATGATGAGAACCCTGTGAATCTGTTGAATCATTACCGTCCGACAACACCAATTCCGCCATTCCGTGTTAGCGTGCCAACTCGTGGCGTCTATGCCGAATCAGTGATGGGCTCTTGCAACAGTTGTGAGGAAATTGACGAAAGTCGTTTCTGGCGATTTACAGAGGTGCCAAGCGGTGATGAACCAACGGCCATTCAGCCAATCAGTACAGATTCTCGTCGTACCGATCCAGGTGACCTTACTGCTCAGAGTCTTCCACAGAGCATCGTCAACTTCCAGAATGTGCCGGAGGCACCAGCCCCAGCAGGACTTACTGAGGCAATTAAACTGTTGTCAACACCAGGCATTTTCAGTGATTTGAGTGGTCTTTCCGAAAACCAGAAGAATGCTTTGCAGGCTTTGTTGGCTAACCAAAAAGGAGCCATTGAGGCAATGAGCATGAATGTGGAAGCTGCACAGAACTACGCCAATATGGCCAAGGAGCTGGTACAGCAAGAACAAATGCTACGCAATGCTGATAAGTTGTTGAAGAATGTCAATGACCAGAAGAAGAAAGGAAATCTCTCGGATGACGACGTTAAGGAATTGACTAAGGATATTTTCAATAAGCAAATTGGCAATGGAAAGTCGATTGAAGGAGGAAATTCAGGTAGTAAGTCAGATTCCAAAGGAGGTGAAGGAAGTTCTACTTCCATAAAGGACATGTTGCCTGAAAACCCAAGCCAATTCGGTTCCTATGAGGCCAGTGAAGGGGAAGAAGGCACTTCCGTGAAATACACCACCAACAGCGAAGGAGGGGAAGAAAGCCAGATTGAAAGTGGTGAAGAGTCCCAGCCTTTGTCGGCAGCTTATGAAAAGCCTAAAGACATCATTTACGCCAAGTCATGGAAAAAGTCGGCGAATGTTTACCGATCAGTGTTTGATGAGTTGCTTCAGGAAACCAATCTTCCAGATTTGTTGGGGAATTACTACCACAGTGATTCCTACATGCTTGAAATGAAGTTTGAGAATATTGCTGAATCAAACTTGGGAACAATGGCCAATGGTCATGAAGGTTCTTTGGCAGTGACTAACACGATTGATTTCAATCCTGGTTATAAACAACAATACGGTACTAATCTGGAATTCTTGTTAGAGGCCAAAGTAGATATCTATGCTAATCCGGACAAGGTAACGGTCGGTGGTAAGACAGTCAACAACTTGGGTCGGGCGCTCGTCCTTCTACATGAATGTGCCCACGCCTCTGCTTTGAGTCACTATCCAGTTTCAAGGTTGAATCCAGCGCCACCAGAAAACGGTGAGCAAGTGCTGTTGGATTACCGTCAGAACATTGAAGATTGCTTATTGCAGTATGCTTCTTTTAAAGGCATTTCGCTTTCGGGTGTTCAAGAATCTTTCACGGGGACATCGGGTACTTGGCAGACAGAGAAGTCAAGGTTGTTGTCCTTCTATGGTCTGTTTGTGACAAGACCGCAATCCAATCGTTTCTCCGGTTTGGAGTTCGTCAATGAATATTCCATTGCCGCCTATGGTGAGGACTTGTTGAATAATGGCACCGTAAACGATGCCGCTAAATTTGACGCACGATTGCAGGAACTACAGGGTCGCATTTTTGAACTTATCAGAGACTAATTTTTATGAGCATATCAGTCGAAAATTGGTTGGAGGAAATCACCTATTCGCCAACCAAGGAGGAAGTCTTGTTCTCTCTTTCCAAGGTGAAGGAAGGCTTGGAACAAGCGGCGTTATTAAATCAGCAGTTTGTCCTCAATCTCACGAATAGCACTGTGACAGTGAAATGGGAAGGGGACAACGTTATGACTTATTTGGATGCTGGAAAGTTGGCTTATGGAACCCCAATTGGGGTTTCACATCCCTCTTCCCAGTATGGAGCTTATCGTATCAAAGGGCTGAAGGACCGCTTCGGTGTTGTCATCGATCATGATGGGATTCATTCCGTGCTTGTAGCCGAGGTGTTGTCTGATGTTGGTGTGGCCCCCGTTTCCTTGGGAGATGTAGGAGAAAGCTGGCAGGATTTGCTGACCTATGAAGCGCCAAATACCAAGGTCGTTTGCATGGAGACTGGTCTTTATTTCAAGACGGTTCCCAACAAGCAAAAGATTAAGGTTTACAGTTCAGGAGCCATTGATACAGGGTTTGAGGTCTATGATACCTTCCTTAAGCCAGATCAAGAGTTGGAATACATTGAACTAGGCGATTATTTGTATGCAGACCATAATTTCTCAGGTCGCCGTTGGAAGGGAAGTGGATTTACTTTCAAAGTGAAGGCTGAGGTCTATGATGGAAGTGGCAAGTCCAAGGGAATGAAGACCATTTGGGTGGATGAGCAAGACGTTGTCAAAACAGATCAATACCGTTTTTATAGGGAATTGGATCAACAGGCAACTGATTGGATGGACACTCCTTCAGGGGCTCCGCAGTTGACTAACGAGGAGAAGGCGATGGTGATTCTACAAAATATTGTGGATGACAAAAACCTGAATCTCATCTTCGATCCAGCTCAGATGGCTGGTAATTACAAGCGGATTTTCATCGGGTCGGGAACAACTAAGGTCCCAGCTGAAACATCCATCGGTAGCATTTATGGAACAGGTGGCGCAGGTATTTCAGTAAACATTGAAGACGATGGTAGTCAGATTCAGTCACTGAAGGCCCAACATGCTGATCCGGTCGATTCCAGTAAAAGTGCCGAGTATTTCTTCAAAAGGATTGATATCCATTTTCCTTATTATGAGGCGCTTCGTATTGGGTTTCCAGGCGATAACCAAGGAACGCATGAGATAAATGATTTTAGTCCGTATCCTAATTTCATTTATCTCAACCGCTTGGAGTTGATGTTGGCACATGAGCTGATTCATGCCCACCAAAACTTGATTGACCCAAGTCGCCAAGGGAATCGGGATTATGGCGTGGTGGAGGTTGAAGATTATGACCGACGTTGTTTCAGGGAAGTCATGGCCTATCATTTTTGCATCTTCCCGAACAAACGCTACGCACAGGCAATAGATGATCCAGTATTCAAATACACGGATTTTGAGCGAGGCGTGTCAGCGACTTTTGGGAATATTAAGGAACATGATGTTGTCTTCTGGATATGGAAAATCCATCAGTATATCGTTCATCTCCGTGCTCAGGCGCATGTTACGATTCCGAATGATATTGAGGAGTTGATTACTGATGTGGAAGAATTGATGGCCTGTTATGAAAGGCAGGGATACCAGTTCTTCCGTGAGGATGGAAGTTATTCTGGTGATCAAAACGATTTTAAAATGTGGAATCACCATAAATGGAACAGTGATGTTTCTTTTACGGATAATCCTTCCACAGATGCCTCAGAAGAGTAAACTCTTTTCAATTCATAAAAAAACCTGTCATGAACATCTCATGACAGGTTTTTTGTTTTTAGGAAGTCTGATCTTCATTCTCCAATTTCCTGCTGATGAGCTTTGAGGCAAACCAGAAGGGAACCGCAAGGGCTGTAATTAAGATGCCTTCCAACTTGGCGTTAAGCATTCCATAGAGAAGGAAAAAGATTGCCAGAAGGATGCACAGCCAATAGAGGATGCTTAGATATTTGGGTTTCATAAATGGCATAAAAAAGCGCCTGAATCACATGCGTGTTCAGGCGCTTTTTTAGTGATTTATGGATTAACAAAACTCAGCGTAAACACTCTTGAGGTGCTCGCCAATCATCTCAGCGGAACGGCCTTCGATGTGGTGACGCTCTACAAAGTGAACCAACTCACCATTCTTGAACAAAGCAATAGAAGGAGAAGATGGTGGGTAAGGCATCATGTATTCACGCGCCTTGTTCGTGGAGTCACGGTGGACACCAGCGAACACAGTAGTGAGGTTGTCAGGCTTTTTATCGCCAGCCAAAGAAAGCTTCACGCCTGGACGGCAAGTGCCAGCAGCACAGCCACAAACAGAGTTTACAACTACCAAAGTAGTTCCGTCTTGTTTGAGGGCTACGTCTACGTCCTCAGGAGTTTGCAATTCTTGGAAACCAGCGTCGGTCAAATCCGCGCGCATTGGAGCGGTTAATTCTGGTGGGTACATATTGTCCGTAAGTTATTGGTCTATGGATTAAGAACTAAGAGGTGAGTATTAAGATGTAAGACCTCTTACCTCTCGTTTCTTATTTCTTCAATTTACATGAACCCAAGCTCAAGCTTGGCGGCCTCGCTCATCATGTCTGGAGCGTATGGCGGGTCAAATGTCAATTCGACGTTGACAGCCTTGACTTCTTCCAAAGCGGTAACAGCAGTCTGAACTTGGTTAGGAAGTTCTTCTGCCGAAGGGCATGAAGGAGAAGTAAGGGTCATCAAGATATCCACATTGTTCAAAGGCAGAATCTTGACGTCGTATATCAAGCCAAGCTCGTAAACGTCCACAGGAATCTCTGGGTCGTAAACGGTCTTGATGGCCTGAATGACTTTTATGCGTAGATCTTCGTTTTCCATTTCAATGTATTATGTACAATGTATTATGTACAATGACTGCCCAGTACTGAGCTCATTGTACATAATACACTGTACTTTATACTTTTATGCATTCATCGCCTGGAAGGCAACAGCGTATAATTTGATTTGCTTGACCATTGCAGCCAAACCGTTGGAGCGGGTCATTGAAAGGTGTTGCGCCAAACCAATCTTCTCCATGAAATAGAGGTCAGTTTTGGCAATTTCCTCTGGCGTTTGGTTGGAAAGTACGCGAAGCAAAAGACTGATAAGGCCCTTTACGATGATAGCGTCACTATCCGCATCAAACACGGCCTGATCACCTTCCATGCGGGCGGTCATCCACACCTTGGACTGGCAACCTTTAATGATGTTCTCCTCGGTCTTGTGTTCTTCAGCCAAGTCAGGAAGTTTCTTTCCGATTTCGACAATGTAGGCGTACTTGTCCGTCCAATTGTCAAACAATTCAAACTCCTCGATGATTTCGTCCTGTATGGCGTTGATGGTCATAGTAGTATCAAGTATCAGGTATCAAGTATCATGATTGAATTGTGAAGGCATGCTACTTGATACTTGTATCCATTTAATCTTTATCGGAACATCTTCAGCGTTCCTTTGATGGCTTCTACCGTCTTGTCAATTTCTTCTTCTGTATTATAAATAGCAAAAGAAGCACGGTTAGTTCCAGGAATGTCCAAGCGGTCCATTAATGGCTGGGTGCAGTGGTGGCCAGTTCGGATGGCGATGCCACGGGTATCCAGCATGATGCCCAAGTCTTGGTGGTGCACATCGTCGAAGACGAAGGAAAGAACACTCACTTTGTTTTCCGCTTGTCCAATCAGGCGAAGGCCTTCCAATTCAGCGAATTTTGGAGTGGCGTAATCCAACAACTGTTGCTCATAGGCGGCAATCGTTGGTCGTCCGATGGCTTGGATATAGTCGATGGCGGCCTTGAAGGCAACCACACCACCAATGTTTGGCGTTCCTGCCTCAAATTTGAAAGGAGGGACGTTGTAGGTGGTTTTCTCAAAAGAAACCTCGGCAATCATTTCCCCGCCACCTTGGTAAGGAGGCATGGAATCCAACAATTCGTATTTGCCATAGAGGGCGCCTACGCCAGTCGGACCATACATTTTATGGGCTGAAAGGGTGTAGAAGTCACAATCCAAGGCTTGAACATCCACCGTGAGGTGAGAAGTCGCCTGAGCACCGTCAATTAATACCTTGGCGCCAACAGCGTGGGCCTTTTCAATGATTTGCTTGACGGGGTTGATCGTACCCAAAGTGTTTGAAGCATAGTTGACCGCAACAAGTTTTGTCTTCTCGCTGAGCAAGGCTTCATATTCCTCAAAGATGATCTCCCCTTTGTCTGTGATTGGAATGACTTTGAGTGTAGCGCCTTTTTCCTCACAGAGCATTTGCCACGGAACAATGTTGGAATGGTGTTCCATGGTGGAGATGATGACCTCATCACCAGCGCCTACATTTTGACGGCCAAAGGTGTTAGCCACCAAGTTGATGGCTTCGGTAGTACCACGCGTAAAAATGATTTCCTCAGGGCGCTCAGCATTCAAGAATGACTGAACAGCCTTTCGGGTCTCCTCATATTGAGCCGTGGCTTTTTCCGCCAAGTAGTGAATTCCTCGGTGAATGTTCGCGTTTGTGGCGCTGTAATATTCATTCAAGGCATCCAAAACCACCTGTGGTTTTTGGGTGGTGGCGGCGTTGTCCAGATACACCAAAGGATTTCCATGTACCTCCGTTTGGAGGATAGGGAAATCCTTTCTGATTTTTTCGATATCCAGTGTTTTATTCACTGCTTGCTCCATAGGGGGTGGAGTAGGAAGTATCAAGTATCAAGTACCAAGTATCATGATTGTCGAATGGTTAATCATGGTACTTGATACTTGGTACATTGTACTTCGTACTATTTATGCATGCAAACGCTCCTCAATCAAGGTTTCGATGTAGGTGCGTAGTCCTTCAACTTTAATCTTCTCAACAACTTCACCTGCAAAGGCGTTCATCAACATGGCTTTTGACCTTGTCTTTGAGATACCACGTGCCTGAAGGTAGAAGAGTGCTTCTTCGTCCATTTGGCCGATGGTACAACCGTGTGAACAGGAAACGTCATCCGCCCAAATTTCGAGCTGAGGTTTGGTGTTCACTTTGGCGTCATCGCTGAGGACAATATTGCGGTTGTTTTGGAAAGCATTTGTCTTCTGGGCGTCTTGGCGCACGAAAATCTTTCCGTTAAATACCCCGCGAGACTTGTCGTCCACGATGCCTTTGTAAAGCTCGTTACTGTGGCAGTTCGGGTATTTGTGATCAACAGCGGTGTGGTTATCCACATGGGTTGTGCCGTCCAAGAGGTACAGGCCGTGCATGTAGGAATCCAAGTGCTCGCCGTCGAGGGTAATGTCCAAGTTGTTGCGAATGATATCGCCTTTCAAGGAAATCGTGGTGCCAGTGAAGTGGCTTTCCTTTCCTTGAATGACTTTCGTGCAATCGATGATAGAAGCTTGGGAAGCTTCGTTTTGCACTTTGTAGTAATCCACAATGGCGTGGTTCGCCACGGAGATTTCAGTCACGTTGTTGGCCAAGCTTTGGTTCTCACCAATGGTCTTGAACACTTCGATGACTGTTACTTGCGAGTTCTCCTCGGCAACAATCAAGTTGCGTGGGGTAGTAGCAATCGCTTCGTTCTTGGCGTCCGAAAGGAAGTAAAGGCTAATCGGCTTTTCGATGGCCTTTCCTTTTGGCACGTGAATGAAGATGCCGTCTTTGCTAAGTGCCGTGTTGGCTTTGGCAAAGGTGCTTTCCTCCAAATTGCTTTCTTGTCCGAAGTGAGCCTCAACAACGTCTTTATTCTCTTTAAATGCTTGAGCCAAGCTTTTTACAGTAAGGCCAGAAGCGGAGATAGAAGAGTGCTCTTCGGAGAAGATGCCGTTGATGAACACGATTCGGTCGCCCTCAATGCCTTCGATGAAAGCGTTTGAAACCTCGTCAGCGCTGAGTTTGGTTTCTTGGGAGAAGGAATAGTGGTTTTTAACAAGCTTTTGAACGTTAGTGAATTTCCACTCCTCATGCTTGATGGTCGGAAATTCCATGCCTTCAAAAGCCTTGAAAGCTTCTTGGCGAATGCCGTTGACAGGAGAGGAGGCCTCGCCGTTCATCAATGACTGTTCGCTTTGGAATTTATCTTGTAGTAATGCTTTGAGTTCCACGTGTTAAGACTTTTTTAGACGTTAGACCGCTTTGCTTTTAGACTTTAGACAGTAGCCTCGGAGCCAATGTCTAATGTCTAACTTCTAATGTCTTATTGAGCAACTTCTTCCTTAATCCAGTCGTAACCTTTTTCCTCAAGTTCGAGGGCAAGTTCCTTGGTGCCGGACTTAACGATTTTACCGTCGTGAAGAACGTGTACGAAGTCAGGAACGATGTAGTCCAACAAGCGCTGGTAGTGAGTAATCACGATGAACGCGTTGTCTTTCGACTTGTATTGGTTTACACCGTTAGCCACGATACGAAGGGCGTCGATGTCCAAGCCGGAGTCGGTTTCGTCCAACACACAAAGCTTAGGCTCGAGCATTGCCATCTGGAAAATCTCGTTACGCTTCTTCTCACCACCAGAGAAACCTTCGTTGAGTGAGCGGTTGATGAGGTCTTGTGGCATGTCCACAGTCTTCATCTTTTCCTTCATCATTTTCAAGAAGTCAACTGCAGTGAGTTCTTCTTGGCCACGGTACTTGCGTACTTCGTTTACCGCAGCTTTCATGAAGTTGGTAGTGCTTACACCTGGGATTTCCACTGGGTACTGGAAAGCCAAGAAAAGGCCTTCGCCAGCTCGCTCGTGTGGATCAAGCTCCAAAATGTCTTTGCCGTCAAATTCAACAGAGCCACCAGTCACCTCATATTCCTCACGACCGCTGAGTACGGAAGCCAAGGTAGACTTACCGGCACCGTTTGGTCCCATGATGGCGTGGATTTCGCCTGGTTTCACTTCGAGGTTGAGGCCTTTGAGGATTTGCTTGTCCTCGATTTGGGCTTGGAGATTTTTTATGGAAAGCATTTTTCTAAGTCAGTTTTTTTGGGAGTACTAAGTACAATGTATCATGTACAAAGTATTATGAGCTCAGCGCTATCATGATACATTGTACCTAATACATAATACAAGGATTATCCAACGCTACCTTCAAGGCTGATAGCGAGAAGCTTTTGCGCCTCAACGGCGAATTCCATTGGGAGTTGGTTCAACACCTCTTTGGAGAAACCGTTCACGATAAGCTCAACAGCTCTTTCCGTGTCGATGCCTCGTTGGTTACAGTAGAAGAGTTGGTCCTCACCAATTTTGGAAGTAGTGGCTTCGTGTTCCACTTGGCCAGTGGAGTTTTCCACGTTGATGTATGGGAAGGTGTGAGCACCACACTTATCACCCATCAACAAGGAGTCACATTGTGAGAAGTTCTTGGCGTTAGTAGCGCCCTTCATCACTTTTACCTCACCACGGTAGCTGTTTTGGCTCACGCCAGCAGAGATACCTTTGGAAACGATTCGGCTCTTGGTGTTTTTACCAATGTGAATCATTTTGGTACCAGTGTCAGCCTGCTGGTGGTTGTTGGTTACGGCTACAGAGTAGAACTCACCAACAGAGTTGTCTCCTTTGAGGATACAGCTCGGGTATTTCCAAGTCACCGCAGAACCGGTCTCTACCTGCGTCCAAGAAATCTTGGAGTTGTCACCAGCACAGATGCCACGCTTGGTTACGAAGTTGTAAATACCACCTTTCCCTTCGCTGTCGCCTGGGTACCAGTTTTGAACCGTAGAATATTTCACTTCGGCATTCTCCATGGCAAGGATTTCAACCACAGCTGCGTGCAGCTGGTTTTCATCCCGCTGTGGAGCGGTACAACCTTCGAGGTAGCTGACATAGCTTGACTCGTCGGCTACAATCAAGGTGCGCTCAAACTGACCAGTGTTGGCCGCGTTGATTCGGAAATAAGTGGAAAGTTCCATTGGGCAACGAACGCCCTTTGGGATATAGCAGAATGAACCGTCTGAGAATACAGCCGAGTTCAATGCAGCGTAGTAGTTGTCGGCAACAGGAACGACCTTGCCCAAGTACTGGCGTACAAGCTCAGGATGGTCCTTAATAGCCTCACTCATGGAGCAGAAAATGATACCTTTTTCTGCGAGTGTTTCTTTAAAGGTAGTAGCAACGGATACCGAGTCAATCACGGCATCAACAGCCACAGGAACACCAGACAAACGCTTTTGCTCATTCAAGGGAATACCAAGTTTCTCAAAGGTCTTGAGCAACTCAGGGTCAATCTCGTCGAGACTTTTAACCTCCTTTTGCTTTTTAGGAGCGGCGTAATAACATAGTGCTTGGAAGTCAACCTTTGGGTAGGTGACATTCGCCCATTCTGGCTCCTCAAGGGTAAGCCAATGGCGATAGGCTTTCAAACGCCACTCCAACAACCATTCTGGTTCCTCCTTCTTGGCGGAGATGAAGCGAATGATATCCTCATTGAGCCCGTTTGGGGCGCGATCCTCTTCAATGTCAGAAGTAAAGCCGTACTTATATTCCGAGCCGGTTACTTCCTCCAATAATTCTTTTTCTTCAGCCTCTTTCATTTGTGCCTTCGGGTTGAAGTGAAAAGCTTTTATACTATGTGCTCGTAGGTAGCCCTTGTGGATTTACTCCACCATGGGCGGAGCGGTGTTTTTAGGCCCGAACAACGGGACTAAGCCGGCCTGAGCAGGTAAGCTTTCAAAACCAATAGAAGTCGAGTCTTATTTAGACTTATTCTATTCCTGCAAAAGTAACAAAAAAGGAGAAGGAATTGTTGCGAATAGTGACATTTTTCCAAATCTCTCCTAATAAATGGGTATGGCGGGAGTACCTAATAGTAGGTATTGGTGTAAAATAAAAAACCGCTTGAGATTTTTCTCAAGCGGTTGTATTGGATAATTAGGTAGGATTTAGTCAAGGCGTTCCCTCACCCAAGCACCAAGTTGGTCCTCCTTGGCCACCTTCATAAGGTTTTTGACTTTTTTGTCTTTTTTCAGGGCCTTCTCATTCTTCTCGTAGAAGGCCATCATGGTTTCAAGGCCGGCAACGTTCAATGCGACTTTGTTGTCCCTTCTTTCAGGATGTTTTAATGAATATTCTGTCCAGCCTGCCATGAACATGATCATCATCTCAGGATTCTTGTTGATGTCAGCGCCCTCCATCAATGGTGTTCCCATTTCGATAACTGTAGTCGGCGTTCCCGTCATCCAAGCCAGCAAAAAAGCTGTGGCTTCTTTTCTTTTCTGGGGCTCCTCCTCCAATGGAGTGTTTTTAAGGTAGTCAATACAAGGGAGGACATATTCCTCGTATTTCTTGTAATCGCTGTCCTTTTCAAATTTATAATTCGGAACGGTGAACGTTTGGCCGTTGGTGAAGCTGGCAAGTGTTAGAAAAAGTGCCAGTGCGAGGAAAGTAAGATTTGTTTTCATAAAAGGTTGGTTCGTAGAGACAAGGCATCGCCTTGTCTAATGCCAAGTGAAGATTTAGACGACATTGTGTCTATTCCAAAGAGAAGACAAGGCAGTGCCTTGTCTCTACTAATTTAATGTTATTTAGCTCACCTTTACAAAGGTCGCACCATAACCAAACTTCTCTTTTTGAGCGTCTTTAAAAGACTTGATATCCAAGTTCCCACTAAGGCGTTTATGGATCTCATTGCGAAGCACATAGTTGCCAACCCCATGGATAAAGGTGATGTCCGTGCCTGAGGCTATGGCCTTATCCAATTCCTTCTCAAAGGCTTCAATTTGGATGGAAAAGATGTCTGAAGGGCTGAGCGCATCATGCTTAGGAGTGAGCGTCTCAATGTGAAGATCAATTTCCGATGAGGATGGTTTCAGCTTTTCAGCAGTTTCAGCACCTTTTTCAGCGTTAGGCTTCTTCTCGGAGAGGTGCTCAACAATTGATTCAGGATTGATGGTGATGTCCTCACGGTCAATTTGGAAAACAAAGCCTTCCTTTCCTGTTACTGGAGCATCCTGTTTTGCCTTGAAAAAGCTTTTTGCTCTGAACTTAATGTCGCGGGCCATTGGCGGATGCTGTTCACTTCCCGATTGGTGGAAAAGCATTTGGAAGGAGAATTTTGGCCAGCGCTCAAAGTATTGAAGGGAGTAGCGCCCAAGTAATCCGAAGGATTTTTTAGCAACATGTTTGGCTTCAACGGCCTTATATCCCTTGTCGCTTTTTTCACCAAAACTTACCAACACCTCGGCAGAGCTGTTGTTGATGAGCACCAATTGGTGGATGTCGGAAGTGATGGGTTCAAAGCAAATGTAAATGCCTTGTGGCTTTTCAACTTTCTTGGCGACAGGACGAACAGGTTCCGCCTTTTCCTCTCGCTCAAAGTGCTTGGACTCCTGAGTGGAAACTACCACAAGGTCTGACTTCAAGGCTGGAATGGAAAAGCCATCTTCAATTTCGATTTCAACAAGGTTATTTTCCTTAAAGGCAATGATGATTCCTTCCTCATTGCCGTGTATGGTGCGTACTTTATCGCCGATGTTCATTTATCAAAAGAGTTATTCGTCATTAAGCGTCATCCTCCAGCCCAACATAGCATGAGCTTTCCAACCACTATGTGTGTTGTATTCGATGGCAGGAAGAGGCAAATGTACCATATCGAGGAAATAAAACAGTGTTTTCAATCCTTTTCGCTTGGTGGGGATATGCGCAAATTGAATGTCTGGCGCCAAGAAAAATTGCCGAGCTAAGGGCAATTGGGCTTCCAGATTGTTTTCTGGTGGGGCGAAGAGCATGCCGTCGGCGCCATAACCTAAGGCGATGTTGAGCCACTTTGGAAAGCGGTTTCCTTCTTTGAGTAGCCGATGGATATCGAAGGAAAGCCAATAGATTTGACCGTTATAATCCTTCAACAATTCTTCGTGGTAAGCATTCCCCAAAGTGTTTGGCCGTTGTGGGGCATAAGCCGTTCGGCTAAAGGAGAATTTGGGCATGATGCGGATTTCATCCCAAAGCAGGTATTGTCCTACCAGCATTCCCGAGCCAGCCGTATTTGCGATGACATCGCCCCATGAAGCGCCATATTCGGCAGAAAAACCATCAAGGATTTCGATGGGGGTTTGGAAAAGGAAGCCTCCCAAAGCTCCATACCAATAGGCTTTCTTTTTGGGAAGTCCAGCCCATTTGAATAGCTCTACGCCTGTACGGCTGATATGAAAGGCTGTGTAAAAGTGCCCGACTTTATCCACCTGTTGCCATTCATGGTTGTCATTAAAAAAATGGAAGCTTGTCTGGGGTGAGTTCTTGTACCATAGCTGGTTCAACCCATAAAGAGAGGCGCCATAAGTGACGCCTCCAGCGATTAAAATGGTACGGGTTCGTCTTTTGGTTTGAAGCGAGTCCTCAGCAGTTTGCGCCCAAAGTTGATTACAAAGGAAAAGAATGAGGATAAAAGCAAAACGTTTCATCTTCATTGTTCTTTTTTAAGTTCTTCTTTCAGTTCGTCATTAAGGTCATCCTGATCCTCCTCTGTTTCATTTTCCTCTTCCTGTTGCTGAATAAGGGACGGGCTGGTACGCTTGTGCTTTTCCCTGCGGCGCTTTCTTTCCTTTTTGGAAACACCCTTGGTTAAGTCCTCAAAGCGGGTTTTGATATTATCCCAGAACTCATGTCGGGTATCAAAGTTAGAGGTGGAGGTAAGGCTGGCGCCGTATTGACTGGTTGCACTGCTATTGTTATCACCCGCAAAATCTTGGTTTTGATAACTGCGGTTGTACAACTTTACCCGTAACTGCCCATCAGTCGAAAGCATGTACTCCACCGTCCATTCGCCAAGTTTGTTGGCGTTGCTGTTATCGGTGAAGTCATAGTAGTTGGAAACTCGCCAACGTCCAGATTTATAAGTTAATCTCGTACGGATATCTGTGCCCGTTGTGTTTTGAAAGTCACCTGTTTCCAAACCAATTTCCAGATTGTCACTCACTTCGGACAGCCAACTACCAAGTTGGTTTGAAAGCAATTCACTCACACTACTGGTGGCAGCCGAAGAGCCTGCAATTTCAGAATTAGAAATCCCAAGGGGAGCAAATTGACCTAAGATGAGAAGGCTAAATACCTGTTTGTTGAGCTCCTGTTGGTCGTTTCTTGTGACCGCTTCTAATCGTTGGATGGCACGCTCAGCATTTGGACTGTATTCTTCTACTTCAATGTCGAAGGTGATGTCAGGGGTAAGAAGTCGGTTTTTAAGTTTTAGGTAAACAACTACAGGAACCTTGTCATAGGTGGCGTTTTGGTCTTCCGCCAAAGGGGCAGGGGAGGCATTCCGCTTGTATTTTGCAGTGATATCCACAATACCGTCTGTCGGCTCTCCACTCCATGTAATTCGGCTTCCCTTTGAGATTTGGAAAGCCTTGTCCACCACGTTGAGAAAGGAGAAATTGTAGTTGCCTTGGACAAACTCAAAATTACCCACCAAGTTAAATTCACCACGGGTATCCACGCGTACTTCCAACTGTCCACGCCCACGCCCTCTAATTCGGTCACCACCTTGTGGGTCAAGGAGAATCTCAAATTCCGCGTCTGGCGTGATATTGAAGTTCGTTTGTATGCGTAAGCCTGAAAGGTTGAGTCGTGTTCCTCCTTCTATCTCAGTATTCCATTCCTCTTTTGGGCGGTACACAATGTGGTCTTGCTTGCCGATGGTTTCTGGTGAGCCAATAGGGAAAAAGACCTTGGTTCCCTTCTCCGTTTTCAGTTCTTGAGAACGTATCAGCAAGTCGCTAAATGGTCCACGGAAATACACGGTCCCCGTACCAAAGGCCTTTCCGTAGAACATGTCATTGTCCTTGGCCTCTGTGTTCATGACAAAGGTTTTGTTCAGGGCAAGTCTGGCATGTGCTCGGTAGGATTTGAACAGGTCAGCATGGGTGATGCCACCATTTAATACTGCACGGGTGTAGTGTATCGTGTCAGTTAGGACAATGTCTTTGACGTTGATGCTGTCCGCATTGAAGTAGATGTAGTCCTGAAAACGGTAACGCGTTTTAAAGTAGTTAAGGGTAACGGCTCCGCCTTTCAAAAAGGCTTTTCCATAGAGCAACGGCTGTTTTAGGTTGCCTCGGATTTGAGCCTTACCAGTGATTTTTCCTTGGGTATTGGAGATATGGGCTCCAATAAAGGCTTCCAAGAAATCAAATCGTGCGTTTTTCAACGTAGCGTCAAAATGCAGTGGAGATACATCGTCCGCCAAGTCATAGCGACCCTCTAAAATGGCAAAAGGCGTCTTGTCGCGTTCCAGAGCTATTTTTAGGTGGAGCGTGTCGCTGTTTTGTTTCCATCGGCTTTCCGCCTTAAGGTCACCCAGAAACTGGTCATTGATAGTAAGCTCCTTGGTGTGAAGTTTTCCATCAGCCTTTGGCTTATTCATCAAATCCTGCAAGAGGATTTTGCTGTCCGTCCAGCCTTCAATTTTTGTGCTTTTGGTGAAAGGCTTTAGGTTCAACAGGCTAAAGTCCTTGGTCATGACCCAAAGGCTGTCATTTGGATTAGGGCTGATGAAGCCATTAGCCATGATTTCCTGGTTGCCACTGATTAGGCCCAAGCTGTCGATGTGAAATTTATTTCCTGGTAAAAAGGTCAGGCCATGCCCCTGATTGAATCGCCAGTTTTCATCGTAGATGCTAATCTCGGATTCCTTTAGTTTCAGGTTTACGGTGCTATCCGTGAGCGTGAGTTCCCCGCCAAGTAAGGCTTTATTGTTGTTTTCAACCTGTTTTACCCTCGTTTTGAAAAGAATTCGCTTTTTGTCCCAAATGCCCTGAAACGAAAAGTTTGAGGTATAGAGCTTCTCGTCAATGGCTTGCTGCTGAGAAAGGAGGTGAATGGAGGCGTTCAATGCGGAGGTGTCAGACCTACGCGATGATGATAGCTGAAGCTCAGAGTCGTAACAGGAAAAGTTTTTCCATCTCAAGGTGTCCACTTGGGTGGAAAGGTGGAACATAGAGCTTGCACCCTGTAGCATTCGACCTTGGATGACGGTACTATCCGAGATGTAAAGGTCAGGATAGACAATCGCCAAAAATGGTGAGGAATTTTTCAGGTCGAAGTCAAAGTCCAAGTGGTAATCCTCATGTTCAATGGGAGCAAAAGTTCCATTGGTGTAATATCTCGGACTGAACTCCTGAACGTATTCTTTCCTAAGGTTTTTGAAATCCTTGAGGACGGCCCTAAAGGTGTAATTGCCCTTGATGGAGGCAGTAATTGGGTCGGAGTCAATACTAAAGACCCTATTGTTCAGGCTATCTTTTAGAGAAACAAAGTCAAAATCCCCCACGAACATGGAGTCTTTTTTAAAGACCATGCTGAACTCTTCCAGTTTGGCTGTTCCCTCAATTTTATCCAGTTCAATGCCTTTCAGGTTACTGGTCACCTTGGTGTTAATACGCAAAGGATGTTTGCTGATACCAGTAGCATGAAGGTCTGCAAAAAGGGTGTCCACCTTAAGGTTGAAAGCCTCCTTGCCTTTTCTTAAATCAAGGGTTCCTTCTGCTTTGACTACTAAACTGCTATCCCTAATATCTAGCTTACCAGAAAAGAAGCGGTCTTTTAAGTTGCCGTTTGTGGTGATTCCTGAATAGTTGTACCCTCGGATTTGCAGGGATTTGATTTCAGATTCCAAGGCGATTTTTGCCTCGTTGATGGTAAAGCCTTCACCCTCGATATGGCCTTTGGTCATGGTGATTGGGCCAAAGTCTTTCTTTTGAAAAAACTTACCTAAATCGAATTCTTTCGTAGTAATATCTCCCTTGTAGGAGGGCAGGGAATTGTCAGGGTTTGTTTCAAACTGAAGGTCAGACTTTACAAAACCAATATCCGTGTTAAAGTCACCATGGGCTACAAAGCTGGTAGGGAAGCCTAAGAAGGTGGCATCGACATTGGTTTTACCCAATAGACTGATGGTTTTGATGGTCTTTTCCTTGGTGATGTATGGTCTGAAATCCTTTGGGTCCAGTTGAGAGTTATTCAGGGAAATGTCCATAAAGGTTTCCTGAATGTTTGGCAGTCCCTGAAGGTCCAAACGTCCCTTGAGCCGACTTTTCTGCCCAAAAGCGAACTGGAAATCTTTTGCCGTGAAATTGCTGACCGTTCCCTTGGCCTTGCCATAAAACGTCCATTCGTCCTTAAAGCGTTTCACTGGAGGAGCGAATACAGCCAAGTCTTTGGTGTAGATAACCGTGCTGTCCAAGTTGGCAGTGATGTTCACACTGTCCACAAAATATTTCATGGCGCCAAGCCTCGGAAAGTCGAAGCGGAGGTAATTGCCCAAGTGGCTTTTTTCTCCCACATAGCCTTCCAATTCCTTGAACTCCATGTGGGTGTTGGTGATGCCAAAACGGGCATTCAGCTCCTTGATTTCAAAGCCTGTTCTAACCTCTTTGGCACGGAGGCGGTGAACATCGAGCTGGAAGGTGTCTTTGTGTGAAAAGAACCCATCCGTGCTGGCATAGATGTTTTCAAGCGTGAAGTGATTGTGGTCAAATCGTTCGTTGCCCTCCATCGGGTCTTTGTATTTGTCCTCAAAACTGAATCGTCCATCACTAATATTGACGGCGTCAATCACAAAGGGCTTGACCGTTTTCTTAGGCTTTTTGCTCAGCGCAAGAATCTTCCGAATGAAAAAATTGATGTTGACATCTCGGTCCTTTAAATCATAAAAGCCCAGACGAACATCAGGTTTTTTCAGATGGACCAATTCCAACTCAATTTGATTTCCCTGAATCAAGGCTGAGATATGGAAGTCCACGTAAACTTCCTCGACGGAAATCATGTGTTCGCCTTGAGTACCGTCAATCTTGACGCCCTTAAGAGTCGCTTCATCGAACCAGTCAATAGAAACCTTATGGATGCTGATTTTGTGGTCCAATGCTTCCGAAAGGTATTCAGCAGACTTTTGGGCAAGATATGTTTGTACTGGAGGGAGTTGGAGCACCCCAAATAGCGCCGCGATGAGCCCAAAAAGGCTCAGGAAAAACCACAGCACGAACTTGCGAAGCCGTTTTTTCCTAACTTGCGGTGTTTGTTTTGGTTGCTCCAAAGCGAGAGAGGTAAGTAAAGGTGTGGATTCAAGAATTGAAACGTCCAGAAATTGCGGTCAGGTTCAATGCTTGTCGATCTACACGGTTATTAGTTATGTCAACGATTTTGGCGATTGAATCGTCTTGCGACGATACGGGAGCGGCAGTTATCAAGGACGGAAAAATCCTGTCCAATGTGGTCGCCACCCAAGATGTTCACGTTAAATACGGTGGTGTGGTTCCCGAGCTGGCGTCCCGCGCCCACCAACAGAACATTGTGCCTGTGGTGGATCAAGCCCTTAAACAGGCAAATATAAGCAAATCAGACTTGTCTGCAGTTGCTTTTACCCGTGGTCCTGGGCTTTTGGGAGCATTGCTCGTCGGCACTTCATTCGCAAAGGCCTTGGCCTTGGGTTTGGATATCCCGCTGATTGATGTTAACCACATGCAGGCCCATATTTTGGCGCATTTTATTGATGAGCCACGTCCGCGCTTTCCGTTTCTATGTTTAACAGTGAGCGGGGGTCACACCCAAATTGTCAAGGTGACAGCTCCCTTGGAAATGGAGGTTTTGGGTGAAACATTGGATGACGCTGTAGGCGAAGCCTTTGATAAATCGGCTAAGTTGCTGGGGCTACCATATCCTGGTGGACCATTAATCGATAAGTATGCCAAGGAAGGAAACCCATTGGCTTTTGAGTTTCCGGAAGTGGCTTCCCAAGGATTGAATTTTTCCTTTAGTGGGATAAAAACTGCTTTCCTCAATTTTTTGAGGAAGGAGCAACACAAGGATGCCTCATTCATTGAGAACAACCTGCCGGACATCTGTGCGAGTCTCCAGCACCGACTTATCGAGATTTTGATGAGTAAGTTGCGAAGGGCTTCTCGGGAGACGGGAATCAATGAGATTGCCATTGCTGGAGGTGTTTCTGCCAATTCAGGATTGCGGAATCGATTGCAGGAACTCTCGGAGAAAAACGGTTGGACGGTGCATGTGCCAGCCTTCCAGTATTGCACAGACAATGCGGCAATGATTGCGATGGCTGCTCATTTTAAGTTTGAGGCAGGTGAATTTTGTGGTCAGGATGTGAGTCCAGACCCTCGGATGAAATTATAAAGGGTGTTGAGTACTCAATACTCATCAAATAATGTCAAGCATACAGAAAAACGTTAGCATCAAGAACCGTAGGGCTTCTTTTGAGTATCAATTTTTAGAGGAATTCACAGCGGGTATCGTATTGACAGGTTCTGAAATCAAGTCGGTGCGAATGGGCAAGGTGTCTTTGCCGGAGGCCTATTGTTTTTTCCAGACGCCAACGGAACTTATGGTGAAGGGAATGAACATCGCTCCTTATGAGCAAGGGGGATATGCCAACCATGAACCTCTGCGTACACGCAAACTGTTGTTAGAGAAGAAAGAGCTGAAAAAGCTGCACCTCAAGATGAAGGACAAAGGGTTGACCATTGTGGTGACCCGCATGTTTGTCAGCAATAAGGGGTGGGCAAAGCTGAACATTGCCTTGGCAAAGGGTAAAAAGCTCTATGATAAGCGACAGGACAAGAAGGAGAAGGATGCAAAGAGGGAAATGAAACACATTTAATTGTTCTGAATAATCATCCCAAACCGAACAGAAAATGACTGAAAAAGGCCTTTGCAAATTGAGTGTAGTGCCGGTGCGTTCGAAATCCGCAGATACGGCGGAGATTTGTACCCAATTGCTTTATGGAGATGCCTATGAAGTCATTGAAAAAACCCGTGATGGCAAATGGTTGAAAATCCGTGTTGCCTACGACGAGTATGAGGGATGGATTGATTTTAAGCAACACCTAAAGGTTTCCGAATCCTATTTTGAGCGCTTGACGAATGAGTCGAACCCTCAGTTTTGTGTGGACATTGCCTCTGAGGTAATGACGCAAACCAAGCCATTACCAATTCTTTTGGGCAGCGTTTTGCCACTTTATGAGGAGGAATGTGCTGACCTCGACCAAGAAAAGCATTATTTCCGTGGTCAAGCCAATTCCTTTGACCGTTATGAGCTTCATCCTGTAGCCCTACAGTATTTGGGAGCTCCGTATCTCTGGGGTGGGAAAACCCCTTTCGGGATTGACTGCTCTGGTTTTGTCCAGCAGGTGTTCAAAATGTGTGGGCTGAAATTGCAACGGGATGCCTACCAGCAGGAAAGGCAAGGGTTCAAAATCCCTTATGGCGATCATCAGCTTGGGGATTTAGCTTTCTTTGCTAATGATTCAGGAAAAGTGATTCACGTGGGGATGGTGCTTGAGGATAACCACATTATCCATGCCCACGGAGAGGTTCGAATTGACCTCTTGGACGACAAGGGGATTTTCAATACCGACCGCGAGGAATACAGTCATTATCTGTGTTCCATTCGCAGAATCTTGTGATAAAAATTGAAGGGGTAGGCCATCATGGCTTACCCCATTTTTTTGCGTTTCACTAAGTAGGGGAGGAGAATCTGGTCCAAGGATTTATTGCAATCCACTTCAATCATGTCGATGCCATATTGACCGCATTTGAGTTGAAGCTCATGGACATAGGTTGAAATCCATTTTTTATAGTCCTCGCGAACTTGTGATGGAGTAACATTTAGTTTTTCTCCCGACTCAATATCCGTGAACTGGTAGGGGCGTTCCTCAAAGTCAAAATTATACTCCGTGTTACTGTCGATGACGTGGAAAATCAGGATTTCGTGCTTGTTGTGTTTCAGGTGCTGGAGGGCGGTGAAAAGCTCATCTTGCTGATCAGCCTTGTCGAACATGTCAGAGAACAGTACGACCAAGGAGCGACGAGGTGTTTTGGCAGCTACCTTATGTAAGCTTTCAACAATGTTGGTAGGCTTCTGGGAAGGAGAGCTATCCAAAATATTTTCCAAATGATGGAAAATATTGTTGATGTGGATGTTTGTGGATTTGGTTGGAGTGTTGATTTCAATGCCTTCGGAGAAACTCGTTAGGCCCACGGCATCTCGCTGGCGCTGGAGCATCCATGCTAATGCGGCCGCAGCATGAGCGCTAAATTTGAGTTTGCCTTTGTCCTCCACGGGGTAGTACATCGAGGAAGAAGTGTCCAAAATGATGGAGCATCGGAGGTTAGTTTCAGCCTCGTAACGTTTTTGGTAAAGTCGTCCAGTTTTGGCGTAAAGTTTCCAATCAATATGGCGCGTGCTCTCCCCAGCATTGTAGGGAATATGTTCGGCGAATTCCACCGAAAAACCCTTGTATGGCGAGCGGTGCAGCCCTGTGATGAAGCCCTCAACGGTTTTTCGGGCCAAAAATTCCAATTTGCCGTAGCGTCGGATTTCAGGAAAATTCAAGGGCATGGGTGAATATTTTTGCGTAGCTGATTAAAAACTCTAAATTTAAGAGACTTTCAATTAAAGATGCCCCAAGGAGGGGAAATCCTTTGGTTACGCAGATTTTTACGAAAGTCAAGCATTACTTTGTTCCTTTTTTAAAAAGTCATAGTTTTATGACGGATTAACCCTAAATGTTAGGATTGTGGAAGATAGAAGAGAAAACGACGAGATCTACTCCAAGCGAGTACGTGCTGGTAAAAGGACTTACTTTTTTGATGTGAAGTCCACCCGTTCCAACGACTACTACTTGACCATTACTGAAAGCAAGCGTAAGGTTCGTGAGGATGGTTTCAGCTATGAGAAACACAAAATTTTCCTTTATAAAGAGGACTTTGCCAAGTTTGTGAACGCTCTTTCCGACGCCGTTGATTACATCAAGGAAGACTTGATGCCGGAGGTTGACTTTGAGCAGTTTGAGCAGACCTCTGAAGAGGAGGAGTACAATGCTGGCAGGGACTTAGGTTATTAAGTCTCCACCCGTTGAAATATTGAAAAGCCCTTGAGCAGTTAGCTCAAGGGCTTTTTTTTGCTTTTTGCAGTGGTTTAGCTTGCAATAAAAATCGCCATATGGGCAAAAAAAACATGGTGAATACCCTTTAGGGCGCTTCACGGCCTGTTTTGCTTGTTTTTGCTTTGTTCAAACGACGTGTAACAAATAGATTTGTTTTACGTTTTTTTCGTAGCTTCAAATCAAATTGTTTCTATATTTGTCGAGGCTCTATGTGGGGCCTTCTTTTTTAGATAATACTATGGGACTAAAATGTGGCATCGTCGGTTTGCCCAATGTGGGAAAATCGACACTGTTTAACGCGCTATCCAGCGCAGGTGCTGAATCGGCAAACTTTCCGTTTTGCACCATTGAGCCAAATGTTGGTGTGGTATCAGTACCTGATCAGCGTTTGACGGTGTTGGAGGGATTGGTATCGCCAGAGCGCGTGGTGCCTACGGTGATTGAGTTTGTGGATATCGCTGGCCTTGTTGCAGGTGCAAGTAAAGGTGAGGGATTGGGTAACAAGTTCTTGGCGAACATCCGAGAAGTTGACGCCATTGTCCACGTGATCCGTTGCTTCGAGAACGAGAATATTGTCCACGTAGCTGGACGCGTTCATCCTGTTGAGGACAAGGAAGTGATTGATCTGGAGCTGCAGTTGAAGGATTTGGAATCCATCGACAAGCGTTTGGCTCGTGTGGAGAAAATTGCCAAAACGGGTAATGCCGAAGCCAAGAAGGAGGCCGCAGCTTTGCAAAAAGTGAAGTCTCACATTGAGGAAGGCAAGAACGTCCGCAACTTGGAGTTGACGGAGCCTGAAGAGGATATTCTTCGTGAATTGCAGTTGCTCACAGCCAAGCCAGTTATTTACATGGCGAATGTGGACGAGGAATCCTTGGCCACAAACGGCAATGAGTACGTTGATAAATTGAGGGAGGCGGTTAAGGATGAGCAAGCAGAGGTTGTTGTTGTTAACGCCTCATTGGAAGCTCAAATCGCAGAGTTCGACGACGAGGAGGAGAAGGCGATGTTCCTTAGTGAATATGGCTTGACCCAATCTGGTTTGGATAAGTTGATTGCCGCTTCTTATAAGCTCTTGAATTTGATTACCTACTTTACCGCTGGTGTTACAGAGGTGAGGGCTTGGACAATCGAAAGGGGCTGGAAAGCTCCTCAGGCTGCTGGTGTGATTCACACGGATTTTGAGCGTGGATTCATTCGCGCCGAGGTGATTAAGCTTCCAGATTATGAGCAGCTTAAAACCGAGCAGGCAGTGAAGGAAGCTGGAAAGATGTCCGTTGAGGGCAAAGAATACGTAGTTGAAGATGGAGACATTATGCATTTCCGATTTAATGTTTAAGGGAATCGCATATTTCTTACATATTTTATAGTTGTTTAAAGTCCTAAGGAGAGAAATTGTGTGTCGTGTCTATCTGGTCAATAGGCGACTTTCCCATTCAGGGAAAACCGGACGCTTTTTTTATCCGTTAGGATTGAGTGTAACCCCCAAAATGCTAAAGTTTTGAGAGTCAGGATAATTTTTAGTCTGAACAACCGGGGAGCCTCGGTTCCGTTCCACCACCAATATTTGCTTGCAAACTTGGTGGATGAACTCAAGGAGCAAATGCCCGATGAGTTCCGTGATTATAACAGGTACAGCTTTTCAGGATTGAAAGGCCAAACCAAAGTAGGGAAAAGTGGTTTGCACTTCTTCTCCAATAAGGTGACGTTGGTATTTACCAGCCCAAGCCAGAAGTTTATCGATACCTTGTTGGTGATGCTCTTCAAGAGGAGCATTATTCCAGTGGGTAACTTGCACCTCACTCCAGACAGTGTAGAGCGCGAGAACGATCCAGAGTTTGCCGAGGCAGTGAAGTACGTTTGTATTTCCCCAATGGTAATCACTGGTCCAAATACGGAACTTCAAAAGGAGAAAGATTTCGTTTCCCCAACTGAAGATGAGTTTTCTGATTGTCTCTATGAGTCCACTATGGCACGCATGGAAGTTTCAGGAATGTTCACAGAGGAGGAGATTGGTTCATTCTACCGCTTCCAGCTTGTTCCAGATCAGAACTATCTGAACAAGATCCGAGACAGCTCCAAGAAGTTCTCTCGCATCTATACCTCAGAGCACAACGGATACATTCGTGAGATTCGTGGATACACTTTCCCGTTCACGTTGTATGCCGACCCAAAGGTACAGCAGTTCATCTTTGAGTGTGGTTTGGGTGAGTATGCCGACGGTGGCTTCGGTATGGTGGATATTGCCAACACTAACCCTGTTGGACGCGCTATCCCTTACGTTCCAGAGAACAACGGCTAAGTAGGAATTATCCGCTTACAAAAGATAAACCCCTTGATTCTTTATTGAGTCAAGGGGTCTTTTTGTTTGCAACGAAGGCGATGTTCCGTTTTAGTCCTTCAAATTTTGTCCGGCGGACAGGGGTGCCATTGAAAAGCTTTTCAAAGACTTCTTCAGTGATCTCTTCCCAATCCTTTTTAGTCATATCCTCGAGTCCTTCTTTCGGGGAAAAATCAGGAGAGGAGTGAGGTTTTGAAAAGCGGTTCCACGGACAAACATCTTGGCATACATCACAGCCAAAAATCCAATCGTCCATTTTTCCTTGAAACTCCGAAGGGATTTGGTCCTTGAGTTCAATGGTGAGGTAGGAGATGCATTTGCTGCCATCAACCACATAGGGTGAAGTGATGGCTTGTGTGGGGCAGGCGTCAATGCAACGGGTGCAAGAACCACAATGGTCCGCCACGGGTATGTCGTATTCCAGCTCAAGGTCCAAGATAAGCTCTGCGATAAAGAAGAAACTTCCAGTTTGTTTGGTCAGCAGGTTACTGTGTTTGCCAATCCATCCAAGACCGCTTTTTTGCGCCCATGCCTTGTCCATCACAGGGGCGGAATCCACGAATGCTCTACCATTCACCTCGCCAATGTTTTCTTGAATGTACTCGATGAAGGCCTTGAGCTTTTTCTTGATGATTTTGTGGTAATCCCTTCCATAAGCGTATTTGGATATTTTGTAGCCTGTTTGAAGTTCCTCTTCGGGGAAGTAGTTCAAGGTCAGGGAGACAACTGATTTTGCGTCGTCAACTAAAAGTCGGGGATCAAGGCGCTTGTCAAAATGATTGGCCATGTAGCCCATTTCACCATGCATGTTCTTCGTGAGCCATTGTTCCAATCGAGGTGCTTCGTCCTCTAAAAATGTGGCTTTGCTGATGCCTACAGACATAAATCCAAGGTCGAGGGCCTTTTGCTTGATGAGCTTGGTATGGGTTTCTGTTGTGGCCATGGACACGGAATCTTGGGAGTTATACGGAAGTCTGTAAATCCGGTGTGCTTTCCCTACTACTTTTTTCGTACTTTTGAAGGAATGAACAACCCTCTGAGGCGATGGTTGTTTCTCAAATTGCTTTCTGATTGCAATTTGGCTGATTTCGGCGGATGTAAGAAATCCGCCATTGAAGAAACTTCAACAAATTATGCGTATTACCAAACCTTTGACCGCATTGTTGTGCTGCGGCCTTCCTTTGGGTCTTTTTGCCCAGCGTGACAACGCTCGGATGGGAGAGCATTATTTTGAACAGGGACAGTACGACAAGGCGCTTTCTTTCTTTGAGCGTGCCTATGCCAAGCATCCTAAGCATCCTCACGTGAACTTGCGTTTGGCGCAGTTGTATGTAGAGAATGGTGAGGCGGACCAAGCGCGTAAGTATATCGATTATGCTTATGAGAAGCGCAAAAAGTTGAGGAAAAAGGAGCAGCCTGAGTTGTTGTTCACCTTGGCTGAGGTTGACCACTGGGAGCATGATTTCAAGGCAGCTATCCAGTTCTACAAGGAGTCAGGTTATGACAGTGCCTTGGTCGCTAAGCGAATTCAAGAGTGCGAGTATGGCCTCACATATTTGGCATCCCCACAAGTTGTGGAGATTTCAAATCTTGGTACTGCATTGAACTCTGAGGAGCATGACTTCTCTCCACACGTAACTGCTGACGGCAAAAAGATGTTCTTCACCTCACACCGCATCACGCGCGAGGGTGAGAACGCTGGTAAAGTGGAGGATGTTTATTTCTCGAAATTTGATAATGGTTCTTGGACGCCTCCTGCTAACCTCGGAGCGCCAATCAATACGGATCACAACGATGCCATCGTAGGTCTTTCTTCCGATGGTCAGACCATGTTCATCTACCGTGATGATGTTGGTGGAGGCGACTTGTTCATGTCCGAGCTTCACGACAGCGTTTGGACTGAGCCACATCCATTGCCTTTCAACACTGAGTTGAAAGAATCTTCGGTTTCCATCTCTCCAGATGAGCGCACCTTGTTCTTTGTGCGTCGTGAGGAAAATGGCGTGCAAAACCTTTACACTTCCAAGAAGGAAGCAAGTGGCAACTGGTCTGAGGCTGTGAAAATGGGCGACCATATCAACTCTGACTACGACGAGGACACCCCATTCATGCACCCAGATGGCAAGACGCTTTACTTTAGCTCGAAAGGCCATTCCACCATGGGTAACTCTGATGTGTTCAAGGTAGTTTGGGACGAGGAGACTGGTGAGTGGAGTGAACCAGAAAATTTGGGCTACCCAATCAACACGGCTGGCCGTGAGGTTGGCTTCGTAATGTCTGCCGAGGGTGTTGGTTACTATGCTTCTTCCAAGTCTGGAGGTTCGGGTGGTGCTGACATCTATGAAATCAAGATTCCACAAGAGGAGAAGAAGCACAACTTGATGGTCTTGAAAGGCTTTATCAAGGAGGAGCTTAGTAATAAGCCAATCGAGGCGCGCATCACCTTGACTAATAACACTACAGGTGAGGTGATTGCCAGCTTGCATTCCAACGGTTCCACTGGTGAGTACTTGGTGACATTGCCTGCTGGCGTTGACTACGGTATCGCCGTTGAGCACGAAGGCCACCTTTTCCACTCTGAGCACTTCTCTTTGGAGAAGCTGGAGGGTGTTGATTTCGTGGAGAAAAACGTTTGGATGCCTGTAACAAAGAAGGGTTCCAAAATCGTTTTGCGTAACATCTTCTTCGAAACTGGTAAGTCGAACTTGACTCAAAACTCTTTCCCAGAGTTGAACAAGTTGGTGGAGTACTTGAATAAGTATCCTGAAATCAAAGTTGAGATTTCTGGCCACACCGATAACGTGGGTAGCGACGAGTCAAACTTGAAGCTTTCCGTAGAGCGTGCTAAGGCGGTTGTAAACTACTTGGTTGCTCAGGGCATTAAGGAAGAGCGTTTGGTACCAAAAGGTTATGGTTCATTCCAGCCAATCGCTTCTAACGATGACGATGAAGGCCGTAGCTTGAACCGTCGTACTGAGTTTAAGGTATTGGATGAGCAGTAATAAAAAGCTCACAGTATTATAAAAAAGGAAAGGTGAAGCTCGTGAGGGCTTCACCTTTTTTGTTCTTGTGGCATCAAAAAAGTGTTACGATGCCTTTTCTTGTATCCTTAAGGACTACCAAAGGCGTTTTTTGTAGAGAATTCAGTGTAAGCATATTTTTGTGGGCTAAACCATCAAACCAAAATTGTAGTTTGGTGTCCTTTTCTTCTGGGAAAATTTCACTTAGGAGTTTTGTTAGGCAAGTTTCGATAGCTTTTTGAATTTTCCCCGAAATAGATTTTTCGCCCTTGAAATGGATATCTAAAAGGTATTGAGTGTTGGGATATGTGCTTCCAAAGAATTCTATCGAGCTATTCTTACCCTTGAGATTTGTGATTTCTAAGGGAAAGCTTTTTCCTCCAAGTGTTTTCTGAATATCTACATTCGAAATGTTTTCCTCGTCTTCGAAGTAGTAAAACTCATTGTACTCGAATTGGATATCTCCATTTTCATCCAATTGAAATTCTCCTCCTCCTTCATTGTAGCTTTCCCCTGCATTTGGGAGCTCAAACTGAGTAGTGAGTAAGGAGTATAAATAATTCCAAAGAGGTTCATTGTCCTCAAAACGGTATTCCTGTTTGTCGATATAGAAGGTGATGATTGTTTGATCACCACCAGCATCCCAAATTGCAGTCAGTTTTTGGTTGTTTTGCTTTAGGCTTTCAAGGAGAGTCGTTAATTGAGTTTTAAAAGTCATTGTTCAAGCATTTTTATTGCCTCCATGTTAGGAGTGAATTGCCATCGTTTTCTTAGTTGAAAGTTTTTGAGAACCTGCTTAACATTTTGTTCTTGAGGAAGAAGGCTTCTCAAATGTAAAGCTGTAGGGAGGTCAAATATTTTTTCCACCAATGCAACCCCAAAGTCACTACAGGTGATGATTAGACTTGCTTTACAATTGGACTTCAGTAGGGGAGCAAGAATGAATTTCTGCAAATCCTCATTGCCTGTCTCTGGAATTTCAGTGATGTAATCTGCAATGCTTTCGTTGCCTGAAAACCATTCTGAGACTGTGGGGACATGATTATTCAGGTCTTCTTTGCAATGTTCTGCAACAATGTCTCGGATAAGGATGGTTGAACCTTCTTGATTCACCAAGTAATCACCAAATATCTGCGTCGCAATCTCAATTCCTAAAGTATGATGAAGAAGGCACCGATGTTTAAAGTGGAAGAAATAGAGTTTGGAAGAATCAATGAATTTATGGACTTCAAAGTAGTCTTCGGGTTTTCCACCAAACTTTCTTTGAGAAAGAAGGCTGTGTTTCCAGATATCCATGGGGTAGGCTATAAATAAAAGGCATAGGAAACAGAAGCCGAATGGCTTCCAAAGAACGATTCCCAAGTCTTATTGTAGGCGGGAAAATAGCGGTAAGAGAGTTTGAGGTTTTTCAGCTTGATGCCTGCGATGAGTTTCATCCCCCAAAAGTCTTGAGGGTTTTCTCCCTCTAATTCCGTTGCTGGGACACGCCAATAATTTCCACCGATACCGATGAAGAAAAGTCCACCAGTGATGTAGTTAAGTTCTCCGCCCCATGCGGAATTGTTCAGGTGATAGGCGGAGTTCAGTTCAAAGGATTCAAAACTCCGTTTGGTCTTTATTGAAAGCAGTAAACCATTTTCTCCACGAATAAGCGGGATTCTATATGTCTTGGGGCTGTGGGTGCCAATGCCCAATTGACCAACATGGCCATTCAAATAGCTGTAGCCAGCCAAAATGCCGAACTTTCTGTTTTGGGCCTCTGTGGATTGGGAATACAGAAGGAAAAGGGATGAAATAAAAAGGGTGGTTAGGAGCTTACTTGACCACATTCGCAAAGATTTTTAATCCAATGCGGTCGCCTGTATTGGTGACCACGGTAATGGTTTTTCGTTGGATGCCTTCCTTTCCCTTAGAGTCAAAAGTGATGAGGATGCTGTTGGTCTCATTGGGATGAATGGGTTCCTTGGGCCATTCGGTAGCAGTACATCCGCATTGCACGATAACATCCTCAATCACCACAGGCGTCTGACCTGTGTTTGTGAAGCTGAAATCCACAGATTTCTTATCTCCCTGTTTCATGTCGCCCAAATCGTGTCGGGTTTTCTCAAAGGTCAGGGAGCTGGCGTTTTGTGCGATCACAATGCCCACCAAAAACAGAAGGGTCAGGGAAAGAATCTTTTTCATCATTTCGGATTAACGGTCTGAGTAGGCTTTTTGGTCTCCTCCTTTTTGTCAAATAGCCCAAAGGAGGCCATGAGTGCCAGCCCTACGGCGATGATTACGACCAAAATCCGAACCAACCGCTGATTCTTATGGCGCTTGGTGGCCATCTTTTGTGGATGGTGTAGTTCTTCCACATCCTTGAGCAAGGCATTGAAGTTCTTGGCGCTTTCAATCTCCTTGTCGGAGGGAAGGGGTTGATTGACTTTTATGTTATAGCGTTTCATTTGACAGTCTTTGTGGGTATCAAGTATCAAGTATCAAGTATCAAGAAACGCTGAACGTCTTGCTACTTGTGTCTGGCGTCTTGCTACCCATGAATTATTTTCCTCATCTTCTCCAACAGCCGATAGGAGCGAACCTTGGCGTTGTTTTCGGTGATGTTGAGGATGTAGGCCACCTCCTTGAATGGCCGTTCCTCAAAGAAACGAAGCTCTAATAATTCAACCTCGGCCTCGCTCAGTTCGTTCAGGCAATCCAGCAGGCTCTCCATCTTCCATTCAAAACCGTCACATTCCTGATCCTCATTCTTTAAGGTGATGAGCACGTTGTCGTCGAGGCTGATGCTCCGCTGGCTGTTGGCGCTTCGAAAATGCAGGTTGACCTCGTTGGTGGCCACCCGAAATAGGAACGAGGAAAAGGGCAGGCCTTGAAACTTGTATCGCGGAAGGTAGTTCATCGCCTTGATAAACACCTGTTGGGTGATATCTTGGGTGGACTCCTGTTCACTTACTCGCTTAAAAACGAAGAGGTAAATATCGCGGAAGTAACGCTCGTAGATGGGCCCGAAATGTCGTGGGTCCTTCTGCGCCTTCTGTAGTTGTAGCCATTCCCGCTTGATGGCTTCGGCGGATTGTGTTGACGTGCTCAAATGCCGTGAGGTTTGGTGATGGTTGGTTTCATAATCCACAACCTCTCAAAAGTTACGGCTCTTTTGAAAAAAATGGGGCCTAATGAGAACATTGTGTTAAGTCCTGCGTATTTCCTATTAACCTATTTTTTAAACACGAATGTTGTTGGCTTGAGGGGCATATAAACACCACTATTATTTATGTATCGTTTGTTTGTGATTTCTCGCCAAGCGTATCAACATGAGCGTTCAAAAAAAGCCTTTTGTGCTGATAGGTGAATCGAGTAACCCTCGATTTCAAGAGCGAGCAATGCCATGGGAGACTATTTCCATGGCATTTATTTTTTGCGATGGATTCCTTCATATGGTCGATGGATTTTCATCCATCGTTATGAAGAACCGCCCTTACAGGGCTCCGAAGTCATAGCCCTGTAAGGGCGGTTTTCCACAGCACAGGACTTCAGTCCTGTGTGAATCAATTTTTACCCCATAATTATAGTCAGACACGTACCTTTGTCATCAAGTAAAAAATCACAGAGGGGATGTTATTTCCGAATACCATAGAGGAACAACTGGGTTTTCACCATATCCGTGCAGAGCTTTCACGTCGTTGTCTTGGGCCGTTGGGGCGCGAGATGACTGATAAAATGCGGTTCTCGAATGATTACCGTAAGGTGGATCGCTGGACGGCACAGGTGCATGAGTTTAAAAACCTGTTGGCAGAGGGGGTGGTTTGGCCAGCCAATGAATACAATGACTTCAGGCATTATCTGGGACAGGCCTCCATTCAGGGGACCTTCTTGGTCGAGGAGGATTTGTATGAGTTGGTGGTCTGTTTGCGCTTGGTCAGCGAGTGGCGAATGATTCTGGAGGAGCATCCCGATGAGTTTCCGTCTGCTCAGCCATTGATTCAGCATTGGGAACTGGACCGTTCCATGGTGCGTGAGCTTGAGCGTGTTTTTGACAAAACAGGCAAGCTGAAAGACAATGCCTCCAAGGAGTTGGCGACCATTCGTCGAGGCATCATCAAAGAAGGTTCTTCGCTTCGAAAGACCTTGGATTCTGTGCTTCGCACGGCCAAAGACAATAACCAAACGGATGCTGATGCCCGCCCAACTTTGCGGAATGGCCGAATGGTAATTCCCGTGAAGGCGGAATACAAACGCATTATTGGCGGTTTGGTGCACGATGAGTCAGCCACAGGAAAAACCGCCTATTTGGAGCCGACCAATGTGTTCTCCATCAACAACCGTTTGAAAGAGTTGTATGCCGAGGAGCGCCGTGAAATCATCCGCATTCTTACCGAGTTGACCAATCTGGTGCGCGAGCATCTGGAGGATTTGGAGAAGTCTTCCCGCTTTTTGGGACATGTGGATTTCCTTCGAGCCAAGGCCATGTTAGCCCGTGATTTGGGTGCGGTTTGTCCTAAAATCGACAAGGACGTAAAAGTGGTTTGGAAGAAGGCCTATCATCCGCTTCTCAAACTGAATCCGCATGGCAAGGAGGTGATTCCATTGGACATCAACCTCTCCAATAATGACCGCATTCTTCTGATTTCTGGGCCGAATGCCGGTGGTAAGTCGGTATCTCTGAAAACCGTTGGGCTGTTGCAATACATGTTGCAATGTGGCCTGTTGGTGCCCGTGGATGAGAGCTCGATTTTTGGCGTCTTTCAGGATGTGCTGATTGATATTGGCGACCAACAATCCTTGGAGAATGAGCTGAGTACTTACAGCGCTCACCTCCAAAATATGAAGGTGTTCTTGGCCAAAGCTGGCCGAAAAAGCCTGATGTTGATTGACGAGTTTGGTACGGGTACCGAGCCTGAATACGGTGGTGCATTGGCCGAAGCTATTTTGGAGGCCTTGAATCGTAAGGGAGCGTATGGCGTCATCACCACGCACTATGGCAACCTAAAGGAGTTTTCAGAGAAAACCGAAGGCTTGACCAACGGGGCCATGCTATTCGATTTGGAGCACCTTGAACCATTGTTCAAGTTGGAGATTGGCAAGCCCGGAAGTTCATTCGCCTTGGAAATTGCCAAAAAGGCGGGCATTTCAAATCAGGTGCTGAGCTATGCTTCCAAGCATGTGGGCAAGGGCAAAGTGCGCTATGACAAGGAGCTCAAAAAGCTGGAGGCCGAGCGCGTAAAATTGGAGGAACGACTAAATGCCGTTCAAACCCAAGAGCGCCGATTGAAGCAATCCGTGGCTGATTACCAAGAGTTGAAAGACTTGGTGGATAATCGCAAGAAGGCCATTATTCAAGAGGCGAAACAGGAGGCTAAGGGCATTGTGCGGGAGGCCAACAAAAAAGTGGAAAACCTGATCAGCGATATCCGTGAGGGACAGGCTGAAAAGGAACTGACCAAGGAGTTGCGCCAAGAGTTTCAGGGTTACGCCCAAAAGTTTGAGGATAAGGCGAAGAAGCCTGCCAAACCAATGATTCAGGAAGTTGCCGGAGAAATCAAGGTAGGGGATTCCGTGAACATCAAAGGGCAGGATGCTATTGGGCAGGTGACCTCCATGAGTGGCAACCAAGTGGAAGTGATGGTTGGTCAGCTCAAGGTGATGGTGAAGAAGAACAAGTTGGTCAAGGTGGCCAAATCGCCTTCTTACGCCAAGAAGAGCAAGACCAGCTCCAATATCGCCCAGCAAATGATTAACCGCAAGGCCTCTTTCGACGACAAACTGGATGTGCGTGGTATGCGCGCTCCGGATGCCTTGGCCGAGGTTGATCGCTTCCTTGATAACGCCATCATCACCGGAACGGCTGAGATTACTATTCTACATGGAACGGGAACAGGCGTTTTGAAGCAGATGATTCGTCAGCATTTGAAAGGCTACAAGCAGGTCGTTTCTGTTTCAGATGGAGATGTGGATAAGGGTGGGGCTGGATTGACGATTGTCGTTTTGGAGTAGTTTTTAGCTGGCGCGGGAGTTCAGCGTAGCGCTCCCGTGCCTAGTTTCCGTTGAGGTCTCCTGACCTCCCTCTAAAAAACAGTTTTGATTTAAGGGTTGGTTGATCCAAGTCGGGAGACTTGAAGGGTATTCAGTCCTACAGCGCTTCACTGAACTTTTGAACTAGGAGGTGAGTACAAAAATATATGAGCTAGAATGGTAAAGATTAAAAATCAATCGGGGTCTAAGGAGACAGGGCCACACTACCCTCAAGTAAGTTTTAATTTTCTTGAAGATGCATTCTCGATATTGAAGTTGGAGAACCCATGTGATGCTTATTTAGATTTAACATCAAGGCTCAGAAAAGGGGCAAAATTGACGGATTTCCTAAGTCAAGGGTCCATCCCCACAAATGGCTTTCTCATTAGCGAAAGGGTGAAGAAATTACTGAGTGATTTTGATATAATAGATCATTGTTTTATGCAGGCAAATGTGATGGATGGTAAGGGTGTAATTCATGAATATTTTTGGATGCACCTAGATGACAATGATTCAACTCGCCATATTGATTATAAAAACAGTGTATTTAAAGTAGTGAGAGGGTTAACTGTTTTAAACAGGGTTTCATTTAAAGATGAAGATGAAATGATTTTTTATAAAAAACACAAATTGTCAGCTGTAGATATTTTAGATGCTGAAAAAATATCAATAAAACCATCGTTGTTGTGTAAAGACCTTTTTGTTGTAGGTAAATTCACTGGTATTGTTATTTCTGATAGGTTACATGATGAATTTATAAGTAGCAAAATTACTGGGTTAGATTACAATAAAGTGAGTTTATAGGTTTCTTAACTGACCCACATAGTCCAAGAGTTACCGTAACTGGCGCGGGAGTTCAGCGTAGCGCTCCCGTGTCTGAAATCCGCTGAGGTCTCCCGACCTCCCTCTAAAAAACAGTTTTGATTTAAGGGTTAGTTGTTTTCAAGTCTGAGACTTGATGGATAGCCAGTCCAAGAGCGCTTCGCTGAACTTTTGAACTAGGAGGGAGTCATGAAATCACAGTTGAAAGTATAGAAGTTTCTGAAACATTAGAATTACCATAAGATTAGATGAAATTTATATTATTAGTTTTCTCGTTGTTAGGTGCAACTAATGGGTTTAGTCAAATTATTGGTCTTGAAGAATATATTGGAAAACCAATTGAAGAACTACCTACTTGGGTCCAAGACTCCCTACAGAGATGTTCGGAAGTTTATACTAGTGAAAAAGATCCAGTGGATATGTATATGACATATGAATCATTCTATTTTAATGATTCGATTCAAAGTACCTTAAATATAAAAATATATGAAAAAAACAATCAAATTCAGAGAATAGGATTGTATGAGTCTCTGGCCTTGAAAAATTCAGATGATAGTTATCTATTAAATAAAATAACAAATGAGGTAAGTGAGAAAAAGTTTCCCAATTAAAAAAAAGAAATTTTATTGATTGGCAGTTAGATTCTATAAAGTTTGAAATATTATTCAAGACCAATGAATTTGATCAAAACGATATATCTTCAATTTCCTATAGCTTTGGAGCTCTGAATTCTTTTGAATATCAATATTCAGGGGGAAATACTGTAGTTCCATATGGTTTTGAAATTAATTCATATACTGAGATAGTAAGTAATGGGGAATTAATTGATGTTAGTTTTGAGTTTAAAAGTGAGTCAATGAAAAAAAATATATGGGCTATTAATGTGGATAATAAGACTGATTCTAATGTAGTCATTTTATTGAATAATAATTTTTTAAATTCTAAAATGGAATATGAACTAAATTCGAGTCCATTTTTTTCCTATAATAAATTTGATAACTATAGTTATATAGTGATATCGAAAGACCCTTATCAATTAGATGTAATACTTAATAAGGAAGTGAATGAAATAGAGATTCCTTTCGTGATCGTAGATCAGTTTTATTATCCTAGTTGCTATTTTGGTTTACCTAAAAGTCGGGTGATTGTAAAAACCAATTAGAATCTAATTGAAGTATACAGCTGATTTTCTGCTGAATCCTAATGATCCAATTGTTCTAACTGACTCCTGTCGCGTCAGGCATTTGTAATACCTTTCCAGTTGTATAGGGCATTATAAATGTCACAAACGGTTTCGGACGCTTTGTAAAAGCGCCCGAGTACCGAAAAGGACAAACACAAAAAAGCCACTCGTTTTGCAACGAGTGGCTTTTCTTATGAAGTAAGATTAACGCTTACCTCTCAATTCTTATTTCTGGCTTAGTTCTCCAAGGCAGCTACACCAGGAAGCGTCTTGCCTTCCATGTACTCCAAAAGAGCACCACCACCAGTGGAAACGTAAGAAACGTCGTTACCGAAACCAAGGTTGTTGATAGCAGAAGCTGAGTCACCACCACCGATCAAGGAGAATGCACCGCCTTGAGTAGCTTCTTTCACCGCGTAAGCGATGCCTTCAGTACCTTTCGCGAAGTTCGGGAATTCGAATACGCCCATAGGACCGTTCCAAAGGATGGTCTTAGAGTTCTTCACCACGTCAGCGAATTTCACAGTAGTGTCAGGACCGATGTCCAAACCTTCCCAGTCAGCAGGGATGTGACCACGCTCTACAATTTGACGGTTGGCGTCGTTGCTGAAGTCGTCAGCGCAAAGGGTGTCAACAGGAAGGATAAGGTTCACACCTTTCTCCTCAGCCTTTTTCACCAACTCCTTGGCCAATTCCATTTTGTCAGCTTCGAGGAGGGACTTACCGATTTCACCGCCGAAAGCTTTAGTGAAGGTGTAAGTCATACCACCACCGATGATGAGGTTGTCCACTTTGTCCAACAACTTCTCGATGATCAAGATTTTGTCAGAGATTTTAGCACCACCCATGATGGCAGTGAATGGACGCTCAGCATTGTTGAGGATTTTGTTAGCGTTGTCCAACTCGGACTGCATCACATAACCACAAACCTTGTCAGTGAAGAACTGAGCGATGATAGCGGTAGAAGCGTGCGCGCGGTGGGCTGTACCGAAGGCGTCATTGACATAAACGTCAGCGCCAAGGTCAGCCAATTGCTTAGCGAAAGCTTCGTCGCCTTTAGTTTCTTCTTTGTAGAAACGGAGGTTCTCGAGCAACAATACTTGACCAGCCTCAAGGGAAGAAGCCAACTCTTTTGCTTGCTCGCCTACGCAGTCGTCAGCGAATTTTACTTCGGCCTCAAGAACTTCAGATACGCGCTTAACGATGTGCTTCAAGGAGAATTTCTCCTCTGGACCATTTTTCGGACGACCCAAGTGGGACATCAAAATTGCAGAACCACCGTCGTTAAGAATCTTCTTTACGGTTGGAACAACAGCCTTGATACGTGTTTCGTCGGTAATCTCGAATTTGTCGTTCAACGGCACGTTGAAGTCCACGCGAACAATCGCCTTTTTACCAGAAAAATTGTAGGTGTCTAAAGTTTTCATAAGTCCGAAATTTGGATTCTGCCAAATGTACGAACTACATGGCAGAAAATGGAACAGAAAAAGCCTCCGAACATGGGTTCGGAGGCTTTTTTATTTTTGGGACTTTAGACTTTAAGACTTTAGACGTTAGCTCAGCGAATCCTGAAGCTAATGTCTTACTTCTAAAGTCTAACGTCTAATCAATTAAGCTTCAGCGTGTAACCAAGCTTTCTTGGCCAACAACTCGTCCTCGGTTTCCTCGCAGTTCGGGTCAGGAACACAACAGTCAACCGGACAAACGGCAGCGCACTGTGGCTCCTCGTGGAAACCAATACACTCAGTACATTTCGAAGGAACGATGTAGTAATACTCGTTTCCGTCAGCACCGAACGCTCCGTCTGTAATCGGCTCCTGGTCCTCGCTGGCATCCAGGGTTGAGCCGTCTTCCAGCTCGATTTCAGTCAGGGCAGTACCGTCGGAATAGTTCCACGTCGCGCCATTCTCATAGATCGCGTTGTTCGGGCATTCTGGCTCGCAGGCCCCGCAGTTGATGCATTCCTCGGTAATTACAATAGCCATGTCTGTACAGGTTTGAATCCTTAAGGTAACGTTCGGCCTTTAGCGCCAAACATTCAGATTCGTTGAACCATACCTAATAATGGGTACAAAAGTAAGGATGTATTTGTTTTGAGCAAACGTTTGGAAGGGCTTATTCTATATGTACAAAATTGCCAATTTCAGTCATTCCCCTTTGTTTGCAGGTTTCATCCTCAGCATCAAGGGGTAGGGGTAGACCTGTGTGTCTACCCTTGAACTTTAGGCAGACACACAGGTTTGCCCCAATGCTGTTGCTTTAAGGATGGAAACTCCCAAACTCTGGGTCAACCCCACCTCTGTCCTCCCCTTATCCAAGGGGAGGAGAAACCACCAGTACAAAGTTTAAACCCATAATTGGCAAGTATTCTCTGTAACATTCTCCTCCCCTTGGATAAGGGGAGGACAGAGGTGGGGTCGAAATCTTGAGCTTAATGTAACAGCATTGAGGTCTGCCCCTACAAGCAGGATTAATATCCACAAATTGAACCTCCCCCGTGGAAAACTTGCCCGCACTTTGCAACTTTGTGTCCTTGAATCGAAATCCCCTTAAATAAGATGACCCTTCAACAACGCAAAGACGCCTTTGTAGCCCTTGGTGAGCGCTTGGCTTTTGAGGCTTCGGCCGGAGATGAAAGCCACCTGATTTTTCGTACTGGCCAGTTGAACAAATGGTTCGATCCAGAAAATGTGCGCTCGGCGCTGGACGGCATCGCCCATATTTTGGAGCGGGAAGCCTTGGAGCATTTTGTGGAAGGCTATGACATTCCAGAAGAAGGAGGGAAGACGATTGGCGTTATCATGGCGGGAAACATCCCAGCCGTAGGATTCCATGATTACTTCTGTGTGTTGTTGTCTGGGAATAAGCTTCAGGCAAAACTCAGTTCCCAGGATAATTTCCTTTTGAGGGAGATTCACCGAATGTTGGTGGAAATTGCCCCTGCCTTTGCCGACAAGGTGGAGTTTGCTGAGCAGTTGAAGTTGGATAATGTTGATGGTATTATCGCTACGGGAAGCGATAACTCAGCGCGCTATTTTGAACAGTATTTCAGCCGTAAGCCACATATCATCCGGAAGAACCGCAGTTCATTGGCAGTCTTGACAGGTGAGGAAACCGCAGATGATTTTGTGGCCTTGGGCGATGATATCTTCCGCTACTTTGGTTTGGGATGCCGAAATATTTCCAAACTATTTGTGCCAGAGGGTTATGACTTTACCCCGATGTTGGATCAGTTCCACGCCTTTGAGGCCGTGATTGAGCACCCAACCTACGGGAACAACTACACCTATTACAAGTCGATTTATTTGGTGAACAAGAAGGCACACCTGGATACAGGCTTCCTTTTGGTGACCGAAGAGGAGCGCATGAGCTCGCCAGTAGGGGTGATTTTCTATGAAACCTACAAGGACTTGGCTGAGGTGAAAGACCGCATTGAGGCGGAAAAAGATAGCATCCAGTGTATGGTGGCCAAAGAGGGCGTGCTTGATGGCGCCGAAGCCTTTGGCCGTTCGCAATTCCCTGGCCCTAAGGACTATGCCGATGGGGTGGATACCATGGCGTTTTTGTTAGGCTTGTGAGTTTGAGCTAAAAATTTCAGAATAGTTTCTTGAAAATGGGCTGTCATTCTGACGAAGGAAGAATCTTGTGGGTTCTTTCAGTCAGGTTGATAGCCTTTTTTTGAATAGTAACTCTATGGTTGAGAATATCCAATGGCATCAAGTATTGAAAGATTTCGACTACGATGCTACTGTTGATTGGGCGATTGAATTGATTGAAGAGGGTGCCGACAAAGAGAGTATTCTAATGTTAGCCTCCTTGTCAAAACCTGTTGATAAGTATGAGGCTAGGGAACATGTAGTTTGGGTGCTAAGGGATTTGGGAATAGAGGAGAAATACTCAGAGTATTCGTATGAAGGAAATGCACACTTTTTTGTGGAGGCTTTAATATCAGAAAAGGAATTTGATGGGCCTTTGGAGGAATTAAGTCTTTTAGGATATGATTATCATCAAAATTGCGAGCTAGATATTTTTAGTGAAATGAAAGGCGATTATGAGTGTATGCTTGAAGGTTTTGATCAGTGTGTAAGTTTTCAGAATTACTCAGGTGGGTTTTCTAAGGCTTTATATCAAGTAGCGTCTTTGTGGTTTAAAAAGTATGTTGAAAAAAGCTCTAATGTGGATTTGAGGGCTTACATGATGAGGTCCTCAGATAAGATTGAAGAAGAGTCTTTTCAGAAGGAAATAAGTCCTCAGAAATTCAAAAGAGAGATTCCTAGAGAAAGATCAATGATGGATTTTATTCGTCTGGTTTGGAGTTTTTTCAAAGGGTATTGATTTTTTCCACTTTGGAGATTTTATAACAAAAATCATTTCCACGGAATAATAAACTCACTCTCCTCATGAATGCTCACAAACCGCTTCGGGTTGCGCTTCACGATGCGGTTATAGTTTCTCAAGTCTTTTGAATCTACCACCACAACCGTTCTTGCCCACATATCCCCAAACCGTTGGCGGTTTTTTGTAAAGAAAATGACAAATAGGTCAAGAAAAAGGAAGGCAAGGGGAAGGTTCCTGTTAATCCCTGAAGGATAGTCGCCCTTAAGGTCGTGGCCGGTCATATAGCTCAACACTCGGATATTGAATATCATTTTTCCAATGCTCCTTCCACGGAGAAAAGGCCAAGAATCTCGGGTCATGCCATAACCCAGCATAAGTGCCCAGTTGGCAAAGCGCACAAAGAGTAGAGAAGAAAAGACGACAATGTCAATTAGGGCAGCCCCAAAGCGCCGCCAGTAAGGAGCAAGGCGGTATTTCTTTCCATTGATGGAAAAGTAGGCGGGACTGAACAAGGTGTTGGTGGGAAAAGGAAGTCGTAAAAAGGCAGATGCTTGTGACTTTGCACGCTTCAAAGATATTATCCACCCCTGACCAAAGTCAAAGGTGGATGGATTTCAATTTTATGCTGCCTGTCGCATTGACTGCGCTGACCAAAGTTCAATTTCATGGAAATTCAGGTGGTACATCACTTCACGAATCAGAAGCAAAGCCACGAATTGCTCTTGGTCGAAATGGATATTAAGGATTGATGCAGGCTCACCCGTGATGTAATCCGCATAGCGATTAAAAATTTCCTCCACTTGTTCACGGCTTACCACCCCTTGGTCGCCATTGGTCAAAAGTTCGGATGCGATTCTGAGGTGGCAGGTTAACCGTTCGTTGTTATTGGCAATTCCGTGGGTTTTGGTTAGTTCCTCCTCGATGTGGTTGATGGCGTTTTCAACCTCCTGTTCGGTGGGTTCTTTGCTGTGAAAAAAGGTACGTTGCAGTTGGTCAAGCCCGGCCTTCAGCTCTACTTCCTTGGTTGTGGTATCTCCTTCTTGAAAGAGAAAACGTAGGCAGTGGCTCTCCAAAATTATCTCACGGGTTTTATCTTGGTTTGTATTCATGATGGCTGTTTAGGGTTCCTTTACAGTCTTTTTTACGACCCCTGAAAAGTCAGCGTTGAGGAACAAGCCATCTGTTTGTCTTTGGCAATACCGCCAAACAATTTTTTTCCCTTTAAGGGAGAATCATGCACTCATCAATACGTCCCTAATTTCCAGAAGCATCAAGGCTGTAGCACCCCAAACGGTTTCTCCCTGTAGATCAAAATAGGGCATGACTATTTTACCCTTGTCAGCGGGAAAGAACTGTTCTTTTAAGTTGGAAGGCTCTAAAAATTCGGAGAGTGGCACTTCAATAATCCGTGCAACTTCCAAGGGGTCGGGGATGAAGGTGGGGCGTTTTTCGGTGTGGCCGACGAATGGATGGACTAAAAAATTGCTGGGTGGAATGTATAAATCTGGAAGCTTAGCAATCACTTCCACGGTGTTAGGCTTGATGCCAAATTCCTCTTCCAATTCGCGCAATGCGGCAAACTTTGGGCTGGGGTCCGACTCTTCAATTTTACCGCCAGGGAAGCTGATTTGTCCGCCATGGGTGCCTTGGTATTCGGGGCGCTTCATCAGGGCGACATGAGGTTCGCCCTTGTGCGGATAAAAAAGGATGCACACGCTGGCAAGTTTGGGTTGCTTGCCAGCGAGTGTTTTTTCTCGCCATTCTTGTAGTCGTTTGGTGGCTTTGGACTTCGGGTAATCCCCGTCGTTTATCACCCTACGCAAATGTTCGATTAGTTCATCCATTGTTATCTGTAGCCGAGTAGCCCGCCAGTGAGCCTTGTAAGCTCGGTGTAGGCTTCAATCAGTTGGTATTGTAAATCCACGCATTCGATGTTGGCCTCTAAGCTACGCAATTGAACTTGGCGGAAGTCGAAAGAGGAAATGGTTCCATTTCTAAAACGTTCTTCTGCTAGGGTAAGGTTTTTATTCGTGGATTCCCTTCGTCGAACGGCCAAAGAATATTGCTTTTGCAACAAGTCATATAGCTCCAAATTATTTCTCAATGAGCTTTTTAGTTCAAAGAGTATTTGGTCGGTTTGCACCTGTCCGAGTCCCTCGCGGGTTTCAGCGTTTTCAATTCGTCGGTTAATTTTTCCACCGTCGAAGAGGGTGTAATCCAATGTGAAATTCAGGTAATAGGAGTAGGAGTTACCGATGGCCGTTTGGGAATTTCGCTCCAGATAGGACCATTCATAGTTTGTCCCAGGATTCATCGTCAGGCGCGGATAGCGGGCCGTTTTACTCAGGTTGGTTTCATCCTTCAACAACATCTGGTTGATGTACTGGTTGCGAAGGCTTTGGTTGTTGGCCAGCATTCGTTCCTCAAGGTCTGGGTAGAGAAACTTTAGGTCTGGCGCATAAATCTCATCGGTGAACGTGAACTTGGTTTCGGCAGGAACAGCCAACAAAAGGTTGAGCTGACGTTGCGTGCGTTCAATATTGAGTTCCTGTTGCAGAACCAAGGAGGAGTCCTGAAGGTAGGCATTTTCCTCCTGTAACACGTCAAAACTGGTTCCCACGCCCAGTTCCCTCTTGTAGCTCACATAATCATATTGGTCTCTGGAAAGGGCTTTTTGGTTTTCCAAGGTCACCAAGTTCTCCCGAGCCAAAAGGCAGTCATAGTAGCCAAGGATAATGGCCTGAACGGTGTTTTCCACTACCAAAGCCGCCTGACCTTCACTTTGCTCCTGAAGGTGCTGAAGTTGGTCCAAGGTGATACCCACCTTGAAACCCTCAAAAAGCACCCAGTTCAAATCCGCTTGCGGAGAAGCGCTGAGGTTTGTGAGCTTTCCTTGAACAAAGGAAGTTGGATTATTAACATCCGTTAGTCGGTTGCGTTGGTTCGCCGAAAGGTTGATGGTAGGATAGCGTCCGGCTTCACCAGGGTTGTTGTTGTTTCGGGTAATTTCCACCTCGCCATCGGAAAGAATGATGTCATAGTTATTCTTAAGGCCGATGGCGATGGCGCCAGCCAACGAAAGGGTGTCCTGTGCGTGCAAGCAAGAAGCTCCCATCAACATCACAACAGCTCCCAACAATACACGGCGCCCGATAAACGACAGGGTTTCGGTCATTTTTCGATTACTTCTCACTGTTTAACTTTTTTAGTTCACGCACAGCAGGTTCCACTTCTTCGGCGGTAGGCCATTTTCCTTCCCATCCGTAGTCAATAATCCTTCGGATATCATTGTAAATCAAGATGATCGCTGGGAAAAGCGTTAGGATGAAGAACGTACCAAAGAGTACACCGTAAGCCACGGAAATGGCCATTGGGATCAGGAACTGCGCTTGTAGGCTTTTCTCGAAAATGATTGGGAACAGGCCAGCGACCGTAGTGATGGAGGTCAGGACAATAGCCCTGAATCGGGACGTTCCAGCATTGAAGGCTGCCTCATAGGCCGTCATTCCCTCTTTGAGGTTTTGGTTGTACTTGTCCAAGAACACCACCGAGTCATTAATAACTACTCCCGACAGGGCCAAGCAGCCAAACCAGCTCATCATCACAAAGGTTTTGTCATGAATCCAGTGCCCAATAAAGGTGCTGAGAATTGCCAATGGAATCATGGCCAGAATCATCCACCATTGGGTGTAGGAACGGAAGGTTAGCGCCAAAATTAGAATGATGGAAATAGCCAGGATAGGAGCCACCTTTCCAACAGAGGCGACCATTTTAGCATTTTCCTTTGCTTGTCCGCTTGGCGCTTCTTTCACACTTGGGTACTTGACAAAGATTTGCTTCAGCAAGGTATCAATGTTGGCTTGGATAGGGGTGAGGTCTGAATTTGGATCCTTCTGTTCCGCTTCAATGGTAATCTCCCGAGCGCCGTCCATGTGTTTGATGCCCACCACACCACGTTCGATGCTGTAGTCGCAAATCTCACGAAGTGGGTAGAGTCCACCTCCTTGGGCTTGGATGAACATGTTGTCAAGATTGCCTCGCTTTTCACGGTCTTCTAGTGGATAGCGGACCCAGACTTTTACTTCATCAGACCCGATTTGTAGGCGTTGCGCCTCTTGGCCAAAGAAGCCTTGTCGTACCTGTCGGGAAATTTCATAATGGTCCAGTCCCAACGCATAAGCTTTGGCTTTGGGTTTCAAGGTGATTTCCCGTTTTCCGATGGCGTTGTTGTCAATGACTTCTTTCAGTTCGGAAATTTTTTCCAGCCCTGCTTTTAGTTCATCGGCGGCAAGGTCAAGTTCCTCAGGTTTTTTGCCCAATAGTGTGATGGATACAGGTTTTCCAAAGAAGTTTCGGGAACCCACAGTGAAACGGTCCGCTTGAGGAATTGGCCCGACGGCTTTGCGGATGCGCTCGGAAACCATGGCATTGGTAATTCCCATATCACTACGAATCTCTCCATCGAGGATATGGACCATAATGCGTCCAGTATGGCTACCATTGTCCGTTTCGGAACGCCCCAACATGATCATGCTGGTCTGAACGATTTGGTGGTTGTCGTTTCGCTCAGCGTTCATCTCATCATTCACCTCCCAAATCTTTTGATCGATCATGTGAAGGTATTCTTCGGTGGTGAATTCCCTGGTGCCAGGTTTCAGATCGAGGTTGATGAAGATGTGGTCCGACTCGATGTTAGGCATCATACCAAAGCGGACAAACTTGCCACTGGAAATAAGTCCGGTAATCAGCATCCAGATAAAGAAACCTAAGCTGAGGGTAATCCAACGGTACTTAAGGAGCCAGCTCAGTGCCTTGCCGTAAATATTTGTGCGGACGAAATTGATGCCTTTGTTCAGTCCTGCTCTGATTTTATGCTCCTTTTCCTTTTGTTTGGAATGGCTCAGGTGGGTAGACAGAATGAAGGTGGCCTCGATAAGGGAGAAGGCCAAACAAGCAACTACGACAGCGGCCATGTCAGACATAAATTCTCCGATGCGACTGTCCAAGAAGAAGAAGGAAGCAAAGGCGAAAATGGTTGTCATCACCGAGGTGAACACGGAAGGAAGTACTTCCATGGTGCCATCCACGGTGGCGCGAATCGGGGTTTTACCTTTCTCCGTGTGGGAGTGGATGTTTTCCGCGATTACAATGCCGTCATCCACCAGGATACCAATCACGAGAATCATCCCGAACAAGGATATCTGGTTGATGGTGATGTCGAACAAGTGCACGATGTACATCATGCCCAAGAAGGAAATCGGAATGCCCATGGCCACCCAGAAGGAGAGGCGGGTGTTTAGGAACAAACTCAGGACGACAATGACGAGAATCAAACCTACGAAACCGTTCTCCAACAAGAGATAAATCCGTTGTTTTAGGGAGATGGAGCGGTCCCGAGTGATGGTTATTTTAGTTGTTTCGTTTTCCTCGTTATAGGTGTCGGCGTATGCACGACAGAAGTTTACAATTTCAAGGATGTCTTCTTCGGGAAGCTGATTCACTTGGATGCTCACCGAAGGGCGACCATTCAAAAGGGTTTTGTTCGGAGTGTCGGCAAATTGGAATTTGATTGTCGAAACATCCTCTACCCGAACAAGACGACCATCTGGCTGGGCACGAACGACAATCTTTCCGATGTCATAAGCCGTCGTTTTTTTATTGCGCGAGCGAATAAGAATCTCCTCGTCACTGGTTTTGATGGAACCTCCCGAGAGGTCACGGTTATTGCGACGGATGGCCTCAGTGATTTCATCGATGGTGAGGGAATAGCGATGAAGAGTATTCTCATTCACCTCAATGGAGAACTCAAGCTCTGGGTAGCCAAAAACGTCCACTTGGGAAATGAAGCCCGTGCTCAATAAGTCATCCTCAACTTTTTTGGCTCGCTCACGGAGTTCCATCAAATCCACATCTCCATAGAGGGAGAAGTAAACACAGGCGTCTACAGGCTTTTGCTTGTAAACTTTTGGTTTTTCCGCGTTTTCAGGAAAGGAGTTGATGGTGTTGACCGAGTTCTCAATGTCGGTGAGTACCTCGTCAATGTCATAGCCCTTAATGGCCTCGATGTGGATGTTGGCAGAGTTCTCGGAAGAGGTGGAGCGGATTTCCTCGATACCTGGTACGGCCTTGATGGCTTCCTCTACTTTGAGGGTAATGCCTTCCTCCATCTCTTCAGGAGAGGCGCCTGGATAAGCCACCGTTACATAGATGTCTTTTACCCGTTGGTTCGGGAAAAAGCTCTTCCGCATATGGAAGGCGCTGTAAATCCCTAAAAAGACCACGAAAATGGTCAGCAGGTTCGAAAGGATAGGGAACCTAACGAAATATTCGATTGCTTTTTTCATAAGCCTTGGGCTGTTTGCCCCGAGGTCTAATGTGGCAGGATGTGATGGTCGAACCTGTATGAGACGACAGGTTCAACTTAAATGATTGGTGATGGGCACCACCAAAAGGGAAGGCCTTTATTTGGCCTCCTCCTCTTTGATGTAAATGCGTGGAATGACAGGCATACCCTCCTGAATGGAGGTCAGCGGTTCGTTCACCATGAGTTCGCCCTCTTTCAGTCCACGAATAATGGCGTGCTCTGGGTTGGTCTTGATGATTTCAACCTCTTGGGAATAAAGGGCGCTGTCCCGAACCACGAAGGCGGTTTTGCCTCGAAGGGCGCTTCGCGGAACTTCCATTCCTTTTGGAAGGGCCTTGCCAAATACCTCAGCCTCCAAATATTCACCCTCATAAAGTGGGTTCTTTTTGTCTGGCGTCACATTCACGTAGAGGTTGATGGACTGGGTATTCGGGTTTACAAAATTCCCGATTCGGGTGATGGTGCCCGAAAACTGGCGATGGTCATCTGACCAGAGACTTACGCTGTCGCCATTGGCCACCCATTGGAGGTTGCCGTTATCAATGGGTAGTTCGACCTCGAGGTTGTCAGTGCGAATGGCCTTTGCGATGCGGGAACCTGGAGAAACGACGGTACCCACTTGTAGACTAACTTCCGAGAAGCTTCCGTCAAAAGGTGCGATAATGGTGTGCTTGCCCAGATTTTCCTGCTCACTTAAGAGCGCATAATACTTTGTGTACACCCCACGGCTGGTGATGAAGTTTTTTTCTTGCCCTGATTTTGGGGTAGGTGGTTTTGGGAAGGCTTTGGAAATGTCCAGGTTGTTGTAATAAGTCTCCCATGCCTTGAAGTTGTCAGGGTAGTCCAGCTTCAGGTCTGGAAGCATGTTAGCAAGTGTGTTGATAAACTCACTTTTGCTGGACTGGATATTCATGCGCGAAACTTGGTTGTCCACGCGTAAGAGCACCTGCCCTTTTTTGAAAGTCTGTCCTGGCTTTAAGGGAATACTGCCACGCAGGATTTGCCCTTGGACTTCGCTAATAATGTCCACCTGCTCATTGGAAATCACCCTTCCTCGGCTTTGGATAGTAGCGGAGATGGTGGAATATTTTACAGGGATTACGCTAACATCCTTTCGGCGAGATGGCGGGGCGGATTTCCACTTGGTGTCCCTAAGGCTGGCTAATTGATTATTGAGGAAAAAGCCGATTCCAAGAATAATGGGAACGGCAATAACAGAGGAGATAATGGTCTTTCGAGGATTCATAAGGCAACAAACACAGCTTGTTTGTGTGACGAAGTTGGGACATTTCGTGTATAGACAATGATTTTTGTCAAAAGGTTTAATCCCACTAAAATCAAAGTTATTCTTTGTCGGGGTCAATCGCCAAAATTTGACAGAAAAGCTTGGTTGTCGTGCCCTTATGAGGTGGGGTAATCAATTAAAAAAATAGAACTTTCAGGGCAGGGTGGCCCTGAAAGGCTTACTGGTAATTTTTCTCTGGGTTGAATTTGGTGGTGCAACCTTTTACGAAGACAAGGCTACAAAGCAAATTCATCGAGAACGATGTGACTGTGGCTGAAGCGGGACCAATGGACATTCCCAAAGAGCCTCCTAGTAGAAGACATGTGGGGATAACGATGGTGGCGATAAACATGAAACAGAGGTTTTTCGCCAGCCTTTCTTGGCGTCTTTGGAAGGAGGTGAAATTGGGGTCAGTGGGCTTGTTACGGAGTTCCTCCTTCATTCTGCGTCGTACCTCAGCCAACCATAATTTGTAAAGCTCAGGGTTTGTTGGAGCGCTTTGCGTGAATTCAAAGCGAATATCCGTGGTGGTCTGGCGCGCCTTTTCAGCTACCGTTTTGGTGATGAAATGGCATGGGTTCATCAAAGCGTGATAGGCTTTGCAGATTTCCCTAAAATGGTCAGCGGTTTCAGGGTTGCCCGTAATATCGGGGTGGAAAGCCATGGCCTTTTTCCTGAAGGCCTTTTTGATGGCTTTTTTGTCCGCCCCATGAGGTAAATCCAATAAACTAAAGTAGGGGTGTATCATTGTCGCATAGGGTCTCCGCTTGTTTTGGGCAATAGTGCCTCAGGTGGTTTAACGCAAAAGCTCGTTGCGCTAAGGCCTCCTTTTGGCTCGACTTCCCGATTCCCTCGACGAGTTGGGGCCTATGCTCTATGAAACGAAAAAGCCCCCTGCAAATGTTACAGGGGGCTCAAGCGAAATATGCGATATGATGGGTCAGACTATTGTCATTTTTGTATCAAGTACAATGTATTATGTACAATGATTGCCCACTGGCAAAGGTCATTGTACATAATACACGATACATTGTACAAATGTCCAGCGTTTACGTTGTTTTAATTCTTGGGAGTAGGAATAGCTCCACTGGAGTCACCACGAATTCAGACTTTCCAAGCTCGCGCAAAAGGCGGGCGTGTTGGCCAATGGCGGACATGAAGGTTTCATGCGTGTAATATGGGTAACCAAACTCCTCCGCTGTCTTTTTTACGATTGGCGCGAGCTTCTCATAATGGACATGACAGATGTTTGGAAGTAGGTGGTGCTCCACCTGAAAATTGAGGCCACCAATCAGCCACGTCAACATCCTGTTTTTAGGTGCAAAGTTGGCCGTGGTCAATAGCTGATGCAAAGAACGGCCGTTCTCCAAATCATTATTATCGTCTGGAAGCGGGTATTCAGATGTCGGCATCACGTGGGCTGTCTGGAAGACGATGGTCAACAGGAAGCCCAACACGAAGTGCATGCTGACAAACCCAGCAATGATGACCCATGGAGAAACGGGTACGAAAATCAATGGAAGCGCCAATACAGTAGCGTAGTAGAAAATCTTCCAGCCAATGATTTTAAGGAGAAGAGCAGTTTTATTGCCTTTCAAAAGCCCTTGGCGGTTATAATCTCGGAACTGAACGAAGTCATTCACAATCACCCAAGGAAGGGTGGAAAGTCCGTAGAAAAACCAAGCGTAAAGGTGTTGGAAACGGTGGATTCGTAGTCTTTTCTTATGCGGGGAAAAACGGAGGAAGGCTGGAGCATCGATGTCTCGGTCGATGCCTTCGATGTTGGTGTAGGTGTGGTGAAGCACATTGTGCTGGATTTTCCACATCTCGGCATTTCCGCCAACCAAGTTGAGCGTTTTGCCCATCCATTTGTTAATCCATCTTTTCTTGGAAAAGACGTCATGGTTGGCGTCGTGCATGATGCACAGTCCGATACCACTATTTCCCAAGCCCATAACCAACCAACAAGCATAGACGAGCCAAGGGTTGGTGACCACGCCAGTAATCATCATGAGGAGCGGAACGAAGAATAGGCTCAGCATGAGGGTGGCTTTGAACACCATTTGGCGGTTGCCGTAGCGGTCAATTCCTTTAGAATCAAAGTATTCATTTACCCGTTGACGAAGCGTTTTGTCAAACTTTTGGCAAGAATGATTCTGGAATCTTGGTTGGATGAAATTTAACGCCATATCTAAAATTCAGTGACTTTTTAGAGGAGACAATCTTCCGAAAGTACAAAATTATTAGCAGGTTTGGTTCAAAAACTTACAGATATCCGTTTTTGTCTACCTCCATGGTGAGGCATTATGCGTCTGAAAATCACCTTGTTTAGTTTGTTTTAGGGGTTTTTTATTACATGGTCGTGAAAAAAATCACTAAGCAAGTGGACTGCTGTTTTGGAATCATGCGGTAAGGCATTGATGTCATAAGGGTGTTTGCCTCCAAAGGTGTGGTTGGCTCCCTCGATGGCGACAACTTTTACTGAGGGATTGTCCTCTTTAATAAGGTCTGTTTCTGAGAAGGCTACTGCTTCATCAGCGGTGCCATGGACTAAAAGAGCAGGCTTCGGGTAATCTTGTAATAAGTGGGGGAGATTGAAGCGGTCGCTGTTTTTCAAGACATCTTCGGCGAGTTGGAAATACAATGGCATGTTTTGTTCCGTGCGCCCGTTCCAAATGAATTTGACTCCTTTTTCCTTCCAATCCTCCAAGTCTTGGGAATAGCGCTCTTTGACAAATAGCACACTCGCCAACGTCCCGACAGCTTTTATTCGAGAATCTTCCAAGCCTTTGATTAATGCGGTAGCGCCTCCCTTGCTGTGGCCAATGATGAAAAGTTGGCTCAGGTCAATGTTTTGAATCCACTCTTCATTCGTGGAAAAAAGATGCTCAATGACAACATCCACATCGTCCAGTTCGATGCTGAAATTATTGTTGCCAAAGGCTTCAAGGTCAATAAAATCAATGGGATGGGAAGGGCTGGTGCCATTGTGGGAAAAGTTCATCTTGAGAACAGCAAACCCTTGTTGGGCAAATTCGTCGGCCATCAAGTTAAAGTGCCCCCAGTCCTTGAAGCCTTTAAAGCCGTGTAAGAAAATAACCAGAGGAACGGGCTTTTGGCTCGGGATGAACCGAAGGTCAAAGGTGATTTTTTTATTCCCGTGTTTTGAATTGAGTACTTTATCCCCGAATTTTCTGATATCCGCCATGGTCCGTTGATGAATGAAAGTGGGTGATAAAAGTACACTCATTTTTCAAATTTTCGAGTTTCCCAACTATGAATGGGAGATAAGTGTGGCGCGAGAAAAGGACAGTTTTTCAGAAAGGCCCTCAGGTCTTTGTTATTGAGTGCGCATACAGATGGCGGTTACCGCAAACGACATAAAAGCCCCGATTGAGGAAGAATTGGCCAAGTTTGAAGGCTTGTTTGAGCAGACGCTCAAGAGCGATGCCTTCTTGCTTGACAAAATCATGAACTACATTGTCAAGCGCAAGGGGAAGCAAATGCGTCCAATGTTTGTGTTCTTGACGGCCAAATTGTGTGGGGAAGTGACGGAGGCGAGTTATCGTGGTGCCGCTTTGATTGAATTGTTGCATACCGCCACATTGGTTCATGATGATGTGGTGGATGAGGCTAACTATCGCCGTGGATTCTTTTCATTGAACGCTTTGTGGAACAGCAAGGTGGCGGTGTTGGTAGGTGATTACCTGCTTTCGAAGGGACTCTTGTTATCTGTGGATAACAACGATTTCGATTTGCTTCGCCATGTTTCCCACGCTGTACGGGAGATGAGTGAGGGTGAGCTATTGCAGATTGAAAAGGCCCGTCGTCTTGATATCACCGAGGATGTTTACTTCGAGGTGATTCGCCAAAAGACGGCATCCTTGATTGCCTCTTGTTGTGCGGTTGGCGCCGCCTCGGTAGGCAGTACTCCCGAACAGGTTGAAAAGTTGCGTCTCTTTGGTGAGAAGGTGGGCATGGCATTCCAAATCAAGGATGACTTGTTTGACTTCGGTACTGACGAGGTTGGAAAGCCACTTGGTATTGACATCAAAGAGCGCAAAATGACCCTTCCGTTGATTTACGCTTTGAGCAAATGCTCTTGGTTGAAGCGCAAAAAGATGGTGATGACTGTGAAGTATGGTGCTGATAATCCAGCCACAGTTAGTGAGGTAATTCAGTTTGTGAAGGAGTCGGGAGGCTTGCAATATGCCGAAGAAGTAATGCACCGTTATGTGGCAGAAGCCATGGCAATTTTGGAGGAGTTTCCTGATTCCCCAGAAAAGCGTTCCTTGGAACAAATTGTCCGCTATACCACAGAGCGAAAAAAATAATGTATCTTCCGAGCGGAATAGCTCGGTTTTAAGTCCTTTTTTGGGCTTGACCTAACGTGTTAACAAATTGTACTGTTATGTTCAGTTTCTTTGAGTCTGCGGAGAAAAAATTGGTAAAGTCCCATATCCGTCACTTGGTGCGTTTGGCCCAGTCCGACGGTGTGGTTCATAAAAAAGAAGAGAAGTTCATCAAGAAAGTTGGTCGCGAAAACGGTCTTTCTGATAGCGATATCAAGAAAATCATCGACAGCCCAACTTCTGTTGACATCGTGATTCCTAAATCTAAGGAAGCGAAGTTCGACCAGTTGTTTGACTTGGTTGTGATGATGTTGAAGGACGACGAGGTGAACGATGCGGAGACTGATTTCTGCATGATGTTGGCTAACCGTCTTGGCTTCCGTAAAATCATCGTTGGTGTTTTGGTGAGCAAAATTCAGCGTGGTATCTCTGAAGGACTTTCCAAAAAGGAAATTTTGAAAGAGGCAGAGGCGTTCATCAACTACTAAATAGTTGAATAAACACCAGTTTCTTTCGAGAGACAAGCCTGACAGGTTTTCATAAACCAGTCAGGCTTTTTCTTTTTTTGGCCTTCTCAGGCGAGAGGTAGAGGCCGTATTTTTTCTGTGTATATTTGTCTTTGGTACAAAGTGTTGAGTTGTGGAAATGGACTATCATGTTCCTGTGATGTTGGCCGAGAGCCTTGAGGGTCTGGCCATTCGCCCTGATGGGGTTTATGTAGATGTGACGTTTGGTGGAGGGGGGCATAGCCGTGCCATCTTGGAAAAGTTGGATGGAGGAAGACTTTTTTCCTTCGACCAAGACCAAGATGCTGCTAAAAATGCCGAGGGAATTGACCATCCAGGGTTCACCTTTGTGCCTGCCAACTTCCGTTTTCTTCAAAAGTATTTGCGCCTTCATGGCGTGAGCAAGGTTGATGGCATCTTGGCTGATATTGGCGTCTCGTCACATCAGTTTGATGAGGAGAGCCGTGGATTTTCCTTCCGTTTCAAGGAGGCGGAATTGGACATGCGCATGAACCAAGAAGCTGGAGTTTCGGCCAAGGAGGTGTTGAATGAATATGAGGAGAAGGAACTTCACCGCATTTTCGGCATCTATGGAGAAGTAAAAAATGCCAAGTCTTTGGCTGCGGCCATTGTCCGTGAGCGATCAAATTTCGCCATGGAAACGGTAGAGGACTTGATGAAAGTTTTGGAAAGTCTTGCCCCAAGGGGAAAGCAAATGAAATATTTTGCGCAGGTTTTTCAGGCACTTCGGATTGTGGTGAATGATGAGTTGGGCGCCTTGGAAAATATGTTGCAGCAGTCGGTGGAGGTGTTGAATCCAGAGGGTCGTTTGGTGGTGATTTCATACCACTCGCTTGAAGACCGATTGGTGAAGAACTTTATTCAGAAAGGAAAATTCCACGGAGCATTGGAAAAGGACTTTTACGGGAATCCGCTTAAGCCTTTGGATCCCGTGACTCGGAAGCCTTTGATTCCAACGGAGGAAGAAATCCTTCGGAATCCTCGGGCTCGGAGCGCAAAATTCCGAGTGGCCAAAAGAAATGATTTTGTATGGGACGAAACCAAGTAAGAACGCCCCAGTCGGAAGAGCAACAGGAAAGGGCAAGCAAATCCATTTTCACTCGCATTGAGGACTTGATGAGTTCCTTTGGTGTGCTGGAAAATGGTATTCCAATTCACGTTTTGCTTCCAGCCTTGTATCTGACTTTTTTGGGGGTGCTATATGTATGGAACGGACACCATTCGGACCGAACTGTGCGTGAATATGTGGCTTTGGAAAAGGAGGTGAACCTGTTGAAAGCCGATTACAAAACCTTGAAAAAAGAGTTAATGGGTGAGGGACGGCGTTCGAAAATTGTAGAACGAGCTTCCCGTATTGGCTTGGGTGAGGATAAAGGAAAAATTTACACCCTGAAGGCCGAATAGAAATTTATAGCATTCAACTATGGCGACATCCTCTAACCCTAATTTTAAGAAATCAATATTGTTGAGGGTCCGAGTGGCCTTTTTGATGGTCTGTGTATTCGCATTGATGGTGGTTTACCGCATCGTGGATATCCAGTATTTTTCCAATCAAGAATGGATGGAAAGAGCCTCCCAACGGTATTTGAAATTGGGTGAGGTGCCTGCGCCAAGAGGAAATATTTATGCTGCGGATGGCAGCCTTTTGCTTACTTCTCTACCATTCTATCGCGTGGCATTTGATCCGAGCCGCTCTGTCAATGAGGATCCACGAAATTCAAGGCGGGTCATTTTTGAAGAAGGGATTCAAGCCCTCTGTGACAGCCTTTCTGGATTTTTTCAAGACGAAAGCCCTCGTTACTACCGTGAACGAATTGAACGCGCCCGTTTGGATAGCAGCCAATACTTGTTGCTAAGCCGAAAGCTAATTACTCATGAGGAAAAGTTGAGGATGATGCGCTGGCCTATTTTTAGGGCTGGTCAGATGAAGGGAGGAATCATCTTCGAGCGCGTGGAGGAAAGGCACCGTCCTTTTGGGTATCTGGCGCGCAGAACCATTGGGGTGGAGGACACTGTAAGGGATAAACAGTATGGCTTGGAGCATACCTTCAATGGTGTGTTGGCAGGTCAGCCTGGAAAAGCTTTGTTTTCCCGTCTTCCTGGTGGCTTTTGGAAGCCGCTGAAGGATCAGAATGAATTGGATCCTGTGGATGGTTTGGATATTCACACTACCTTGGATGTGAGTATGCAAGAGGTGGTGGAGACTGCCTTGATGGATGCTATGAAAACCCATATGGCCCACAAAGGAACGGTTGTTTTGATGGAGGTGGCTACGGGTGAAATTAAGGCCATGGCCAGTTTGACGGCGGAAAAGAAGAAGGGAGAACTAACTGGGAAATACTGGGAAGGCCTGAACTATGCCGTGGGTGAAAGTACTGCGCCAGGTTCCACTTTTAAGTTGGCTTCATTGATGGCCATTTTGGAAGAGGCGAAGGGTTTGGGACTTGATGATACCATCCATGTGGGAACGGGTATTCACAAGTTTTATGACAAGGAGATGAAGGACGACCACACCTATGAGGATGGTGAGGGAGTGTTGACGATTCAACAGGTGCTCGAGAAGTCCTCAAACGTTGGAGTGGCAAGGCTCGCTGATCGCTATTTTTCGTCCGATGCTGGTGGTCAAGAACGGTTTTACGCCTATTTGGCGAAGGCAGGTTTGACGAGGCCATTGGGGGTCCAACTTGCAGGAGAAGGACAGCCTAAGATTAAAAACCCGAGCAATCCAGATGAACGTTGGAGTGGTGTTACCTTGCCCTGGATGTCCATTGGTTATGAGTTGGATTTAACGCCGCTTCAGGTGTTAGCGCTTTACAACGGAGTGGCCAACGATGGAAAGGTGCTACAACCACTTTTGGTTAGAAAAGTGAGCAAGGGCGGTCAAAGTATAAACAACTACGAGGCAAAAGTCATCTCCCCGAAAATGTGTTCTCAGGAAACTCTGCAAAAACTTCGAGTTTGCTTGGAAGGGGTTGTGGAGCGTGGTACAGCCAAGGGAATTCGCTCAGAGGCTTATGGTATTGCTGGAAAAACGGGCACAGCCAAGATTCTTGAGAATGGGGAATATATTCAAGAGTATTACACCTCCTTTGCAGGATTTTTCCCTGCCACGAATCCACGCTACTCAATGATTGTGGCCATTGAGCGTCCGCAATCCGAAAAGAAATACGGTAGTGCGGTAGCCGCGCCGGTATTCCGTGAGATTGCTGATAAGATCTTCCTTTTGGATCCAGTATTGGTTGCTCAATTCCCTGAGACGAGCAAGAAGCTTCGCCTTCAAGCTGGACGTGGGCATATCAAAGATTTGATGGCCGTGGCGCAGTCGGTTGGACTTGATGTTGATTCCTCAGTTGTTCGATTGGGGCCAACATTCGTTTCTGCTTCCCAATCCTCAAAAGGAAAGGTGAAGATGAAGCCGTTGACCTTTGATCGCAACAAGGTGCCAGATGTGCAAGGTATGACTTTGAGAGATGCTTTGCCGATTTTGGAAGGCTTGGGTTTGAAAGTAGAAGTTTCTGGGAATAAGCTCGGCAAGGTGAAACGGCAGTCCCAACAACCCGATGTGTTATTGTTGCCAGGAAGTGTGATGCGTCTCTACATGGAATAGGCCATTTTTAAAATAGTTTTGAACGTGATATTACTTGAAGCTCTTTTAGAGGGAATTGCTGTTGTTCAGACCGTTGGGCAACTAGATAAACCTGTTTCTGGATTAACCTTGGATTCAAGGAAAGTGGAACAGGGTTTTGCCTTTGTCGCTGTTCGTGGGGCATTGGCCGACGGCCATAACTATATTGATAAGGCGATCAGCTTGGGTGCCTCTGTGGTGGTGTGTGAAACCTTGCCTGAGGCTTCAGTTGAGGGTGTCGTCTATGTGGCCGTACAGAACAGTCATGAGGCTGTTGGCAAGTTGGCCTCTAATTTTTATGGGAAACCATCTGAAAAGCTGAAACTGGTAGGCATCACCGGAACAAATGGAAAGACCAGTGTTGCGACCTTGTTGTTTCAACTTTTTAGGGAGTTGGGCTACCGCTGTGGCTTGCTTTCCACGGTAGAAAATAAGATTGAGGATAAGGTCTATAAAACCAGTTTGACTACCCCTGATCCTGTTTCGTTGAATGCTTTATTGGCTGAGATGCTTCAACAGGGTTGCACGCATTGCTTCATGGAGGTCAGCTCTCATGCGGTAGTGCAGCGAAGGATTGCAGGCTTGGTTTTCAATGGAGGTGTGTTCACCAATATCTCCCATGACCATTTGGATTACCACAAGACCTTTGCTGAGTACATAAAAGCGAAAAAAGGCTTCTTTGATGAATTGCCTAAGAATGCTTTTGCCTTGGTGAATGGTGATGATAAGCGTGGTTCGGTGATGTTGCAGAATACGGATGCTAAGCAAATGTATTTCGCATTAAAGAGCCCGGCCGATTTTAAAGGGAAGATCGTTTTGGATTCCCTTCAAGGTTTGGAAATGGAGCTTGACGGCCATAATGTTTGGTTCCAGCTGGTAGGTAGATTCAATGCTTACAATTTGCTGGCGGTGTATGGTGTGGCTGTTTCTTTAGGTGAGGATCCGATGGAAGTCTTGTCAGTGCTTTCCAAAATGGAAGGGGCGAAAGGCCGATTTGAAAGAGTGATTTCCTCCACGGGAATTTTGGGTATTGTGGACTATGCACATACGCCTGATGCCCTTGAGAATGTACTGAAAACCATTGAGGAGTGTAAAGGTGGTGGTCAAGTGATAACCGTGGTTGGTTGTGGTGGTGATCGGGATCGTGAGAAGCGCCCGAAAATGGCGGCCATTGCTGCCAAGTTTAGCGACCGAGTGGTGTTGACATCCGATAATCCTCGCTCGGAGGATCCAAAGGAAATTTTGAAGGAGATGGAAGCGGGGCTGAGTCCTACCGACAGAAGGAAAAACATTACCCTTGAGGACCGTCGAGAAGCCATAAAGCTGGCGTGTTCTTTCGCCAATCCTCATGATGTGGTTTTGATTGCGGGCAAAGGCCATGAGGATTATCAAGAAATTCAAGGAGTACGTCATCATTTTGATGACCGAGAGGAATTGCTTTCCTGTTTCGAATTGCTCCAAAAGTGATTAGATCTATGTACTTTGGCATTCTGTTCAACGAAAGAGAAATAACAAGCCGACTGGTTCAGCTTTTTGTTTCTCTTTTGCTGTTTGTCAAAACCGTTCAATGACTGGCTTCCATGCTTTATTATCTTTTTGAATACTTACAGGAACACTTTGGGCTGCCGGGCGCGGGTCTGTTTCAATACATTTCCTTCCGTGCAGGTCTTGCAATGGCTCTTTCCTTGATTATCGCTATGGTCTTCGGAAGGCGAATCATTGGAATGTTGCAGCGTTTGCAAATGGGTGAAACCGTACGTGATTTAGGCTTGGAAGGGCAGTTGGAAAAGGCTGGAACTCCTACCATGGGAGGCCTCATTATTATCATCTGCATTTTGGTGCCGACCCTGTTGTTAGCCAAGCTGAACAACATTTATGTGATTCTGATGATTGTGGCGACTGTTTGGATGGGCGGCATCGGTTTTTTGGATGATTACATCAAGGTTGTCAAAAAGAACAAGGAAGGGCTTGCTGGTCGCTTTAAAGTGGTAGGACAAGTAGGGTTGGGTTTGATTGTGGGCTTTACCCTTTATTTCCATGAAGATGTGACGGTAAGGCAATACAATCAGTCAACAGAGAAGGAGTATAATATCATTACAGGCCACGAAGAGGGTGGAGTAATTAAACGAGAGTACATCGATTTTACCCATAGCTATGAGGATATCAAGTCTGCGGCTACAACCATCCCATTTGTCAAGAACAATGAATTGGACTACTCCAAGTTGTTGGCTCCATTTGGTCTGGAAAACTTGACTTGGATTCTTTTTGTAGGCTTGGTGATTTTCATTGTCACTGCCGTTTCTAACGGAGCAAATATTACCGATGGGATTGACGGTTTGGCCGCTGGAACTTCGGCGATAATTGGGTCTGTTTTGGCGGCTTTGGCTTACGTGTCTGGCCATACCGTATTTGCGGATTATTTGAACATCATGTACATCCCGAACTCTGGTGAGTTGGTGATTTATACCTGTGCCTTTGTGGGTGGATGTATTGGTTTCCTTTGGTTCAACTCGTATCCAGCCAAGGTGTTTATGGGGGATACAGGTAGTTTGTGCATTGGTGGCATCATTGCGGTAATTGCCCTTTCGATTCGGAAGGAATTGTTGATTCCTGTGTTGTGTGGAGTGTTTTTGATTGAAAACCTCTCCGTAATGATTCAGGTCAGCTATTTCAAATACACCAGAAAAAAGTACGGTGAAGGAAGAAGGGTCTTTAAAATGGCTCCTTTGCATCACCATTATCAAAAGCTTGGTTTGCACGAAGCTAAGATTGTGAGCCGATTCTGGATTGTTGGTTTATTGTTGGCATTGGTCACCCTAGCAACATTGAAAATCCGTTAAGGTTTTTCCATTCGCAAAAGGCATTTCAAATGAAGGAGATTGTTGTTTTAGGGGCTGGAGAAAGCGGGACTGGAGCAGCCCTCTTGGCACAAGCCAAAGGGTATGCTGTTTTTGTTTCTGACCTTGGCGAGATTTCTAACCAACACAGGGAAACCTTGGAAAAAGCAGGAATTCCTTTTGAGCAGGGCAGTCATGACAAGAACAGGATTTTGTCAGCTCAAGAAATCATCAAAAGCCCTGGGATTCCAGACCATGTGCCTTTGGTTATCGCAGCCAAGGAGTTGGGGATTTCTGTGGTTTCGGAGATTGAGTTTGCCTCGCGATATACGAATGCTCGTTTCGTTGCCATCACGGGAAGTAATGGTAAGACAACTACCACTTTATTGACCTACCACCTCTTAAAGAGTGCTGGCTTGAAGGTGGGCTTGGCAGGAAATATTGGGACGAGCTTGGCTCGTCAGGTGATTGATGATGCTTTTGATATCTATGTGTTGGAGTTGAGTAGTTTTCAGCTCGACGGCATGTATGAGTTCAAGGCAGATGTGGCGGTGTTGACCAATATTACTCCAGACCATTTGGATCGATACAATTATCGCTTTGAGAATTACGTCCAGTCCAAGTTTCGTATTTTGCAGAATATGGACAGCCAAGGTTCCTTTATCACCTTCTTGGATGACAAGGTCATCCGTCGGGAGTTGAAGGAGCAGCAGGTGGTTCCAAAAGTGCTTGGTGTTTCCCACAAGGAGCGCGTATTGAATGGCGCTTATGAGGGGGAGGGGAAGATGGTCTTCAATACGGCTGAGCAAGTGTTCAGTATTCCTGTGGACAAACTTCCACTTCGCGGGAAGCATAATGAGGTGAATGCCATGTGTGCCATCTTAGCGGTGGTGTCATTGGGGGTTGACCAATCTGTAATTGCCAAGTCTTTGGGCTCTTTCCAAAATGTTCCACATCGCTTGGAAGAGGTTGGGGTTATTCATGGCGTGCGCTATGTCAATGATTCCAAGGCGACCAATGTGGATGCGGTAAGTTATGCTTTGGACAGCTTTGAGCAGCCTATCATTTGGATTGCTGGAGGTGTGGACAAGGGCAATGATTATTCGGAGTTGGAAGAATTGGCCTATGAAAAGGTCAAGGCGTTGATATGTCTGGGTGTAGATAATGGTGCTCTGATAAAAGCTTTTCAAGAGAAGGTGGACACCATTTATGAGTCCCAACACATGGACGAGGTGATCAATATTGCCAGTGAGATTGCGGATGAGGGAGATGTCGTGCTATTGTCCCCAGCCTGTGCAAGTTTTGACTTGTTCAAAAACTATGAGGATCGCGGTGAGCAATTCAAAGATGCGGTTCAAAAGCTTGAGGAAAATGTAGCGAAATTGTGACGCTATATCATTAGTGACAGAATATTAGAACCCTAAAAATTATGTTGTCCCTTGGTTGGCTGAAGAGAAATTTGAAGGGCGATCCCGCTATTTGGACGGTGATCATCAGTTTGACGTTGCTTAGTATTCTGTGCGTTTACAGTGCAGTGAGTGGCAAGGCCTATCTGATTAAGGCTGGGGATACAGAATATTTCTTGTTCAAACATATTGTGTTGCTGTTTTTAGGGCTGTTGGCCACTTGGGTAGCGCATAATATCAACTATATCTACTACGCAAGGCTTTCTCGTCTTCTCTTGCTGCTTTCTGTTCCCTTATTGATTTATACTTTTTTGTGGGGAGCGAAAATCAATGGTGCGGCCCGTTGGATTAATATTCCGTTGATCAATCAATCCTTTCAGCCTTCCGATTTGGCAAAGCTCGCGCTGATAGCCAACCTTGCCAGCATGTTGGCCAAGCGTCAGGAGGATATTGAGGATGTCAAAAAGACGCTTTATCCGCTGCTTGGTTGGTGTAGTGTGATTTGCGGATTGATTGCTCTTTCCGATTTAAGTACTGCCTTATTGCTCTTTATGACCTGTGTGGTGATCATGTTGATTGGTCGTGTGCCTTTCAAGCAGATTGCGACCTTGATTGTTGTCGTTTCAACGGCCTTGGTCATTGGCCTTGCAGCAGGTGACCGATTAGATACGGCCATCAGCAGGATGGCAAACTGGTGGGGTATTGTGACGGAGCAAATTCCGTTTAATGATTTGAGTTATCAGGCACAGCAAGCGCTTTTATCTGTATTTAAAGGTGGATTTTGGGGAACAGGCTTGGCAGGTAGTCAACAAAGACATTTTTTGCCAGCGGCAGACTCCGATTACATCTTTGCGGTGTTGATTGAGGAACACGGTTTGAAAATTGGAATCGTGGTATTGTTGGCTTATTTGGTATTGCTTTATCGGGGAATGGTAATCGCATCACGGAGTGACAGAGCCTTTGGGGGGCTTCTTTCTGTGGGCTTAAGTTTTGGTTTGGTTATCCAAGCCATGATAAATATGGGGGTTGTGGTAGGCCTGTTTCCAGTCACGGGACAGCCTTTGCCGTTATTAAGTATGGGGGGTACCTCTTTGCTGTTTACAGGGCTTTCGCTTGGAATCATTTTGAGTGTTAGTCGAGGTGATCTTTCGGAAGAAGTAAGTGAAGGCAATCAATTGAGGTAGAGAGCAGTTTTTACCCATAAACCAACCTTTAGGTGAGCGAAAAGACATTAAAAGTAATTATTAGTGGAGGCGGTACAGGTGGACATATTTACCCTGCCATCGCTATTGCTAACACGATAAAGGAGAAGCATCCCAATGCTGAAATCCTTTTTGTTGGTGCTGAGGGCCGCATGGAAATGGAGAAGGTGCCCAAAGCTGGATATAAGATAATTGGGCTGCCAGTGACAGGTTTGCAGCGAAGCCTTTCCCCAAGAAATTTATCCTTTCCGATTCGCTTGGCGCAAAGTCTTTTTCGAGCCAAAAAGATTATTAAGGATTTTAGGCCTGATATCGTGGTTGGCGTAGGTGGATATGCCAGCGGACCCGTACTGCGAATGGCGGCTTGGGCCGATGTGCCGATTCTTATTCAGGAGCAGAATTCCTTTGCTGGCCTTGCCAACCGTTGGCTTTCAAAATTTGCTGGTCGTATTTGTGTAGCCTATGAAGGCATGGAAAAAGTTTTTCCTGCTGATAAGCTCGTTTTGACAGGAAATCCAGTTCGAAAGGATATCGTCAGTCTGGAAGGCAAACGCGAGGAAGCTCTGAAGCATTTTGGTTTGTCTGCCGATAAGCCTGTGCTTTTGGTATTGGGAGGAAGCCTTGGGGCTAGGACCATCAACGAGAGTATTGGAAATGGTCTGCAGGAGCTGGTTGATAATGGCATTCAGCTATTGTGGCAGACTGGTAAGGGCTATTATGAGGACGTGCGCAAGCAGGTAGATGCTTTAGGAAGCCCATTGGTGAAAGCATCTGATTTCATTTATGAAATGGATTTAGCCTATGCTGTCGCAGATGTGGTAGTATCAAGGGCTGGAGCCCTGTCTGTTTCGGAGCTATGTCTTGCTGGAAAGCCTTCCATCCTTGTTCCTTCGCCCAATGTGACCGATGACCATCAAACCAAGAATGCAATGGCATTGGTGGAAAAGGATGCTGCGTGGTTGGTGAAAGATGTTGAGGCAGGAATGCATCTGATAAAAGAGGTACTTCGTTTGGTTCAGGATACCCAAAGCAGGACGGATTTAGGAAAAAATATTAAAGCCTTGGCTAAGCCTTTGGCTGCCGAGCAGATTGCAGATGAGGCTTTGGCTTTAGCTGGTCAGCATACATAATAATTGAGAAAGGATGGTGGAGCTTTCGAAAGTGAAAAGGGTTTATTTCTTGGGCATTGGCGGAATTGGGATGAGTGCTTTGGCTCGTTGGTTTAAGGCCAATGATTATGAGGTTGCAGGATATGATAAAACCCCATCTCCGCTTACTGACGCTTTACAAGAGGAGGGAATAGCGGTGCTATTTGATGAGGAGTTGTCCGCCATTCCAGGTGCATTTAGGGAGGTGACCGAGGAATTACTCGTAGTTTATACCCCTGCCATCCCTGCCCATCATCCTCAGTTGTGTTATTTCCAACAGGAAAAGGCGCAGTTGCATAAGCGCTCTCAGGTGCTGGGTTTTCTTACTCAGGATATGTTTACCGTGGCAATTGCGGGAACTCACGGAAAAACCACGACTTCCTCTATGGTAGCTCATTTGCTAAAACATGGAGGAATTGATGTGACTGCTTTTTTGGGTGGCATCACTAAAAACTACAACAGCAACCTCTTGTTGAATGAAGGGCCTCGTGACAAGGCGGTTGTAGTGGTTGAGGCAGATGAATATGACCGTTCTTTCTTAACCCTATCCCCAGATATCGCTGTCATCACTTCCATGGATCCAGATCACTTGGATATTTATGATACCCCAGAGGTTTACAGCCAAGGGTTTAAAGATTTTGTTGGGAAGTTGGGTGCTGATGGTGTCTGCTGGCTAAATAGTCAAGTAGATCAAGATTATCTTTCAGAGGGGAAAACCATTCGGTTCAATAAATATGGATTGAATGAATTGGGTTGTGGCGCAGAGAATGTCCGTGTGGATGATGGTGAGCAAGTTTTTGATGTTCGTACTCCAATTGGATTGATTAAGGACTTGCGTTTAAGTGTGCCTGGGTGGCATAATATTGACAATGCCACGGCGGCCATTGCAGTTGCCGTAGAACTTGGTCTGGAAGCTGAGGTAATCCGAGAAGGGATAAGCACCTATGGTGGTGTTAAACGCCGTTTTGAATATGTGTTGAAGGATGAGAATCAGGTGCTAATCGATGATTATGCCCACCATCCTTCAGAAATTACCTCTTTCCTAAGATCAGCAAGGAGTTTGTTTCCAGACAAATACCTGCGTGTAATATTTCAGCCCCATTTGTTCAGTAGAACCCGAGATTTTTTGGATGAATTTGCCGAAAGCTTGGCCTTGGCGGATGAGGTTTACTTGTTGGAAATTTATCCTGCAAGGGAGCTTCCTATTGAGGATATAACATCTTCCGTTTTGCTTGATAAAATTCCAATGGATAAAAAATCATTGGTCGGCAAGGAGGAGTTTTTAGCGTTGGCTAAGGAGTTTGAAGGTGGTGTGACGGCTGTGCTTGGTGCAGGTGATATTGACCGTTTGGTGCAGCCATTGAAGGGTTTATTGGAGCTTAAGACCTATGCAGGATAAAAAAACGCTTTGGGAATTGATAAAGAACTTGGGCTTTGTAGTAGGCCTAGGTATCATCGTTTTTGCAGGGGTGTTTTGGTCTAAACAAAGAAAATATCACACCCCAAGCATCGTCATTGAAGGGCAGCAGGGAAACTTGTTTGTTACTGAGGGAGAGATTTTAGAGACCATGCAGGGTGATGGGCGGTCTGCTTTAGGAAGTGTCCTCGGGGATATCGACTTGAGGGCGATGGAATTGCAGATAAAAAGTAATAAATTTGTCAAAGGAGTTAACTCTTTCCAGAATGTAGCCGGAGGGGTGAATGTGCAAGTTTTGCAACGCAGACCTCTGGCTCGTGTCAGTCTTGGATCAAAGGAAAGTTATTATCTTGGGACTGAGGGCGAGGTGTTGCCATTGAGTGTTAGCTATGTAGCACGAGTAGTGGTGGTAACGGGTGCTGGAGTCAGAGGATTGAAGGAGAGGGGAGGTCTGAAATCTGTTGAAGGAGGGCAGGAACTTCTTGAACTTTTGTCTTTTCTCGATCAAGATGAGTTTCTTAGGGCTTTGATTAGTGGAGTGGAGGTGACCAACCGGCAAGAGGTGGTGCTTTACCCTCAGGTAGGTGGCTTTGTGATTAATTTAGGCAAGCCCAAAAACATAAGGGATAAGTTTGATCGACTCCGTGTTTTTTATCAGAAAGTGCTGCCTGTTAAGGGTGAGAGTGCTTTCAAAAGTATTTCTTTAAAATATGCAGGGCAGGTGGTTTGCCGTTGAATTTCAGCGCGCAATGCCCGTTAGACGAATGAGTCTATGCAGGAGATAATTGTAGGATTAGATATAGGGACAACAAAAGTTTGTGCTGTGGCTGGCCGCCGCGATCAGTTTGGTCGTTTGGAAGTGCTGGGTGCAGGATTTACTTCCTCAGAAGGAGTTGAACGAGGTGGCGTCCAAAATATTGATAAAACTATCCGTGCAATCAACGAAGTGTTGGCTGAGGTGGAAAAGGAGGCTGAATTGAACGTAGGTTCTGTTTTGGTCGGTATTTCCAGTCAGGAGATGAAGCACGGGTTGCGTAGCGGATATATTTTAAAGGAAAGCAAGGACGTTAAAATCAACCAGTCTGATGTGGCTCGGTTGGTGAATGACATTTACCGATTGGTTCCTCCTCCTGGAAACAAGATTATTCAGGTGGTTCCTCAGCTTTATACAGTTGATGAAGCGGATGGGATTAAGGATCCAGTTGGAATGTTGGGTACGCGTCTTGAGGGTGACTTTAACGTAGTGACAGCTCCTGCCAAGTCGGTAGATATGTTGCTTCGTTGTGTTAGCGGTGCTGGAGTCTCAGTAAGGTCTTTGGATCTTGAAGGCATTGTGTTGGAGTCTATCGCTTCAAGCACGGCGGTATTGAGCGAGGAGGATAAAGAGGCTGGTGTTGCTGTTGTTGATATTGGAGGTGGGACGACTGATATTTCTGTCTATTACGATGGGGTATTGCGTCACATTGCTGTAATTCCTTACGGCGGAAATATCGTTACTCAGGACATTCGTCAGGGGTGTATGGTAACCCAAAGCCAAGCAGAGCAATTGAAGGTGAAGTTTGGTAAGGCTCTGGCTTCTGAGACGGCACCAAATGAGGTCATTGCAATCCCTGGATTGAGAAACCGTCCACCAAAGGAGATTTCCCGAAAAAATCTTTCTTACATCATCCAAGCTCGCATGGAGGACATCGCGGAATTGGTTGACGTGGAGCTGGAGAAATCTGGTTTTAAAAACAGATTGGCAGCAGGAATCGTGCTTACTGGCGGTGCATCACTTTTGGAAGATGTGGATAAGTTGTTTGAGTTGAAGACAGCTTTGGACGCTCAGGTTGGTCACCCAACAGAATATTTGGGTAAATCTGACGTAGAGCGCGTGAAATCACCTGATTATTCCACTGCCATTGGATTGGTGTTGAGCGGACTGGATGCTTCCGAAAAATATGCCGAGGAGGTGAAAGGGAATAACGTTCAGCAAGTGGACACCATAAGCTCTGAGGCTGGGAAACCTAAGAAAGGCGGCATCATGTCTGGAGCGGTAAGAGGAGGCTTGAGAAGCCTTAAGGACTTCTTGATTGACGATGACGTAAAATAAGGTTTACACTTTGTTAAGCTCATATGAAGAAAGCCCCTCCTCTGTGAAAAAAGAGGAGGGGCTTTTTCGATTGAACAGTGTGGTCTTTCATTAATTTCTTATTTTTGTAAACTGTATTCGGCTTGCTTTTTTCGCAAAAACCTCAAGCTTATTACAAGTTTAAAAAGGGGTGACAAGTAAGCCTCTGAAATGATTATTTCTTTACGATTCTGGGAAAACTCCCCGTTATTTAGTTAATTGAAAAAAGGTTCAAATATCTTTTTTTCGGGTTCCTTCAAAACAGACTTGTCCACGATGTCAGATTATAGATTCGACCTTCCTTCTGCTGGAGAGAAGTCTATCATAAAGGTTGTAGGTGTTGGTGGTGGCGGAAGTAATGCGGTGACACACATGTTTAATCAAGGTATTAAAGATGTGGAATTTGTCATCTGTAATACTGATGCCCAAGCGCTAAAAAGCAGTCCTGTTCCAAGCAAATTGCAGATCGGTGTAAAATTGACCGAGGGCTTGGGAGCTGGCGCAAACCCAGAAATGGGGATGAACGCGGCTATTGAAAACAAGGAGGAAATCAGAGAACTTTTGGGTAATGACACCAAAATGCTGTTTGTAACAGCAGGAATGGGTGGAGGAACCGGAACTGGTGCAGCTCCTGTCATTGCTCAGGTTTCCAAAGAATTGGATATCCTAACGGTGGGAATCGTTACCGCCCCTTTCGCTTTTGAAGGAAAGAGAAAGATCATGGCGGCCAAGGAAGGTATTGACAGACTCAAGGAGTCTTGTGATACTGTCTTGGTGATTTCCAATGACAAATTGCGTGAAATTCACGGCAACCAGCCAATTCGCGAAGCTTTCAAGGAAGCGGATAATGTGTTGATGACTGCAGCAAAAAGTATTGCAGAAATCATTACAGTGACCAATGACATGAACGTTGACTTCAAAGACGTTGTAACGGTCATGAAGGATTCGGGTGCTGCTGTTATGGGTTCAGCGGTGGCTTCAGGCGATAACCGTGCGATTCGTGCGGTTGAGAGTGCCTTGACTTCCCCGCTCTTGAACAATACCGATATTGAAGGTTCCAAGAAGGTTCTCTTGTCCATCACCTATGGTGAGCAGTGCGAGATGACCATGGATGAATTGACGGCAATTACTGACTATGTCGAAGAGCGTTCTGGCTTTGGTGCCGATGTGATTTGGGGTCAGGGTGTCGATCCAATTCTTGAAGAGAACTTGCGTGTAACCATTATTGCAACAGGTTTCTCTCAGGATGATGATTTCCTTGGTCTCAATAAAAACTCTCCAAAGAAAGAAGTCTATTCCCTCGAGGGAAATAAACCAAATCCATCTACTGCTGCTCCTAAGGAGTATCAGCCATTAGGGAAGCGTCCAACGCCAAGTAATTCTGGTGGAAATGGACAATGGGAGAATTCTCAATCCCAAGGTTATAATCCTTCTGGAAATGGAAATTCTCAGAATCCACAGGGGAACTTTGAGGCTAACGCCAATAGGACTTACGGTGGATATGAGGTTGTTGATGTAAACCAACAGGGTGGCCATCAGCCTTCATCTAACCAGAATTACTATTACCAGCAACAACAGGAGAGAGAGCGTTTGGAGCGTGAGCGTAGGGAGGCAGCAATGCAACAACTACGTGAAATGCAGGAACGTCAACGCCGTTATGTGAATCAGTCTCCTGCGTCGGTGATGAAGAATTCTTCAAATCCAGATGCTGATTCAGGTCAGTTTAGGCACATGGAAAATGGGCCTGCTTACTTGCGCAGAAATGTTAATCTGGATAATCTTCCTTCATCCAACGATAACAACGTGTCTCGTTTGACTTTGTCAGAGGATAACGAAGTACTTGGGAACAACAGGTTCCTCCATGATAATGTTGATTAATCCGTAAGCTGGCTTTCAGCTCAAAAAATAAGGGCCTTTCTCAAATCGAGAAAGGCCCTTATTTTTTGGCATAAAAAAACAGGCTAACCAAAATGGTTGCCTGCTTTTCTATTCCTACTTAGTACTGGATTAGCACTGAGCATTAAGTTTTTCTTCCAAAACGTTCTTTGGAACAGCACCTACCTGCTTGTCAACAATTTCTCCGTTTTTGAAGATCAAAAGGGTAGGGATGCTACGAACGCCATACTTGGCAGAAGCCTCTTGGTTTTCGTCAACATTAAGTTTACCGATAACAGCTTTGCCATCGTATTCTCCAGCGAGCTCTTCGACAACTGGACCGATCATGCGGCATGGGCCACACCACTCTGCCCAAAAGTCTACCAAAACAGGCTTATCGCCTGAGATGAGCTCGTCAATATTTTGGTCTGTGATTTCAATCGCTTTGCTCATAGTCTGATTCGTTTAAGGTGAAACGATAATTAAATCTACGCTATTTAGGGAGGAAGTGCATAGCCGTTCCTCCTTAATTTACTTAAAGGGAAGATAGACGACCTTTTTGGTTTCGAAGAATTCATCTTCAAAATAGTCCGAAAGGTCCTTGCTTACGTACTTTCGGCCAGCCTCTTTCATCTCTTCTTCCAAGTCACCGCCTTTTAGGTAAACAATACCATTGGACAAGTCGTTGCAATGGTTCTTATGAATTTTGTTTTTAACCCAGCCCAAGAAGCGGGACATGCGGGTTACGGCCCTACTCACCACAAAATCGTATTGGTTGTCAATGGTTTCAGCTCGAACCTGCTCTGCAACGACATTATCAAGTCCTAATGCCTTAGCAACCTCTTTGACGACCAAAATTTTCTTGCCAATGGAATCCACCAAATGGAACCTACACTCAGGGAACATGATTGCCAGTGGAATGCCAGGAAAGCCTCCGCCAGTACCAACATCCAATATCTCCGTCATGGGTTTGAATTGGATGAATTTGGCAATCCCCAAGGAATGTAGAATGTGACGAGTATATAATTGGTCAATGTCTTTTCGTGAAATCACATTAACCTTCTCATTCCATTCTTTGTAGAGATCCCCAAGCTGATCAAATTTTTCAATTTGACTTGGTGTCAGGTCAGGGAAGTGTTCCTTTATCAGTTTGGTACCGTCATTCATATAGCCCGTGATTTGGGAAGTGGGCGACAAAAATACACAAAAAAAGACCTGCCAAGACAGGTCTTTTAAAGAATTGATGGATTGCGCTTAAAGCATGGCCTGATGAGCCTCCAAGATTACTCCAAGGTTTTTACGTGCTCGGTGGAGTTGAGCCTTGATGGTTCCTAATGGCTTCGTGCGCTCCTCAGCGATTTCCTTGTAGGAAAGCTCGTTGTAGTATCGCGACAAGATAAGCTCTTGGTCATCCTGAGGAAGCTGTGCTACAATGTTAAACAGAAGGTCTGCGCGTTGCTTGGTAATTGCCAAAGCCTCTGGATCTGGATTGTCGCATTCAATGTCAAGGTAGATGCTCTCACCATCGCTATTATTTACTCCTGAGTGGATGCTGATGGTTTGGAGACGTCTCTTCCTAATAAAGTCGATGGCGTGGTTACTGGCAATCCTAAATAGCCAAGTGGTAGGGGCGTACTCAGGGTTGAACTTAGAAAGGTTTTTCCAAGCTTTGGTAAACACCTCGCAAGTCAAGTCTTCAGCGTCTTCAGTGGACTTCACCATTTTCAGGATGGTATGAAAAACAGATTTTTCATACTTGTTGTAAAACTTGTGGAAAGAGCGCTCGTTGCCCTCTTGTGCTTGCTTGATGAGCAAAAAATCTTCTTTGGTGCGTGTAGATTGGCGCATAAGCAAAAAATTTAGGTTAGTGAAGGAAAAAATAAAAGTCGCTGACTGATAAGCGATTACTGTGCCAGTACCATGGCTTTGTAAACTAAAGGACATGAAAAAGGATATTTTTTCATGTCCTTGATTTAGTAGAGGTTAGATGCCACTTTTTCTGTGTTTTAGGAGATCCATGAGCAATTCACGGGCTCTGTGGAGTTGTGCTTTAACTGTTCCAAGAGGGGCGTTCAGTTGGTCTGAAATTTCCGCATAGGACAATTCCTTGAAATACCTGAGCCTAACGAGTTCTTGGTACTTGTCTGGTAGTCGTGTGACAAGCTTTCGGACAATTTCTGCCCGTTGCTGTTTGATGGCGATATGTTCTGGGTCCATACCGTCATCTTTTACGTCCAGCCCAACGTTCTCCCCATTATCGTCCGTGTAAGTGGAGTTGAGGCTTTGAGTTTCCAGTTTTTTCTTGCGAATCCAGTCGATGGCGTTGTTCGTGGCAATTCGGAAAAGCCAAGTGCTAAAGGTGTAGTCTGGATTGAACTTCTGGATTTTATCAAAAGCCTTTGCAAAGGCTTCGCTTGTGCGGTCCTCGGCTTCACATGGATCCTTCACCATCTTAAGGATCATGTGGTAAACAGGTTTTTGGTAACGTGAGTACAATTTATTGAAGGCGGTATGATCTCCCTCTTTGGCCGAATTGACCAATAGAAAGTCTTCTTGAGCTTTCTGGGAGAATTTTTTCCGTTGTTCCATAGTAATAGCTGGTTAAAAAGTATGAGGTGTAAAAGCTCTTCGGATAATTAGAAGTCCTTATGTGGAATCAATTGAAGAGCCCTCTGTCAAAAAATACCAGTTTCCAATGTTAGAGAATAAACTCTTGAAAATCAATTGGTATGAGTCCATAGGTCCTTGCGTTTTAGTGGTTTAGGTGGACAAAAATTTTACGCATGGACTGAGGGAAAGGTTATTGTTGGTTTTGTTCCCACCTTATCCTCCGCTTGAAAAACGAGAGGAATCCCAGACTGAATTGACCCAGCGGGTAAAAAATATCACATAGGAAAATGGACCCCCATGACAATGTGCCTTTTAGGCGGTTGTTGATTTGCTTAAGGAGGCTGATACGGTAGAAGTAACTAAATAGGAAAAGTAGGGAAATCCCCTTGAAGGGATAGGGAAGCAAGGCCAAAGCCACAATAGCTAAAGGAATTTGAAGGGAGCTTAGGCTTTGAAGGCCCAGTAATAAAAGCGTTTTAGTGGTGTAATGTTTTCCCACCGAAAGGTGTCGTTGCTTCTGGGTGATCCAGCCTTTTAGCGTGTTTTTTGGAACAGAGGCGACAAAGGAATTGGGGTGTAGGCAAATGCTTGTATTACGTTGGTTTGCAACAGCATTGATGATTAAATCGTCATCACCACCAGTGGTATTTTTGTACTTTTCGAAGGCTGAATTTTTTTCAAAAATTTTTCTCCTGTACATCAAATTTCTTCCCACTCCCATGTAGGGATAGCCTGCATTGGCAAATGAAAAGTAAAGTGAAGCGGTATAAAGGGTGTCAAACTGAATTAAGGTATTGACGGTGGTGTCAGTCGTCAAATAGGGAGAGTAACCCAGAACAATGTCTTTTTCAGTGCCGAGGTGGTTTGCTATCTCCTGAATCCAAAAAGGAGAGTTTGGACGGCAATCAGCGTCTGTGAGAAGAATAATGTCGTTTTGAGCCTTTTTGATTCCCTCTTTCAGGGCATACTTTTTTGGGTTGAACCCTTTGGGAACTTCATTGATATGTACTGTGGTAAGATTTGGAGACTGGAACTTCTCCAAAATTTCAATGGAATTGTCCTTTGAACGGTCATTGACCACAATGACTTCAAAATGGGGATAATCCTGTTTGAGGATAGAGGGGAGAAACTGCTTTAGGTTTTCCGCTTCGTTGTGGGCGCAAATTACAATGGAAACCGATTCTGAAACCTTCTTTGATTTAGCTGAATCAGCTGAAATCAAGGGTCTTAGGATGCAAATCTGAAAGAAGGTCTGCAAACCAAGAAGAAGAACTAAAAAACCAAAAAGGAGGGATACCAAAAGCGGAGTTGTCATTTGACCGTAATTTCTAACTTCTTTGGGCTAAAAACCAGTAATGGGCTTCCGAGCAAATTCGGTAACTTGCATCTATGAAGTTCGAGATGAAAGCGAAAGACCCGCAGTCCAAGGCAAGGGCAGGGGTGATAGAGACCGATCACGGTAAGATTGAGACGCCGATTTTTATGCCTGTGGGTACGGCTGGTAGCGTAAAGGCTGTTCACCAACGTGAACTCAAGGAGGATATCAACGCCGACATCATATTAGGGAATACCTACCACCTTTATCTACGTCCAGGTCTGGATACGCTGGAAAAGGCTGGTGGTCTTCATAAATTCAATGGTTGGGACCGCCCGATTTTGACGGATAGCGGTGGCTACCAAGTTTATTCCTTGTCTGGAACAAGGAAAATCAAGGAGGATGGCGTGGTTTTCCAATCTCATATTGACGGTTCCCGTCATCATTTCACCCCAGAGAATGTCATGGATATTCAGCGCAGTATTGGTGCTGACCTTATTATGGCGTTTGATGAATGCACACCCTTTCCTTGTGATTACAGCTATGCCAAGCAGTCGATGGAAATGACCCATCGTTGGTTGAAGCGTTGTTGTGACCGCTTTGATAGCACGGAAGGTAAGTATGGGTATAATCAGACCTTGTTGCCGATTGTTCAGGGCAGTGTTTACAAGGATTTGAGGGTTCAGTCTGCAGAGGCGATTGCGGAAGCAGGAAGGGAGGCGAATGCCATTGGCGGATTGTCGGTGGGTGAGCCAGCCGAGATGCTCTATGAGATGACCGATTTGGTCTGCGATGTATTGCCTGAAGATAAGCCTCGATATTTGATGGGTGTTGGTACGCCTGCAAACATCTTGGAATGTATTGCGCTTGGTGTGGATATGTTTGACTGTGTGATGCCAACGCGAAATGCTCGAAATGGCATGTTGTTCACTACTCAGGGAATTATCAATATCCGAAACAAGAAGTGGGCAGATGATTTCTCTCCGATTGATGCGGAGTTGGGAGGTTATGCAAGCACTTTTTATACAAAGGGATACCTTCGCCACTTGATTCACAGCAAGGAGATGTTGGGTGCTCAGATCGCCAGCGTGCATAACTTGACCTTCTATTTGTGGTTGGTCAGGGAAGCTCGGAAACAGATTTTGGCTGGAACATTCCGTGAGTGGAAGGACATGATGGTGCCACGTGTGTCCCAGCGTTTGTAAATTTGATGATCGCGTTTTGATCCGATTGAATGAAACTCCTTGACCGATATATTCTTAAGAAATATTTGGGAACCTACCTGTTCACGGTGTTTGCCCTGTTGCTTATCATTGTTGCCGTTGATTACACGGAGAAGAATGATGACTTCATGGAGCACCAGTTGACCATGGGGCAGATTTTCGGGGAGTTTTATCTCAACTTCGTTCCATACCTGGCGGTTTTCCTGAGTCCGATTACTATCTTCATTTCCACCATTCTTGTCACTTCCAACCTTGCATCTCATACAGAGATCGTGGCGATGTTAAGTAGTGGAATGAGTTTCAAGAGGATTCTGTGGTCCTATGTGAAAGGTGCGATTGTCTTAGGGATAAGCATTTTTCTGTTGCAGGGGTGGATTATTCCAAAGTCCAATAAGATTCGAGTGGCCTTTGAGATGGCCTATCTGAAGAATGTGGACTTCGAGGGGAAGAATATTCACCGACGAATTTCCTCAGATACCTACGCCTATCTCTATTCCTACAACCCTCGGAGACAGGAAGGAAGTAAGTTCTGTCTGGAGAAAATGGAGGGAAAGGATGTGGTGGCTAAACTAACTGCCGAGACGGTCAAATGGGATACGACAAATGGCAAGTGGTTGGTGGATGAATATGTTCTGAGGACTTTTGATCCTGCCACCCAAGAGGAAGAATTGATCTATGGCAAGGGTATGGACACCACTTTGCCAATCACGCCAAACGATTTCCAGACTCAATATAAGATGAATGAACAGCTCACATTGCCAGAGCTGGATGCTCATATTGAGGATATGAGGATTAAGGGAACGGAAGGCGTTGAGGTGTTTGAGATTGAAAAATACGAGCGATACACCTATCCCTTTGCTGTGATTATTTTGACCTGTTTGGCAGTAATAGTGTCTGGTCGGAAAAGTAGGGAAGGGGTTGGCCTTCAGATTGTCTTTGGGCTTATCCTCGCCTTTATTTATGTGATTTTTCTACTGGTGGGGCGAAGTTTTACGATGGACCAAACCATTCACCCGCTTCTTAGTGCATGGATTCCGAACCTTGTTTTTATTGGAATCAGCTTTATTCTATATAAGAAGTTGCCTAAGTAGGTAGAAAGAAAAATGGGAGGTTAAAAACCTCCCATTCCCATTAGTGCCCAGCTGACCAATATTGCTCCTCCTAAATAAGCGAAGGCTTCCACTAGGCCAGCTCCCACATTGGGGACTTCCTGATTGACCAATTCATCCGTCAAGTTCCTGCCTGGAAGCAATGTTTTGTCTGCTGCCCATCGTACAATAGGAAGCACGACCAAGGCCGCACCTGTGTATTCGGCCAAGGTCAATAGCATGAATCCCCAGCTTTCGAAGTTGTCTTGTGTGCTGAAGTTAATCAGATAACCAACAGCGATGGTTGCTCCAGCGGCTCCGAGGGCTACGGCTACATTCTGATTTTTTACTTCCTCATGAAGGTTGTAAGGAATGAAGATGCTGTAAGCCTTTGTGGTGATAATCAATAACACTTGGGAGATTGCCCAAATGCCTAAGGTGGTAAGAATGCTTCCTCCTTCGCCTGTGATGGCGCCCATTACGACAAATCCTACAGCCAAAGAGTGCGCGGCAACCAATATTGCAGTGCCAATGTTTTGTTCGTTAATAACCTCCTCCTTAATGGAGAATTGGTTCAAGACAAATTTGTCATTGATGATCTGTGAGACATTGAGAAGTAGGATACCCAAGGTTCCAAAACTTAGGATGGCAATAATATCCTCCACAAAGCCATGCGACTCCCCCACAAGAACTCCACCAATACACATTAGCAGACCTACAAAATAGCCCACGTAGGTGATGGAGAAAGCAAGGTTATCCTTTTCAACCAATTCGTGGTTGATGTTGACATTCCTGTGAAACAAGCCAAAAACAGCCTTTCCTATCCAGAGCAAGAGGAGTCCCAAGATGATGGAGGTGGCAACTGATACAATCATCCCTCCAAAGGGGAGTTTATTGATGGCTTCATTGATTGAAGAAAAGTCCATAAAACAGTAAGGTTAAAACTTCAGGTTAGAACGGAAGGTATAAAAAAAGGTTCACACCTGTATGATGTGAACCTTTTCTTGTTGGTATGACGGAATTATTTTCCGTATCCACCACCGCTTGAACGGTAGCTGCGGCTGCTGTTGTAGCGGCCAGTTCCTTTTGAGGAAGTACGACCAGAATAACCTGTGCTTCGGCTTGAAGACGACCATCCAGTTTTGCTGGAACGACGGGTAAAGAAGTTAGGACGAGAAGCCTTCGTATAGCTACTTCTTGTTCCGTAGATTGGCTTAGACTGGTATGAACCATAGTATGGGCGCTTGCCATAATAGCTACGACGATAGGTGTCATAATCGTAGCGATAAATTGGTCTGGTCGCCAGGTTCATCATGGTGCTGAACATCATGTAGTTGGCGAAGAAATGCCAAGATCCACTGTTGTCCCAGTACCCATAACGTTTGTTGCCAACGTAGTTGTTGTACCCTGGAGGGGAGGCAACTTTCGTGATTTTTCCGTCCTCGGTTTTTGTAGCCAAGGCCATCCCAAGGTTTTTCTCATGCTCCCAGAAGAAGTCTTCACTCACTTTTTCCCAGCCTGTGGAATCCTTTTGAGGTTTGTCATTCACCACGCGGATGACATCGTATTTGTGCTTGTAGACTGGATCCCAACCAGACTCGTCCACATCCATATCACGAAGGATAATGGTAAAAGTGGAGTCGTTGCTGTATTTGGTGATCAGTTTGTCAACAGGGCTCTTGACGTATTTCTTTTTTCCTCCACCACAGGATGACAGAAAAGCTAATGAAAGCAGCATCCCCATCAGGGAGAAAGACACAATTTTTTTCATGGTCCTAAAAAGGTTGTGTTAATGTTTTACAGGTAGAATGTTCGAGAACTCATAGTTTTCCACATACTCACCATGTGCGGCTTCGATTTCCTCTTCGCCCCAACGAGAGATGTAGATAAATTCTTTTTCCTCCTCGTCCGTGTATTCCCAAGCCACAAATTTGTGAGGTTCGTTGTAGTAATCCAAGTCTCGCTGAATGCCTTGGCTTGATTCGTTGTAGTAAAAGACCTTGCCTTTGTACACAATCTCACGGATTCCTGGCTCGTCGCGGTCGATGATGTTGTACTTGAGGTTTTTGTCGATGGACATCAAAGGCACACCACGAGATACCGCCAACGTGATTTCATCGTCCTCTTCCACGCTGAGGTAAATCACCTCATCACCAGCATCGAGTTTAAATTCTTTAGAGAAAAAGTTATTTCCCCAGTCGTACTCATAACAAGCCTTTACTTCCCAAGACTTCATGAAGTAATCGATGATGTAGCCCTTTTTGAGGTCAGAAACGGTTAGTTGATCAGATGGTTTATGGTCTTCCGACTCTTTTTTATCGCGGAAAAAATCAAATAGTCCCATGAATGGTAGATTTTTGGTTTGCCAAAGTTTAAATATAGAAAGAATGCCACACTTCCTTTGTAAATTGCTTGAATGACGAAACTTAATCCCAAGAAAGACAAGTCATTGCCCGTTTTACCTAAACCTTTGGGGCGTCATTTATTGGCTGAATTCCATGGTTGTAATGTCCAAACCCTCGATAATTTGGAGCGTTTGGAAACCTTTCTTTTGGAAGCAGCTGAGGTTGCTAATGCCACGGTCATCAAGTCCGTTTTCCATCCTTTTTCCCCAATGGGAGTGACTGGAGTAGTGGTCGTGATGGAGAGTCACCTTTCCATTCATACCTGGCCTGAGCATGGCTACGCAGCTGTTGATATCTTCACTTGTGGTGAGGATATGCGTTTGCAGGAAGCCTATGATTATCTGGCTGAGAAGTTAGAATCAACAGAACATTCCTTTCAGTCCATTGAGCGGGGAATGGTGACGGAGTAAGGTGAATTATAGGTTCATTGTAGAAGCCAATTCCAGCTTACTCACCTTTTCTTCCAACAAGGCCACCCTTTCCTCAAGGGATTTTCTGGCCCTAAGCTCAGTGGTGTATTTTCCAATCACCTCCCAAGCCTCAATGATGTCTTTTTGGTCCAAGATTTCTCTGGACTTTTCATCGCCAGGGGAGAACTCCAAGTTTTCGTCCGTTTTGGATAAAAGCCTCCTGAAGAGGAGGCGGGCATCTGTATGGACTACATAAACTTGGCCGACTAACATCTTTTCGGAGTCAATAGCCTGACTGATCAAAAGGTCGCCCTTCTTGAAATTTCCTGCCGTTGAATCTTTGTTTGCCTCAAAAGCCCTGTTTAGCGCATTGCTCTTTTTGGGGAGCATAATGCTCGGCAAATCCATTAGGAAATCCTTGTTCTGGTGTTTCTTGATGTATTCGTCGCGCAATTTAGCCGTCACAAGAGGCATTTCATTCTCGTTAGGCTTCTTCGTGTTTGGCTTTTTCTCCTTCCCCAGTTTCGCCTTAAAGACATCAAAGTGGTAGAGATCGTTCACCGTTAGTTCCTTGGTGAGGAACTCTTCCAAAGTTATGCTAAAATAATTTGCAATGGCAATGATGGTGTCGATTTTCGGATCAGCCCGACCTTCCTCATAAGAGCCTACAGAGGCTCTGGAGACCCCAAAAAGGTCTGCAAAGGCTTGTTGGCTGAGTTGCTTTACGCTTCTAATCTTTCGTATGTTTTTCCCGATAAGGGCCATGTTGCTAAATTTTTTTTGCTAAAAATTTTGGAACCTCTCAAAAGGTTAGTACGTTTGTATTGTTGACGGCAAGCAAACCACTAACCCATGACGCCTATGAACAGGTCCATCCATCCACCGTAGCCCCCCAGCTTTTCACTCAGGAAATTGTCTGGGGGCGACCAAGGAAGAAAATCTTGGCAAATTGTCCTGCAAGGTAAGCCTTGTTGTCAGAGAATTTCTAACTTGGTCGAAGAACTTTAAACAACAACTTTTAAACCATGAAAGATAACTTTTCAAAGGTTAAGGATTACGTGCTCGAATTGGAGTACAATATCGTTTTGGAAGATGAAAATGACGAAGTATTAGTCGTCAGCAAAGAAGATGAAGGTATTTCCAACTTAGTGTTGGGTTGTGCAGATCCATTGTTGATCATTGAGCAGTACCTTTTTGATTTGAGCGACGATGCAGACGCGTCAGTATTGAAACAGCTTCTTCAGAAGAACAGGGATATTATCCACGGCGCCTTTGTATTGGACGATTCTGGTCGTAAAGTCATCTTCAGGGACACTCTCCAATTGGAAAACCTTGACCTTAATGAGTTGGAAGGTTCCATCAATTCCCTGAGCCTCTTGTTGAGCGAGTACGCCGACGAGATGATTAAATTTTCACAAGTGACTGCCTAAGCAGTTTAAACTTCTAAACATTTAGACTTATGAACATTTTCAAAAGAATATTCAAAGTGGGTCAGGCTGAAGCACACTCTGCGATTGACGCCCTAGAGAACCCAATCAAGATGACCGAACAGGGCATCCGTGATATGAAAGCTGACTTGGACAAGGCGCTTCACGCCTTGGCTGAAGTAAAAGCGTTGGCTATCCGCTCAAAAAACGATTTGAGCAGCTATAAAAACAAAGGTGCTGACTACGAGCGCAAGGCGATGCAAATCCTTCAGAAGGCTGAGGCCGGAGGGATGACTGCTGCTGATGCCGACCGTTTGGCCGGTGACGCCTTGTTGAAAAAGCAAGAGTGTGACGAACACACTGCTCGTTTGTCCAAAGAGGTTGCTCACTTCGACAAGCAGTTAGAGAAATTGGAAGGTAACGTTCGCACCCTTCGCCATAACATCAGCAAGTGGGAGAACGAGCTCAAGACCTTGAAGGCTCGTCAGAAGGTGGCTTCAACCACCAAGAACCTCAACAAGCAGATGGCTCAAATCGATTCTTCAAGCACGATCTCCATGTTGGAGCGCATGAAGGACAAAGTTGCCGAGGAGGAGTCTTTGGCTGAAGCCTACGGCGACATCGCTAATGAGAACCGTTCTGTTGACGAGGAAATCGATTCTGCGTTGAAGGATGAGCCTCAAGCCGCTGCATCTGATGCGTTGGCTGCTTTGAAAGCTAAAATGAATGGTGGTAAAGCTGCTGACTCCAGCATCTAATCCGCTATAAGTATAGTCCAGTATTCCGTTGGGAACACCGGCGGTCTACTGGACTTTTTTATGTCAAATTGTAAGAAATAATGTGTTTCCAATAGCTTAAATCGCCTATGAACGAACTTCTCCACGCCGCATTTTCAGGAGTAAATGTCCTGCCAACTGGTATGATTCTACTGGTTGTAATTTATTGGTTTACTGTAATGCTCGGCGCCCTTGATATGGGCTTCCTTGATTTTGATGTGGAAGCGGACGGCGAGGCCGATGTGGAGATTGAGGTGGATTTAAGTGTGGAGGCGGGAACGGATGTTCCTTTCTATTTGTCTGTACTTTCCTTCTTTAATCTTGGAAAGGTGCCTTTCATGGTTTTCATGACTTTTCTCGCTTTGCCTTTTTGGTTTATGGCGATAGTAGGAAACCATTATTTGGGCATTGATTCCATCTTAATCGGGATTTTGGCATTGTCAGGATACTTTTTTGTAAGCCTGTTTATCGCCAAATTTTGCACAATGCCCTTTGTGGTATTGTTCCGAAAAATGGAGGAAAGCGAAGAGGACAAGTTTAATCCAATTGGGAAGATTTGCGTTGCAAGCTTGCCCCTAAGCAGTTCACGTATTGGGCAAGTGACCATCGATGCTAAAGGAAGTTATATTATCAACGCGAAATCTCCCGAAGGCAAGTCCTTGCAAAAAGGAGAACAGGGATTGGTAATAGAATTTAATGAGGCGCTCCAATGTTATATTGTGGAGCCTTATCAAGGCATCTAACCTTGAGTGCAATACCTGTTTAATATTTATCACACACATTTTATGTTGTTACAAAGTTCGTTGTTTAGTCAAGCGGCGATGGCGATTACCGTGGGAGGAGTCATTTTCCTCATCGGTTTGGTGGCCTTCTTCGTGAAGATGTACAATAAAGCCTCCCAAGGTCAGGCCTTGGTGAAGACCGGAATGGGAGGTTCAAAGGTATCCTTCTCAGGGATGTTGGTTGTTCCAGTGATTCACAAGCTGGAAAAGATGGACATCACTGTCAAGAAAATTACCATCTCCCGAGAGGGAAAGGAAGGTCTCATTTGTAAAGACAATATGAGGGCGGACATTCAGGTGAACTTCTTTGTTCGTGTCAACCAGACGGAGCAGGATGTTATCAAGGTGGCTCAGTCAATCGGTTGTGCGCGTGCTTCCGAGCAACAATCATTGGTTGCCCTGTTTGACGCGAAGTTCTCTGAGGCGCTCAAAACTGTTGGTAAACACTTTGATTTCGTGGAGTTGTATAACTCTCGTGATGCCTTCAAGTCTGAGATTCTTCAGATTATCGGTACAGACTTGAATGGTTATGTGTTGGATGACTGCGCTATTGACTCCTTGGAGCAGACGCCAATCACAAGCCTTGATGAGAACAACATCTTGGATGCTGAGGGTATCAAGAAGATTATTACGCTGACAGCCAAGGAAAAGATGGAGGCCAATTTGGTGCAGAACCAAAAGACCCAAACCATCAAGAAGCAAGATGTTGAGGCTCGTGAGACCATCTTGGAGCTTGAACGCCAAATGGCTGAAAAGGAGGAGAAGCAACTCCGTGAGGTTGAATCCATTCGTGCTCGTGAGCGTGCAGAAACGCAAAAGGTCCGTGAGGAAGAGCGTCTGAAATCTGAAAGGGCTCGAATTTCCACTCAAGAGGAAATCGAGGTAGCTGAGGAAAACAAACGCCGTCAGGTGTTGGTTGCTGAGAAGAACAAGGAGCGCACCTTGGCCATTGAGACTGAGCGCGTTCAAAAAGACCAGCAATTGGAGCAAACCGAGCGTGAGCGCATTGTTGAGTTGGCGAACATTGAAAAGGAGAAAGCTCTTGAAGAGGAGCGCAAGCAAATTCAAGACGTCATCCGTGAGCGTGTGATTGTCGAGAAGGCAGTAGTTGAGGAAGAGGAGAAAATCAAGGAAACCCGCTTGGTGGCTGAGGCCGACCGTGAGAAGCAGGCCAAATTGATTGAGGCAGAAATGCATGCACAAGAGGCATTGCTCCGTCAGACGAAGGAAGCTGAGGCACAGAAAGTATCTGCTGAATTCAAGGCCAAGCAATTGCAAATTGAGGCTGAGGCTGAAAAGCTTGCCGCCGATAAGAAAGCAGAAGCCATTAAAATCTTGGCAGAAGCTGAAGCGAAACAGGCCGCTGCAAGCGGATTGGCTGAAGCACAAGTAATGGAAGCCAAGGCTGCCGCACTCGAAAAGGAAGGTGCTGCAGAGGCATCTATCTTGGAGAAGAAAGCGCTTGCCGAAGCAAAAGGCATCGACGCCAAAGCCGAAGCCGAAGAGAAAAAAGGTTTGGTGGAAGCCAAAATCGCTTCCGAGAAGTACCTCGCCGAAGCGAAGGGTATCGAGGAAAAGGCGAATGCCATGCAGAAATTGGATGGTGTTGGTCGCGACCACGAAGAGTTCAAGCTTCGTTTGGAGAAGGACACCAAAATCGAGTTGGCGCAAATCTCCATTCAGGAGAAAGTCGCTTCCGCTCAAGCAAGCGTGTTGGCAGAGGCCCTCAAATCGGCCAAAATCGACATCGTGGGTGGCGAACAGCAGTTCTTCGACCGCATCACTGGAGCCATCGGCAAAGGCAAGCAAATCGAGGGACTTATGGACAACTCGAAGTCGCTCTCGCAAGTGCGTGACGCTTTGTTCGACACTTCGGACGGTTCCTCGTTCAAGGAAAACCTCCACAAGTTTGTGGATCAGTTCGGCATGAACACCGAGGATGTTCGCAACCTCAGCGTAGCCAACTTGCTCAATAAAATGTCAACCGACTACACCAACGATAGCGACATGCAGGCCTCCATCGGTCGCCTCGCTAACATCGCTAACGTCATGGGAGTCGCCGACAAAACGGTTGGAAGCCTAGGATTGCTTTAATCGTTTGATTTGTGATGATGAGAAAAGGGCAGGGAAACTTGCCCTTTTTTTAAAGGTCTTTCCCCAATAGCTCGGTGGTGTTAGAATTAGTTTTGGAAGTGGTTTTGACCCTTGGAGAGTTAAGTTCTACTGTATTTCACTGCCTTACTTTCGGGTATTACGCAAAGAAGGATTCTAAAATGGTGGTCTATATCATTACTGGAATTCTCATTTACCTAATGGTCATTCTATTTCTTGTCTTTGAGTTAAAGGGTTCTGGTTCTATGGTCTAAAATCTGGGCTGTTATCCTGAGTGTAATGAAGGAACTGATTGAAAATCTTTGCCAGATTCTTCCTTCGTCAGAAGGACAGGAGGGAGTTTGCTAAGTGGAGTTTAAAAGAGTCTCAAAACGAAAATTTTTTCAACAATGAACAAGCATTGTTATTTCGTCTACATCACCACGAACCCAAAGAAAACAGTCCTTTATACAGGAGTGACCAATGACTTGAGAAGACGAATGGAGGAACACTTAGCCGACAACATGGAGTCAAAAAAATCTTTTGCAGGGAAGTACTTCTGCTACAACCTGATTTATTGGGAAACCTTTCAATATGTCAATGATGCCATCGCCAGAGAAAAGGAAATCAAAGGTTGGGTGAGACGAAAGAAAGAGGCGTTGATCAACGAGTTTAATCCCCGATGGGATTTTTTGAATGAGGAAATAGGGCAGTAATAGCTTTGTCAAACAAAGTGGTCTGAACTACAGGCTGTCATCCTGAGCGTTAGCGAAGGAACTGGCTGACAACATTGTTTTTCTTTTTATCAGATTCTTCCTTCGTCAGAATGACAGAGAGGGGTTCAGATGAAAAATACTTGAATACTATGAACACCAACGAAACTCAACATATAGAAACTCCAACTCAACTTGAAGGCGGTACCTACGAGGTATTGAAATCCCGCCTGAATAAACACGGCGATGAGTTGCGCCAACGCCTGAACGAATTGAACACTTCCCGAAAGGAGGTGTTTGGTTCCATCGAGTCTCAGCTTCTTGGGACGGATCGGGTGACCACGGAGAACAATTGCGTGCCTTGGGACATGGTGCCCGTAGGTGGGCACTTCATTTTTGGCTATAACGTCCAAATCGGGCTGAGGAATGAGATTCGATTGGCCGATGTGTTCAGCGTTTTTGAATACAGGGAGCAGAGCTTTCATCCGTTGGATCTTTCCGTGTTGGAGGACGAGACCTTTTTGGATGATTTCAAAAATCTTTACCGCTATTACAAGGAAGCCCGTTTCGTAAAGTTTGCCGTTCGCGGAGCCCACTTGTATATGGTTTTCCAAGTGGGGAAATCTGTTTCCGACCTTAAGGTCTTCAAGTGGTTAATGACTGAGGGTGGGCTTTCATACATTGACGGGCGGAGCGAGCACGAATATGATTTCCCACGTCAGCATGAATTTGAGTGGAAACGCACTTCCCGCGATATGCACAGGGAAGGGGCGCACCCTCATATCTCCATTGCCGACAGGATTTTTGTGGAGACCATTGGCGGGGATTTGACCATCAAGGTTGAGGACAATACCAAGACAGGCAAAGGCATTTTCTCCGAGCCTGTGGCCAACAAGGACCAAACCTTGGATGATGCCGAAATCCATTTTGCCATCGTCGGCAACTTGATTCTCTTGAAGGTAAAGCCGTATCAGGAGAATGAGTTTCGCTATATCGTTTATAACGAGAAGTTGCAGGAGGCCCAGCGCATTGACGCCATTGCGGATTCTTGTGTATTGCTCCCACAGGACCACGGTTTGATTTTCCCGAATGGGTATTATCTCCAAACGGGAGAATACAAGCTGTTCGATATCCAGTTGAAGGATATGCTTTTTGAACAGCGGATTTCCTCGCCAAACGGTGAGGATTACGCCTATGTGTTCTACAATCGGGAGCAGGGGCTTTACCTCATGCTCTCTTACAACCTGATTAATCAGAGCGTTGAAAATCCGTTGACTTGTCATGGTTTCTCCATTTTTGGCAATGGAGAGATGTGCTATTTCAAGGCGGATCAGGAGCCTAAGAAAACCCATGCCATCCAGATTTGGCAAACGCCATTTGTCGATGCCGATTATGATTTCGGAACGGAAGATGATTCCCTGCTCTATAAAATTGGCAACAGGGACATCGTAAAAGCCATGGCCGAGTGCCATGAGATTTTGGGCTTGCTCGGAAAGGATGACGGCTATCAAGGACTGTATCTGGACTTGATGAAGAAGTCCACTGACATTCTTGATGCCTATTACTGGATTAATGAGCCAGATGCCTATCAGTTGTCTGAGCCATTGGGCGAAATCAAGCAGTCCGCTTCTTCGGCCATTGATGAGTTCGAGAAAGTGGTGCGCCTTCGTCGAAGCACAGCCGAGGCCGTGGCGAATGTTACTGCCGATGCGGATGCTTTGATGGCGGAAATCAGTCGTCAGGTGCCCAAGCATATTGATGAGTTTGTTGGCTACCTCTCGCGCTTGCGTGGACTTCGAGGTGAAGTTATTTCTCTCAAGGAGCTTCGCTATGTGGATACCGAGTTGGTGGAATCCTATGAGGAAAAGCTCGAAGGGCTGGGCAATGAATTGTCGGAGGGCTGTGTCAAGTTCTTGACCAAGGATGAGGCCTTGGCGCCTTACCGCACCAAAGTAGGGGAGATTGACGGCTCCATCGAAGGGCTCACCAAGGTGGTGGATGCCAACAAGGTGGAGGAAAACATCAACCAGACCGCCAAGGAGCTGGAAATGTTGATTGAGATTGTGGGCAACCTCAAGATTGAGGATGCGACCAAAACCACACAAATCATCGACAGCATTTCCGAAATCTATTCCTCGTTCAACCAGATTCGTGCGCGACTGAAAAACAAGCGCAAGGAGCTGGCGGGTGTCGAAGGAAAGGCGGAATTCAACGCCCAGTTGAAACTGATTGGGCAAAGCGTGGTCAACTTCTTGGACCTCTGCGACAAGCCAGAAAAGTGTGAGGAATACCTCACCAAGCTCATGGTGCAGTTGGAGGAGTTGGAAGGGAAGTTTGCCGAGTTCGATGATTTCTTGGACAAGATTGCCACCCAGCGCGAGGAAATCTACAGCGCTTTTGAGAGCAAGAAAGTCCAATTGGCGGAAGCCCGTAGCAAGCGGACCAATGTCCTTCAGCAGTCGGCCATTCGCATCTTGAAGTCTGCCAAATCCAAGGCGGAAAGCCTGAAAAGCGTCAGCGAAATCAACGGTTATTTCGCTTCCGATTTGATGATTGACAAGGTGCGTGGCATCATCAAAGAATTGGTGGCCTTGGAGGATTCCGTGAAGGCGGATGATTTGCAGTCCCGTTTGAAAACCATCAAGGAGGATGCCCTGCGCCAGCTCAAGGACAAGCAGGAGCTCTTTTTGGATGGGGACAACATCATCAGCTTCGGCAACTTCAAATTCTTGGTGAATACCCAAACGCCAGCGCTTTCGATGGTGAATCGTGATGGCGGGCTATTTTACCATTTGGCGGGAACCAACTTCTTTGAGCAAGTGACCGAAGAGGCCTTGGTAAGCGACAAGGCGCTTTGGGAGCAAAGTTTGGTGTCTGAAAATGACCAAGTCTATCGCGCCGAATACTTGGCTTATCAAGTGCTGGAGCACGCTGGAGAAGGAGAGGTGCCCAATTTGGAGCAACTTCATAACCTTACTCAAAAGGAATTGGTGGCCGTGGTCCAGAAGTTTATGGCGGTTCGCTATAACGAGGGCTACGTAAAGGGTGTCCATGACCATGACACAGCCATTATTCTTGGTGCTTTGGTGGAAATTACCATTGAGGCCAAGTTGTTAAAATATAGTCCAGCGATTCGCTCCTTGGCCAAAGCCTTTTGGTTGTATGGCGAGGATGAGCGAAAGGCTGAGTTGGAGAAGCAAGTTCAGGGAGCAGGCCTTGTTTTGCAGGCATTTCCAAACAGTAAGGAGTTCGAGGGGTTGAAAGCTGAATTGGCAGAGGCCATTAATGATTTTGCCAATGCTTCTTCCTTATTTGATACCTCAAACGTTCAGGATTCTTCCGCCTATCTCTTTGAGGAATTGACCCAAGGCGCAACGGAATTTGTGACCATGGGCAAGGCGGGATTGTTCCACGATGATTTCCTGAGCTTCCTGCAAGACCAGCACGTAAAGCCAGCTTTTGAGGAGTCACTCAATCGTCTGGAAGGCAATTTTGAAGGGCAGTTTGGTCTGTTGCGTCAGTGGTTGCGCGCCTTTGATTCAAGCCGTGACCATGAATCTGCCGAGGCCTACATTGATGAAACGGCCCTGTTGCTGTTGGAGACTGGCCAGCCAAAAGAGCTTCATCATTTGGAGACAACGCGTGTGTTGGATGGACTTCAAGGGTCACATAAGCTTTTGGATAGCCAGCAATATGCCTTGGATTTCTATGCCTTCCCCGAGAAGCTGAGCCAATATGCCCTCAATCATGTGCCTCGTTATGAGGCCTTCCTTGAAGCCAAAAAGACGTGCATTAAGGAGTTTGAGGACAACATGAAGCTCAACGAGTTCAAGCCTCGTGTGATGAGCTCCTTTGTGCGAAACAAGCTGATTGACAAACTTTATTTGCCATTGATTGGCGCCAACTTGGCCAAGCAGATGGGCACGGCCGGCGAGAACAAGCGAACCGACCAGATGGGTTTGTTGCTACTGATTTCCCCTCCGGGATACGGTAAAACCACCTTGATGGAGTACGTGGCCAACCGTTTGGGCATTGTCTTCATGAAGATTAACGGTCCGGCTTTGGGCCATGAAGTGACCAGCGTGGACCCTTCTTCGGCGAATAACGCCGGAGCCAAGGAAGAGCTCAAGAAGTTGAACCTTGCCTTTGAGATGGGGGACAACGTCATGATTTACCTTGACGATATCCAACACTGTCACCCTGAGTTCTTGCAGAAATTCATCTCGCTTTGTGATGGCCAACGGAAGATTGAGGGTGTGTACAAAGGCCGTCCGAAAACCTATGATTTCCGTGGGCGAAAGGTGGCTGTGGTCATGGCGGGCAACCCGTACACGGAGAGCGGTGACAAGTTCCAGATTCCGGACATGTTGGCCAACCGTGCCGACATCTACAACTTGGGTGACATCATTGGCGACAGCGCTGATGTGTTCAAACTGAGTTATTTGGAGAACAGCCTGACCTCAAACCCTGTGTTGAACAAGCTGTCAGGCAAGAGCAAGTCTGATTTGTATGGCTTGATTAAGATTGCCGAAACGGGAAGCCAAGACGGCATTGAGTTCGAGGCGAATCACTCGGTAGAGGAAATCAACGAGTATGTCAATGTGTTGAAAAAAATGCTCACCGTTCGTGATGTGATTTTGAGGGTGAACCTTGAATACATCAAATCGGCGAGCCAAAACGACGCCTATCGTACCGAGCCTCCATTCAAGTTACAGGGCTCTTACCGGAACATGAACAAGATTGTCGAGAAGGTGCTTCCTGTGATGAACGACAAGGAGCTCGATGAGTTAATCATGTCTCATTACGAGGGCGAGTCCCAAACCTTGACCACAGGTGCCGAGGCCAACCTGCTCAAGTTCAAAGAAATGGTGGGTTGGATTACCGACGAGGAAAAGCAACGTTGGGCTGACATCAAAGACACTTTTGTCCGAAACAATAAGCTCAACAGCTTGGGTGCAGGCAATGAGATGGGGCAGGTCTTGATTCAGTTGGAAGAGCTCTCCCAAGGGCTTGGCGCCATCGCTAAGAACTTGGCCGACAAACCAAAACAGCTTCCTGAGGTTGTCAAGAAAGAGGAGCCAAAACCGTTGCCTGTTGAGGTGAAGGTGGAACAGGCGCCATCCGCTCCGGCTCCTGAATTATTGGAGGTGCTCAAGCGATTGGGAGATAACCAAGAGCGCATCACTTCTGAGATTATCCGCCAAAAGGAGTTGCAGGACAAGCGCATCAATCATGAGCAGGAGGTGCAGGAAAAACGCCTAAAGGAAGCTGAAGAGCGCAAGTTTTTGGTGCAAAAGGCCCTTCAAGAAGAGGAAACGAAATTGGAGGCCTTGCGCACCCAAATTGCCGTAACCGTTACCGAAAAAGGTTTTTCCGAGGAGAATAATATGGGCTTTATCACCTATGAGTTCGCTTTTGAAAACAAGACGGACAAAGCCTTGCAGGGCTTCTCGGGTACCGTGGAATTCTGCGATGAGTTCGGGGAGAACATTCACCAGCTCGATTTGAGTTTCGATGAAGGTTTGGAGCCAAACAGCGCCTGCACGTGGTCCGCACAGATGGCTTACAACAAGTTCTTGGACCGAGATATTCTATTGAAGTCAAAGGCCTTGGAGGAGCTTGAAGTGGTTTGGAAGCCAAAAAAGGTGGTGTACGGTCAGGAAGTTGATTAATGATTTGATATGCCCCGCCCATATTTTGGGTGGGGTTGTTTAATTATGGGAATACAAAACAAGAAAGGTATAAGTTTTTGGGTCATTGATAAGGTTTGGTCAAGAGTTTTACTTGGACTTCTGTTTTGGCCAATGTCTTTATTCATGGTCCTTGTGACCATGGATGATCTCATTTTTTTGGTGTTTAGTATTTTATTTTTTCTCGGCACGACGTTTAAGTTTTTCAATACAACCAAGTTGAAGTTATTCTACACCCCAGTAAAAGGGGTTGTCTTGAAAACGGTTACAGGAGTATTTGGTATCCCTATTTTTTCAACTTCAGAGGTTGTGGGGAATCCAAATAGAGTGCTTTTGGCCAGTGGAAAAGTGACAAAGCAAAAGACCGTTGGTGCGAGGGCTGTAACGACTTATTCATCAACAGAATTATTGCATCGAGTATATTTTAAGTTTAGTACAAAGAGGAAATCGGTATTAATTCATGAAAGTACCGATTATAAGAAAATAGAGGGTTTGGCGGTGGAAGTATCACGATGGGTTGATGTGCCGATAAGTAAGGTGGATAGGACGTAATTATTTTACTTGAAGAGTAATTTGGGCGTAGGGTTCTGTTGTATAATAACCTTCTAAAACGTCATCCGCCAGCTGGCGGATGACGCTATGGAGACAGCCTACGCAATCCATGCATAGTCTATAGCGGTAGGTTTTATACCTACCAAACTTAGAGCATTGAGCCCCACCCCAACACCAGTTGCTCTTAGCAATTTCCAGCTGTAACTTTGTATCCTCTCAATAAACTCCCCGAAGCAGATGACAAAGGTGCGGAAACTCTATTATCCCAAGGCGAAGAAAATCAAGCAGTTTGATGGGCATGAAGGGTCAATTTATACCCTTGAACAGGGGGCGGAGCCTCATCTTTTCTTTTCGGGAAGCAATGACAACCTGATTGTTGAGTGGGATTTGACGAATCCAAAATCCAGTCGTGCGGTGGCCAAGTTGCCGATGAAGGCCTTTGCCATCAAGTACATTCCCCAAAGGAATCTATTGTTGGTCGGAAATTTCAATGGCGGGGTTCATGTCATTGATTTGGCCCAGAAAAAGGAGGTGAAGCTGATTCAGTTTCACCAGATGGTCATTTTTGACATTCAGTATTGGGAGGAGAAGGACTGTTTCTTTGTTCTTTCTGGGGATGGCTCGTTTTCCGTCTGGTCCCTCGAAGATTTCAGTTTGATTAAGGCAAAGCGGGTGTCGGAAAAACGGCTTCGTTCCATGGATTTCCAATTGGAGCGCCGTGAATTTGCCTTGGGTTGCGGGGATGGAACGGTTCGCATTTTTGATTTGGACAGCTTTGAGGAAAAGCAATCTTGCGAAGGTCACCAAGCTGATTTTTCGGTGACGGTTTTGCGCTATACGCCCGATGGAAAATACTTGATTTCAGGTTCTCGTGATGCCCATCTAAATCTTTGGGATGTGGAAAAGGACTATGCCATGGTGAAGCGAATTCCTGCACACAACTACGCCATTTACAGCATCTCCTTCAGTCCAGATGGAAGCAGTTTTGCCACAGGAAGTATGGATAAGTCTGTGAAGGTGTGGGAAACCAACGAATTAGAGTTGCTACTCAATATCAGTAAGCCCAAGCACGAGGATGCTCATGCAAACTCCGTTAACAGCGTGCTTTGGAGCACCTTTGAAAACGCGCTGATTTCTACGGGTGATGACCGAACCATTAAGGCTTGGGAAGTGAAATAGATTTCCATTAAAACATTGTGAAAGGGTGGGGGAAACATGTTTCTCTCACCCTTTTTTGTGTATCCCTGTAGGCTAAAAAACGTACTCCTAAGGAAACCACTAGCAGTTTCTCCCTAATGCCCATCCGCCTTTTACTTTGTTTTTTGTTGCTGGCTCAGTTCCCCCTTTTTTCGAACGCTCAAAGTGTGGTGGACCAAATTGTGAGAACCCGTCCTGAGTCTACAACGGAATTTGGAATTCCAGACTCTATCCAAAACTCAAGAGACAGTATTAGCGCTACTACGGGCTTTGCGAATTTTAACCAGCGGGCGGAGGAAGTTCAGAAGCGACTGGTGCAGGTGGAGCGTGTTATTGAGCTTCAAAAACCCCTTCATCTTTACAGGGAGCGGTATAAGGAATTTGCCCAAGATTTGAATTTGTTGAAGCGGAACACTCGCAAGTTTGAGCAAAAGCATTTTTCCATTACACAGCTGAAGATTATCAAGCGTGAATGGGATGTGTATGAGCGACGCTTTCGAACGATAGAGGAGGATGTGACTGACCGGGCGCACCAATTGAATGAGGAGTATGAATACCTAAAGGATGATCATGCCTATTTTGAAAGGGCGAAAGATATTACGGACAAGCTAAATGTGCCTGAAGACATTTCTGCACGTATTGAGGACATCCTAAAGGACGTTTCTTATTCCAAAGAACGACTCTCCGATTCCTTGGTAACTACTTTTTCTCTCTTGAATGAAGTGAGCAATGAGATGATGGTCATTCGGAGGTATCAGGATGTGGTGGATGACCTGACAAGGGGTGTCTTTGAGTCTATGTTTACCGAGCCCTATGAGCCACTTTGGAAGGTTGATGAGGGACAGGCTGACAGTTCCCGTTTTACTCAGGTGTTTGGGGAAACAATGTCATTTGTTCATTTGGAAGTGGAAGGCCTTTGGAAACGACGGAAGGGCAGGGTTTTTCTCGAAGCCTTGTTTTTTGTGTTGATTTATGGCCTCTTTCTATTTCTTCGAAAGGGGCAGTTAGAAGAGGAGGTATTTCCCTGTAATGTCACCTACATTGAAGTGTTGGTGGTGCCGGGGCTTTCTGCTTTGTTGCTGGCAACGATGTCGGCATTTTACCTGTACGAATCCATGTCACTTATTCTCAACGAGATGTTGAGGATGGTAACCCTGATTCCCATTGCCTTTTTGGTGCTCACCTATCTCCGAAAGATACAGTGGTTCCCATTTTTCTGTCTGCTTTTTCTTATCCTGTTTGATCTGTTTTTGATCATGGTCTCGGCAGACTTGCGTATATATCGCATCCTGCTTCAGGTGCTAACCACCTTGGCCTTCCTTGGGGCTGTATTTCTTTACAGAAACCGTCGATTACTCCGTTTCAAGGACGGCCCCCAATGGTGGGTCTGGTTGCATAAAATCACGTGGTTGCTCCCCATTCTTTTTGGCATTTCGTTTATCGCCAATCTTTTTGGGTTTTCACTCTTTTCACATTACATCACACACACCATCATCAGTGCGTTTTACTATGTAATCTTGTTTGAGCTCACCTCACGGATTCTAAACCGTTTTATTTGGCGTCTGTTGCACTGGAAGCCCTTGCGACAGTTTGTGTTGGTCCGAGAATACGGTGCGAGGTTTTTTACAGGTTTCACTAAAATTCTTCACCTCATTATTGTTCTGTTATGGATTCAGGCCATTCTTTTTGAGCTGAACTTGAGGGGGATTTTTATTGAATGGCTGAGCAATTTCTATCGATTGGAATTCATCATTGGAGAGGCGCACATTGCAATCAAAGACATCAGCATCTTCTTCTTGGTGATGGTGGTGATTGTGATTTTGGCAAATTTCCTTCGGTTGCTTTTGGAGGAGGAGGTGCTTCCGCATTTTAACATGAAGCGAGGCGTTCCCAATGCCGTGGCCATGGTCAGCAAATATGGCCTGATCGTGTTGGGCTTCTTTGTAGCAATTGGGGCGTCAGGCGTGGATATGGACCGCGTGAACTTCTTGGTTGGTGCCTTGAGTGTGGGTATAGGCTTCGGTTTGCAAAATGTGGTGAGCAATTTTGTGGCAGGTTTGGTACTGCTGTTTGAGCGCCCCGTTAAAAAGGGTGATGTGGTTCTGTTAGGGGATCGAATGGGGATTATCCACAAAGTGGGCATTCGAGCTAGTGATGTGGAAACATTTGAGGGAGCAATGGTCAGCGTCCCGAACAATGATTTGATTTCAAAGGAATTGGTGAACATGACGCCTACGGATGGGACGCGTCGATATGGGGTGAATGTGCCCGTGGCCTATGGCAACAACCCAAAGGAGATTATTGAACTGGTGAAAGATGCCGTCCGTGATGTGGATGGCGTGTTGCATTACCCTCCAGTCAGTGTGTATTTCAAAGGCTTTGGAGCCTCCTCCTTGGATTTCCTACTTCACTTTTGGACTAAGGAAGCTTCTTTCCTGAAAACCCAGAGTGATGTAACTGTGGAGATTTACGCTGCGCTCCAGCGTGAGAATATTGAGGTACCGTTCCAAAAAATCGATGTCAAGTTGCTTAATCCTGATGGAACAAGTCCTAAAAAGGAGGAGGATGAAAAAGAACAGCCCCCAAGCGATGAGGCTTGAGGGCTCTTGAAATAGAAAACGCTTTAGTTGTTTACGCCTCCATCAATTCTGGATCCACCGCCACGCGATATTTAGGATCCTCATCCACATTCACCTCAATGATCTTCTCGGCGTTTTCCAACAATTTGATGCTATCCTCACTTAAGTAGCGCAAAGTGAGTTCCTTGTCCAATGCGCGGTATTTGTCCGTCAAATTGTTAATGGCTTCAATGGCAGAGTGGTCCACCACACGGGAATCTTTGAACTCGATGATAACCTTTTTAGGGTCATTTTCCACATCGAACAACTCCATGAAACTGGTGGTTGAGGCGAAGAAAAGTGTGCCGTCCAATTTATATACTTTCGTTTCATCATCAAGCACTTCTTTCTTGGCTTCCATCGATTTTGCATGTTTCCACGCAAATATCAAGGCGGACAAAACGATACCCACACCAACTGCAACTGCGAGGTCTTTGTAAACAGTAATTCCAGTGACGGCAAGGATAACAAGTACGTCCTCCTTCGGAATTTTGTTAAGCATTTTAAAGGTCGCCCATTCAAATGTTCCGATAACGACCATGAACATGATACCAACCAAAGCTGCGATTGGCACCATCTCGATATAAGCAGAAAGGAAAAGAACAAAGGAGAGAAGTACCAAGGCTGCCACAATTCCAGACAAGCGGCTGCGTGCTCCACCTTTGATGTTGATCATGCTTTGGCCAATCATGGCGCATCCGCCCATGCCACCGAAGAAACCGTTTACCACGTTGGAAAGGCCTTGGGCAACACATTCTTTGTTACCGTTTCCACGTGTGTTGGTGATGTCGTCAACCAAGGTTAATGTCATCAACGATTCAATAAGACCCACCATGGCAAGGGTAAAGGCATAAGGCAAGATGAATAACAGAGTTTGCCAGAATGATTTTGGGCTGTTGGAACCATCTTCAAAAGTAGCGTCGAAGGCCCAGCTTGATTGAATTTTTGTCCAAAGGTCTGCCTGTAGCTCTGGCAAACCACCTTTCATTCCGTCACCTCCGCCGTTTTCGATAAACGATTTTACAGTTGGTGTGTCAATGCCGCTAAATACAACAATGAGGGTTACGGAAAGAATGGCAACCAACCCAGCAGGGACTTTTTTGGTGGCCTTTGGCAAAAAATACATGATTGCCATGGTCAAACCAACAAGGCCAATCATCGGGTAGAGAGTTTCTGCTGTTCTCCAGTGTGTGATTTTCTCACCTGTTTCCGGATCAGTGGCAATTTTTCCAAGTTCGGTCAGTTCAAATTCTTGAAACATGCCTAACTGAGAGGTGAAAATTACAATAGCCAATCCGTTTACAAAACCAATCATTACTGGATGCGGAATGAGCCGGACAAATTTCCCCAGTTTTAGGAAACCAATAGTCATTTGAATTAGTCCTGTAAGGATTACCGTCAAAAAGAGGTAAATCTCACCCATTCCCGGTTCAATTATGTTGCCCTTCTTTACTAAGGCAACCATCACAATGGCCATAGCACCAGTCGCACCGGAAATCATGCCTGGTCGTCCGCCGAAAAGGGAAGTGATAAGCCCAACCATAAAGGCGGCATAAAGGCCAACCAAAGGGCTAACTCCGGCGACGAAAGCAAAGGCGACAGCTTCAGGGACCAGCGCGAGCGCAACGGTCATGCCCGAAAAGACCTCCGTTTTGACGTCAGCATTTTTACTGAGAAGGTATTGAGACAAGAACATGTAAATCTTCAAATTTGATGAGAATGGTACTCCAATTGAACTTCCAAAGTTACAGCTTCTAAAAAGCTGGTACAAAGGGAATGAGTGGATTGTCGTTCTGTTTTGAGCTCAAATCCGCTGAAGACATTACATTTCTTTTTGTGAAAAAGTTTAAAGCAAACCCCAATGAAGTTTTTTGGGAAAGATGCTGTATAGTTGATAAACAAGTGGAAAGGGGCTTTGGGAGAAAGTAGAACTTGCTTGAGTGGGAAATCGAAGGATAGAGATTGGCGGCGAATTAATTCGTAATTTTGCGCCACCTTTTGTTCAACAGGCGACCTGAGTTTTGGTAAATCGCAGAATGTGTAAGTCAAGGGCTCCTGTTGAAATAAGATTCTTTTGATAGAAAATATGGGCAACAAGAAATTGTGGGGTTCACATATCCTCAAGCTGGCCATTTTTGCCACTGGTTTGTCGGGCATTGTGGCGGAATATGTGTTGGCGACTTTGGCCAATTACTTTTTGGGTAATTCAGTGTTCCAGTGGACGATGGTGATTTCCATCATGATGTTTTCCATGGGTATGGGAAGCCAGCTGAGCCGAAAAATGTCGGAGAACCTACTGGAGAAATTTGTGGGGATTGAATTCGTGCTGTCCTTTTTCAGTTCATTCTCTGCGTTGATCGTTTATGTGGCGGCTGGTTATACGCAACTTACCCCACTTATCATCTACTCCCTCAGCATCATTATTGGCCTGTTGATAGGCATGGAAATTCCCCTTGTTACTCGCCTTAATGATGAGTTTGAGGATTTGCGGGAAAATATTTCCTCCATCATGGCCGTGGATTACTTCGGAAGCCTAATCGGCGGGATGTTCTTTGCCTTTATCGGTATTCAATATTTGGGGATGCGCTACGTGCCATTTGTATTGGGAGGCATCAATTTTATTGTCGCCCTCTTGCTTTTGGATCGCTTCAAAAGCTACGTTACAAGGTCAAAACTGCTGTGGGGTAGTGGGGCTGGAGTAGCCGTGATATTGATTCTTGGGGTGATTTTCTCCTCGCCAATCATTGAGTTCAGCGAACAGGCGCGCTATGCAGAGAAGGTCGTTTTTGAGAAGCAGAGCCGTTACCAAAAGATTGTGATTACCCAGTGGAAGGAGAATTACTGGTTGTATATCGACAATAATCAGCAGTTAAGCACGCTGGATGAATGGCATTACCACGAGCCATTGGTGCATCCGTCAATGAAGTTGTCAGGTCACCCGAAAAATGTGTTGGTAATGGGAGGAGGTGATGGTTGCGCCGTTCGTGAAATCCTTAAGTATCCTTCTGTGGAGAAAATCACTTTGGTGGATTTGGATTCGGCGATGACCAATTTGGGCAAGCAGCATCCCATCCTTACTAAATTGAACAAGGGTTCAATGGACAGTGAGAAGCTGAGTATTGTGAACACTGATGGTTTCTTGTTCCTCAGCGAGACACCAGATTTCTACGATGTCATTATTGTGGATCTTCCCGATCCTAAGAATACCGATTTGGCGAAGCTTTACTCAAAGGAGTTTTATCAGCTTTGCTACAAGCAAATGACTCCAAATGGCGTGTTGATTAGCCAATCAGGTACGCCACAGTTTGCTTTCAAGGCTTTCAAATGCATTGAAAAGTCCATGCAAGCCGCTGGTTTTTCTACTGTTCCTCTTCATAAACAGGTTTTGACCTTGGGAGAATGGGGATATGTCCTTGCGGCCAAGAATGGCACACAGGAGCAAGTTATCCAACGTCTCCGAGGACTCACTTTTGATGATGTGGAAACACGTTGGCTGAATAATGACGGAATGCTCCAAATCACTTCCTTCGGAAAGGATCCTGTTGATGTTTCAAAAGTGAAAGTCAATACGATTCGGGAGCCCGTTTTACACAGCTATTATCTAAATGGCGACTGGAGCGTTTATTAAAAGGGAACTCAGGGGTGACATTGTTCACCCCTTTTTTTATTTGTCACTGTTTCCAATCACCTTAATAATGCTGCCTTTTAACCTTTTTAGTTCGCCGGCATGTTCCTTACTAAAAAAGGCAAATGAGCCGACAACAAAAAGTACATATCCAACGGTCGCAACCATGGAAAGCCCCACACTGCGCGAACTGGCAGCGCGTGGTCCCGATGGTCTGCGTCCTACCCGAATAATAACAGGCTTGGGAGTAATGCGGTGAACTCGTCTTGGGTCCATAAGGTCAAATCTTAAAAAACGGCGGGAATGCCGACAAGAAGAGATACGGAGACTGGACCCCAAAAAGTGATGGGCTTTTTACGGTTTTCCCAAATCGGGAATAAATCAATTTTTCATCGAACCCGAATATTGGCTTTTAAGCAGTTTGGCGGCCATTAATCCAGAATCGGCCGCTTCAAAAAAGAGTGGCAGTTGTCCAGAATCAACCCCAGCAAAGATCAGCTTTTCCTCACTTCGCTTTGAGTTGACATCCCTAAACAGATAGTTGGGATAAGGAATGGACATGGCATGTCCCATCACTTTGATAAACACTTTTTCCACCAAGCTGGAAATGTCTTGATCAAAATATTGATTGATGATGTTGATGGTTTCCTTCGTCAATGCTTGGGCGTTATCATCGATGTTCGCCAAATATTTCCGTTCCTCGGGCTTGAAACAGAAATAGGTGTTCAGCACGCGGTATTCTTGGGATTCCGTGAATTGACTGGCTGAATCCACAAAGCCCATCAATGCCCGATTATTGGTAAGCAATTCATTCTGCCAAAACACTTCTTGACTATTGATTTCAGGCTTTAACACAAAGTTCATCACCAACCACGGTGCATAGCGGTTGTTCTCAAAAAGTGGGTAGTCATCTTTCCAAATGTGTTTTAGGGCGTGTTTATGGCCCGCATAAATCACCCCTTTGCATTTTATGGTATGGACCTGTTTTTTTTCAATGTCAACCACCTCAGCCTTAAAGCCACCTTCCAGTTTGCTGATTTTCCGAACGAGATGTTTGGTTTTGAGGTGTTTTTCAGGGACTTGCTGAGCAAGTTTTTGAATGAAGAAATTGTTTCCCTCAGGTGGTGAGAACAGTTCTACATGCTGTGAATAGTAGGGGCGACAACGGTAATAATGAATGCCAGTCAAGGCTGAAACATCGGCAGCGCCAGCACCATAATCGTCCATCATGTGGTAATCCAGTGCACGGATAAATTCAGTATTGAGGCTGAGGTGCTGATTCAGCCAATCTAAAAAGGTAAGGTTATCTAGGTGTCGTACCTCTTCGGGAATGAGGCGAGTAGGCTGATGCATTTTCCCCAAATAGGGCTGAATCAGTTTCAGGAAATCATCTTTCAATTTTCCCTCGGGAAGGACGCCTGCCCTGAATTTTCCGTCAGAAAAAGTACGGCTTTCAATGGCCTCAGGAATCAGGTATTCCTTTTGTTTAAAGTCCCAACATTTCCGGTGAGGGTCGTGGTAGATGATGCCCAGCTCTTTGAGCATCTCCAACACCTCAGCACCATAATATTCAGGATAGGAAAGATCGTAGTGCGCGCCTTGGCTAAAGGACAAGCCTTTGAAATGCTGTGCGCTGGAGCTACCACCCAAAGCCGTGGAAAGTTCGCATAGCAGAAAATCCCGTTCTTTCAGTTCATAGGCTGCGCTCAGACCAGCAATCCCACCGCCTACAATCAGCGTCTCTGTCTCCATCGTTTTTCCCTCGGGATAAAGGAAGCTTTCGAACACCAAATGCCCCGTCTTTTGGTCGGATTGGATTTCAATGTCAAATGCATGTTCCTCCTCATCACAGCTGTTGGTCAGAAGGGGAAGTAAGGAAAGAGAGGAAAGCTTGAGAAAGGTGCGGCGTTTCATATGGAGTTGGAAGGGACGTTAGACTTTAGACTTTGGACTTAAGCTTTATGCTGATCAAAAAGCTTAAGTCCAAAGTCTAATGTCTAAAGTCTCCAATGCCTCCCCCGATTGCAGAGGATTGCGTACTATTGCACCACAAGTTCAAACTTTTCCAAAACATGTCCCAAAACCAGCACCTCAAGCCACCCGTTGAAGTTAGCTATCAGAAAGAGTTGGAGGCCTTGGCCACCCATGACAAAGCCCCGAAACCAGCGACTTGGAAACTTTCTCCTCAGGCCGTTCGCACCTTTATTCTAGGAGCGGAGAAGCCACTTGTTCATAAGGGAGAGGAAATTACCATCTCGCGCAAGTTTTTCGGTAATGACGCCTTGATAGAGCGTTGCATTGTCACTTTGGCGGGCAATAGAGGACTCATGCTGGTCGGGGAGCCGGGCACAGCCAAGACCATGTTGAGCGAGTTGCTTTCGGCTGCTATTTGTGGCACCACGGCGCACACTATTCAGGGAACAGCAGCCGTCACCGAGGACATGATCAAATATTCTTGGAACTACGCCCTGCTTTTGGCTAAGGGTCCAGTGCCTGAGGCCTTGGTGCCATCACCATTATATGTGGGGATGAGGGACGGACTGATTACCCGTTTCGAGGAAATCACGCGTTGTCCGGCCGAAACGCAGGATGCTTTGGTGAGTGTGCTTTCCGATAAGGTGATGACCATTCCTGAATTGGGACAGGAAGGTCATCTGTATGCCAAGGCGGGTTTTAACCTGATTGCCACGGCAAACACGCGCGACAAGGGGGTGAACGAAATGAGTGCCGCGCTGAAGCGCCGTTTCAATTTTGAGACGGTGAGGCCGATTTCCAATGTGAATTTGGAGGCAAAAATCATTGAGCAGGAGAGTATGGAATTGCTTCGTTCCAATGGCATTGAACCTCAAATCGATACCGATTTGGTGGGCTTGTTGGCGACCACCTTCCAAGAGTTGCGGGAGGGTGTGACCAAGGAAGGGCATCGTGTGGAATCGCCTTTCACGGTGATGAGTACCGCAGAGGCTGTCTCTGTTTATTATCAGTCAGCGCTTTCGGCGCATTATTATGGAGAGGAGGCTATCGCTCCAGAGCGCATTGTAGAAAACTTGGTCGGGGCGGTGTTGAAGGAAAACGAGGATGACTTGGGCCGTTTGAAGGCTTATTTCGATGTGGTCATCAAGCAACGGGCGATTAGTGAGGAGGGGTTGTGGAAGAAGTATTATGAGGCTTCGGGGAGGTTGAAATGAGGGGATAATTGTAACATTTTGTTCGTCGCATTTTTCACAATCGTCGCAATTAACGAAGACATAGGAGGTTGTCCTATGCTAACATATTTCGCCCTTACAGGGCTACCACGTCACAGCCCTGTAAGGGCGAAATATGATAGCGATGGGCGTAAAGCCCATCGTCCAAGAAATGTAATCCCCCATGACCCTCCAAGACCTCTTCTCCCAATCCTTCAACCTCACCACCAACACCGTTTTTTTTCCAGTCCGCCACCACAGCCCAGCCTGTTCATGGCATTTGGAGAGGGTGTTTGAGGAATACCAGCCCGATTGCATCCTTATCGAGGGACCTGAGGACACCAACCACCTCAACCCCTTGTTGGTACATTCTGACACGGAAACGCCCATCGCCATTTATTACAGTTTTCATGACAAGGGCGGAATGCTGGGCGAGAAAGACAAACGCTATCGCTGTTACTATCCTTTTCTCGATTATTCCCCAGAGTTGGTGATTCTCAAGAAGGGCTTGGAGCATGGTGTCAAAACCGAGTTCATTGATTTGAACTACCCCAATATTTTGTTGGCGAGCCAAGAGCAGAAAGGCTTGCGGAAGGAAGGGCGCAAGCAGGCTTACGGTGATGAGCATCGCCTTTTTCAAAGCCATTACATCCAAACCTTGTGTGAGAAAGAGGGTGTCCGCGATTTCAATGAATTGTGGGAAAAGCACTACGAGGTGAACGGCTTGGGCAAGTCCACTGCGGATTTTGTCCACAGCATGTTGGGCTATTGCTATTATGCCCGTATCGAGCAATCCGAGGAAAGCTTGGAGGCAGAAGGCTGTTTGGCGCGCGAACGTTTCATGGCCGAAAAGATTCGGGAGGCGCAAGAGAAATACGACCGTGTTTTAGTCGTTACGGGTGGTTTTCACACCTTGGGATTGGTGGAGCTGTTGAATGCCAAGAAGCCCAAGAAACAAAAGGTTCGAAAGATTAAGCCCGAAGAGGTCGGCACCTTTCCGATGGCCTATTCCTTCCGTGAGGCCGACCAAGTGATGGGCTATGCCAGTGGCATGCCTCATCCCGCATTTTACCAGAAGGTTTGGGACAACATCCAATCCTCGGGCATTGATGACGCCTATCGCTTGACGGTTCGGGATTATGTGGTCAGGACGGGAAGGGCAGTTCGCAAGTTGGAGGAGCCTCTTTCCACCGCCGATGAGATTGAGGCCTTGAACTTGGCCTTGGGCCTACGTGACTTGCGCAAAAAACGGGATGCCGGCGTGTATGAGTTGTTGGACGGGGTGCATTCCTGTTTTATCAAAGGCGAGCTTTCGGATATGAATGCCACGCCCTTGCAGGAAATGGGCAAGCTGTTGCAAGGCGAGCGTTTCGGCAATCTTTGCGACGAGGCGCCTGTGCCACCCATTTTGGAGGATTTCCGCGAGCAATGCCAAAAGTTGAAGCTCAAGGTGGCGACCAACAATTCCCAAGAAGAGGCGTTGAGCATCTATCAAAAGCCTACACCTACGTAAAAGCCACTTTTTTCATATCCTCAATTATTTGGGAACGGCCTTCTGCGAGTTGAAGAAAGGACCTGACTTTGCGAAGCAAAAAGACACTAACCTGATTCGTGAGATTTGGGAATACCGCATGTCGCCATCCGTTGAAGGCATGTTGGTGGAGCTGTCCATTTTTGGCGGAAGCCTGAAAGAGGCGGGACGTGAGTTGTTGCTTCAGTCCTTGAAAAATGCAGTGAATTCAAGGGAAGTAGCCAAGCTTTTGGTTGAAGCCTTTCGCATGGGCCTCGGTAATGAGATTCCGTTTTTCTTGCCACAGCTCAAGGAAAAGTTGCAGTCCGACCATGAGTTTGATTCTCTTTCTGATGCCTGTTTCCATCTCAATTACCTGTTCCATGCTCATCGACTGTTGGACTTTAAACTGAATGAGGAATTGGAGGAGGTGCTCAAGCAGGGATGGAGTCGCACGGCCTTGTTGGTGGCGACTCTTGGCGGTACACGGGTAGAAGAGGAAGATAAACGGATTTCGTCCCTTAGGGGCATTTACCAGTTGTTGTTGGAGCATCCTCGATTGTTGGACCAACAGCTGTTGCAAGGAGGTTTGGAGAGTCTACTAAACCTTGAAAACGGGAATGTGGCCTTGCAGGGTGCCTCGGCGGGACTGCTCTTGGGTCTTGGGGAAATGGAACGGGCGGATGTGGTGAAAAGGGCCGAAGGGTTCTTCTATGGAACAGGACACCATTTCGCGAATGCGGTTTCCTTCCTCAAAGGTTTGTTTGCCACGGCACGGGAGACCTTGCTGAGTGGAGGCGAGCTCCTTCAAGGGCTTGACCATATTTTACAGAATGTCGGCGAGGAGGAATTCTTAGCCATTCTGCCGGAGCTTCGACTGGCTTTCAGTTTCTTCAATCCCTCAGACATCAACAAGATTGGGGGACAAGTGGCCGAGCTTTATCAGACAACGGAAAAGGAGGTATTGGATATGGAGGCCTTGGATGAGGCGGTGTTGAAGGAGGCGGAGCGGTTGAATACAGTAGGGGAAGGTTTGTTAATGAACATTTGAGAAAGATGAGTACGCATTATCAACTAATCGCTGTTTTTCCCCCTCAAGAAATTTCCAAGAAGGAAGTGATTTCCTATTTCCATGAGAAGGGGATTTTAGACTCAATCCCAAGCAATTGTTTGTTGGCATCAGAGAAAGAGGGATTTAGAGCAGGAGAGTTTGCCAAATTGCTTGTGGAGGATGAGGAGTCTATTCCAACAAGTGGCGTGTGTGGAGTTGAGTTTTCAGATGAACGACAAGTGGCTACGGCGGGAGGTAATATGGAATTAGAAGAGATTCTATGTCCTGTTTGTGAGGCAAATCAACTTGAACATGGCTTGGACCTTGGCGATTTTTTTGAAAGGGTTGGAAGTTGGAATGAAGGGGAAAATATAGCGATGACTTGTGCTTCTTGTAAACATGAGAGTCCTATGGATTCTTTCTCTGTTAATAAAGGGTTTTGTCTAACCAATTTTGTCATCACCTTTTGGAATTGGCCTTCGATAAAGCCCTCATTTATTGAAGAATTACATGTGAAGTTTGGACTGGGGTTTAAGCATTTTTCAGGTATGGTTTAGCAGTCTTGGTTGAGTTCGACGGGCTAATGACCATCGTTGACATATTTCGCCCTTACAGGGCTTTCAGGTCATAGCCCTGTAAGGGCGAAATATGTTAGCCATGGATGAAATCCATGGTACAAACCATGGTACAATCCACGATTCAAAGAATTAATAAAACACAATGAGCATCACCCTAAACCGTTGGCGATTAGTCCTCGGCAAGTCCGCCGAGCAGTCCTTGGATTTCCAGCAAGCTGAAGGCGAAGGAGAGGGCGAAGGTCAAGGCATGCCTTCCAAGTATCAGCAAATGGAGGAATTGTTGGAATACCTCTATGGGCGGGAATACGGCAAGGAGCGAGGCATTCGTGTGGATCAGGAGCGTGAGAAGAAAGGCGAGCAGGACAAGGCTGGAGGCACGGGAGGCAGTCAGTTGAGTGTGCCCAAGTGGATCACCAAGGTCCGCAAGCTGTTCCCAAAATCTACGGTGGAAATCTTGGAGCGCCATGCCTTGGACAAGTACCAGATGCGCGACCTGCTCACTGACAAGGAGGTGTTGGAAAAGATGAGTCCGAATATGGACTTGTTGAAAACTGTCCTCCAAATGAAACACCTGATGAAGGGCGAGGTGCTGGAAACCGCACGAACCATTGTGGCCAAGGTGGTGGGTGAACTGCGTGAGAAATTGGAAAGTCAAGTCCGTTTAAGTTTTTTCGGGAAGATTGACCGCAATAAGGCAAGCACTGTCAAATCCATTCGGAACTTGGATTTTAAGCGCACCGTGCGTCAAAACCTAAAGAACTGGGACGCTAAAAATAACCGACTGGTGGTGGAGCGCATGTATTTCCACGGTCGGGTGAAACGCTTTACACCATGGGATTTCATCATTTCTGTGGACCAAAGTGGAAGTATGCTGGATTCTGCCATCCACAGTGCTATCATGGCTGGTATCTTTGCCTCATTGCCCCAGCTTCGCCTAAAGCTTAATGTGTTTGACACCAATGTGGTGGACCTTTCTGACCATCTGGATGATCCCGTCCAAACTCTGATGAGTTTCCAATTGGGCGGAGGAACCAACATCCAGAAGGCCTTGGCTTATTGCGAATCCTTGTTGGAAACGCCACAGCGCTCCATCGTGGTGATGGTGACGGACTTGTATGAGGGAGGAGGCTACGCCCAGATGTATGCCCGTGCTTCGTCCATCATTGAGTCGGGTGCTAAATTGCTACTCCTGACGTCCTTGGATGCCGATGCTGAGCCATTCTATGACCGACAAGCGGCGGAAAAAATGCGCGAACTTGGTGCGGAGGTTGGCGCCATGACGCCGGAGCATTTGGCGGAATGGGTTGGGGAGATTGTGGGGAGTTGATGCGTCCTTTTAAGACGTAGGGCACAAGGCCCTACGTTACGGAGTTGCGACTACCAGTAACTCTTCCATTATTAACTGAATTCCGTAACGTAGGGGCTTGTCCCCTGCGCCAGAACCATGAGTGACCAACCCAACAACCCCCTCCACGGTGTAAAGCTCGCCGATATTGTCGAATACCTCGTTGCCCATTATGGTTGGGAGGAACTGGGCGAGCTAATTCCCATCCGCTGTTTTCAGAGCAATCCATCCGTCAAGTCCAGCCTCAAGTTTTTGCGGGCGACGCCATGGGCGAGGGAGAAGGTGGAAAGCCTTTATCTGATGACTGAGAGGCGTTCTAAACGAAGTGAGAATTCCCCGAAGTTTAAGCCACCAAAGAATTCCTAACCGAATTAGTTGTTGATTTTATCACCCGCCAAAGCTTACAGCTGTTGGCAGGTGACAGCCGTAACGTCAATTCCCATGTCCTTCCAATCCTTCCTCCAAACCCTTGACGAAAACGCCTTTATCCTGTTAGCGAACAAAGGCATTTACAAGCGTGCCCAAAAGGAGCTGGCAAAAATGGATGCTCCTGAAATCTCGGAGGGAGATGGAAAGGTGGCCGTGAAGTGGGACGATGCCACGGAATGTGTGTTCACGGATGACATTGAGGCGTCCATCTGTACCTGTCCGTCACGCACATTTTGCAAGCATCGGATGATGGCCTTGCTCTACTTAAAGGAGCATTGGCTGGAAGAAGGAAATGCGGAAGAAACGAATGGTGAAGAGCTTGTTCAAGTCGATTTTTCAGAGGTCTTGGCTTTGGGCAAAAAACGTTTGAAGGAAGAAGCGAATATCAAGGACTTGAAGCTGTTGTCCATGCGCTATGCCTTTGGTGTACGGGCCGAGATTGTTCCGCAGGCCATGCTTCAAATCAGCTTTCCCGCCGAGAATATCACCTGCGCTTTTCCTGCGCAGGAGCCATGGAAAAACTCGCTTTGTTCCTGCAAGGCCAAGGGTACTTGTTACCACCGTTTGGAGGCCTTGGCGCATTATCTCATCGACCAAGGGGAGATGAATCCTGATGAGTTGATTGAGGGAAGCGATTATGATCTTCCATTTCCATTGTTGGCTGATGTTATGGCGTTTTGTACCGAGATTCTGGGCATGGGTTTGGCACGTTTGCCGGAGAGCCTTCCGCCCCGTGCTGGGCAGTTGGCCGTGGCCTGTCATAGTGCAGATTTGCCAAATCTTGAGAAAAAGCTCCGTGGGGTGGAAACCAGCTTGGGTGATTACCTCAAGCAAAAGGTGACGGTAACGCCCCAAGGGATACAAGGCCAGTTGCAACGGCTTTATTTGACTGCAAAAGCGCTTGTTCATGGCAAGGGCGACCTCCCGCAATTGGTGGGCGAGCATAAAAGCCCTTACGTGCCTTTGGCCAGCCTGAGGTTGGCTGGTTTGGGTGCCGAGGCTTGGTTGGCGAACTCAGGTTATCAGGGCATCACCTATTACTTCGTGGACCAACGGACCAAAAAGTGGTTCAGTTACACCCAAGCCTCGCCGACCATGTATGCCGAAAAACTCAACTTTAGGCCTTTTCACCAGATTGCTCCTTGGGGATTGAATGTGGAGGCGCGGATGCTCACCCATTCGGTCATCGACCTGAAATCACCAAAGGTCAGCCGTGAGCGAAGGCTTTCATCCAGTCAGGAAACCGAGGCTTTGATTTACCAGAGTACGGATGTTTCAGGGCTTTCCCATGAGTTTGGTTTTACCAACTGGAGTGCCTTGCGGAAGGCGGTTCAGTCCAGTCTATTGCCCAGTCTGACACCAGAAGAGTCGATGCCAGTGATTCTTCGTCCAAAAGGTTGGGGAACGCCCAATTTCGATGCGGTGGAGCAGGTCTTTACCCAGCCCATTTTTGATGAGCGGGACGATTACATCGATATTAAGATTCGCTATTCAGAGGCGACCAAACGCCTGATTGATGCCTTGGAGAAAATGAATAAGAACAAGGCCTTTCCTGAGGCGATTATGGGGCGGGTTTTCCATGATGGCACCGAGGCGGTTTTCTTTCCTTTTACGGGTTTGTATGGGAGTGGATTGGTGCGGAATTGGACGATTCGGGAGCGGGTGGAATGAAAATGATGTGTGAATATGATGATGTGGTTTGTGTGTATGGTTTTGGATGTATGGCGTTCGTCGTACGTAGGGTTTTACCCTACGCTAACGGATTTCGCCCTTACAGGGCTACCACGTCACAGCCCTGTAAGGGCGAAATATGTCAGGATAGGATGAAATCCTATCTATTCGTTCATCCATGATGTGTTAACCCACCATTCAAACCCTATTTGATAATTCAACCCCATGCTACACCCACAACTCGCCATCATCATCGATAAAACCTCCCGACTCTTGGAAGACATGCTTTTAGGAGGAAGCGCCAGCCTGACGCCCGATTTGGTACAACGGATAAACCTGTCTGAAAAGGAATGTAAGCAGGTTGGATTGACCAAAGGCGCAGAATTGTTGGCTATATTGGCTGAGGAGGCGCAAAAGATTCGTCGGGACATTGCATGTTCCAAGGAAGTTTATGCCGACGCCTATTTTCAGTTGAGCTATTATTTGGAAGGAATCCGCAAGGCGACTTGATAGAGCTCCAGTGGAATTCATTCCAATTCATATTTTCTAAGACAATGAACAAGAAGGTTTTTTTGATTGATTTCGAGCAACTTCCATTCGAGGAGTTGTCCCAAGTACCGTTCAATTTTCGTGAAGAAGCAGAGCGTGTTATCGCCATTATTCCCGAGGAACAGGACCATGTTTCACTGGATTTGATTCAGGAGTTGCAACCCTTGGGCGAGCAGTTGGAATGGATAAAAGTGGATGGCACTCAGGAGAACAATTTGGCCCTGCATATCGCCTTTGCATTGGGTCGGATTGACACCCGATTGAATCCAGCCGTTGAGGTAGTTCTCATTTCCAAAAACCCATTTTTCAAGGGTTTGTTACAGACCTTGACCCAGAAAGAGCGGAAGTTCAGCTCATGGCATTATCAGCCAACACAAGCTGAATTGGCGAACAATCGGATGGAAAAGGCGGTGGCTTGGTTGCAGGATCAACCTATGCTGAGTCGTCCGCAAACAATTTTGGGCCTGCAAAATGCCCTCACTCGTTTCTTCGATTACGATGAGGCAAAAGCCGAGAACTGCATTGAGCGTTTAAAGAATGACAACAAGATTTTGGTGGGAGGGAAGACAGTCTTTTATCAGTTCTAAAAAGAGCATTTTTTGGGTTCGCACTTTGAGTGCGGAGAGGCCCCAGAGTTTTGAACAAAAAAATATTTAATCATGAGTAGGTCACTTTTAAGAAAAGCACACAAAGCATACGGAGAGCAGAAGTATCAAGAAGTTGTTGACCTCTTGACACCATTTTTAGACGGGGAAAATACTGATAGTTATAGTCGAGCCAGAGCTATCAATCTTCGCTCATCGGCCCTATATAACTTGGGGGAAATGGAGGCGTATTTGGAGGCTACAAAACCATTTTTAAAGGAGATGAATACCCTTGCCCATGATTCAGGGTGGATTGCCAGTGATTTTTTCAACCTCTATGCTTGGGTGAAGTTCAATGCTATTCAACTTGAGGATGCATATATCTACAGCAAGAAGTCTGTGGAATTGCAAAAGACTTCTCATAACCTCGACACCTTGGCACATGTGGCTAATTCATTGGGGAAATATGACGAGGCTTATGATGTGATGGCACAGGCCTATATCAAGGATAAGGACTACAAGGCATCACAAACCTTGTTTAAAAACTACAAGTCCAAGATTCAGGAGGTGATTGCGAAAAATTATGACACTGATGATTATAAGGAAAAGGTCATCAGGGAAGCCCTGAGTGACTATCGGATTGAGGAGCCTGAGCAGACCGTCTATGTTGATGAGCTTATGGGGCGAAAGCCTGCCACTCCTAAGGATTTTTGGCATTGGGATCGTCTGGTCGAAAAGCTGACGGATAAGTTTGTTAGCGAGGAGGATCCTATTCTGTTGCGCATCTATCACCATGCGTTGGTGGTTTCCCAATCAAGTTGGGGAGTGTTTGTCCATCATGCTAGCTCTGAAGAACAGGTCTTGCATCGTTTTGAGCTGTTGCAGAAGGCAGGGGTGCCAACCATGGAGATTGTTAACCACCTTTTTGAGTATACTGATGATGCCCTGAGACCAGAGATGGCAAGAATCATTTCCCCAAAGTTGACGGTTTTCGACATTCCATCGTTACAAAAAGAGTCGGCAAATTCATCAGGGTCAGTTCGAGAATATTTTGAGAGCATGGTACTTCTGCTGGATTATGAGGGGAATGAGGCGCGCATCAAACAAATGATTTTACAGACACCTTATGATGGGGGGAGTACTCGATATTACTATCAAGGGTATGACAATCTTAATGGGGTGTTGGCTCAAATCCGCGATGAATCTTTTGTCACTAAAATCATCAGCGAACGGTTGAGGGCCTATGGCAATGACATCTCTAAAATGTTGCCCAAAGCAAAGGTGATTGCCGACCGCTGGGCAGACTATTTTTTGACGGGCGAGAAGGACAAGGACTTGGAGAAAGACCTGTTGGCTGTCGGTCGCAAAATGAAGGAACGTCTTGCTTTTGCTTCCTTCATGTTGGATAATATTGAACAAAGCCTTCCCGAAGAACAAAAAAGACGCTTGTACTGGTTGGGTAGTTTTATTGGAAAGAATGTCCTCGAAAAGCTCTTCAATGTACACAACAACAAGTCGGAGGAGCTGATTTCCAAAGTGGAGGATTATGGCATCAATAAGGAATTGGTGGCCAATCTCTATTTGGATGTAGAGCGCTATATGGATCACCATGAGTACCCAGAGCGACCTTTGTTTGAAACTGTTTTGGAGAATGATGATGAGGCGGGTTTGAATGCCATTCGAAATTCAACGGTTGATGGCAAGTTCAACGGCGTTCATTGGCTTTGGGAAATCGACCGTGATAAGTACAAGTCATTCCTGCTGGAAATGGCCAGTGACGGTTCCCAGAAAGTTCGTGGGGCAGTAGTCGATTGCTTGGCTGATGAGGAGAGCAGTTTTGAGGATGCCAAGGAATTGCTGAAAGCCAAAAAGCAGGGGGCACGTGAATCAGGCGTCCGCCTATTGATGCGTTTTGATAAGCCAGAAGTGGTGGAGGTGTTGAAGGCTCAGCTTGACCAAGAGAAAGGCAAGGCTGTGGTTTCTGCCATCAACGAATATTTCCAATCAAAAAACCTTTCTGTCACCACTGCCGGTTCGGGTGATGAAGATGTTTCTGCACTTGATTCCAATTCGGCCGTTTTGGCCCGTGTGGATAAAGTTTTGAAACAACGCTCTGGCACAGACATCCAAAAGATTTCTTGGCTCAAGGATAAGGCCTTGCCAAGCTTGAAATGGAAGGATGACAAAAGTGAGGTGCCTGTTTCTGTTTCGGAGGCATTGATTAAGCTGTTCTCTCGTAACAAGCAGGTGACTTTGGATAAGGAAGCCCTTGAGTTGGCCCATTTCATCCATGAGGATAGTCTGAAACCTTTGGCGAATGACGTCTTTGGTCATTGGGATGGAGAGTCAAAAACCAAATGGGTCTTGGGCTTCTTGGCTGCCTTCGGAGGGGATGCCTTGGTGGATAAACTCCGTACTACGGCCAAGGAATTGGCTGGCATGGGGCGTGGCGCCATGGCTGCTAACTATGTTCATGCGATGGCTTTGATGGGGACGTCAAGAGCCTTGCAGGCCGTGGATTTTTTGCGACGAAAGGAACGCCATAAACAGGTGAAGAATGCTGCGATCAATGCTTTGGAGGTTGCCGCCAATGAATTGGGCATCACAGCTGATGAGTTGATGGACCGCATTGTTCCTGACTTTGGTTTCTCCCAAGATGGAACCTTGGTGTTGGATTATGGTCCGCGTCAGTTCACCATTTCTTTGGGGGGCGATTTGAGTTTGGCTATTGCGGACGATAATGGGAAAACCTTCAAGAGCCTGCCGAAGCCAGGAAAGGGAGATGATGAGGAGAAGGCAACTTCTGCCAGCAATTTCTTCAAGCAATTGAAAAAGGATGTCCGCGAGCAGGTCAAGGCCCAAGGCGAGCGATTGGAGCAGGGCTTAGCGAAGAATCGTTTGTGGGCCAAAGAAAGCTGGCTGAAGTTGTTTGCAGAGAACCCGTTGATGCAGGCCTTTGCCACAGGTTTGGTTTGGGGAATTTATGAGGACGGCCAGTTGGTGGGTGCTTTCCGCTATATGGACGACGGATCGTTCAACAATGTGGAGGACGAGGAGTTTGAATTGCCTGCTGATTGTCGCATAGGCATGGTTCACCCGATTGAATTGGCCGAGGAAGAGCTGGAGGCTTGGAAGGAACAGTTGGAAGATTATGATATTCAACAGCCGTTCCCGCAGTTGCACCGCCCTGTTTATCGCATCAAGGACGAGCAGAAAGGGGAGAAGAAGCTATTGGATTTCCAAGGCTTTATGATCAACCCGCTTTCCTTGCAGTCAAAACTGTTCAAGTTGGGTTGGAACCGCGGAAGCGTTCAGGATGCAGGTTGCTTCTATGATTTCTACAAGGACATCGAAGGACACGGCATCTCCGTTGATTTGAATTTCTTGGGCGATTGTGTGGGATACAGCATGCACGATTCCGTGCCATTGTATGATGTGGTCTTCCACCAAAAGGGTTTGGTAGCCCGTGGTTCCTATATGTATGACAAGCCCAAGGATGGAAACACTTTTGCCTTGGAGCAGATTCCAGCCCGCCTGTATTCTGAGATTTACAATGAGTTGAAGTCGGTGGCTGATTCGGGAACTGGCTTTAACCCAGAGTGGGAGAAGGTGGAGTGGTGATTTTAGAAGTAAGACAAACTGATTATTAAATGAAGAAGCCCCCGATAGCTATTTATGAGTTGTCGGGGGGTATTTTTGTGCTTGGGCGAACGAACTGAATCACGGTGAGGTTTTGCTCCCGATGAAGTTCGAGCATTTAAATGAAGAAACTTAACATAGGTAAGGAACAACTCTTGGTGACCCTGATGTTGGTCAGCATGGTGATTTGGGGGATAAGCTGGTCGTCGGCCAAGGTGCTTTCTCAATATGGCAGTGCTTTGAGCATCGCCTACATCCGCTTTTGGCTGGTGGTTTTTGCCTTATTTCCTACGCTCAAGCTAATGAAGATCGATTTGAATGTGAGCCGAAAGGGGATTCCCTATGTGTTGGGAGCGGGTTTCTTTTTGGGCTTTTACAGCTTGATGTTCTTTACAGGACTTCAGCATGGATTTGCTGGAGCGGGAGGGGTTTTGGTGACTACGCTCAATCCCATTTTGGCCTTTTTGGTGGGCTTGCTCATCAGCCGAAAGGCGCCACAAAAAATTGAATATATCGGACTTGCCCTCGGAGTCGTGGCGGGTAGTGCCTTGCTAAAAGTGTGGGACAGTTTTGAGGTCATCTTTTCCACAGGAAACCTCTATTTCGTGGTGGCCGCTTTTCTTTGGGCGGTCATGAGCAAGATCAGCTCAAAGTCTACGGACTTCGGGCACCCGCTGACGTTCAGCTTCTGGTTACATGTGTTGGTGTCCGTAGGAATGTCCTTTATGGTGGATTTCCAAGAGGTGGGGAGCATCCTCCAAAACGGAGACCGCCTCTTTTGGATGAACATCCTTTATTTCGGCATTATCAACTCCACCTTTGCCACGTGCACCTACCTGTTTGCGACCACGCAAATCGGAGCAGAGAAGGCGAGCACTTATATCTTCTTGGTTCCTGCCGGAGCGATGCTTTCCTCTTGGTTCTTCCTTGATGAAACCATTGAGTGGTATACTCTCCTTGGAGGTTTCTTGGGGATAATGGCGGTGTTTGTAATTAATGGGAAGTTTTCGAGGAGGGCTGCTGTTCGTCGGGCATAATATCTGACGGTATGAACTGCCCAAAACGGCTGTCCGTAGCGTTGGGTTTTACACCAGACGTATTCAAATACCCCCCTCCCAATCAATCAAACCGAATTTTATTCAGCATCAGCCCTGAAGCTGGCGCGACAGCATCCAAATGTGTGTCGTAGTCTGGTTTCAGGGATTTTTTTATTTCCTCCAAGTCAGTTTCCCCACGGCCAAGACGAAGGAGCTGTCCCATCATCATGCGGATTTGGTTGCGCATAAACCCCTTGGAATGGATGTGGTAGGCATAGGTCTGTTCAGGGAAGAAATTGGCCGTTAGTACCGTATTTTCCTCGATGCGACTCACTAATACCTCACGCTCAAATTTTCCTGTCTCGCTTGGTTTTTTGCAGTAACTCCGGAAATGGTGTTTTCCCTCAAAAAGTAGTGCCCCTTCTTTCATCAGTTCTACATCCAAATGCTGTTTGGAGGTATGGATAAATGGTGCGCTGTAGGGGTGATGTTGTTGTCCGTGGGCGAAGAGGTAAACGTATTCCTTGGTCTTTGGATTCTGAATGATGTTAAACTCAGCGTCCACCTCATCGATTTCCAAGGCTCGGATATCGGCAGGGAAGTTATGGTTAAGTAATTCCAAGAATTCCTCTTGGTCAATGGGGTGTTGAAGGAATAATTCAAAGGCCATGTGATTGGCAGAAACCAAGGCGTCCGTCCGCCCGCTACCCAATGTTTTGAAGGGTACCTCTGGTCCAAGGATAAACCGAATGGTTTTGTCGATCATGCCTTGGATGGTTTTCACCTGTGGCTGTTTGGCGTAGCCGTGGAACCGAAATCCGAGGTATTGGATATGGATAAGGTAGAAGTGTTTTTGCATCATTTGCCACAAAATTAGGCATAAAAAAGACCTTAGCCCCAATCAGGAGCTAAGGTCTAATGTCTGAACGCTAAGTTCTTCTTATTGCTTGACGAACTTCTTATTTACCAATTGGCCGTTGGCCATCCACTGGATGGAATATACGCCTTTTGGCAAGTCCTCCACATTGATGGTGGTAGAAGCGTTGTTCTCCTTGCCTTGCATCATCAATTGGCCAGTCAAGTTGAAAATGCTGTAAGAGCCAATAGCGGTTCCTTCAGTCATTTCCAAGGTGAGGCTTCCGTTTGAAGGATTTGGATAAAGAGTAAGTTGTTCTTTTAACTCGTCGTTAGTACTTGTACAAACATCCACGGTTACTTTGGCAGGGGTACGCTCACATTCGCCTTTTACGCCGGAACCAGTGGCGATTACAAGGTTATAGAAGAAGCCATAGTTCGCTGCTGTTCCACTGTATTTAGGTGCGCTCCAAGAAGTATAGGTCTGTTTGTCAATAGTTGCAATGCCACTAATAGTAGCGTCTTGGGTATCCACAGATGAATCAATGAACAATGTTCCAGCAGGAGCATTTTCTGCGACGAGGATATAGCTCCCTGCGTCAAGTGAAAGGTTGATTGTTACTGTTTGCGTTCCTGAGCTAACAGAGACTGATTTGCGTCCTCTTTCAGTAGTACCATCAGAAGCATCAAGAGCTACAATATCGAGACTACCAGCGGCTGCAGTTGTTAGGTCAAGAGAAACTAAGGTAAGATCTACCTGTGCCGTGAGTTTCTGCCCATAATGGCTTGCGTCAGCTTGCCATCCACTTGTTTGTGAAGTTTTTCCAAGGTTGTATTCCTGAAGGCTATTCACACGACCAACATAATAGGTCTTTGTGCTTGTAGGGCTAATGGTATAAGAAGCGCCACTTTTAACTGCTGTTCCGCCAGAAGCTTGGGTAAACCATTCAAAGTCACCAGATTCAGCTACAGTCAATGTGGTGTTGTCACCTTTACAGATAAGCTCGTCATTGACAGTAAGCATTGTTCCATCAACAACAGTAGTAGCTGATTTTGAAGAACAGTCATTTCCTGAAACAGTTACTTTATAAGTACCAGCCTCTGTAACTGTCAAACTTTTACCAGTTGAACCAGAGATGGTCGTTCCATTTTTCTTCCATTCGAATGAATAACCTGATTCAGTAACGCCAGTATTTAGGGTAACAGAGCCAGTGCCACAAATAGAAGCCGAAGTTGGGATTTGAGGCTCTGGAGCCTGACAACCGTTCATGTATGGCTGCATGCCGTCCCACATGGCACCCAATAGAGAGTATTGGTCGGTACGGTCTTGCGTCAATTCCCAAGCCCAAACGCCACCACCTTTATAGGTTTCCATGATCAACTTGATTTTTTGATCGATGAGTGGCTTAGAGTTAAAGTTGTGTGAACCAATGATCCCATCTGCATCATTGAAATAAGTTGCAGCTGAATTTGCTGAAATTGACTTATAGGAAAGGTATGGTTCAACAGAGTAGAATGGAATGGCCAAAATCAATTTCTCGGCAGGAACTTGCTTTGCCGCACCAGATCCACCACAAGAATATCCATAAAGGCCTGTCGTCCACTTTTTAAGTGAGCGTTCAGCCACAGCATAGGAAGAGTGGTTGTTTTCATCACAAACACAACAAGCATCCTTGGCATCAAAAGCCATAACGTGGATATAATCACAAGCGTCAATGAAGTCAGCATTGATGCCATCAGTATTATAAAGAAGAGGAGCAACAGCGGCAGAAAGTTCTAATTCCTTACCCATAGAACCCTCTAATTGGTCGAGTTTAGTACGTAATTCTTGCATCAATTTAGCAAGATTGGCTGCATGCTGAGATTCAGGGAATTCCCAGTCAACGTTAATACCATCTAAATCATAGGTGGTAATAAAATTGGCTGCGCTATTGACGAAAGTTTGGCGGTTAGCTGCACTTGAAACCACTGAAGCAAAGTTGTTACTGTTGTTTGCTCCTCCTACAGAAACGTGGATTTTTACACCGTTTGCATGACATTTTTGAGCTAAAGGAGAAAGGATGGTGTTTGCACTTCCCGAAGTTGTAGTACTAAGGGTACCGTTTGTACTTGGCTTAAGGAATGCAAAGTAAACATCGGTAAGCTTGTCATACTGTACTGTGTTGACGTTGGAAGCAGATGTCCAGTCAGGGAAGAATCCTGCAACTTTCTGAGCCTGAGCTAAACTGGCGCTTAGCAAGATGAAGAAGGGGAGTAGTAGTTTCCGCATAGGGGGAATCAAATATGGATAAGGATGGATGTATATACTTTTTTTTATGGTAAAGGTAAACAATATGTGGGAAAAGTACTATTTATTGTAGTGGTCTGCTTGCTGACAAATTGAGGTTTTCGTTGATTCTAAGGCATGAAAAAAGGGTTTTGATTCCAAATGGAACCAAAACCCTGTTAATGAATTCTTTTGCTAGTTGCCTTAAGCCGTAACAGGCTTCTCAACTAAGTTCATAGACTCGATGATGTCTTGGAACTTCTGGTCCAACTTGGCGTTCACCTCGTCATACTGGCTCTTGTCAGCCAAGGCTTCCTTAGCGCCGAAGTAGAACTTGATTTTTGGCTCCGTGCCTGATGGACGGGCTGAAACCTTGCTACCGTCTTCAGTGAAGAACTGAAGCACGTTGGACTTTGGAAGGTCGATTTTCTTTTCCTCGCCAGTCACCACATTTTTCTCAATGCCTAATTCGTAATCCTTGATGGTTACGAGTTTAGAGCCGTTGATTTCCGAAGGTGGGTTGTCACGGAAGGATTTCATCATGGCTTGGATTTCCTCGGCACCAGACTTTCCTTTTTTGGTGATGGAAATCAAGTGCTCTTTGTAGAAACCGTATTCCACGTAGAGGTCCAAGAGTTGGTCGAAGACCGATTTGCCTTGGTCCTTGGCAAAGGCCACCATCTCAGCGATAAAGGCGCATGAAGCGATGGCGTCCTTGTCGCGCACATCGTCACCAACAAGGTAGCCGTAGCTCTCTTCACCACCAACGATGAACTGCTTTTGGCCTTCCAACTCCTTGATTTTACCAGCGATAAATTTGAAGCCAGTGAGGAGGTCGAAGAGCTCTACGCCAAAGGCTTTTGAAATCTCAGCAATCAGCTCGGTAGTTACGATGGTTTTTACCACGAACTTCTTACCCGTGAGTTTGTTCTCCTTTTTCCATGCTTCGAGCATGTAATGAATCAGGAGGGCACCAGTTTGGTTACCGTTCAACAACTGGAACTCACCCTTATGGTTTTTTACGGCGATGCCCACACGGTCAGCGTCTGGGTCGGTGGCCATCACGAGGTCAGCGTCGATTTCCTTGGCTTTTGCCAAAGCGATGCTCATTGCCTCTTTTTCCTCAGGGTTCGGGTAAACTACGGTTGGGAAGTTGCCGTCAGGAGTGGCCTGTTCTTCGACAACAGTCACATTCTTGAAACCGAATTTCTCCAAAACCTCTGGTACGAGGGTTACACCCGTTCCGTGGATTGGAGAGTAAACGATTTTCATGTCCGACTGACGAGCGATGGCCTCAGGAGAAACAGAAAGCTCCTTGATTTTATTCAAGTAGAGTTCGTCGGTTTCTTTGCCAATCACCTCGATGAGGCTGTCGTTTCCTTCAAACTTGATGTCAGTAACGTCCTTGATTTTGCGAACCTCCTCGATCACGTTTTTGTCGTGTGGAGCAATCAATTGTGCGCCATCGTCCCAGTAGGCTTTATAGCCGTTGTATTCCTTTGGGTTGTGGGAGGCCGTCAACACGATACCACCTTGACAACCATACTGACGAATAGCGAAAGAGAGCTCTGGAGTAGGGCGGAGGCTTTCAAAGAAGTAAACCTTGATGCCGTTAGCGGAGAATACGTCGGCAACCACTTTAGCAAAAGCGTCACTGTTGTTTCGGCTATCGTGAGCGATGGCTACTTTGACTTGTTGACCAGCGAAATTGCTGTTCAAGTAGTTGGCAAAGCCTTGGGTAGCTGCGCCAATCGTGTATTTGTTCATGCGATTGGAACCCACACCCATGATGCCACGCAATCCCCCAGTACCGAATTCTAATTCCTTGTAGAAGGAGTCAACCAATTCGGTTTCGTTGCCAGCGTCAATTAATGCTTGAATTTTTTGTTTGGTCGCCTCATCATAGGCGCCTTCTAACCATTGATTAATGGTATTTTGAATGCTTGCTTCCATAGTGGTATTCAGTCAAAAAAGCTAAAAAAGCTGAAAATTCATGTTTTCTTCACCTTAAGTGAAGGATGTGATTTTTCCTTGCGTAAGTTAAGGAAGAGCAGACAGGTTTTCAAAACCTGTCTGCTCTTTGCTATTAGTAGGGTTTACTTTTTGTTTTTCTTCTGCTGCTCAGACTGCTCGCGAGCGGCCTTCATCGCTTCTTCCATTCGGGAACGGAAGGATGATTTCTTGCCGCCTCCTTCTTTGTTTTTCTTGCGCTTTTCTTCCATCTGATCTCTGAGTTTATCCTTGTCGATAAACTGCTCAGCGATTTTCTGCTGGCTGATGGTGATGATGTTGGAAACGAAGTAATAGAAGGTCAAACCAGCTGAGTAGCTGTTCAAGAAGAATAAGAACATTACAGGCATGATGTAACCAATGTTTTTCATTGGGCCCTGAGCCTGAGTGTTCATCTGGTTGTTGTAATAGGTGTATGCCAATGTGGACAAGGTCATCAACAAGGTGAACAAACTAAGGTGGTCGCCCAAGAATGGAATGTTGAAGCCGAAAGTGATTGGCGCATCATAAGTGGAAAGGTCATGTGCCCAAAGGAATTCCTGTTGACGTAGCTCGATGGAGTTCGGGAAGAAGTTGAACATCGCGAACAGGAACGGCATCTGCAGGAACATTGGCAAACAACCACTCAATGGGTTCACGCCAAATTCGCTGTAGATCTTCATCTGATCCATGGAGGCTTGCTGTTGGTCCTCGGTACCGCTTTTCTCTTTCAAAGCATCCAACTCAGGCTTCAAGGCCTTCATTTTGGCCATGGACAAGTAAGACTTGTAGGCGATAGGGAAGAGCAATAGCTTGACGATAAGTACCAAGCAAATGATGATCACACCATAGTTTGAGATGTAGTTCTCCAAGAACTTGAAGATTGGGATTACCAACCAGCGGTTTACAAAGCCAAACACGCCCCATCCCAAATCAACGTTGCGCTCAAAGTCAGTGGCAATCTTCTTGGTAACCTGAAAATCGTTTGGTCCGAAGTAGTAGGTGAATCCTCCGGCAAATGCCTTGGCGTTTGCTACTGGAATGTTGAGTTGCGCAACCGTTGAACGAACAATGTTGGTATCAGCATCGACATAGGATCCTCGAAGTTGAGCACCTGCTTGGAAAGGCTGTTGGGCGATAATGGCGCAGTTAAAGAAACGTTGTTTCAAGGCTACCCATTTCAATGGCTCCTCAACAGTTTCAGTTTCGTCATCACCTTTTCCGATATTATCGAAGCTTTCCTCTGCTGTGAGGTAGTTGATGGTTGAGCGCTGACGGCTTTCTTTCAAGCCCTGTTCATAACGCTTAAGCTTGTGGAGCCAGTTCAAACTGATAGCGGAGCCAGTCATTTCTTGGTCCATGCCCACCATGTTGATTTGGTAACCAACGGTGTAGCCTTTTCCCTTTAGGGTGTAAACCTGCTCAATGTATTGGCCGTTGCCAAATTGTTTTTTAAAGGAAATTGCTACGGAATCCCCTTCAGCTAATACTTTGTCAGTTCCTGTTACTTGGTAGTCAAGTCCAGCCAAATCCAGTTTGCCCTTGGATTTTGTGTCAATCAACAATGCCTGTTTGTTGTTTGTCTCGTCAATGAGGATGACGGGCTGCCCAGCTTCTTTAGGGTACTTCAGGTATTTTTTTAGCTCCACGCGCTTCACTTGAGCGCCTTTGCTGCTAAGGGTCAACTTGATCACATCATTTTCCAATGTGATGGTTTTCTCCTCAATGGCTGGAGTGGAATCGATAGGAGTGGCAGCAATGCTGGTATCAGCAGA
>JAUIJC010000043.1 GCA_030431525.1 Bacteroidia bacterium | reverse complement strand
ACCGACACCTAAGCAAGGAGGACGGAGAATGTTTCGGCATGCTCTTCTTCCCCAAAAAATTCCTTGGAAAGGGGTAAAACACAAAGCCCGTTTGCTGTGAGAAGCAAGCGGGCTTTGTGTTTTATAATTTTGTGAAGGGAATTTCAAATATCTTGCAAACTCACCCTAAAAAAAAGGGCTCCTAATTAAAACTTACATGAAAGAAGAAACCAAGATTTTAAAACCCAAAAAACTTAAAACATTAGGTCTGCTATTGATCTCTATCCTATTTGTGACAGCAGGATTTTTCATTAAGGACAACAAGCCATTTATTGCTTGGTCATCAATATTATTTTTTGGTTTAGGCATCATTGTCTTTCTCATTCAACTTCTACCAAACTCATCTTATTTAAAATTAACATCAAAAGGATTTGAAATTCGAAACTTATATAAGTCTCACTTCACTAGTTGGTCAGATATAGAATCATTCACCACTGGAATAATAGGAACAAACAAGATGGTTATGTTTAACTACTCAAAAGAACATAACAAACATAGCTCTGGAAAAAAAGTAGCTCGTAATCTCTCTGGAAGTGAAGGCGGTCTACCAAACACGTATGGCATGAAAGCCGAAGACCTTGCTAAACTGTTGAATGATTGGAAATTCAAATATTCTTAAAAAAACAACAACCCGATCATACTTAGGATCATTTTCAAAAAGAAAATAATCCCGCCTGCTCCATCAAAAACAGGCGGGGTTCCTACATAAAATCACGCATTCACCCGCTCAGGAGCGATATCCGCCATCGGACCAAAGAACTCAAAATGTTGCTTTTCATCGGGCACGCCCAAGGCATTCAACAGTTCCTTGACGGAGCGCATAAAACCTTTTGGTCCACAGAAATAATAATCCGCTCCCTCAATCAGGTATTTTTTCAGGAAGTCCGCATCCAATCTCCCCTCGCCTTCAAATCCACCCTTGGAAATATCCTGCACCGTAGGCTCCTCATACAAACAAGCGTACTTGAGGTTATCATGCGCATTTTCCCATTGGCGCAATTGCTCACCAAAGGCATGAACCTGACCATTCCTACATGCATGAATGTAATGAATTGGCTGTGGAGTGCCATCCTTCAACAAGGCTTGGAGCATACTCAACAACGGCGTCTGCCCAATTCCTCCGCTGATAAATACCGCAGGAGCATTTTTGTTTGCCAAAGTAAACACCCCAGCTGGCGGGAAAACAGTTAGGGTATCCCCTTCCTTCAAGAATTGGTGCATGTAAGCCGAAGTGGCGTTATCCCCCTCATCTTTGACACTGATGCGATAATAGCCTTCGCCCGAAGCGTTGGAAAGGCTGTAATTTCGTGTCCGCAGATATTCTGCTCCATCCACTTTCACCTGAACACCCAAATATTGACCTTCCTCAAAGGCGGGTACCTCACCACCATCCTCAGGCTTCAAATAAAAACTATAAATCTCCTCGCTTTCCTTCACCTTCTTAAAGACCACAAAGGTTTTTCCGTCACGCCATCCACCCTTTTTCTGCTCATGCTCTTGGTAAAGCTTTTCCTCCGCCTCAATCAGCAAATCCGCCAAAAAATTATACGCCTCCTCCCATGCACGCATGATTTCTGGAGTTGCGGACTCACCCAAAACCTCCTTGATGGAACGTAGCAATAAACTCCCTACGATGGGATAATGCTCCGGCTTGACATTCACTGAAACATGTTTGTGGACAATCTGCTCGACTGCCCCCTTCAAAGCAGGTAAATTGTCAATATGTGAGGCATAAGCATGTACGGCATGAGCAAGACTTCGAGGTTGGTCACCCGTTTTCTGATGCGTCATATTGAAGACGTTCTTCATCACTGGATAATCCGTGAAAAGATGCCCATAGAAAACCTTGATGATTTGCTCGCCGTGAACCGCCAATACTGGGGCCGTAGCCTTGACTACTTCAATCGTTGATGGAGAAAGTGCCATAGAAAACTTGGTTAGAATGTTAATGACTCAAAGTTCTCTCCATGGAATTGAAACCCACCTGTGGCAAAACGTGTTGTGGACATGATGGCCGTCATGCAGAATCCTGATGGAATCCCCTATCTTTTGCACATGAACAAAAAATCAATCGACTGTCTTACTTGCAGTTCACGATGCCATTCCATCTTCTCTGATATTGGTAAAGGGCATTTGGAAATCATCAACGGGCAAAAAGGGCATCGACTGCACAAAAAAGGTGAACCCATTTTTTACGAGGGAAACCCTGTATTTGGCATTTATGTGGTGCACAAGGGAAAGGTGAAAATCACACAATTGGGAAGCAACGGCAACGAATTGATTGTGGCCTTAGCCAGCACAGGCGAAGTATTGGGCTATCAACAATTGCTTTCCCACAGCCATTATGACTGCACGGCGATCCCCTTGGTAGACTCCTCTATTTGCTTTATTCCCGCAGATGAAATCTTCCGGTTAATTGAGGAGGACTCCAACTTTGCCAAAACGCTCTTGAAAAAGACCAGCGCCGACCTCCAGCACATGACCCTCCGACTAACGGACAGTAACCAAAAATCCGTTCGTCAACGCATGGCCAGCACACTTTTGAAGTTGCATAGCATCTTTGGATTCAGGTCTGACAGCATCATTCTGGACATCGAACTTTCTCGCGAGGAAATGGCCAATATTGCCCTCACCACCCCAGAAAGCTGTATGCGTGTTCTTTCAGCCTTTAAAAAGGAAGGTATTATTGAAGTGGATAAACGGGAGATTGGACTGCTAAAAATTTCCTATTTGGAAAAAATAGCGCAGAACTGAGGCTATGCTATATGCTCGTAGAGACAAGGCAATGCCTTGTCTCTACAGTATCATTCAAGAATCCACTCAGACTTAAATTGCCGTAAGAAATCCATTCTTGAGTGAAGAACGGCCAACACAGCAATCTTTTCTGGAAAACCTGATGGATTATAAATCACTCTATACCCTTTGTAGATTAGCTCTCTGACAAATCCCAAATGAGTGTCTTGGAGTTCGGGAATAACCCTTCCAGAGTTGGGCATGGCAACCAAACGAGCTTCGGTAGCATCAATCAAGCCTTCCAAAAAACTTTCTGCGTAAGTTGGCGAATCCTCTGCAATGTAATCAAAAATCCGACGTAAACCAGTAACGGCATTGTCGGTCCAAATCACTTGCGGAATGTCCATGATTTGATGTTTTTTCGAAGCTGATCTCCTGTCAAAACACGCCCTTTTTCCTCATCCTCCAATCCTTTTAACACTTGGGCCGTGAGTCTGATTTTCTGCATTACCTCCTCCAAAGTTGCCCCTTCAGGCATATTCTTAAGTACCTCAATAGAAAGGTCCCTGAAATTTTTTGCTTCCATGATTATCTAAATTAGAGTAAGATCTCTTTTGTGTTGTATGTTGTTAACGCCTATCAAAGGTAATACGGTCAGAAATTATCAAAAATTAGCCTATTGAAATATACGAAACTTCGACGGGCACACTCATTCACAAGGGCCGGATTGGAAAGTAAAGTCCGGATACAATAAATCCCATCTGTCTGATTTGACAAATGGGATTTGCAAATTTATACCTCAGTTTCTTACCCCTTCTGAGCAAGTAAGTAAAGCACAGCCATACGCACTGCCACACCATTTTGCACCTGATCAAGGATAATCGCCTGTTCGGAATCCGCAACATCAGAAGCCAATTCCACTCCACGGTTGATTGGTCCTGGGTGCATCACCACAATCTCCTTATCCAAAGAATCCAACAAGGCTTTGTCGATACCGAACTCTTGGGAATACTCACGAAGCGAAGGGAAATAGGCGATATCTCCACCTTGGCGCTCCAACTGGATACGGAGTACGTTGGCTACATCACACCATTGAAGGGCCTTGCGGACGTCAGTCTCCACTTTTACGCCCAACTCACCGATGTATTTTGGCAATAAGGTAGCTGGTCCGCAGACCATCACTTCAGCACCCTGCTTTTGCAAAGCAAAGATGTTTGAAAGTGCTACTCGTGAGTGAAGGATATCTCCGAAAATGCAGACTTTCTTTCCTTCCACTTGGCCCAGCCTCTCACGGATAGAGAAGGAATCCAACAAGGCTTGGGTCGGGTGCTCATGAGTGCCGTCACCAGCGTTCACGATGTTCGCCTTGATATGTCGTGAAAGGAAATGTGGCGCTCCTACGCTGGAATGGCGCATCACCACCATATCCACTTTCATGGACAGGATGTTGTTCACTGTATCCAACAAGGTCTCTCCTTTTTTCACAGAAGACTGACCCGCCGAGAAGTTCACTACGTCAGCCGACAACCTTTTCTCCGCCAACTCAAAGGACAGGCGCGTCCTTGTCGAGTTCTCAAAGAAGATGTTCGCCACGGTAATGTCCCTCAATGAGGGCACCTTCTTAATAGGACGATTGATAACCTCCTTGAAGTGGTCCGCCGTTTCAAAAATCAGTTCTATATCCTCCCTTGTCAGGTCCTTGATGCCCAACAAGTGCCTTACACTTAATTCCGCCATGTTCTGAATCTGAGTATGGAGTGCAGAGTACCAAGTACCAAGCCTCCTAACCGCTGATAACTGATAACCGTTAACTGATACCTGTTAACCGTTTTCACTTAAAACCAACCACACCTTGTCCTCCTCTCCTCCATCAACACCTTCCCACTGCACATTCACCTTTTGGGAGATCATGCTGTTAATTTCCTTGCCCACATAATCAGCCTCGATAGGAAGCTCGCGTGTGTAACAACGGTCAATCAAGGCCAACAACTCCACCTTTTCGGGACGGCCAAAAGCCGTCATCGCATCCAGTGCGGCGCGCACTGATCTTCCAGTGAACAACACATCGTCCACCAACACAACCTTCTTTCCTTCTACCAAGAAAGGGACATTGGTGGCATTGGCTCGCAAGGGAGTGCCCCGACGACGGAAATCATCGCGGTGGAAGGTAATGTCCAATTCCCCCAAGGGAATGTCCTTACCCAAATCCTCCTTTAAAATTTGTTGGATGCGTTTTGCTAGGTAAATGCCACGAGGTTGTAGCCCTATCAAAACCGAATTGGAAAAATCCCCGTGGTTTTCAAGAATCTCTTGACACAGGCGACGAAGCGTAACCTGAAGAAGTTCTTTTCCAAGGATGACTTGTTGTTGCATAATTGGGTGGAAAAAACACGCCACAATTCTGCGCCTACACTCATTTATGGGCGCATTGGGGCAAAGGTAGGGATTTTTTGTGTTTGGATTCCGTCCCTAAGCCTGCCTACCAACAAAAAGCAACATCAAATTTTTAAACTCAATTACTCCTTCACAAACCGTCTTACACCTTTATCCTTCTCGGATTCGAAGATTAAAAAATAGACTCCCGAAGGAAGCGACTGAACATCAATCCATTGATTGTTCACCTTTCCCTTTAACATCTGCTCGCCCGTCAGAGCCACTACCTCAAAGTTCATCTCTCCGCCTTTGACCCATAATTGTCCTTGACACGGATTTGGACCGAAGACGAAGGCCTCGTTTTTTTGGGAAGTCAGACTGGCAATCACTACAGGATCCACAGGCACACTTCCTCCTCCCTCATTCTCATAGAAAGCATAAGAACCAGCTCCTTGCACACCTCCCACCAAATCCAAATCACCGTCACCATCTATATCCACTGACACAGGATTCACCATTGAACCCGCACCACTTAATTCAAACGGATTCTGAACAGGACTCGAAAACTCCGCTTGCTCGTCTGTTCCTGTATTTTCATAATAGAGGAAATTCCCATTGTCCTCCCCTACGATTAGGTCAAGGTCACCATCTTGATCCCAGTCTCCCAAATCAGGAAAGAACCCCGAAGTCATCGGTTGAAAACCCATTGGCTGTGCGATTAATGGAGCAAACTGCGGAGCTGTTGCCGTCCCTGTGTTCTCAGCCCACTGAACACCCGTAAGAAACTCGCCAACAAACAGGTCCAAATCACCATCGTTATCAATATCCCCAAAAGCTGGATAGTACGACACCCCAGCCTCTTGCAAACCAAACGGACTTCTCACTGGCGCGTCAAACTGTGGCTCAGTCGCTGTTCCGATATTTTCATAAAAGGCGATATAGGTATCCTCTCCCGAAAAGAGATCAAGATCACCATCAGCATCAATGTCCACCAGAGCAGGGTGTAAAATGGCAAATTCATCATTGGGAGAAAGCCCAAAAGGATTCACATCAGGCCCCTCAAAACTCAGCTCCTCACCTCCATTCAAGCCATTTTCTTGATACTGAAAGAAGCCAAAACCTCCGGCCAATAAGTCTTCATCCCCATCTCCATCCAAATCCCCAAAGGCAGGTTGGGGATATGCCCCAAATGAACTTAAGCCAAACGGATCATTAGTCTTTTCGGAGAAGGGTTGTCCCAAGGAAAGTATGCTGTGACTTATGACAATAAAGAGTGTAACGAAGAGGCGCATAAAGGACGTATCTGAATCATGAATCTTAATAAGGTGTACGCCACTCGAATGCTAACAGCTATTATTTTTTATCCAGTAATTGGAAAACCTTAAATTGATCGCCATGAAAAGATTTTTATACAGCTTATTTCTTGGGAGCTCACTCCTCTTAACTGGATGTTATTCTTCATCCCCGTATGCCGTGAACCCTTCTGAGGGCTCGACAGCTACCGGTGTTGTTTACAACTCCGAAGATCCATCTCAGATTAATAACTACATATCTGTGGACGATGAGAATAAAACCACAGTCCTTGACCAAAAAGTCATCATCTATAATGCCCACATGGATATGATTGTCAAGGAACCAGACAGCTTGAACAAAACGCTGATGGAGATAGCCGAAAAATATGAAGGCTATGCGCAGACCTTGGCTCCCTACCGTTCGACCATCCGTGTGAAATCAGCTCATCTTGAAAAAGCCTTGGACGAAATTGCCACCCATGGAAAGGCCAAGGATCGCTCCATTTCCAGCCAAGATGTGACCGAGGAATATCGTGATGTGGAAATCCGCTTGGAAAACGCCATGAAGTCCCGCGACCGCTATCTGGAATTACTGGCCAAGGCCGAAAATGTGGAAACCACGCTTTTGGTGGAAAAGGAATTGGAGCGCCTGAACGGCGAAATCGAATCCATGAAAGGACGTCTCAAGCGTCTCAAGCATCTTTCTGATTACTCCACCATCACCATTTACATTACCAAAAAGGTAAAGCCGGGAATTTTGGGCTATGTGGGAATCGGGCTTTGGAAGTCTGTGAGTTGGTTGTTTGTGAGGGGGTAATCATTCTTTGAACAATATTCTGCGTAGCGACGCTTTGAAAGCGTCAAGTCCAATCTGTCAAAGACAGATTGCAAAATGTACAGCATTAGCAATCCACCTTCGGTGTCTTGGTTTCGACGCTTTCAAAGCGTCGCTACGTAGTGCACTCCTGCACCATACATACTTTTTTACGTGATTTAATTTGAATGTATGAGTCCAATTCGGAACGGTTTGTTCCAACGAATTGGACGCACTTACTTATTTTAGCGCCAATCCCGATTGAATTATGAAAATCACCGTCATTGGCCCAGCTCATCCCCTTCGAGGCGGAATCGCCGACACCAACGAAGCCCTTTGCCGTGCATTGATCAAAGCAGGACACGAGGCTTCTCTGGTCAGCTTTAGCCTTCAGTACCCAAATTTTCTTTTTCCGGGAAAAACACAATTCAGCGCTGATCCTGCCCCTGAGGGATTGCCCATTCGATCTCTTTTGAACTCGGTGAATCCAATCAGTTGGATAACCACAGGAAAACTCCTGAAACGGGAAAAACCAGACTTGGTGATTATCCGCTATTGGCTTCCGTTTATGGCTCCATGCTTGGGCACGGTGGCTCGGCTATTAGACAAAAACACCAAGGTTATTGGGCTTACGGACAATGTGATTCCGCATGAGCATCGCCTTGGCGACAAAGCTTTGACGGGATATTTTACCAAGGCTTGTGATGGTTTTATCGCCATGTCGCGCAAGGTGGAGGAAGAGTTGAAGGAATTTTCTGAATCGCCCACGCTTTATATGCCCCACCCTATCAACGACCAATTCGGAGAGGTGATTCCAAAGGAAAATGCGCGCCGACATCTCAAGCTGGATGTGGATGGAAAATACTTGCTCTTCTTCGGGTTGATCAGAAAATATAAGGGGCTGGATTTACTTTTGGAGGCCATGGCTGATGACCGAATGAAGGATGTGAAATTGATTGTGGCTGGAGAGTTTTACGACGATCCTGAGGAATATTTTCAGCTCATCGAGGAAAAAAATATTGCTAACCGCATCATCATCCGCAATGAATTTATCCCACAGGAGGAAATCAAATATTACTTCTCGGCCTGCGACATGGTAGCGCAAACCTATCACACTGCAAGCCAAAGTGGTATCACCCCGATGGCCTATCATTTTGGTTGCCCAATGCTAGTGACCAATGTGGGCGGATTGTCAGAAACGGTCCCTCATGGAAAGGTTGGCTATGTGGTGGAGCGCAACAAAACTGCCATTGCGGACGCTATAGATGATTTCTTTCAAAACCAGAAAGCTTCTATATTTAGCCAAAACGTAATCAAGGAACGGGAAAAATACTCGTGGGAATTTTTTGTGGAAAAACTCGTGAACTTCCATTTACAAGGGCGATAAAGATCATTTATCATCTACTTTTTTAGGGGAAACCATCGCTCATTCGTTTTTTGGAACCATCGATTCACACTCCCAACGGCTTAGGCTGACTTTTTCCTACATTAACATTTAATGGCTTTTTCTATGGACCATTTGCGCGAATCGATACACGCCCTCCAAGAGGAGGAAATCAAGGAATTCAAAACCTTTATTAACCGCCAACGCAAGAAGAAAGAACGCCGAGACCTCGACCTTTTTGAGATTCTACGCGAGGAAACAGAATATACTCGCGAGGAGTTGCTTGGTCTCCTTTATCCCGAAGGCATCAAAAACTTGGATGCCTACCATGCCACCCGAAAGCGACTCATCAAGGAAATTCATGAGTTTATCCACATTCGCCAGATGCGTCAGGATCCTACCATGGACGCCAAACTGGCCAGCGGACTTTCACTCACCAAGTTTTTACTTCAGCAGAAGCGTGAAGAATCAGCGTGGCATTTTTTCCGAAAAACGGAAGAAATGGGCCAGAAGGCCAATGACCATCACCTGCTCAATAAACTTTACAGTTTGGGCATCGAATACTCCCTGAGCGAGCGGGCTGTTCCCATTGAGGAATTGATTGAAAAAAAGCAGGAATGCCAACGACTGTTGGCCGTAGAGGAAAATGCTAAAACCGCGAATTACCTTATCCGTCACCGACTGAACAAATCCTTGGAGCAAGGAAAGGAACTGGACTTGGATAAGTTGGTGCGTGAAACCCTGCAAGCCTATAACCTTACCGAGGAGGTTGAAAAAGACCTAAAACTTCAGTTTCACCTCATTGAGATTTCACGAAGTGTTGCCTTGGCCCGTAAGGATTTCCACAGCTTCCTGCCCTACATCTTGGAGGTGTACCGAAAATTGGAGGAAGACAATCGCTTCAACGCCTACAACCATCACCTTAAGGTGCGTCTGCTCTATATCATGGCGCACACCCTTTTCCGTTCACGTAAATTCAAGGATGCGGAAACCTTTGCAAACCTGCTTTGGGATGCTCTTCAGGCGCATGGAAAACGCTATTACAAGGAGTATTACCAGAAATGGAATCTCTTAATGGCTGTGATTAAATCCTATTTGGGCAAGGTTGATGAATGCGTGGAATTACTTGAAAAGTCCTTGGAACAAAAAGAGGCGTTCTTGAACAAACCCGACCTCTACAACACTTACGTCCACCTGAGCATCAACTATTTCTATCGCCATGAATATGAAAAAGCCTTGGTGAACGGCATGAAGCTCGATGAATCCGACGCTCATTATGCGAAGCTGATGGGCAAGGAATGGCTGATGAAGAAACAGTTGTTGGAAATCCTCAACCATTTTGAACTCGGTAATCCAGATGTGGTAGAAACCCGCATCCGTTCCTTAGAAAGGACGTATAAAAACCTGTTTGAGCGCCCTCTTTACAAACGTATCAAAACCTTCCTTTCCATCATCAAGCGATTGAACAACAGACCACACATCGCTCACACGGATGAGTTCATCAAGTTGGTGGAAGGCTCCATGGAATACTGGGAGGCCGAGGACCTTCAGGCCATGACGTTCTATTGTTGGCTCAAAGCCAAGATGTATAACAAGCCTTATTATGAGTTGTTGGTGGATGAGGTGAATGCTCTTCAGGCGGTTTAAGATTTCCGTTGTAGGAGGCTGTCTCAAAAGTTGAGTCAGCCTCTTTTCATTTTTATCAGATTGTTAGCTTTGAGGATGGCCCATTCCAAGAAGACTTTTAAGCAATATGAACCAGGACAAACAGTTTTGTTTCCACCGAACCTGTCCGATCTGATTGACGAGCACCACCCTGTTCGAGTGGTGAACCGCGTAATCGACCAAATCAACCTCAAGCCGATTTTAGAACGCTACAAGGGAGGTGGTACGTCGAGCTTCCATCCCCGTATGATGCTCAAGGTCTTGGTTTACGCCTATTTGAGGAACATCTACTCAAGTCGTAAGATTGAAGCGGCCCTTCAAGAAAACATCCATTTCATGTGGTTGGCTGGCATGAGCACCCCCGACCACAACACCATCAACCGTTTCCGTGGCGAGCGACTCAAGGACCTAGTCAAGACGATCTTTTCGGAAGTGGTCGTACTTCTTGTCGAATCGGGGCATGTGGGCCTGAAAGACGCTTATGTCGACGGCACGAAGATCGAGGCGAACGCCAACCGCTACACCTTCGTTTGGGGCAAAGCAGTAAAGCGCAACAAGGAGCGGATCTACGAGCAACTCGAAGAGCTATGGGACTACGCCGAATCCGTCTGTAAGGAGGAGATGGCCCAGGATCGTCCGGCAGATTTCTCCACGCTTGACCCAGAGGAGGTCCGCAAGACGATTAACAAAATCGACAAAAACCTCAAGGCACAGAACAAGGACACCACGGACAAGAAAGTCAGGCAAAAAGTCACCTACGCCAAGAAAAACTGGCCTGACAAGCTGGAGGAGTACCAACAGAAAGAGGAGATCCTTGGTGAGCGCAACAGCTTCTCGAAAACTGACAACGACGCCACTTTCATGCGCATGAAGGACGACCACATGCAAAACGGCCAGCTCAAACCTGGCTATAATGTGCAGATGACCTCCAAGGACCAGTTTATCACCAACTACGACCTCTACCAGAAAACGACTGACACCACTACACTTCCCCATCATCTGGACAGCTTCCGGGAGGCCCACGGCATCTTTCCTAAAACAATCACCGCCGATGCGGGCTATGGTTCCGAGGAGAACTACACAAGATTGGAGAAGGACGGCATCCAAGCCTTTGTCAAATACAATTATTTCCACAAGGAGCAGAAACAGGCATCCTCCAGGAAAGACAACCTTAGGGACTCGGGCAAGCTTCATTTCAACGCCGATAAAAACTGCCTTTACTGTCCGATGGGACAAGAGATGAGGCATTTAGGCGACTACCAGAGAGAAACCTCAACAGGTTTTAAACAGACAATCTCCCGCTATAAAGCCAAAAACTGTCACGGTTGCCCTATCAGGGCTGTCTGCCACAACCAACAAGGCAACAGGGTAATCGAAGTGAATCACAATCTAAACAGGCTAAAGCAAGTTGCCCGTAAAAAACTCCTAAGTGAGGAGGGAGTAAAAAGGAGAAAAAAACGTCCGGCGGACATCGAGGCCGTCTTTGGAAATTTGAAGGGCAACAAGGGCTTCAGAAGATTTTTCCTCAGAGGACTGAAAAAGGTCTCAATCGAAATTGGCTTGTTGGCCATTGCACACAACTTGGATAAGTGGGCTAGGTTGGGGCTTAAAAACTTCCTTTCAGAAGTACAAAACAAGCCTTACATCCAATATCAGCTTGGCGCCTGACAACAGAGGAAATCAAGACAGATAAATCTTTAGGTTAGCCAAGAGATATAAAAAAAGAAGAGGCTGTCTCAGGGTAGATTTGAGACAGCCTCAAAACACCATGGGCGGACACATAGGTCCGCCCCTACTGCACCACCAAATAGCTCACCACCATTTTTTCACCTGTCACCAGCCGAATCAAATACACCCCTTTTGTTAAGTCTGAAATATCCACGGACAGCTTGTGGTGGCCTTGGTTCATAAACTCATCCTCCAAAACCTCTCGCACCAGATTTCCTTGGGCATCCCGAATCTGAAGCGAACAATAATCCGAAGTCGTCAAAGTGAAGTTTACCTCCGTACGTTGCGCACTTGGGTTTGGAACTGCATAAACTTTGATTTGCTCCTTGGTTTCAAGGCTAAGACTTTGAATCTCATTTTCCACTAAAATAATGGGGCTTCCTGACAAGGGAATGTCAGTTCCTGAAGTTTTTTCCACGGATAGATTCTGGGAGAAATCCCAACGATAAAGGTCCAATTGGCCCACATTCATGGACGCAGGAAAGGTGTAGCTCCCCGAAGCGGACTCACTTCTATCCTGCTGAGTTTTTGCCCAAAGGACATAGGCATAATGGCCGTCCTTGGTTAAAAAAGTCAATCCTTCCACCCCATTGGGCAGAGCCAAGGTGAATGTCCTTTCCTGTTGGAAACGGGCACCTTCCAGCACCATCCACAAAGACCTATTGGCCATCCCTCCTCCCGTCGCCTGAATCTGGGAAGGGCCTTTGTTCGAAATGTTTTCATAAAGCCCCATCAACTGAAAGCCAGACACCGCTGAGGCATAATCGCCCACATCGGCGAGGGAATAGGAATACACTTGGGCAATTCCTGCTTCCTGCGCCTTCACCATCATTTTCATGAGGTAGTTTTTCTGAACTTCCAATCCGCCAATATCATCGCCAAAAGCTTTGCGCGGAATATTCGTTTCGGTCAGCAACCAAACTTTTTTGGGATAGGTATTTCCATCATAGCCACGGTTCTCAAGGACATCCTGAAATCGTTGCATGATGTCCAGCGTACCCTGCACGGCTTGGTCAGAATTTCGTTTTAGCTTCACCGATTGCTCGAATTGTGGATAAGCGTGGAAGCTCATCACATCAAAATAAGCTCCTCCTTTTTGTGGATAAGCATTGGTCACTTTTCCACCATCGGGATTGTCGGTATTCCGAAGAATGGCATCCAAAAAACTGGCATAACCAAGACCTCCAACCGCTATATAGGAATCCTCATCAACGGTTTTTATTACTTCGTAGGCAATGCGAAGCTGACGAATGTAATATTGGATGGGCGCATAAGTATTCGGCAAATCACAGGGCGCTGGATCCTTATTCCACCAGCTATCTCCCACCTCTGGGCCTTGCCAGCCAAAGGAACTATTGGTGAAATCTGGCTCGTTCCAAATTTCCCAAAAACGGACTTTTCCCTTGTACTGCGACACCGTTTTGTAAACGTAGCTGGCAAAGTAGTTCTGATCATTATATGGCGTGCCGTTCAGGCCTCCATCCCAAATGGGTTCATAGAGGTTTTTGAATAATTTGGATTGCGCTTGGGCACAGTGATTTTCGGTGGAACGATGCGCCTCTGAAGGCCCTTCCAAAAACACCGTGTTTTCCTTAATCCCCAGACTCATGTAATAGTTGAAGGCGTCAACACGAATGTTATAGCCCCATTGCTCCAAAAAGTCCTCAGGCAATGTCGGACGAAGCGTATGAACTCCCACCCCATCAATTCCTTCAGAGGGTTTTCCCGCCAATATTTCGGCTAATTGCTCATCCGTCCAACCCGAGAAATAGCCCATGTTTGAACCGTAGAGAAAGGGCTCGTCGTAAGCCTTCACCTGATCATTTGCCGTATAAGATGGTTGTGCATAGGCCGTGAACACGAGCAAGGCGTTCATCAGCACCCACAGACAGTTTTTACAATGACTCAACGAAAAGCTTTTCCACATACTTTGACCTTACGAGGACAAACGGCACCATGTTGGGGGCTTTTCGGCGAAAAATTACTTCGGTTCGTTTTACTGTTGGGATTTCTTTTGGCGAGCCAATTAGGGCTTGCTCAATATGAACCCACACCGACCGTAAAACACACTGGAGACTATGACACAAATTATGTGGGCTCTTATCAGCATTTGCTGTCCTTGAAGACCTATGCGATTCTAAAATATACCCACCAACAGCTCAATCATCGGCCATCATCATCCAACGTCACCTACCTGCCAAACATCTCCTACGGCATTGGTTTGGGCTTTACTTATAAAATGGCGGGCTTGGATGTTTCCGTTGAACCGACTTTTCTGAGTCAGGATGATAGGTATTATGGACAAACCAATCGTCTGGATTTTCAGGGGAGTTTGTACCTCAACATTGGCACCTTGAGCGCTGACCTCCAGATTTACCGTGGTTACTACCAAAATGAACGAAGCAAGGTGTTTCCAGGCCCAACACCTTCCAGTCCTCTGCCTCAACGACGAGATTTTGTCACCATTTTCTTGGAGATTCAAGCCCTCTACGCTTTTAACAAGGAGAGGTTTTCGTTGCGTGCTGTTCAGATGATGGACCGCATTCAACTAAAAAGTCAGGGGTCCATCATGCTTGCTCCCTTCTTTACGATGAACTCCGCCCAAGCAGATTCCAACCTCATTCCACCCAACCTAAGAGGGAAGTTCAACGAAAACCTACAATTGACAGACTATCAAATTCTCTCATTGGGAGTTTCATCGGGCTACGCCTATACTTTTGTCTATAAGAAGCATTTCTACCTTAGCCTCTCCCTTCTTCCTGGAGTAGCTTTGTCTGGAGGAACGTTAAAAACAGAAGATCCAGAGTTCCGAACCTTCTCCTATATTCGGCCAGCCCTTCGCATCCAGTCCATCAATTCGATTGGATACAATGGAGACCGCTTTTTCTGTGGGATGCAACTCACCTCCGAGCGCCTTTATTTTTTCATTCCCGAAAACCAACACCTTAGATACGGATTAGGGAAGTTTAAAACCTTTATTGGGTATCGGTTTAATGTGAAAAAGAAGAAAGATTAATAAACCGATCCATCTCCCATTTTCTTCCGTTGTGCTTCAGTAACCAGAACCCTTCTACCTCAAACGAAGCTTGGAAGGGTTTTTCTTTGAGCTCGTGCCAAGCCTTTTTAAAATTTTGAGGAGACAGGTCTTTATGGGCCAAAGTCAAGTGTGGGGCGAATGGACGATGTTCTTTTTCTACCTGCAATGCATCAGCCATGGTTTCCTCCACGGCATTTTTGAGCATACCCAACTTTTCGGAACCCTCCACATCTACAAAAATGACCCTTGGTGCAAAAGCGCCGTAATCCTTCAAGTTCAAGGCAAACGAAGGCATATCCTTTACCGCTTCCTCCAATTTAGATATCAACGCTTGCTCATCCTCCCACCGAAAAGGCTTGTAAAGAGTAATATGAGGCGGGGATTTCAACGCATGGGATGTATGGTATAAAGCAGAGAACCGCTCCTTCTCCTCTTGAAGAGAAGACAGAAGCGGTTCTGTGGGCACAATGGCCAAAAAGTAAAGGTGTTTCATTGTTTAGCGAACCATCAAGGATTGCTTGCCACAATCTTATGCTGGTCTGGAGAATAAGCTTTGAGCATTCGGTCGGCCTCAATGTTTAATCCATAGCGATGTAGGAAACCGATAGTTTCCAGCCATTCGTCCTCACATTTGGCTACGGTTTTCTTTTCCTTGCGGGAAAGCTTCCCTCCGTCAATCACTTTGAAGGCCAACACACAGCCTCTATCCAATCCTCCTTCCTCAGAAGCTATTTCCTCCACCCTTTTGGTGATAATGCCTTTAGCGCGGTTCTGAGTGTGCGTCAAGACCACAACCGTGATGGAGTCCTTCTTGAAGTGGGTCAAATTGGTACGGAAACCATTCCAAAGTCCTGGGTGGTAAATGACATCGGTGTCAATCTTCCTTCCGTCACGATGGAAGCGGAAACCAAAACCGTACGGCGCCATATTGCCATTTTTCAATTTGGCAGGTGTAGTCGCCTCTTTCATGGTTGTCGCGGAAACCAACTGATTGGTCTGTAGCGCCCAGTCCCAAATGAGCAAGTCCTTCAAATTGGAATAGACATTCTTGTCGCCCACCACGCCGTCATGGCGCCTTTGTGGAATCTCCAAATAAGTCCTTCTCCAACGTTGATAACCTGCCAGGTGCTCTGGATACTCGGTGGTATCATCCGCATGGCTATAGACAAATGTATGCTTCATGCCCAATGGCGTGAACATTTCATCCTTAACATACTGGGAAAAAGACTTTCCACTCAATCGCTCCACAATGGAGGCCAACAGCGCATAGTTGGTATTGCGGTATTTGAAGCGCACTCCTGGCTTAAAAGCAGGCCAAATTTTCTTTTCGGACATCAACCTAATGACGTCGTCATTGGTCGCTGGAACCTCACCTTCTCGGAAAGCTTCCAACAAGTAAAAGTATTCAGGCAAGCCCGAAGTATGGTTGAGCAAATGACGAATGGTAATCGCATCATAGAGGTCTGGCAATTCAGGAATATGAGTCCTCAAGCTGTCATCAAAGTTGATTTTCCCCTGCTCCTTAAGCATCATGATGGCCACGGAAGTAAACTGCTTACTCACTGATGCCAACTGAAAGACGTCATCCACTTCCAAGGTATCCTTATCCGCAGGATTAGCGGAGCCGTATGCCTTTTCGAAAATGACCCTGCCTGACTTGCCTACCAGCACCCCACCATGAAAACGATGGTTGCGTTCCGCATTCTCAAGGTATTTGTCAAGGTCTTCGATGGTTTCCTGCTCGAACATCTGGGCGATGCTGTCGCGCTGAGCTTCAGATAGACGGCTCTGTGCCACCACAGCGTCCATCACGTCCTCTGGATTGGAAAAACTGCCAGTGCCAAAGAACACTACCAAACTTGCCAATGCTACCAATACCACAGCTATAACTTTCTTCATTTACCTTCCCTTTTTTCTATTCCTCCTCACTGACTGCCTAACGACACATGAATTTACAGAGTTGTATCGGGGAAACACTTTTTACCCCTGCCTTGGTTCAATCCCCTGAAAATTAGGGTGAACCAAAACAAAAAACCCGCAAGAGCTAAGTGCCACTTGCGGGTTTTGGATGGAGGTCTCGAGCGGACTCGAACCGCTGTACTCGGTTTTGCAGACCGATGCCTAGCCACTCGGCCACGAGACCATCTAGGCGTCCCTCTCGGAACGGTTACAAAGGTAGAAAGCTATTTTATTTTACCAAAGGGTTAAGCCCTTTTTTTCAGCCTTAACAGCCCATTAACCGCCTTTTTGAGGAAAGGCCTTAGACCTAAAATGCTTGCTGACGCATCGCTTTTTTAAGTCTAAGACCTGACTTTTAAATATTTAGCATTAACCCATGCCACCTCCCATCAACTTGGAGAGGTTTTTCTTGCCGTCCATGAACTTGCTCATTTTCTTCATCACCTTGCGCATTTCTTGGAACTGCTTTAACAGACTGTTCACTTGCTCCACGCTGGTTCCGCTACCCGCTGCGATACGGCGACGACGGCTGCTGTTCAAAATTTCTGGATTAGCGCGCTCCTTAGGAGTCATGGAGTGAATGATGGCCTCGATTGGCTTGAAGGCATCATCCTCGATTTCCACGTCTTGGGTTTGAAGGGCCTTGCTGGCACCTGGAATCATTTCCACCAAGTCGCTGATGTTACCCATCTTCTTGATTTGCTGAATTTGCGTCAAGAAGTCGTTGAAGTCAAACTGGTTCTTACGGATTTTCTTGCTCAAGCGACGTGCTTCGTCCTCGTCGTAAGCCTGCTGTGCACGCTCAACAAGGGAAAGTACGTCACCCATTCCCAAAATACGCTGAGCCATACGCTCAGGGTGGAACACGTCGATAGCGTCCATTTTCTCCCCTGTGGAGATGAACTTAATCGGCTTCTCCACCACGTTGCGGATGGAAAGCGCCGCACCACCACGTGAGTCACCGTCCAACTTGGAAAGCACCACCCCATCAAAGTTGATGCGTTGGTTAAAGACCTTGGCTGTGTTTACGGCATCCTGACCAGTCATGGCATCCACCACGAACAATGTTTCAGAAGGATTGATTGCTTTCTTAACGCGCTCAATCTCATCCATCATTTGCTCGTCGATGGCCAAACGACCGGCGGTATCGATGATGACCACCTTCGCTCCCATCTGACGACCATGCTGGATGGCATTTTGGGCAATCTCTACTGGATTCTTATTGTCTACCTCAGAATAAACCTCGACACCGATTTGCTCACCAAGAACCTTAAGCTGGTCAATCGCCGCAGGACGGTAAACGTCACATGCCGCCATCAACACTTTTTTGCCTTTGTCCTTGAGCATATTGGCAAGCTTACCCGTAAAGGTGGTTTTACCAGAACCCTGCAAACCTGACATCAAAATGACAGCTGGATTTCCAGAGAGGTCAATATCCTCTTTGGTTCCACCCATCAACTTGGCCAACTCGTCCGATGTAATCTTAACAAGCAAATCACCAGGCTTAACGGCAATCAAAACCTTTTGATCTATCGCCTCATCCTTGATTCGCTCGGTAATGTCTTTGGCTACCTTGTAGTTTACATCGGCATTTACCAAAGCCCTACGAATCTCCTTAATGGTTTGGGCAACGTTAATTTCCGTGATACGGCCTTCCCCTTTCAGGGTCTTAAAAGCGCGGTCGAGTTTATTGCTAAGATTATCAAACATGACTTGTCAGTTAACAGTTAACAGTTAACAGTGTGGGAAAATGGCGACCGGTTTGGAGGGCAGGATAACCCTTTCCATCATCACCTGACAATTATCCACTGTTAACTGAATCGGCAAATTTATCAATTCCTTACGTGTCAGCAAAGTCCGAGGCCCTCACTAACAAAGAAGCAAAAGAAAAACACTAAGCTAAACCAGTCAGCTTGGTCTATCTCCTTCGCTAACCGAGCCAATGAATGACTTTATCGCTAATGCATGTCATTCAAAGGAACGCGTAAAACGTAACCTTCTTTCTCTTCGTTCATACGAAAAAAAGTGTCCATTTCACGACTACCATTATGTACGCCATTATAGGAGCCAGTGGCCATGTCGGAAGGCAGGTTGCTGAACGATTAATAGATGAAGGCATGGAAGTGCGCGCCATTGCGCGTCATCCTGAAAGATTGCGAGACCTACAGCAAATGGGAGCCGACCTTGCCTGCGGAGATATTTGTGATACCAGCTTTATGACCAAGGCACTTCAAAACGTGTCTGGCGTATTCTGCATGCTTCCAACTCCCTACGACGAGGAAAACCCGATGGAGTTTCAAGATCAAGCCTGTCATGCTATTGCCAAGGCAATCAAAGCAAATAAGATTGAGACGGCAGTTTCACTGAGTAGTCTGGGCGCAGAACTGACAGAAGGCACAGGTTTTATCGTTGGTCTGAATCATCTGGAAAATGCCCTGAATGAGATTGACTTCCTAAATGTCACCCATTTGCGATGTGGATTCTTCATGGAGAACATGGTATCCATGCTTCATATGGTACAAACCCAAAATATTATCTCCTCCCCTCTGAACCCAAACAAACCAATTCCTGTAGTTTCCACCCATGACGTTGCCAAAGCCGCTACCGAATGGTTGATAAGCTCAGAAATCATTGGGAAAAATATTGAAGAGCTTCACGGCCCTGAAGATTTGAGCATGAAGCAGATGACCACCATCATGGCTGAAGAGATTGATCGGCCGGAACTTCGCTATGTTCAGAGCAATCGAGAGAATGCAATTCGCGGATTAGAACAAATGGAGATCCCCTCGAAGGCTGCTGTCAAAATGGTTGAGCTTTACCAGTTCCTCAACAGTGATCGCTATACCCATGAAGTTGGAAGAGGAACTGAAGAGGCAGACCTTGGTCTAACCTTCCGAGAATTTACCCGTGATATCATTGTACCTACTTGGAGAAACATGAACCAAAGGGCTGCATAAAAGCTCCGTCTCTCAAACATAAATAATCCCCGATGAAGCAAATTATCAATGCTTCATCGGGGGCTACTTTTTCATTTAAAAAATGACTTCTCTAATCTTCTTTTGCTGATAACATCCATTGGATGCCAAATCTATCTTGGACCATCCCAAATTGGTCTCCCCAAAATGTTTCCTGAAGGTCCATGGTCACCTTGCCTCCCTCCTTCAACTTTTCGAAGACCTCCTTCATTGTCGAGGTATTTTTAAAACTAAGACTAAGATGAACATTTCCAGCCACTGCTGGCGTAGTATATTCTGCTTCCTTTAGCGTATCTGAAACCATAACCTTTCCACCCCAGAAGGTGAATTCAGCATGCATCACTTTTTCTTTGGAGGCGTCTGGCGTTTCCATTGGGCCATCCTTAAAACGGCTTAAGTTTTCAATCTCACCCCCAAAAAGGGTTTTGTAAAAGTGAAGGGCTTCCTCGCAGTCGCCTTCAAACATGAGGTATGGGACAAGTGGTTGCATGACTTAATTGTTTGTTGAAAAGTTCGCTTAAACTCATCATTCAATCCGGAAAAACAAAAAAGGAGACCTCAAATGAAGTCTCCTTTTTTCATCTATTTCAATGTACGATTTATCGTACTACAGTCACTTTTCCTTGGGCGTCGAACGGCCCTTTGTACTCATCGCTATCACCTTCCCAGTTCGCTCTCCATGGATAAACACCTACTGGAACAACTTCCCCACGGTAAGTACCATCCCAGTGCTCATCAGGGTCCTCGGTATAGAACATCACCTCACCCCAACGGTTGTACACCCACATCTGGAATTTACCGACATCCTTAAAGGCTGGTCCGAAATATCCGTTTGGACAAGCACAATCCGGAGTAATGGTATTCGGGAAGACTACTTGTGGAGGACAAGCCCTCTCAGCAATCAAGGTATCAGTAATCTTACAGTTGAACTCGTTGATCAAATCAACTGGATATACATCTGGAAGATCAACCTCAACGATTTGCGATGTCGACTCATCATGGTACCAGTAGTAAGTGTAGGCTGGTCCGGCATCCAAGATGGCAATGGTGTCATCCGGACAGAACGGAACACGATCCACGTTATCTGCCACTGGCAATGGGTTGAACAACAAGTCGGCAGTATCTGAACGCATACATTCGCCGATGCTGTACTCCACTTTATAAGTACCAGTGTTCACAGCTCCATAGACAGCCAAACTATCTTCAAGCAACTGACCATCCTTATACCAAGTGTACTTCTCCAATGGATCAGTGATGTTCGATGGCGTAGCATCCAAGAGCACGGTGTCTTGGTCACAAGCCTCGCCACCTACAATCTCCAACTCTGGCACCTGACGTGTCTCCACCAAGATGGTATCCATTCCAATACAACCGAACTGGTCCGTGCCAGTCACCAAGAAGGTGGTAATGGTGTTGACAGATACTTGAATCTTGTTGGTTCCATCACCTGAGATGATGTTTCCTTTCGGCGACCAATCGTAAGTGACATTCGCTTGGTTCGTCGTACGAATCTCCAAGGTATCGTCCTCACACATGATCCAGTCTTGGCTGTACAACTTCGGATTACCTCGCAAGTAGGTAGAATCGATTGTAGTACAGTTCCCCTCGTTGTAAACAACCACATAGGAACCTGCTGTATTGGCCTCGATGGTCGGTGCATTGCGGTTCTGAATTGTTCCGTTCACGAACCACTCGAAGTTACCATTAGCGATATCACCTTGTGGATCGGTGTCAAACACTTCACCCAAGTTGTGACAGGTCAATGGATCAAGGTTGAAGTCGATGCGTGGGATACGGCTTACAGCAACCGTATCAGCATTTCGACAACCTTGGTTATCCAACACAGCCAAGACATACTCCATATCAGCATCAAGCATTTCAGGGAAGCTCACTGTATCGCCACTGGCGTTCAACCAAACCGAAGTAGCGTTGATGTCCACCTCACCTACCAAGAACACCTCATCGTTGTCACAGTGAATCAAGTCTGGGCCTGCATTCACCGTAGGCAAATCTTTGATGATCAAACGAACGGTTTCCGAAACTGGCTTACAAAGCCCTGTCGCTTCAGTGGTCAACGTGATGTAGCTTTCACCGGCATCAACCTCATCCAACGAAGGCACATAAGAAACTGTGTCGCCGAAGGCGCTTGGGGTGAAGATACCACCACCAGCAGTTGTCCATGAGATACCTCCAGCATGGAGTGAAGAGCCACTCAACATTCCACCAGTCTCATCCTTACAGTAACGAGCTTGGTCAGCGGTAATCGCTGGCGCTGGATCAATGGTGATGGTTACCGTATCCATCACAGCCTTACACTTGCCAGCTCCAGAACTTGTCAACACCAAGTTCACGCTTCCGTTTGCTGTATCAGCTACCGAAGGAACATAAGTTGCACCCAAGTCGCTGGTCGTAGGTTTGAATGTTCCAGAACCAGTCGTGCTCCAGAGTCCGCCTGTGGCGTGCATCACCGAGCCATTCAACTCAATGCCAGCCGTGTCGGCACAAACCGTAACCGGAATACCCGCATCCACTTTTGGCGCTGGGTTAATGGTGTAAACCACCTTATCGTTTACGCTTGCACAGTATTGTGTCGGGTCAGTTTGCAAGGTAAAGGCAACTCCACCTGCTACCGTATCCTCGGCAGTCATCACGTAAGATGCTTTCAAGGTATTGGCATCCGGCACAAATGCTCCTGTACCAGTCGTTGACCAAACAATGCCCGAGGCATCCGAGTCAGCTTGCAAATAAATCGTATCAGCATCCGCACAAATGGTCTGGTCAGTTCCAGCATTTACCGTCGGAGGCGTAACGAAGGTTACGATGCTTGTACCCTCGTAGGCATTACACAAACCATTACCAGTCGAAGTCAAGGTCAAGGTCAACTGACCCAAGTTTCTGTCCTTGGCTGATGGGTAATAATAGGTGGTCAAATCAGCGGAGCTTGGAGCGAAGATACCCGTACCATTCGTGCTCCACATTCCACCACTCGCTACCGTAATGTCACCCGAAATCTGTACAGAATCTTCCAAGGTACAGATAGTGGTATCCCCGAAGGTCATCACTTTCGGTGTCGGCGTCAGCGTGATTTCCACAGTATCCGAAACTGGCATACAGCCTTTGTTGTCAGTACTGGTCAACACGAAGGTCAAGCTTCCTTGAGCCGTATCCACTGGAGCCACATAGTAGGTAATCTCCAAGCTGTCTTCTGATGGGATAAAGGAACCATCTCCGTTCACGTTCCAAACGCCTCCACCAGCATTCTCCACAGAACCACTGATATCGAAGGTTCCAACGTCCGCACAGAAGGTCAAATCTGGACCTGCATCCACCACAGGAGTTGGAAGGATGGTAATGGTCACCTCATCCGTTTGTGGCTTACAAAGACCTGCATCAGTGTAAGTCAAGGTCAAGGTTACTGTCTCAGCCGAGATGTCCTGTGCAGTAATCGCATAAGTAGTTACGGTATCGGCATTGTTGGCAAATGTTCCACCCGTTGGGCTTGTCCATCGTACCGAACCGTTTCCTGTATAGCTACCGCTCAAGTCAACCAATGGCTGGTCAGCACAGATGGTCTGACGCTGTCCGGCATCCAACACCGGCACTGGGTTGATGTCCAGCACCAAGGTATCACGAGCCGAGGCACAAATACCGTTACCGGTAGTTCGGAACACCAAGCCAACTTGACCCAATTCGATGTCCGCATCCGATGGACGGTAAGTGGCATTGATGGAATCCTTCATCGGAAGGAACACACCAGAACCAGTTGTGGTCCATCCGCCGTTTCCAGCATTGGTGAAGCTACCTGAGATAAACACTCCGGCCGTATCACCACAAACCACCAAGTCATCTCCAGCATCAGCCGAAGGCACCGGACGGAAAGTGAAGGTCACCGTATCAAAATCAGAAGTACAGCTTCCATAAGGGAAGGCCTCGTACACCAAGTTCACAGAACCAGCAGTCTTATCTGCATTTGATGGCACATAGGCACTGCTATCCGCAGAGAACGTTCCCGTTCCCATGGTCTGCCATTCTCCTCTTACAGCAGTCTCCAAAGAAGGATTCAAGAACACCGAGTCGATATCGGCACAGAAGCCTTCGTCCATTCCAGCATTAGCCACTGGCATTGGCACCACATGAATACGTAGGTTATTTGTCTCGGCCTCACACAAGGCATTGCCTGTGCTGGTCAAGGTCAAGACAACTACGCTGTCGGCGATATCATTATCAGACAAGGTATAAGTACCATTCAAATCCGTTACATCGGAGAAGGTACCGTTACCCGTAGTTGTCCAAGTTCCGCCAGTAGCGTTTGTCACCGTACCATTCAAGTTGATGACATTATCAGTCTCACAAACATCCAAGGTATCCACACCAGCATCCACAATCGGCAATGGCTGGATGGTGATGTTCAAGGTGTCAGTGGCCGGAGGACAGAATCGCTGACCAGTAGTCTGGAATACAACCTGTACAGAGCCGTTAGATTTATCATCAGCGCTTAAGCGGTAGGCAGGATTCGTAACGACATCGGTTGGTGAGAAGATTCCCGAACCAAGCGTTGTCCACAATCCGCCAGTCGCATTGCGGAAGGAAGCTTCCAAATCAACCTCATTCTGGGAGGCACAAATGGATTGGTCTGCCAAGTCCACGCTTGCAACAGGCTCGGAGCTGAATCCAACTTGAACCGTATCGTAAGCTGGCTTACAAGTTCCATTGCCAGTAGTCTCCACGAAGAAGATGACCGAACCATTGGTCGTATCCTGAACGGATGGCTCATATACCGGAGTCAATGAAGTGTTGTCATCGAAAGTACCGGTGCCGTTGGTGCTCCAAATCACACCAGTGGCATCTTCCATATCAGCATCCAAACTCACACCTGCAATTCCCGCACAAACTGTATCGGCAACTGCCGTGGCCACCAAGCTCGGTGGGGATACTGGGTAAACGCTCACCGTATCACGGGCAGGCTCACAAAGGCCATTGCCTGTGGTTTCTACATACAAGTCAACACTTGCCTGCAACTCATCATCTGGAGATGGGATATACAATGGGTTATCCAAAGTAAAGTCTGGAGTAAACAAACCAGAACCTGAAGTGCTCCATCGTACACCAGTAGCGTCCGTGTAGGTCGCATCCAACTGGGTACCGGCAATATCCGCACAGCTAATTTCAGGCGTAGCCGACAAGGTTGGACCTTGGTTGATGGTCACGGTTGCGTTGTCGCTTACATCGGTACAAACACCATCACCTTGAACGGTTACTGTTACAGTGAATGAACCCGCCGAATAATCGGAAGCATCAATCACATAGTTGCCGTTCTCATTGGTGGCATCCACGAAGCTACCAGCACCAGAAGTTGTCCAGTTGTAAGCAATCGCATCAGAACTGGTCGGGAAGAACACAATATCATCCGAAGTAGTACAGATTGTAGTATCAGCCACACTAACTGTTGGCGAAGGTGTGAAAGTCAATGTTACACGGTCCGTGTGATTCATACACACATCGTGCGTAGTTGTCAAGGACAAGACCACCGTACCAGAAGCAATATCCGATGCGGATGGCTGGTAAGAAGTACTCAATGCATTGGCATCGGTAAATGTACCCGAACCAGTGGTTGTCCATGTTCCAGTAGTCGCATTGGTCACCGTACCAGTCAATGGCACATCGGTCACATTATCACAAACCTCCAAGTCAGCTCCAGCATCAGCCAACGGCATTGGCTGGATGGTAATTTCTACTTGGTCAGTTGTGGCAGGACACAATACCTCTCCTTGGGTAGTAACTGTTGCGGTAACCACGCCGGTTTCACCAGCTCCAACTCGGTAATCGGTGATAGCACCATTCACTGGGTTGAAGGAACCGCTTCCATTATGAGACCATACCACACCAGAGGCGTTGGTATAAGTTGCACTCAATGGAATATCCGTTTGGTCCGAACAGATTTCCGCAGGGCCTGCGTCCACTGTTGGCAAATGCTCGAAATCAATTCGAAGCGTATCCTGAGCAATAGGACAGAAACTTGCGTTTTTCTTCGAGTTCAACACCAAGTCGGCATATCCCCTCGCCTTCTCATCATCAGATGGCGTATAGTTGCCAACAAGGCTCAACGTATCTGCAAAGACACCATCACCGAGGGTTGTCCACCACCCCAAGTCATTTACACCTACAAGACCAGTAATGTCAAAATCGTCTACTGTCTCACAGAATGAGTTGTCAGAACCTGCATCAGCAATTGGAGGCTGGACAAAATACATCTGAATGTTCTGGCTCTCATCAGTACACCCTCCAGTCGTAGTTACTGTAAAGTTGATATCTCCACTGGCGAAGTCCGCCGCACTTGGCAAATACGAAGTATAAGCTTGGTTGGCAGAAGGGAAGAATATTCCCGTACCATCTGAGGTCGTCCAAGTAGCACCAGTCGCATCTGTGATTCTAGCACCCAACTGAATGGTATCGCCAATCGCACACTGCACATCCGGACCCGCATCAACGGTTGGTTTATCTGAAATGGTAACTTCTACGGTATCTGTATCCAAAGCACAGATTCCATTGCCTGTTGTCGTCAAGACAAGCTGAACACTTCCAGAAGCTATATCAGTAGCAGAAGGATTATAGGTTGTATTCAAAGCATTGGCATTGCCGAAGCTTCCTGAGCCCATACTGGTCCAAGTACCACCCGTAGCATTCACCACGGAACCATTCAAGCTAATTTGTGGGGAAACCACACAGACGATATCATCAATACCTGCATCGGCCTTAGGCAACGGAGTAAGGTTGATGCTTCCAACTGCAGTAGCCGGAGCACATACGCCATTACCCGTGGTCGTCAAGGTGAAGTCAACAGAACCAGTCTCACCTGCACCTTTGATATAGTATGCATTTGGATTGGTCGCACTTGGGAAGAATGACCCAGCGCCAGTTGTTGTCCAAACAATACCTGAAGCATTGGTGTAAGAACCACTCAATGAAATGGTGTCGCTTTCAGAACAAGCACTTGGCATGGTTACCGAAGCAGTTGGCGCTGGCGCAAAAGTCATCACCAACTGGTCAGTAGCTGTCGGGCACAAGGCCGAACCTTCAGTCGTTGCGCTAATCAATACGCTACCCGCTGCCAAATCAGCAGCCGAAGGCGCATAATCCACAACAAAGGAATTATTGTCTGGGCTGAAGGTTCCAGTACCAGTAGTCGACCAAATCACTCCGGTGGCATTCGTAGTTGTTGCCGTCAAAGCGGTATCGGCAATGTTGTTACACAAGTCGATATCCACACCCACATCAATGGTTGGCAAACCATTAATAGTAAGCGTCATCGTGTCTGTCACTGTAGGACAGAATCCATAAATGCTCTCCAATACAAACTCCACTTGACCGGCAGCCAAATCCGCTGCTGAAAGCTGGTAGCTTGCCTGAAGGTCATTCTCATTCGGCAAGAACGTTCCCGTTCCAGCAACCGTAGACCAACGGCCATTACCAGCGACAGTCAAGCTTCCATCCAAATTGATGGTGCTTTCGTCAGCACAGATAAACTGATTTGGTCCAGCTTCTACGGTTGGCACTGGAGCGAAGGTCACTTTCATGCTATCCACCACCTGCTTACAAGGGTTCCCTGTAGTAGTGAGGTAAAGCATTACAGTGCTTCCTGCCAAATCACTTGCCGAAGGTGTATATGTTGTGTTCAAAGCTCCTGCATTTGCGAAGCTACCTGAACCAGAAGTTGTCCAAGTTCCACCAGTGGCATTGTTCACCGTACCTGCAATTGTTACCACGTCAGAGGCACAAATCACTTGATCCGTACCCGCTTCAACAGTTGCTGCTGGGCTCAAGCTGATATCAATCACATCCGAAGCTGGCACACAAGTACCATTTCCAGTAGTGGTCAAAGTGAGTTGAACAGAACCTGCAGTCATGTCGGCGGCAGATGGCACATAAGTCACATCCAACCCGTCTCCACTATTCACAGTAAATGTTCCAGAACCTGAGCTTGTCCACAATCCGCCAGAGGCAACAGTTACGGTACCTTGCAAGTCAATGCCGTTTTCATCAGCACAAGTCGTTGCAGGACCAGCATCAGCTGTTGGACTAGTTGTAAACGTGATAGCAAGGGTGTCATCCTGACCAATACAAGCGCCGTTCGCTTGAGTGGTCAACACCAACTGAACATTACCTGCTGCCAAATCAGCAGCCGAAGGTGAATAGGTAGTATTGGCATCCGTTGCATCAACGAAAGTTCCAGATCCAAGAGTGCTCCAGATAATTCCTGAAGTATGATCGTAAGTCCCGCTCAATTGGATGTCAGTCACATTCTCACACATGGAGAAGTCAGAACCTGCATCCACTTCAGGTGTTCTATCGATAAGAACTGTCAATCGATCCTCAGCTACCGGACATTGCGCACCGCCTTGAACCTCCAATCGAATCACCACCACACCGGCAGCAATCTGAGACGCACTTGGTGTAAAGGTGGCATTGAGGTCGTTGGCATTCGGAGAGAACGTTCCTTCTCCAGAAGAGGTGAACCATGTCGTCGTTGTTGCATTGGTAGCTACGCCATTGAGGTTAACCACTGGGTTGCTTTCACAAATGGTCACATCGGCACCAGCCTCAGCGGTTGGACCTGGCTCAATAGTGATGACCAACTCATCAGTAACTGGCGTACAAGTACCATTGCCAGTACTCATCAAACTCAAGGTGATGGTTCCCGCAGCAAGGTCAGCAGCGGAAGGCTGATAAGAGGCATTCACCGTAGCCGCATTCGGGAAGAATTGACCTGTTCCCGAAGTTGACCATACTCCCCCGCTCGCTCCTGAAACAGATGCATCATTGAGGGCAATGGCCGAAGAATCATTGCTACAAACCACAATATCATCTCCAGCATTGACAACCGGCTTCGGCGTAAGTACCAAAGTGAAGCTGTCAGACACTGATGGACAAATTCCATCCGACTGAGAAGTCAAAATCACATTCCAAGTTCCAGGCGCTGTTACTTGCTCCTCATGGCTACCGTTGATGACAAACTCGGCATCCAAGTCATCCACGCTTGGGAAGAACTCACCATAGTGGTCAGTTGTCCAAATCCCTCCAGTCGCATTATCAATAGTACCATTCAAGGTGAAGCGGTCTGCATTTTCACAAATGGTCACATCATCACCCGCGTCAACCATTGGCATCGGCTGGAAAGTAATTACCACCGAATCTTCAAAGGAAGAACATGCGTCGGTAACGTCTGAAACCAAATTCAACTGAACGCTTCCAGCTGTCAAGTCAGCAGCAGAAGGCACATAGCTCGCATTCAAGTCTGTAGCGTTCGGGCTAAATGAACCTGTTCCACCAGTTTCCCAAGTGGCGCCAGAGGCATTTGAAATAGAACCATTCAAGGCTACACCTGCAGTGTTGGCACAAACCAAATCATCCGTTCCAGCATTTACTGTCGGAAGCGGTTGGATGGTCAACAACAAGCTGGACTGCACACCGCCACACAAACCGTTGCCTTGGGAAGTCAAGGTAAGGCTAACAGCACCAGCGTTAATATCCGCTTGGGAAGGCTGGTAAGTTGCATTCAAGTCGCTTGCCGAAGGCACAAAGATTCCTGTGCCAGAAGTAGCCCAAATACCTCCTAAAGCATTTTGAACCAGTCCGCTCAACTGCAAATCTCCGCCTTCACAAAGGGTTGTATCATTCCCTGCAACCACCACTGGCGCAGGATTAATCGTCAAGGTCAAGGTGTCTGTAACATCACTACAACCAGTAATCCCTGTGGCTTGCACCACCAAAATCACGCTGCCAGCCGTCGTATCAGCCGTAGATGGTGAATAGGTCGGATTATCAGCGGTTGAGTTTGAGAAAGTGCCACTACCCAAAGTGCTCCACAAAACACCTGTAGCACGAGTATAAGTAGCACTCAACTGCACGGCGTTATTGTCCGCACAAACATTGAAGTCAGGACCCGCATCCACTACTGGAGCCGGAGTGAAATCAATGCGTACTTGGTCGGCATCCGTTCCACAACCAATAGCTGTGTTTCCGGTGGCCGTCAAGGTCAACACTACAAAACCAAGCGTTGTGTCATTCGCCGAAGGCGTATAAGTAGAAGCCAAACTATTGGCATCAGAGAAGGTGCCCGATCCTGAGGTTGTCCATACATTTGCCGTGGCGTTCTCCACTTGACCACTCAACTGAACAAATTCCACATTCGCACATACCGTTTGGTCAGCACCAGCATCTGCCACTGGAGCAGGCTCAAAGGTTACCGTTACCTCATCGGTCACTGTATTACAGGTTTGGTTTCCTGTAGTGTTCAATGTGAAGGTGATGGAACCACTTGCTGCATCAGCCGCAGAAGGAACATAGGAAGTGTTCAAATCAAATGGATTCGGAGTAAACGTTCCCGTTCCGCTGGTGGTCCATTGTCCACCGGCAGCCGGAGCAGTTACTGAACCAGAAAGGCTAATGGAAGCCACATCCTCACAAACGGTTTGGTCTGTTCCCGCATCCGCAGTTGGTGCAGGTGTATAAGTAATGACCATTTGGTCCGACTGACCTGGGCAACCTCCATTTCCAGTGGTATTCAAGGTCAAGGTTACTGAACCAGCAGCCAAGTCAGCAGCCGAAGGTGTGTAAGTAGCATTCAAGTCTGTATTGCTCGGGTTGAATGTTCCCGAACCAGAACTTGTCCATGCTCCACCTGTTGCCTCAGTTACAGTTCCTGCCAACTGAGCTGGATCAGCATTTTCACAAACCGTCAAATCAGGACCAGCACTCACCGTAATTGGCGGAGTGATGGTCAAGGTCAATGCATCCGACTCCGTTGGACAGGTAAATCCGTTGTCCACACTGGTCAAGGTCAACACCACCGTCCCAGCATTTTTGTCTGCAGTGGATGGAGTGTAAGTAGCATTCAAATCAGTTGTGTTGGAGAAGGTACCAGTTCCTGAAGTGGTCCACTGACCACCAGTTGCATTCGTAATAGTACCTGCCAATGAAATGCTGGTCTCATTACCACACATGGTTTGGTCCTCCCCTGCTTCAACTTCTGGAGCAGGCAAAATAGTGAAGGTCACTTGGTCAGAGACCGAAGGACATGTGCCATTTGCAACAGTGGTCAAGGTCAAGGTTACTGACCCATTGGCAATCTCCGTATCTGTTGGGGTATAAGTAGAATTGAAATCATTCACATTGGAGAATGTTCCAGTTCCGCCAGACCAAACCGCAGGGTTACCGGTTCCCTCCAAAGTGAAAGGAAGTTCATTGGTACAACGCGTACGGTCTGGACCTGCATCAACAACAGGTGTATTCTCGAAGAAGATTTGAATGGTATCACGAACACGCGCACATTCTGAAGTACCTCGGTCACGCAATTCAATCAAAACAGAACCAGCGGCAATATCATCTGCCGAAGGTTGATAGCTTGCATTCAAGTTATTTCGTCCAGGAGTAAATGTTCCTGTACCAAGCGTTGTCCAACGGCCACCAGTAGCGTTTTGCACACTACCACTAAGCGCAACGTTGCTCATATCACCACAAGCCACAATATCAGCTCCTGCAGAAACGATTGGTGCATCTTGGAAAGTGAATACAACCTGATCACTCACAGCATTACAGCCTTGGTTTCCAGAAGTGGTCAGCGTCAAAGTCAAACTTGGCTGCGCCAATTCAGTAGCTGTAGGTGTATAAGTAGCATTCAAATCCGATGCATTTGGCGTAAAGGTTCCGTTTCCTCCAGTCCAAACACCGCCTGTTCCTACAGTGACAACACCAGCCAAAGAAATGCTGGATTGCTCACGACAAATGGTTTGATCTGTTCCCGCATCCGAAGTTGGTGCAGGAGTAAAGGTGATGACCATCTCATCAGAAACGGCATTACACAAGCCATTTCCAGTGGAAGTGAGCGTCAAGGTCAATGAACCTGCGGCAATCTCAGCAGCAGTAGGTTGATAAGTCGCATTGAGGTTAGAGGCGCTTGGCAAGAATGAACCACTTCCTCCACTCCATTGTGCACCTGAAGCTCCTGTTACCGAACCGTCCAAATAAACATTGGCGTTGTTCTCACATACCGAAATATCAGTTCCAGCATTAACTTCTGGAGATGGCAAGACTGAGATTGTAATGGAATCCCTTACAGTAACACAGTTCCCTGCATCACCCTCGGAATTGAAATACAACACTACTTCGCCAGCAGTCACCTCAGAGGCATCCAAGGTATAGGTTGCATTCAATGAAGAATCAGAAGGATTGAAAACTCCCGCACCACCAGTCCAAGCCCCCAAGGTGGAGTTCACCATATTGGCGTTGAGTTGTGCTACTGGATTGTTCTCACAGACATCCAAATTGCTTCCCGCCTCAATCACCGGAGCCTCGTTAAAGGTCAAGACCGCCTGAGCTGTATCGGCAGCACAATCAGCACGTGAGGCAACCAATGAAACAGTAACCGAACCATTGGCCACTTCACTTGCAGATGCGGTGTATTGGGTATTGCGAGAATTTGGATTAGCAAATGTTCCTGATCCACCAATCCAGGTATAACTAGTAGCATTCTGGCTACCATTACCCATCACATCAATAACGGGATTATTAGAACAAGCACTTCCGCCTGTCGTGGCAACAGCTACAGGAGACGGAGTAAAGTATACTAATATAGTGTCACGTACACCCGGACAAGCGCCATTTGGCTTGCCCTCAAAAATCAAAGCAGTGATACCGGCATCCAACTCATCTTGACTTGGAACATAGTCCACAACAGGGGCATTCGCATTTGGAACAAAAGTTCCTCCGGCACCAATCCACTCTACGGTGGCGCCACCTGTCACCGTTCCGTTCAAGGAAACGGTAGAATTACTACCACATGAGAACACATCGCCGCCTCCACTCACAGTGGACTGCTCACTGATCCAAACCCTCAAAGAATCGGTTGTTTCCGGACATGATACGCTCCCTGTAGTTTCAATGGTCAAGTCCGCAAAGCCTTGGGCAATTTCAGCAGCACTTGGATTATAGGTCGTTTCCAAAGAAGTGGCATCAGCAAAAGTGCCATCTCCTCGCCAAAGCACCCCAGTAAAATTCTCGCCTATGGCCGTAACTGGAATATCCGTTGAAGAGCTACACTCAAACAAATCAGAACCGGTCTTTACCCATGGAGCAGTGGTGATGTCATTTCGGTTATCCGCAAAGTCACACTCCTGCAAGTTAGGACCTGGCCAATCCTGCATTGGGTCAAACGGTAATGGCAAAGTGCCATCATCATTTGCCACTACGTACAAATCAAACGGACGAGCCGTAACACCAGAAACATCCACAATAAACGACTGCGTCACAGAATCATCAATAGCGATTGGATCTGTGAAATAAACCGTCATGATATGTTCTGCACCCGGCTCAGTAGGGTTTCCGGCATACATACTTACCGGCGCACCAGAAGGGAAATCCAATGAACCCACGTTGACCAAAGTGATGCTCATGGCAAGGCTGTCGCCGATGATACCACACTCATCCAAGTCAACAATAGACTTCAAGTTAGGCGCAGGGTTGTATGGACAGCCCTCCTCATCCAACAATGTAGTTTGGGCCAAAAAGCTATTGTAA
>JAUIJC010000042.1 GCA_030431525.1 Bacteroidia bacterium | reverse complement strand
CTCAGATGAAAAACCATAAGGTCAAGTTAATTATTAGTTAGAGCCTAAACGTTCATAGTAACTTTAGTGAAGTTTTGAACAGGACTACTTTGAAAGCGTCGAAACCAAGACGACGGAGTCGGCTTGAGATATCATCTTAAGAGGCTCTGTAATTGTAATTTGCCTTTGGCAAATTAGTTTCGACGCTTTCAAAGCGTCGCTACGGGAGCACAGAACACAACCAGTTTTTCTTTTGCTTACTCTTAAAATCCCTCACTTTCATAGAAATCTACCTCGCCATGAAAGCGTCACTGCCTCTTGAGAAAACCAATGCGTTTTCCACCGCCTTCCTCGATTATGTGAACAATGCCTCTGATTTGCGTCCCTTTTATGGGGAGCGACCGACTTTGGAGGGCATGGCCAAAGTAATGGAAAACTATTCTTCGGTGGATAGGGAAACCTTGGTGAACACCTTGGAAGAGCAGTATTTGGGCGTGGGCATGTATGATGCGGTCAAGGATAATCTTGAAGCACTACGTTCTGAAAACACTTTTACAGTAACTACGGGGCACCAGCTCAACATCTTTGGCGGGCCCCTGTTTTTCATTTACAAGCTGGTTACGGTCATCAAATTGGCCAAGGAACTGGAGGCCAGTACAGGAAAAAAGATTGTCCCTGTGTATTGGATGGCCTCCGAAGATCATGATTACGAGGAGATCAATCATTTCCGATTGTTCAACAAAAAGTACGAGTGGAACACCTTGCAGACTGGGGCTGTAGGCCGATTTTTTACCGAGAATTTCGAGGAAATCTTTGAGCGTTTACCCGAAGAAATCAAGCTCTTTGAAGATGCCTATTTAAGAGGGAGAACATTGGCGGAGGCTACTCGATGTTTTGTCAATACACTTTTTGGAGACCATGGTTTGGTGATTCTGGATGCTGATGATAGGGCATTGAAGGCGAATTTCGCTTCCATTATGGAAGAGGAAATGATGTCGGGTTCTTCGGAGAAATTGGTGCTTGATGCTTCTTCAAAGCTGGAAAAGCTGGGCTATAAACCACAGATTCATCCACGTCCAATCAACCTCTTTTACATGGAAGACGGTCTGCGCGGACGAATTGTTCGAGAAGGTGAAACCTTTGGTGTGCTAAATAATGGACCATCATTTTCCAAAGAGCAGTTGTTAACCAAACTGGAAGCCTCTCCAGAAGCTTTCAGCCCGAATGTGGTGTTGCGTCCTGTCTATCAACAGAAGATTCTCCCGAATCTGGCTTACGTTGGAGGGCCAGCCGAAATCGTTTATTGGTTACAACTCAAGGATGTTTTTGACCACTTCAAGGTCGATTTTCCTGCCTTGGTTCCACGGAATTTTGCCCTTGTGATTCCAAAGCCTCAGGCAAAAAAAATGGACAAGCTTGAGCTTTCCGTTGAGGACCTGTTTTTGGATGAGGAAATGTTGAAAAAGCAGTTTGTTGATAAACACTCCGAGTATGACTTGGGCTTGGATGATGAAAATAAAGCCTTGGAAGAGGTATTCGAAGCGATTCTGGAAAAAGTGAAATTGGTGGATGGCTCCATGGAGGGCTACCTGAAAGGTGAGCAGAAAAAGGCTTTTGCTCAGCTCAAAAACATCGAGCGCCGATTGAAAAAGGCCGAGGAAAAGAAACAGGAAACAGAAGTAGGGCAGTTGCTAAATCTGAAGAGTCGCCTCTTCCCAAATGGCGGGCTTCAGGAGCGAGTGGATAACTTCCTCAATTTTTATTTGAATGACGAGGGCTTCATTGATACCCTTTTTGAGGCGTTTGATCCGTTGGATTTCAAGATGGTTGTGTTGAAATAATTGTCAAAGAATTAGTGTGTTGCCATGACCAAGAAAGAACTACGTAAAAGCTACTTGTCCCATCGCAGGGAAATGCCACAAATGGAATTGGATGCGCTTACTGAGCGTCTGATGGGAAATCTGTGGGAGAATGTCAGCTTTGAAGGGATAAAATGCGTGCATTTGTTTTTGCCCATAGCTCATCATAATGAAGTGGATATGTACTTGTTGGTGGATGCCCTACGCTTGCGTTTTCCTGAAATCAAGTTGGTAGTACCCAAAAGCGAGTTTCAGACCAATGAGATGGTGACCTGTCTCTTGGAAAGAGAAACCGAGCTGGAGGTGAGCCAATGGGGGATTCCTGAGCCCAAGAATCCAGTGGTGGTGGATAACCATGAGATTGATTTGGTCTTCACTCCATTGTTGGCTTTCGATGAGCAGGGTTACCGCGTTGGTTATGGAAAGGGTTTCTATGATCGGTTTTTTGCCAAATGCCGTCAGGACGTGAAAAAAATAGGGGTTAGCCTGCATGGACCGATCCCAAAAATTAGTGATGTCAATGAGTTTGATGCTCGCCTTGATGGCTGCGTTACTCCTGACGAATTTTATGAATTCGACTGATACTCAGAGATAAAATTGTACAATTCTATTGATGTTTTAGATTTTTTGGTTACCTTTGAAAAATAGCCTCTGGGAGGAAAGTCACTTTTTGGGCAATTGCTTTGCTCGCTTTTTGAAAAAATGAATCCTTTAGGGGCAGCTCCATCGTAAATACCTGTACGCTCGGCATCAAATTCGCAGGGCATTCAGTCAAGGTTTCCCGATGGGGACCGTCAGGGAAACCATATATGTGTTGTTTTATGTTTCACTTTAACTTTGAAGACCGATGAAAAAGGAATCGATTCAAAAAATCACAGTTTCAACGCGCTTCGTCAAAATTGGTTTTGCTCTTGTTGGCTTAGCCTTCTGTATCATGATGGAATCGGGAGGAATGTTGTAAACTACATTCGTTCATTGATTTTTCATGATTAAAACCATTTTTTGATGAATGTTCCTCACTGCTAAGGTGGGAGGAATACGGAAAGGCACGGAACCTATAAAAGGGTAGACTCCGTGCCTTTTTTGTTTGTCTCAGGTTAATGGGACAAATCATCGTATGAAGAAAAGAAAACCGCCCTTACAAAGCTCTATCAAGTTAGAGCCCTGTAAGGGCGGTTCTATTTAGCATAGGACTTTAGTCCTATGACCCCATCATCCAATCTCAGTAGAATTTACTGAGCAGCCATTTCCTTTTTCTTTTCTCGCTCCATTGTCAAAATGGGTTCATTTTTCTCATTGAAGAGGTTTAGTGCTTTCAAGACCATTTGGTCCTGCTGGTTGTTGACATGCGTGTAACCATCCTGTCCCCAGATTTGTCGTGCAATCAATGCCTTGAGTTCAGTTTTGATGTAGTTGGCCGATGTCAAAACCTCTTCCGAAGAACCTTGGATGCCTTCCTGTTCGGCTTTGCTTACAAAGCTGTCAAAGCTCTTTGATGGGAGCTCGAAAAAGGCAGCGTATTCTTTCAGGGTAAGGTTCTCCAATCGTTTTCTGTTATTGTTTGCAAATTCAATGGCATAGCGCTGGAGCATTTTTTCCTTAAGAAGTTCTTGTAGGAAGCCGCTGTGGAAGGAGGTGTCCTTGGCCACAAAAACGTCTGGGATGATACCTCCGCCTCCATAAACAGGCCGTCCCAACGCTGTTTTGTAAAGCAGCGAATCATTCACTTGAATGCTGTCTTCAAAGAACAGTTCCCCATTTTTCAGTCTTAGGGCATAATCTTTCTTGTATTCTTCTCGGTCGCCGTTGAACGGCTTTTGGATGGAGCGCCCACTTGGCGTGTAGTAGCGAGAAATGGTCATGCGCACTTCTGATCCGTCCTTGAGTTGGATGGGAATCTGTACCAATCCCTTTCCGAAAGAGCGACGGCCAACAAGCAGGGCCCTGTCATTGTCCTGCAAGGCACCAGAAAGAATCTCCGAGGCTGAGGCGCTATGTTCATTGATCAGGATAATCAGAGGCTTGTCTTCGAAAATGCCATGCCGAAAAGCATGGTGCTTTTCATCGTACTTGTCGGATTTTCCGTCGGTGTAAACGATCATCTTTCCACGCTCCAGCAGCTCGTCCACCATGTTGATGGCCACATTCATATAACCTCCGCCATTGTCCCTCAGGTCAAGAACAAGTTGCTCCATTCCTTTTTCATTTAAGTTGTGGAGGGCTTGATAGAACTCCTCATAAGTATTGGAAGCAAAGCGGGTGACCTTGATGTAACCAGTTACGTCATCCAGCATGATAGCTGATTCCACAGAATGTGATGGAATGCGATCGCGGACAATATCAAAGTGGATGACTTCGGCAATGCCTTGTCGGGCAACACCAACCTTTACTTTGGAACCTTTTGGGCCACGCAGCAGGTGAAAAATATTACGCATATCCAGTGATGGCCCTGCAATATTTTTTCCGTCCACCTCAACGATTTTATCGCCCGCCATCACGCCAGCCTTTTTGGAAGGGCCGCCTTCAATGGGAGAGATGACATAAAGAGTATCGTGGATAACGTTGAATTCAATCCCTACGCCTTCGAAATCACCTTCCAAGTGGGCATGAGCCATCTCTTGGTCTTGGGCTGGGATGAAGTTGGTGTGTGGGTCAAGCTCTTCCAAGGCGCTTTTGATGGCCTTTTCAGTCAGTTTTTGGGTGTCAACCGAGTCCACGTAATCCTCATGTAATAGATTCAAGACCTGTTCAAAGGTGTTGGAAGACTTTTGTACAATAGTGACAGGCGCCTGAAAATTCCCCAGCGATAGCCCGATTAATATGCCACCACAAAGGGCCATCACGATGAGCAATGGTAAAAAGATTTCGGTTCGGCTATTGCGTTGCTGTTTCATATTAAAAGGATATATCGGATATCAGAAAATGGGGATGCAAGTAGTGTTGGAGTATCCGCTTAAATAAAAGGATTGAAAAACAGGAGCTGTCTCTTCAGTAAACTTGTAAAAGCCGTTTTGGGTTGCATGGCTTGGAGTTGTGTTTTGCTCGATAAGCCCTTAAATTCGGCTAATACGCTACGGAATAGGCCAGCTACTTGGCATCTTTCGATGTAAGGAGTATTTTTTCCATAGGCTGGATTTTAGAAGATGTTATCAAAACTCAATAAGTGGTTGTTTGAGAGGCTCGACCGTGAGGAGAGCTCAGGAGAAGGATCGGCAGACCAAGCACTGGATTTGGCGATTCAGGAAATTGAACGCTCCATTTTGGCTGGCGAGAGTTCTCTGCAGGAGTCTAAGAAGACAGAATCAGACCTTCGTCACAAAATTACGGGTCTCAAGGATAGTTCTGACAAGCTCTTTAGTAGAGCCAAAAAGCTGGCCAACATGAATCGGAGGGATGAGGCGGCCGACGTGTTGGAGGAAAAGGAGATCATGGATCGCCAAGTGGCCAACTATCAGGAAGTTCACCGAAAGGTAAAGGCTTCCCTGCGTCAAATGCAGGAGCAAGTGGCCATGATGCGTGTCCGTTTGGAGGAGGCTCAAGCCAAGAAGGTTTTGCTGAAGGCCAAATTGGAAAATGCTTCCAGTAAGGCGGATGTGGCACAAGCCTTTATGGACTTGGAGAATTCTTCAGAGTTTTCTGAGTATGAGGACCAAGTGGCGGATTCTGAGGCTCGGGCAGAGGCCTTGGCGCAAATCAGTGGAAATGACTTGGGGCCAGTTTCTTCTTTTGAGAGTCCAGTGGAGGAGGATCCCATCGAAAAGCTGAACCAAGCCATCGAGCGAGAGAAGGAAGAAGTGCGAAAGGCCAATGAAGCGGCGCAGGCTAAGAAGATGGACGCCATTTTCAAAGGCATGAAGTCCACGAATGCTCCGCAGGCGAATGTGGAGCAGAACAAGCGCAAAGCGGAATTGTTGGCTCAATTACAAGAGCAAAAAGGAACACCTGCGCTGGAAAAGGACAAGCTTCAGGATTTCTTTGCTGACCAATCCAGTGCACCACAAGCTCCGAGTCAGGATAAGTTATCTAAATTCTTTGGAAACCAGTCATCTCCCAAGGAGGAGGAAAAGCCTAAAAGTACTCCAGAGGAGGAGGCGTTGAAAAAAGAGAATGAAAAGCGCATTAAAGGCTTTTTCGATAAAAAAAAGGAGGATAACGACGATAAGAAGAATAAGCTTGACCAGTTTTTTGGCAAGGATTAAGTTGTCCTGAATTCGTTAGGGTATTATGAGTTTTTAGGACAATATGATACCTTGTAGGGACTTGAATAGAAGTTTTTTGAGTACACGATCATTTAAGTATATGAGTATCAATCTATCAAAAGGAGGAAAATTTAACCTTACGAAAAAGGAGCCAGGGCTGAAAAAGGTAATGATTGGCCTTGGTTGGGAATTTAAGGAGGGGAACCACCTCGATTTGGACGCTTCCGCATTTTTGTTGGGAAGCAATAAGAAATTGGTTGCCGACGAGTACTTTGTGTTTTACAACAACCTTCGTTCGCCAGATGGCTCTGTGGAGCACACTGGGGATAACCGCACAGGCATTGGTGAGGGCGATGACGAGATGATTCTCTTCAACATGGAGACAGTCAACCCAAGCATCGATGAGGTAGTGGTTGTGGCCAGTATCCATGATGCACAGTCCAGAAACCATAATTTTGGTTTGCTTGATGATGCCTATATCCGCATTGTTGATGTGGAGACTCAGCGTGAAATCTTGCGCTATGACCTTGATGCCGAGAACCCATTGAACACCGAAATGGAATTTGGTAAGCTCCGCAAGGAAGATGGCGAATGGGTGTTTGAGGCAATCGGTGTTGGTGGCAACAAAGGGCTTCAAGGCTTTATTGACGTTTATGCCTAATTGAGCTAATGCTCAGTTTCAAGGCTTACCATTTCATGTTTGGCCTTTAGGGTATATGTCAATGTGATTTTTAAACCACAGTACTTTTATGGCGATATCGATATCGAAAAGTGGAGGAGGAATTGACCTGAAAAAGGGAAACTCCATCAAATTAGAAAAGGACGGTAAAAATCTCTCCAATGTCTGCATTGGGGTAAACTGGGGCGCTATTTCGCGCACTGGGATTACCGCATTGATCTTTGGGAGGAATAAGGCTGTGGATTTGGACGCCTCTGTGAGCCTCTTTGGCGAGGGAAAGCGTCATTTGGAAACAGTCTACTACAATAAGTTGCGAAGCACCTCTGGCGCTATCATCCACAGCGGTGATGACTTGGTGGGTGATGAGTACGGCGATGATGGCCTCGACAACGAGATTATCCGCGTGAACACTGACCGCATTGATTCCGAAGTGAAAGAGGTGTTCTTTTACTTGAACTCCTATAACCAAGTGGATTTTGCGGATGTGCCATATTCGCACATCAGGGTGTATGAGGGAACCCCGAAGCGGGTGGATGACGTGTTGGCAACAATGAACCTCTCGTCTGATCCCGATTACAAAGGTTTCGTGTCCATGGTGATGGGTCGCCTTTATCGCGCTGATGGTGGGTGGAAGTTTGAGGCGATTGGTAAGCCTGTTCCAGCCAAGGACATCAAGGAAACTATTCAATACATCAAGAATTATTTTTAAGCAGGTGCAGAGGCCAAGCTAATGGCTTCATTGATTGACGCCTGTTTTTTTTAATCATAACAACAATGGCAATTAATCTTTCAAAAGGGGGAAGGCTCAACTTGACCAAAAAGGAGCCTGGATTGAAAAAGGTGATGATTGGTTTGGGCTGGGAGTTCAAACAAGGGGCTTCCATCGACTTGGACGCATCAGCCTTTTTGCTGGGTAAAAACGGCAAGCTCATCGCCGATGAATACTTCGTTTTCTACAACAACCTAAAGTCACCAGACGGTGCTGTGGAACACACGGGCGATAACCGCACAGGGGTGGGGGAAGGTGATGACGAGATGATTCTATTCAACCTTGAAACCATTAACCAAGAAGTTGAAGAAATTGTAATCCTTGTTTCCATCCATGATGCGGATGTGTTGGGTCACAATTTTGGATTGCTCAGCGAGGCCTTTATCCGCGTGGTCAATGTGGATAACCAAAGGGAAATCCTTCGCTTCAATCTTGACCAAGAAAATCCATTGAGCACCGAGGCTGAGTTTGGTCGCTTTAAAAAGGTGGATGGCGAATGGATTTTTGAAGCTGTTGGGGTCGGAACCTCCAAAGGGCTTCAGGGCTATGTGAATGTTTACGCCTGATCACGGCATGTAGAGACAGGGCATTGCCCTGTCTCATAAATCAAAAAAATTATGGCTATCAATCTTCAAAAAGGAGGACGCTTCAACCTCACCAAAAAGGAGCCAGGCTTGAAAAAAGTAATGATTGGTTTGGGTTGGGAGTTTAAGGAAGGCAACCAGCTTGACTTGGACGCTTCCGTGTTTTTGCTCAACCAAAACGGCAAGCTTGTTAGCGACAGCCACTTCATTTTTTATAACAACCTCAAGTCACCAGACGGCTCTGTAGAGCACACTGGCGACAACCGTTCTGGTGCTGGAGAAGGTGACGATGAAATGGTCCTCTTCAACATGGAATCTTTAGACAACGCCGTACAGGAAGTACTCGTTGTGGCTTCTATCCATGATGCAGCAGGTCGCAATCACAATTTCGGTTTGTTGGAGGACGCTTACATCCGCGTGGTGGACGTAGAAAACCAGCGCGAAATCCTTCGCTATGACTTGGACGCTGACGCACCATTGAGCACGGATATGGAGTTCGGCAAGTTCAAGCGCAATAACGGCGAATGGGAATTTGAAGCTTTGGGAATCGGTTCTACCAAAGGTTTGGAGGGCTACGTAAACGTTTATGGTTAATCGGTATGGCAATTAATCTTAAAAAAGGTAGCTCCATTAAGTTGGAGAAAGCTGGTAAGAAGTTGTCGAGCGTTTGTGTGGGACTCAACTGGGGAGCCATCAAGCGTTCAGGAATTTCAGCCCTTTTCATGGGCCAAAACAAGTCTGTGGACCTCGACGGTAGTGTCACCCTTTTTGACGGCTCCAAAAACGCCTTGGAAACTGTTTATTACAATAAACTTCGCTCCAAGACAGGTGCAGTTATCCACAGCGGTGACGACCTAACAGGAGATGAGGGTGGTGATGACGGACTTGATAACGAAGTAATTCGCGTCAATCTTGACAAGATGCCTGCTCAAGTTGATGAGGTTTACTTCTATTTGAACTCTTACAACAAGGTGGATTTTGCCAATATCCCTTATTCAAAGATTCGCATCTTTGAGGGCACACCAAACCGTGTGGAGGATGTGTTGGCGAACTTTAACCTTTCCGCTGACGCTTCATACAAAGGCTTTATTTCCATGATTATGGGACGCCTTATCCGTGAAAACGGCGATTGGAAGTTCGAGGCCATCGGTGATCCCGTTCCAGCAAATGATATCAAGGAAACCATTGACTATATCAAGACAAACTTTTAAGTTGTCTTAAGGAAAATTTAAACCCCCGATGTTCGAGACAGCATTGGGGGTTTTTCATTTATAGAGAAATGACAGGCTGCTTTAGGAAGCGATTCTTAGCGCGTCTTGTTTCAGCTTACTTTTTTCCAGCCAATCCAAGGCCTTTTTCTTATTCATAAAGACCTGCTGGGATAAGCCTTTGAACTTGGACATTTTGAAATAGAATGAACCTACCACAAAAGCCAAAAGTGATTCAGTATAAAGGGCCACTGAGTGGATTCCCGCTGTTTCTTCTGGAAGGTCGTAGAAATCTCGCGCTTCGGGAGTCGATTTTTTCACAGTGGTCATATCCACAAAAATGAAGACCTTTTCTTGCCCCATTTTGGCCATGGCCTCTTTTCTGGCAGCTGCAATTCGCTTGGCAGTGGGAAGGTTGACGATGGGGAAATCCTTATAAATACAGATGATATAGTCTTTGACCCTTTCAAAAAGCACAAATTCATTTTCCGAAAGCCAGCCATAATCTTCTGTGTCTAAAATTTGGGCAAGCTCGCTTCCTATTTTTGATAAATGATAATCCATAGTAATATTACTTTATTTTAAAAGTATAACTTTTTTCAGGAAAAGTCACATCCTGCTTGGGGTGATTTTTGCCATCATTTTGTAATTAAAACAAGGGGCAAGGTTGCGGCTATTTTTTGTATTGACTCAAGGAAGGTACACGCTGTCGTTATTGGTGAGATTTTTGATGTATTTCCTTCAAAGAGAGTTTTTTAGCCACCTTAAAACCCCGATGCTTATGAGCAACTCTATACTAAAAATCGTGGCTGGTGTAGCCTTGTCTGCTTCTCTGCTGATGTATGAAGTAGGCTCTCGTTCTATCCAACTTGCTGAATTGGTAGAATTCTTCTATTTCCCCCTTGGCTTAGGCGTCCTTTGCCTGATGCTGATCAGATTTAATAATTGGGCCAATGCCGCTTGAGCATTGCAAAAAGGCCAGCTTTGAAGAGCTGGCCTTTTTATTTTTTTGAACTCATAGTTTCTTATGAGTCGTGATTTCTTAAATCGGTTTCTAAGCGTTGAATTTCTTGAGCAATTAATGGCTTGTGTTGACAGGATTTGGCCTGTTCAAGAAAATGCGTTGCCTTTTGAAAATTCCCCTTTTGATAGGAGATACCAGCCAATTGTAGGTTGACAAGGGCTTGGTCGTTTTCAGTTCTAAGTCCGATTTCCAGCGCTTTAGTAAGGTTCTGATTCCCTTCGTCTAAATTCTGTTTGTGGAGTTCAATGAATCCCATGGACATATAGAAATACCCCTTTTGGCTTTTATCTAAGAGTTCGGGATTCTTAATCTTGGAAAGGAGTTGCTCTGCTTTTTGGAAATTTTTCTTCTTGAGATGTCGGAAGGCCAAATACACAGTTCCATGTTTAAAATGTCCCCAGATGAGCATGATTATGCCCAGTATCGGAATCATGAATTCCCATGTTTTCCCACCAAGGTAAAGGATGGCGCTCATGACTATGCATAAGATTCCAAGAAGAACTCTAATAATTGGTGAATACATGATAGGGGGATAAAGTCCAAAGTGGAAGTTTAGTCAAACTGCCTTACTGCTTCATACAGTGCAATGCTGAGTGCGGTAGCTACATTAAGCGAGGAGTTTTTTCCGAAGAGCGGAATCTCCACACAATGGTCGGTCAAATCCAACACTTCTTGTGAAACGCCCTCGGCCTCGGCCCCAACAACCAAGGCGACTTTTTCTTCACTTTTGAAACTAAACTTACGCACATCCTGACTGTTGTCCGTCAGCTCAACGGCAATGATGGTATAACCTTCTTCCTTTAGGGAATTGATGCAGGAAAGCAGGTCTGGGTTGCTTTCGTAGGCGATGTAGTTTTCTGTGGATCGGGAGGCCTTTTGGAGTCTTTTGTGAGGAGGGCGAGTGGTTTCTCCTCCCAAGTGGATTTTCTCTACACCAAGGCCCTCACAAATTCTGAAAATCATGCCCACATTGGCTGGGGTGGTGATGTTGTCACAAAGAACGCGGACAGGAAATTGACGTTGGTTGATGATGACCTCTTCGTGGGTGAGTTGGCGGGGCATTAATAGGGAGGTAGTAGTGAGAATATCTTTGGGGCAGCAAAAATACCTTATTCAGGTTCAATATGCACCAGTACGTCGGCCAGCTCGGGCATTTGTTTCATAAGACAGTCCTTGAGCCTATGGGAGATGTCATGGCCCTCATAAACGGTGATGTTCCCATCAACGCGGGCGTGTAAATCCACCAAATATTTCATGCCGGCCTTCCTTATCAGGCATTTTTCGGTGTTGCGTACGCCCTTCACTGTTTTAGCGATTTCCCGAATCTTGGTGACCTCCTCATCATAGAGGTGTTCATCCATGATTTCGGCCAAGGCAGGACGGAAGATGTTGTAGGCATTGAAAAGGATGACCGCAGCGGCAAGAAGAGCTGCCCAATCGTCGGCAACTTCATAGCCTTTTCCGCCAATCAGGGCGATGGAAATTCCAATGAATGCCGCCAAGCTGGTGATAGCATCAGCGCGATGGTGAACGGCATCGGCCTGCAAAGAGGTGCTGTTGGCTTCTTTACCCTTTCTTCGGACATATTGGTAGGAAAACTCCTTGAAAAGGATGATGCCACCCAACACATATAGTGTAAAGGGTTTTGGGAGTTCGTGCGGGGTCTGAAGGTTTTCGATGCTTTGGTAAACGATAATGCCTGCCGAGCCTACCAAGAAAGCGACGATCATAAAAGTGACTAATGCTTCGGCCTTGCCGTGGCCATAAGGGTGGTTTTCGTCCGCTGGACGAGAAGAGTATTTAAGCCCTATCAATACCAAAATTGAGGAAAAAATGTCTGTGGTGGATTCAATAGCATCCGCTATCAAGGCATAGGAATTTCCCAAAATGCCAGTAAGTCCCTTAATCACCGCAAGCACCGCACTTCCAATAATGCTGAACAGGGCGGTCCGTATGGCAGATTTTGAGGACATAATTGAGGGCTTTTGCTCAAATATAGACCAATTCATTCAAGATGGAATAGAAAAGTAGAGGATGCCCAAGTGCTTCAGTATCGACAGTTCTTTCTATAAAAATCTTCGCCAAGCTTGTCGTTTCCTCTAAGTTTGTACTACTCCTTCAAACCAATCCATTTGTATGCGAATTACGACTGTTCAGACCTCACTTAGCTGGGAAAACTCCCAAGAGAACCGTCAACAGCTGCAAGTCAAGCTGGCTCAAGCAGAGGCATCGGATTTAGTGGTGTTGCCTGAAATGTTTACTACGGGCTTTAGCATGCGGGCAGAGGATCTCTTTGAGGAAGAACAGGGTGAGACCTTGGCGTGGATGAAAGCGCAAGCGAAAGGACTTGATGCGGTTTTGATTGGAAGTTTTATTGTTAGGGAAGACGGGAAATATTTTAATCGTCTGTATTGGGTAGAGCCCAATGGCCAATTTGATTTTTATGACAAACGGCATTTGTTTCGAATGGCTGAGGAGGACAAGACCTATTCGGCGGGTGCAAATCGTTTGATTAAGGAATGGAAGGGTTGGAAGATATGCCCAGTGGTTTGCTATGATTTGCGATTCCCCGTGTGGTTGAGGAATACAGCGAAGCAGGAAGGCTTGGCCTACGACCTATTGATTTGTGTGGCCAATTGGCCTGCTGCCCGTAGGGATGCTTGGAATACTTTGCTGAAGGCACGTGCTATTGAAAATTTGAGTTACGTGGTAGGCGTGAACCGCATTGGCGAGGATGGACAAGGAATTGCTTATGCTGGCGACTCTCAGGTAATCGGTCCAAAAGGGGAGCTTATTTATGAGGGGAAAAGTAGGGAGGAGCTTATCACGACAGAAATTAACATGGAGCAACTGACTGAATTCAGAGCCAAGTTTCCTGCTTATTTGGATGCCGACCAATTCCGTTTGGAATAGTCCTTTACCCCAGAAAGTCTGTCAGTAATTGCTTTTCAGGATTTCCTTGGTGGAATTGCACGGCCTTTCCCATTTTTTCGGCCAAAGCATTTTTCCCTTCAAGGATTAAAAGCGCACTCTTTTTCTTCCTTACCAATCGGCTCAAGAGTTTCATAAGTCCGCCTTGGCTCGAAACCTCTGAGGCCTTGATATAAAAAACGACCTTTTTTGATTCGTCCATGAGTTTTTGGGCGTAGCCCACAATCATTTCCTCTGAGTGGTTATCCAAATCAAAGGTGGTCAACTGAGGGAATTCCTGTTTGATGCCCGATACATCAGGTTGTTGGAAGGAAAGCTCAGGCTTTTCGGTGAGGGTGAATTGGATGAAGGAATTCATGGGGAGTAATAGAGTTTCTCTAAGTACTTAAAATTCAACCCCACCTCTGTCCTCCCCTTATCCAAGGGGAGGACAGAGGTGGGGTTGACCACAAAAATAGCTTGATACGCTTAATGTGATAAAACCTTTTCCTTCTAATAAAGGAACCCATGTACCACCTGCATTTTTGGAGGCAGTTTGTTATCACCCAATTGCTCCTTAAGATCACGCTCAATGGTGTTGCAAAGCGAGGTCAAAGGAATATCATGGGTGGTATTCTCAAAGGGATCCTCGATGGCGGCACCTGTTTTTTCGATAGTGATAAAGGCGCCAGCAATGATTACTGTCAATGGAATGGTCATCCAATATTGGCCATATTCAAAGAGTCCAAACAAACCAAGAGGAAGAATCAAGGTGAATATGCGTGTGAAGAACTTGGTCATGGCTTCGTACTGGCGAGGCATGGGCGTGTTCTTAATCCGTTCACAGGCGCCTTGGTGGTTGGAAAATTCGGATAGCGCCTGATCCAACTGGAATTTTCGGACGGCTCGGATGTGTTTGTTTTCCTGAATTTGCTGCGCTGAGAGATACAACAAGTGGTTAGGCTTGTTCTTTTTATGAATTAATTCTTCATACTCCTCTTCAGTCAGGTGGGGTTTTAGTCGTTGCCAACTATCCTGATGACGCAAGTGAAAACGCAGGGCATGGACAAAAGCTACATGACGATTTACGATTTGTCGGATCAGCTGTCGGTCTTCGTAATCTTCGCTTGGGATAGAAATGAGTAGGCGGGCGTAGGTACGGCTCCAGTTCACCAATGTTCCCCAGATTTTTCGTGCCTCCCACCAGCGGTCGTAAGCCGAGTTGTTTCGGAAGGCCAAGAAAATGGCAAGGGCAGAACCCAAGATGCCGATAGGGGCAAAATCGATGGCCCATTCATGGACGTCGTAGTAGCGGATGACCGCCCAGACCACAAAAGCCACTAAGCCCGAATACACAATGTCCTTCCAAACGAGCTTAAATGTTTCCTTCCAGCCAATAATTCTGGTTACAATCACAGCGATTTTGGGTTTAAACTTTTTTAAGAAACGAACGAATGTCTTTTTTTTGTTTCTTTCGACGTTTCTTTAGCAAGTTTTCACGCCAATTTTCCTCGTTATGACCATTGCCGAACTTTATTCCTACTACCAGCAATTCCCTGTGGTATGCACAGATACCCGCAAGGTGACCACTGATTCCATCTTTTTTGCCCTTAAGGGCGGCAATTTTGACGGCAACCAGTTTGCCAAGGACGCGCTGGAGAAGGGTGCTCGATATGCGGTAGTGGATGATCCAGAGGTGGTAAAAGACGAGCGTTTTCTGTTGGTGGAGGATGTACTAAAAGCCTTGCAAGCTTTGGCCAATCACCATCGTCACACCTTTGAATTCCCTGTGTTGGGCATTACAGGTAGCAATGGAAAAACCACAACCAAGGAATTGTTGCGGGAGGTCTTGGCCAAAAAGTTTGTGGTCAAGGCCACCGAAGGAAACTTGAATAACCATATTGGTGTACCCTTGACGCTTCTTTCCATAGGGAAAGACACGGAGTTTGCCGTAGTGGAAATGGGAGCTAATAAACCAGGTGATATTGCTGAGTTATGCGCAATTGCCGAACCTGACTACGGTATCATCACTAATATTGGTCGGGCGCATTTGGAAGGCTTTGGGAGTTTTGAGGGCGTGGCAAGAACCAAGAGTGAGCTATATCTGCATTTGTTGGAGAATGGTGGCACGCCGTTTATCAATGGCACCAATGAGCATCTCAGCCGTATGGCGATTCGATTTGGAGAGCGAGTGGTGTATTACCTTTCCGAGGGAGCGTTTTGCAAACCAACTTTGATCTCAGGTTCGCCATTTGTCACTTTTCTTGGTGAGAACGGAACCACCGTGCATACCCATTTGATTGGTAGCTATAACTTCGAGAACATCGCGGCGGCGCTTTGTGCCGGTAAATATTTTGAGGTGCCAGAGGCTGATGCTCTCAAGGCCATAGAGGAATATGTCCCTGCTAACAACCGTTCGCAGATTCTGAAAAAAGGCAAGGCGACCATCATTTTGGATGCCTATAACGCCAACCCTTCTTCCATGAAGGTGGCCGTGGAAACCTTTGCCGAGATGCAGGGAGGTCCGAAAACAGTCATTCTAGGAGATATGTTTGAGCTTGGTAAGGAAAGTGAGGAGGCCCACAAGGAATTGATCGACCAAGTGAAGGCCTGTGCCTTTGAGCGTGCCATTTTTGTCGGCAAGGAGTTCTTTAACGCAAAGGAGGGAGGCTGTAATCTGGCCTATTTCCAAACTACTGAGGAGTTGGAAAATTACTTAAAGTTGACCCCTGTGGAGGATGGATTTGTATTGGTGAAGGGATCGCGGGGGATGAGCTTGGAGAAGTTGTTTGACTGAGGGTAATTTCTTGTCAGTACCTTGATTTTTGAGGATTAATTGATGGATAGGATTCAGCCATTATCTGCAATCCTAGTCATCCTAAAAATCCCAGAAATCATGGTCAATGGCGGGTGGTTTTTAAAAATATAAAATCAAAAAAAGGCTGTCTCTGCATTGGAGATAGCCTTTTTTCTCTAGCAAGAGAGAGTTTGGAGGTTTAGAGCTTACTGCTTGACAATTCTCTTTGTTTCCAACACCTTATTGTTCACTTGAAGACTAATAAAATAAGTGTTTGAAGGGAGATCAAATAAGAACTGTCTGGATTCCCATGCTTCAGTTACTTCAATGTACCAAATCAGTGAATTGTCATTATGGTATGTGTATAAAGCATACTGTCGTTATGCGATTTAAATTGGTTATTTTTATGAACTATGAGTACTGATAATTTTACAACGGAGTATTTTGGGATAGGAATCCAAAATGGCAAAACACCAGAAAATTTAGGGACCTTATGGCGAACTGCTCAGAATATGGGAGCAAGCTTTATTTTTACTATTGGTCATCGATATGAAAGTCAATCTTGTGACACCCATAAGGCTGTTAAAAGCATACCATATTTTCACTACAAGGATTTTGATGATTTTTATGACCATTTGCCTAAAGGGGCTCGGATTGTAGGAGTCGAAATGACAGAGGAAGCACAGGATTTGGAAGCCTTTCACCATCCGAAGCGATGTGTTTATTTGTTGGGTGCGGAGGATCATGGACTTACTAAAGTAGCCATTGAAAAAGCGCATTTATTAGTAAAGTTTAATTCTGTGAAAAGTCTAAATGTTGCTGTTGCTGGTAGTATTATTCTTTATGATAGAAGTCTATCAAAGCCAAGGCTTTGATGCTTTTGAATATGCTCAAAAACATAAAAAAAGACTGTCTCTGCAATGGAGACAGCCTTTCTTATGTCAAGCCCTAACGGGCGAGTGATTACTTAAGGTAACCAGCAAGGCGAACCAAAAGGTCAGCAGCACGGTTGGAGTAACCAGCTTCGTTGTCGTACCAAGAAGCAACTTTTACCACTTTACCGTTCACAGAAGTGATGCCGGCGTCGAAGATAGAAGAGTGTGGGTTACCAACGATGTCAGCAGAAACGATTGGGTCCTCAGTGTACTCAAGAACACCTTTCATAGCGCCTTCAGCAGCTTCTTTCATAGCAGCGTTCACTTCTTCGATAGTAACTTCTTTGCTCAAGTTAGCAACGAGGTCAGTAACAGAACCAGTGAGGGTAGGAACACGCATAGCGTTACCGTCCAACTTGCCTTTCAAAGAAGGAAGAACCAAACCTACAGCCTTAGCAGCACCAGTAGAAGTTGGGATCATGGAAACGGCAGCAGCACGGGAACGACGAAGGTCGCTGTGTGGTGCATCCTGCAAACGCTGGTCAGCAGTGTAAGCGTGGATAGTGGTGATGAAACCTTGCTCCAAACCGAACTTGTCGTTCAACACTTTAGCTACAGGAGCCAAGCAGTTTGTAGTACAAGAAGCGTTGGAAACGATTTCCTCGTCACCAGTCAACTCGTCGTCGTTCACACCAAGAACAACAGTTTTGATGTCACCTTTTGCAGGAGCAGAGATAACAACTTTCTTGGCGCCAGCTTTCAAGTGACCAGAAGCACCGTCGCGGTCAACGAAACGACCAGTAGACTCAAGAACGAGGTCAACACCCAACTCACCCCATGGCAAGTTAGCTGGCTCGCGCTCAGCAGTGATTTTGATAGACTTGCCGTTAACAACCAAAGCACCTTCAGCAACTTCTACAGTACCGTCGAAACGACCGTGTGCAGAGTCATACTTCAAAAGGTGAGCAAGAGTTTTAGGCTCAGTAAGGTCGTTGATGGCAACTACTTCCACACCTTCTTTCTGAAGAAGGGCACGGAATGTAAGCCTTCCGATACGGCCGAAACCGTTGATGGCTACTTTTGTCATTTTTTCTCTTTTTAGGGAGTTAGATAGGAATTTCTCAATTCAAGTGGCAAAACTAATTTCTTTGGCACAAAGTACCAAGTTTGAGCGGGGTGGATTCTTTATGGATTAATGGGTGAAAGCGATGTTTACAGCCCAATACTCCATATTCTTTTAAACCACCTGTTCATTTGTCTGGGCAGCGTGGCGCGCCAAGGCCGCAGCACCCAAAATCCCAGCGTCATTCCCCAAGCCCGCAAGCTCAATGGTCATGGTCTCAAGGTAGTAAGGCGTCAGGAAGTTTTTGATGGTTTTGTGCATCGATGCCTCAATGTGTGGAAAGGCTGGGCTGATGCCCCCTCCAATCAGGATATGGGTTACATCCAAGATGCGAACCGTGGAAACGATGCATTCGCCAAGGAATTTGCCCACCTCGTCAAAGACCTCCAGCGCCAGTTCATCTCCGTTGTCGGCGGCTTCCTTAAGGTCTTTTGGACTTAGATTTTTAACCTTGTGTAACGGGGAGGTGTTGTTGCGGTCCCTTTTAAGCAGGTCCTTAGCCAAAGCCAAAATCCCGTTTTTACCAATGTTGTCCTCAGTGGTTCTTCCATCGCTGGAAACGATGTGACCCGCTTCCATGCCATTGCCGTTGCCACCCACAAATAGTTTGCGGTCAAGAACGGCCGCGCTTCCAATACCCGTTCCGAGGGTGAAGAACAGGAAGTCGTCTGGAAGTTCACCAGGAGTGTAATAATATTCTCCCAAGGCTGCGGCGTTGGCGTCATTCTCAATGGAGAAGTGGTGGCTTGGAAGTTTTTCCTGAAGTTTTTCCACCAATGGGAAGTTGTCCAACTCAGGAATATTAGCCAATTCCTTGGTGGATTGACGGTCCTTGCTTAATGTGCCTGGCAACACCAAACCGACATCTTTCGTCTCTGGGAAGGTGTTGACGGCATTCACCAAGCAGTCAATAAAGGCATGTTGGAAATCACCTTTCAGGCGTAAATCGTCGATGCTATAAGAGGCTTTTCTGTGAAGCTGGCCCTGCTCGTCCACCAAAGCGACTTTGATGCCTGTTCCGCCGACGTCAATTCCTATGAAGTTGTTCATTGAAGTGTTTTTGAAGAGAGAACAAATCGTCCTCAAGAGCTTTCAATTGTTCCAGCTCGAATGAAATTTGTTCTAAAAATGATACAAAAGCTTTTCTTCCGTACAAGTTAGAAGAGAAGGTGTAAAAAGCCAAGAGCCGTGCAACCGTCCTATCTGATTCTTCCAAGCCCTCGATATATAAGGCCAGTGCCTCGCTTGGCCATTGGGCGCTTCAGTCTAAAGGAAGACCGATGGGAAACCCTTGTCCAAGTTCCGCTAAAACAGCTTTCAAGAGATTTTTGGGGCATCGCTTTGGATGACGCACGCTTGGGGTTGGAGGTGGGTAAAACCTACTGTTATTGGTTTGGGGTATGGAACAATGCTCCTGAGGGGCCACGCAGGGAATGGGTTTATGTGACCGACCCTTTCGCGGGCAAAGTAAATTCGGAAGTGACGGCTGATCGCTTGCCCTTTCCCGCTGTGAAAAAGGGATTTTTGGGCACGGAAATCACGATAGGGAAGGGCTTTTCCATTCAACAGCGAAATTCAAACGCTCTTCGGCATTCAGCAAGGGTTCCGAATAATCGCTTGGTGATTTATGAATTACCCACCCGTTGGGCCAAGAATGAGGAGGAGCTTGGAGTGGGTACTTTTGATGATATTCGTCATTTGATGCCCTACCTAACGCAGTTGGGGGTGAATGCACTGGAGTTATTGCCTGTGGCGCACAGTCCTCAAAAATTCCGATGGGGCTATGGAACCGCCCACTATTTTGCACCTGATGCGGATTTGGGCGGTGCAGACAAGTTTAGGATGCTTGCCCATGCCTGCCATGAAAATGGTCTGCGGATTTTCCATGATGCCGTGATGGCTTTTGCCCTGCACAACTCACTTCGATACATCAACTACGCCCGATTTTTTGTCCACTGGGGCGTAAGGCATCCCTTGCAAAGACGCCGACAGGGTTTTGGTGGCGACTTGTGGAATTTCACTTTCTCCAAAGGTTTTGGTACCAAGGATTACCTCCTGAATTATTTAAAGCATTGGATGCATGATTATGGCATCAGTGGCTTGCGACTGGACAGCATTAATAATATTGATTCACCGCAGTTTGTTCATTTGGTCAAAGATGAAACACGGAGATATTGGCAGGAGCTTGGTGGGGATCTCCATGAGTTTTTGGTGGTCGGTGAGGATTTGGGAGTACCCGACTTTTGGTTGAAAGAGAAGCGCTTGGATGGGCTTTGGAATGAGCCTTTCAAGCATATCCTCCGAAGGATTTTGACAGAGCAGGTGGCCCTACATGATTTGGAGGAGGAGGTGAAAAAAATAATTGATTGCCGGCGTTTGGGCGCTGGTTTTTCGGATTTGGCTCAAGCGGTTATTTACATCACTTCCCATGATGTGGAAGGGGAAGGCAATGAACGACTCTATGACTTTTTAAGATTGTATCGCGTCAGCCATTTGAAAGAGCGCATTCAGTTGGCCTTTTTCCTGTTGCTCACCTGTGTTGGGATTCCGATGATTTTCGCAGGGGAGGAGTTCGCTGATCGCCACGACTTTTCCCAAAATGACTATCGCACCAAGCAACTCGATGCCCTGAATTTTGAGCGTTTGGAAGATGAATGGCGACATTCATTGTTTCAGTATGTCAGTCAATTAGTTCATCTCCGAACCACCTCAAATGCCTTGTGCGTCAATGATAATTACTTCTTGTACTCAGATTTTTCAGACGATAAGCGTGTCATGTGCTGGCTCAGGGGAACCTCAGAGGAGCAACTGCTTATTGTAGTGAATCTCTCGGATTATAAAGGTCCCTGGGATTTCCCTTTTTCATTATGGCCGGAGTCCAAATGGTCGCATATTTCACGGACGATTCAGTTGGAGCCTTGGTCGGGGCAGTATTTTTAGGTGGTCGATGGGTTTTACCCATCGTTATGGAGAATCGCCCTTTCAGGGCTGTAACGTGGTAGCCCTGTAAGGGCGTTTCTCCTCAGCAAAGGACTTTAGTCCTTTGTCTCAGTAAAAATACATTCCCCTCCTTTGTTATTAGGTTTCTAAATAATCATCCAGTGGCGTATTCCTTCCCATTAATTTTTAAAACCCCATCAACAAAATTGGCGTCGAAGAACCATCCACTTTTCAGTTTTGAGGAATCCTCAGGAAGGGATTTTATTGTTTGGATTCTGCGAACCAGATCAGGAATAATGACGTCTTCCATTAAGGTTTGAGCGACTTTTCTGTCTTCCGATTTGACTACTCCTGCACGGATATAGAATCGGTCATAAGGGACATTATTATTTGGAAGCCAATACTCTGCAGATAGAATGGGACCAAGTTCTTGTGGTGTCCAAAAAACCAAATGGACATTCAGTTCAAGTCCAGTCTCTTCGAGGGCGTTTTTTAAAAGACTGGATTTAAGGACATAGCTTAACCCTTTATAGGTTTTGGGTTTTTCAATTGATAATTCCATATCTCTAAATTATTTCTGGCAGATTATGTCCCATAATGATTTGGTCAATGGGTTTTACCCATCGTTATGGAGAATCGCCCTTTCAGGGCTACTACTTGATAGCCCTGTAAGGGCGATTCTTCTCAGCACAGGACTTTAGTCCTTTGCTATAAAAAGCATTGTTTATCAGAAAATCACTGCTGAGCACTCTGCGCCTGATGCACAAAAACAGTATGCTCTGAGGTATGATCACCGCCATTAAGGATAACACCTTTAATGGGAGCGCAGTCACCATAATCTACACCGTGGGCAATTTTGATGTGGTGATTATCCGCCATTAAGTTATTAGAAGGGTCGATGCCGATCCAGCCCGAGCCAGGGACATGACATTCCACCCAAGCATGGAGCTGGCCCGCGCCCTTGTAGTTTTTTCCTTGGCAGAGGTAACCACAAACGTAGCGTGTTGGGATGCCTTGTCGACGTGCGATGGCGCTATAGAGGTGAGCAAAATCTTGGCACACACCTGCCTTGAGTTGGTAGGTTTCGATGGCCTTGGTGTGCACATCGGTGCTCTCTGGGCAGAATTTAATTTTTGAGAACAGGAATTCCCGCAATGTGATCAAATGGTCCAACATCCCTTGTTGGGTGTTAGGCGCAGGAAATTTATCCATCCATTCTGGTGGAATATACGAGCGGTCTTTGGGATGTCCAGCCTGCAAGAAATAAGCATTTTCCACCTTCCATTCCGTTGTTTCCAATGTTTTCCACTGAATCTCTCGCGGTAAAATAGGGCGGTTGAAAGGATTGACTTGGTTGATGATGATTCGGGTTTCCAAGTCGAGGATAAACTCGGTAAAAGGCTTATTAGCCCGTACATAGAGTTCCTTGCCGTCCTTGACACGTTCGCTAATCCACCAAGTTACAGGCACATTGCTCCGCAATTTCATTTTGATGAGTTTCTGAAACTCGTTGTCAGCCGGCACAATAATGAACCGAAAGAACGCCCCAGTTACTTGGTGTTCGTAGCTGTTGACGGCATGATAGCTGACGTGGTATTCGGACATAGGAAAATTAAACTGACGCAATGGTTTAACGCTGTAGAAACCAGTTTTGTACAGGGAACGGGAAAGAATTGGGCTGGTTTTATTTAGTGCGTGAAATATTCCTCATCCACTTTTTCGCAAAGGACAAAGATGTGGTCTCGGGCTTGTTGGAGGTATCCGCGTAGGTTGGCTTCCACTTCGTCAATAGTCATGTATTTCAATTCGCAATAGAACTTTCCAGCCAAGAACTCGGAAGAGTCTTGCTTGGCAGAACTACCCTCATTGAGCAAGCTGAGTTGGTTTTCGATTTTGGAAAGACAAGCCAGTACGGACCGTGGAAACTGTTCATTGAACAGCAGGAATTCCAAGGCATCAGTCCCCGTCAATGCCCGTTTGTAATGTTGACGGCTCATGTCAAAGGCTTCTAATCCCCGAAGCAGAGTAGCCAGTTGGTAAGATACCATGGAAGGGGCATCACCTGTATCCCGAAGGTGCTCGATATCATCCAGCTTGGTCAGGATGGCATTCAGAATTTGATAGGCGCGTTCGATGTAAAGCCCAAGCTTTATCATTGCCCAAGCCTCATTGTGAAGCAAAGTGCTGTCGATTTTTCCCTTGATGGAAGACACCAACTCCGTGAGTGATTGGGTGAAATCAAACAAGTGTGTGTGCTTGAACTGCTCCACATTGTAGTTGGTCACAAAGTGGTAGGTCTTGTTGATGGCTTCCCAGAGTTCACTGCTTAAGATATCGCGGGAACCTCTGGTGTTTTGACGTGCGTTCCGAATGGTTTGAATGATGGAGTTTGGGTTTTCATCGGATAAGGCCACCGTCAAAAGCACTTGACCTTCCTCCAGCGGGGTGATTTGGTTATAACCATTCATCCGTAGGATAGAATCCAATACAAAGTTCCGTTGAACGGAAATGGGTGCGTCCAAGGCCGAAAAGTAGTTGACTTGGAGGTAGCGAGCCGTATGTTCGGCGCGTTCGATATATCTGCCTGCCCAAAAAAGGTTGTTGGCTATTCGTGAGAGCATGATTAAAAGTTCATGGTTGGTGGTTCATGGTTCATCGTTGATGGACCATAATTTTTAGGCAAGCACCCAAGAGTCTTTGGAGCCTCCGCCTTGGGAGGAGTTGACCACCAAGTTTCCTCTTCGAAGCGCTACTCGTGTTAAACCGCCAGGAACCACATGTTCAAAATCTCTACCCAAAAGAGTGAAAATTCTGAGGTCGATGTGGCGTGGTTCCAAGTTCCCCGTTTCCTCAATAAAGGTGGGATGGACAGAAAGTGACATGATGGGCTGAGCGATGTATTTACGGCGGTCTTCCGAAATCATTTTTTTCACCTCCTCAATTTCCGCTGGACTAAGTGTGTTTCCGATTTGGATGCCATAGCCCCCAGATTCGTCCACCGGTTTTATCACCAGCTTATCAATGTTCGCCAACACATATTCAAAGTCATCGTCCTTTTCACATCGGTAGGTGGTGACATTCTTGAGGATAGGTTCCTCATTCAAGTAGTAGCGAATGATCTCCGGCATGTAGGTGTAAATCGCCTTGTCGTCGGCCACGCCTGTGCCTGGCGCATTCACCAAGGTGACATTTCCCGCTTTGTAGGCGTTGATAAGTCCTGGAGTCCCCAGTATCGAATCAGGGCGAAAAACCATCGGGTCAAGGAAGTCGTCGTCGATGCGTCGGTAGATCACATCCACCTTTTTGGGGCCGTGGATGGTTTTCATGTACACAAAGTCGTTCTCCACAAACAGGTCCCGACCTTCCACCAAATCAACACCCATGTGCTGGGCCAAGAAGGAATGCTCGAAATAGGCTGAGTTGTAAATGCCTGGCGTCAAAACCACGCAGTTTGGGTCGTCCACATTCTCAGGGGCGACGGTCTGGAGCATGGTCAACAATTGCTCAGGGTAGTCGTTGACGAGTTGTACCTGACATTGGTCAAACAATTTGGGCAATACCTTTTTCAACGTGTTTCGGTTGGCCAAGACATAGCTGGCACCAGACGGACAACGGACATTGTCCTCTAAAACGTAGTAATCACCATCGCTGTGGCGAATCAAATCAATCCCAGAAATGTGGGTGTAAACCTCACCTGGAGGAACAATGCCGTCCATGTGTCGGGTGAGGTTCTTGGAGGAAAACACCAACTCATGGGGTACCACGCCATCCTTGAGTATATTTCGCTCGTTGTAAATATCCTTCAGAAAAAGATTGATGGCTCTGGTGCGTTGTAGTGCGCCTTTTTCAATAACATCCCATTCCTTTCGAGAAATGATGCGGGGCATCAAATCAAAAGGGAAAATTTTCTCCGTGCCAACGTTCTTATCTGAATAGACCGCAAAGGTGACGCCCTCATTGAAGAACACAATCTTCGCTTCCTCATTCAACCGGTTAAGGTCTTCTGTGGTTAGGTTAGCAAAGTGCTCTGAGAGCATGATATAATGGTCGCGCACCTCTGCTGAGGGGTCGAGATATTCATCAAACAACGAAGCAACTGAGGAATAATGGGAGAACAGGGGTGAGTCCTCAACATTCATACATGCCTGCGTAAAAAGTGAAAAAAGCCTTATCTAAAAATTCGTGGTCGAAAATACGTAATAGAAGGGGATATGTGCAAATAGAAAGGGGGTATGAAGTACCCTCTACTTGGTACTCTCTACTTTCTCATAAAACTCCACCAACCGCTTCGCCTCATGTTGCCAATTCAATTCCTGTTTGGCCAAGATGGTTTGCTGTACCCGTTCATTGTAGAGGGTTTCATCGGAGAGCAGGCGGTTGATGGCCTTTTTGATTTCTTCTTTTTCTAAAGGCACCAGTTCAGATACCTGATGCCCCTTGTTCAACATGCGGTATTCAGGGAAGTCGATGGTGACTTGTGGGATTTCCGCATGGATGTAATCACAAAATTTGTTGGCCAAGGAATAGTAGTAGCTCAAACCTTGGTTGCGAAGCACCAAATAGCCCATATAGGCTCCCTCGATTTCCTTGCGCAGTTTGTCAGGCGTGAGGTAGCCTGTAAACTCAATCTTTTCCTCCAAGCCTTTGGCCTTTACCTCAGTTTTCAACGCCTCCAAAATATCTCCGTCGCCACACACTTTCAGCTTGCAGTCGATTTCAGGCATGAGCTCAATGATTTCCTCCAAACCACGGCCAACGTTCACCGCACCAGCATAGACGATATACTTTTCATCCGCTAAAGCACGGTCTTGGTACTTGGTACTTGGTACTTGATACCCATTTTCCAGCCGTGTAAAATTCCGAATCACCTCAAACCGCACCCCATATTCCTTTTCAAAAAGGTCTGCGATGGACTGTCCAACCGTGTAAGCGTATTTCAATTTTGGGACAATCCAGCGTTCCACTCCAGTCCACATTTTTTTGATGGCTGGACGGTTGACCACCTCCGGCACCTCAGTGAAATACTCATGGGCGTCATAGACCAAGGGTTTCCTCCGAAGTTTAGAAATCAGGTAGTTTGGGACAAGCGTGTCCAAATCAATGGCGCAGAACACATCCGTCTTTTTGAAAAGCAGGTGGAAAAGTAGACGAAGATTGAATTCCAAGTAGAAGAATTTGCCCTTGGTAAACCAGCAATTCAGTCGTGTGGTCTTGTACCTCCGTTGGATTGGAATGGAGAAATCACGCTTCCTCCCAATCAGTTCTACCTCGAAGCCCGCATCGTGGAGGCTCTCGCAGATGCGGTCCATCCGTTGGTCGTAGGTGAGGTCGTTGGTGACGGTGAAGGTGATTTTCATTGGTTGGGAATATTTCATCGGTAGGTATGAAACTTACCGCTATGGAAGATTTTTTGGGTGGTAGAGGCGGACCTATGTGTCCGCCCGTCACTCTTTTGGGCAGACACATTGCCCCTACAGGAAATTCATTCTTTGTTTTCAGGATTTTCGAGGAACTCAATGCAGTGTTTTAAATCCTTAATCCAAGTGGGAGAAGTAGACTCGTTTGTTTTTTCTACTTCATAAATGGCTTTAAGAGGAGGAATAAATTCGGGTAAGTTCCAATCAATAATGGATTCAAGCAGGAATGAGCCAAAATCCCCTTTCTCGATTTCTCTCCTAATTATTTCAAGCACTTGTTCGTCTTTTCGAACGCTTAGTCCTTTGATGGCCTCAAATCTCGTTTCCTCGTGTTTATCCGTAACTCGGTCCCAGAGTGCTTGGCGGATTTCGGGAGTGTCCGTTTCTATTTGTGTTCCGATTCCAAATGTTGCCCAACTTCGAATATCACTAAACCTGTCTCTTGATAATTCAATAAGAATTTTAATGGCCAATGGGTAATCAACCCCACACAAGCAAAAGGTCAGTGATTTTCGAATGTCAGAGTTTGGATGTTGGGTGAATTTATTCAGTCTTTCAATATCCCTTTCTTTGAGAAATTCATTGTTATGACCAATTGCATATAGGGTAGAATCAAGAACCTTTAAATCAGAGTAGCAGTCTAAAGTATCAAAGAAAATCTTTAGGTATTTCTTAACCTTTGGACCACGTACTGATGTGATTCCCAACTGAGCCAAAACATCAATCGCAATCATCTGCTTTTTGCTTTCCCCCGAATTCCAAAAATCGAGACAAAGGTTGAAGGTTTCCTGATTGGGACGTTTCCTCAATTCACGGATATTATCCCAATAGGTGGCCATGGATTTATTGGTCGCCAAGCGGTCTAAGATTTTCTGGGATGACCAATTTTCTCTGCTCATTGGGGGAATATGAAATGCTCTTTAGCCTTAACAAATGGAAATTATCGTCTCTATTATTTCATCGGTAGGTATGAAACCTACCGCTATGGACGATGCGTGCTTGGCGTATGCTGTTTCCGTAGCGTCGTCCGCCAGCTGGCGGACGACGCTTTCGAATGTTGAAACATAATCTCCCTCTGCGCATTTCTCCTTACTTTTACCCCATGGAAAACTTTGCCCGTGAGCTTGCATCGCTGAAGGAGCGCGTAGAACAGTTGGAAAGCCGTTTGGAGACTACCCACAAAGGTACGGAATTCCCGATTCGCTCTATGTCGAACGTGCGTGCCTTTGAGGAGCATAACCGCAACCTGCACAACTTCTTCGACAAGGCCAACGACATGATTCAGGTGTGTTCGTTGGATGGCCGTTTGCTGTACGCTAACCAAGCGTGGCAAAAGGTTTTGCGCTATTCCGAGGAGGCTATTGAAGGCATCAGTCTTCAGGATATTGTGCATCCAGATTACTGGGAGCTCACGTCCCAACACCTCGACCAAGTCTTGCGAGGAGGGGAGTCCGTGAAGTTTGACACTGTTTTCCGCACCAAGAAGGGCCGTGACATTCCCGTAACTGGTAGTGTAAACTGCGATTACGAGGGAGACGTTCCCGTGGCATTCACAGGAATCTTTTTTGACAATACCGAGAGGGTGCGTGCCGAGAGGGCGCGACAGCTTTATTACCGCATTGCCAACCTCTCCAACGAGAGTGAGGATTTGGAGGGCTTGTTGGAAAATATCCACGACCTATTGCGGGAGCAGATTCGGGCGACCAACTTCCATGTGGCGCTCCACGATGAGGAAAAGGACTTTTTGGAGTTCCCTTATTATTCCGATGAAATCTTTGGTGGTCGGGTAGAATCCTACAGCCGTGCCTTTGGCCGTGGCCTGACGGAATATGTGTTGACCATCAAGCGACCAGTTTTCCTTTATTCCGAGAATATTGAGGCGTTGATTCGTTCGGGCGAAGTTGAGTTGAGTGGCGCCATTCCAGAGATTTGGTTGGGGGTGCCACTGATGTTGGACCGCCGATGCATCGGGGTAATTGCCGTGAAAAGCCATAGTGCCCGCGACAAGTACACCCGTAAGGATTTGGACCTGCTGGACTTTATCTCGGGTCAGATTGCCTTGGTGATTGAACGACGTCGCTATGAGGACCAAATCCATGAGCAAAGGGCACGACTCAATGCCATTATCGAGAGTAGTTCGCATCTGATTTGGGCGGTGAACTCGAATCTTGGATTGACCTCCTTCAACCAAAACTATGCGGAGGCCATTGAGGAAGCCTTTGGGAATTCTCCGCAGGTGGACCCCGATGGGAAAAAGGGCCGTCAGTTGTTGTCGGATAGGGTTTACCACAACAAGGTGGACAACCATTATCAGCAGGCATTTGCCGGCGAGGAACAGCATTTCGAGACCCGCCTAACTATGCCAGATGGGCACATCATTTGGTGGGAAACTTTCCTGAACCCGATTTTCTTGCCCGACGGACGCATCGAAGAGGTGTCCGGCATTTCGCATGACATCACCGAAAAGAAGCAGTCCGAATTGGCCTTGAAGCGAAGCGAGCGCCAGTTCCGAGATATTTACGATTCCTTCCAAGACATCTATTTCCGTGTCAACACGGAGGGTATTGTCAAGCTGGTCAGCCCGTCCATTATGGAACTTTTGGGTTATCAGCCGGAGGAAGTAATGGGCCATCGCTTTGCCGACTTCTTTATCCCCATCAAGCATCAGATGGGCTTGATGCGTCGCCTGCTCAGCGAGGGGCGGGTCCGCAACTACGAGGCGGTTATCCTCACCAAAGACGGAAAGCAGATTTCCACCTTGGTGAACATCCGTTTGATTTTTGATGAGCGCAAACGCCCTGTCGCTTTTGATGGTGTTGTGCGTGACATTACCCTGCTCAAACAATCTACTGAGGAGATGCAACGCGCCAAGGAATTGGCGGAGCGCTCGCTGAAAGCCAAGGAAACCTTCTTGGCGAATATGAGCCACGAGATTCGCACGCCGATGAACGGTGTGATTGGGGTGGTGGACCTCTTGTTGGATTCGCAGTTGGATGAGAACCAAAGGGATTTGGTGATGACGGTGAAACGGTCGTCCGAAACCCTTCTTACCATCCTGAATGACATTTTGGACCTCTCCAAGTTGGAGGCTGGCAAAATGGATATTCGTCCATCCACGATTCAGATTCGCGAGTTGGTGGACAAGTTGTTGGCCTTGTTCCGCCAGCAAGCCGAGGAAAAAGGGCTTTACTTGGAAGCCGATGTGTCGGAGGAAATTCCGGAGTATTTGGTGGCCGACGAAACCCGTTTGCTTCAGGTGCTTTCCAACTTGGTGTCCAACGCCATCAAGTTTACCAACCTTGGGGGCATTCGCATCAAAATCGACACAATTGGGCACCACATTCCGCAGTTGAATTCGGACTACCGATTCCTGCGTTTTGAGGTGATTGATACAGGCATTGGCATCGAGGAGAATGACGTTCCTCAACTCTTCCAAAACTTCAACCAGCTCGATAATTCCTTCTCCAAAACGCATGGCGGAACGGGCTTGGGCCTTTCCATTTCCAAACAGCTTTGTGAGATGATGGGCGGGGAAATCGGTGTGGAATCGAACCTTGGAAAGGGCAGTAACTTTTGGTTTACCATCAAAGCCAGTGTGGTCAATCCTGAGCAGGAAGTCTTGCAAAAGGAAGAAGAGGAGGCCACGCTTCCATCGACGCTTTGCGATTTGAAGCCTTCCATTTTGTTGGTGGATGATAATGCGGTGAATCGCAAGGTGGCGGGTATGATTTTGCAAAAGGCTGGCGCCAAAATCACCACCGTGGTCAATGGTTTGGAGGCCGTGGAGAAAGTCCGTAATGAGGGGCCTTTTGACCTGATTTTGATGGACATCCAAATGCCGGAGATGGACGGTATTACGGCCTCTCAGGAGATTCACGCCATGCAGTCGTTGGAGGCGCCACCGATTGTGGCGATGACAGCCTATGCCATGGAATCCGAGAAGCAAAGGATGCTGGAGGCAGGTATGGACGACTATATCGCTAAGCCGATTACCGCCGACCGCTTGGTCACGAAAATCAGCCAAGTCCTGCACGGCCGAAAAAAGGTGTTGGACAAAAAGGTGGTTGAAACCCTCCGTGGATTGGGTGGTGAGGAGTTTCTTGTTGAAACCTACGACGAGTTTTTTGAGGAAGTCACATCACTTCTTGAGAATGCCCAACAAGCAGTACAAACTCAAAACTGGGACGAGCTACAGGGAATCCTGCACACTTTGAAAGGGTTGACGGGAACCATGGGGGCCACGCGTTTGCATGAGAAAACCAAGGAGCTTGAAACTGCGCTGAAGAAAGGAAAGGAACAGCCTTGGGATTTGGCGATTTCTTGCTTGCGGAAGCAGGTGGAGGCCGTTCAAACTGCTTTTCAGGGAGAGGCTTGAATCAATATTGTTTAACAAAGTTTGGTATAGGTTAAACAAAAATTCAAAAAAAGCTGTTACTTAGGGTAAGAGAGGGACAAAAGGAATAGTGGTTTCTCGCTTTCTTCGTTTATCAATGGGGACTTGTCTCCAAAAACATTGAAGATGATGGACGCAACCCAAGAAAACAGTTTGGTCTTTAAGGCGCATTCAGGCATTCACACCTTGCAGGTGGTGCAAACGCTTCCGATTTCATTGGATGAGGCTTGGGATTTTTTCTCATCGCCCATGAATCTGGCCAAGATTACGCCCGACTACATGGGCTTTGAAATTACCTCTGGCCAACCTAAAGCCATGTTTGCTGGCCAAATTATCAGCTACAAAGTGGCGCCATTTCCTTATGTGAAACTCAATTGGGTGACTGAAATCACGCACGTTCAGGAGAAGCGATTCTTTGTGGACGAACAGCGTTTTGGTCCCTATGCCTTGTGGCATCATGAGCACCATTTTCAACCTGCCGGACCCAGCGCCGTCATTATGGAGGATAGGGTTTCATACAAATTGCCACTTGGGCCCGTCGGTAATCTTTTTGGCGCCAAGCTCGTTGAAAAGAATTTGAGGAACATTTTCGGGTATCGGGTCCAAACCTTGAAAGAGATGTTTAACGCTTAACGCTTGTTGTTATGTTTGGATGGTTCAAGAAGAAAACCGAGAAGGAAAAATTGCAGGAACGTTATGAAAAGCTTTTGAAGGAAGCTTACAAAACCTCTCATATTGACCGCAGGAAGTCGGATGAGCTTTACGCCCAAGCCGATGAACTTGCTAAGCAGATTGAAGGAATGTAAATATAAGGTGGTTGTTTGATGAGTGAGTGGGGTAAGGCCAGTGCTTGGGGGCACTGGCCTATTTTTTTAGGCAACATTTCGGGCATCAAAGGTTTCTAACAATGGTCCCCTGACCGTTTCAAGGTTGTATCCTTCAGCAAGAACTTCCAGCACAAGGTTTTCTAACCTCAGGCGATAATGCACCAGTCCTTTTTCACTGTGTTCTTGCAACCAATCCGAATCTTGGACTTCCCTAAATGAGAACGAAACACCGGCTTCTCTTGCAGGCTGTTCCTCCTCAATGGTGGTTGTTCGGTGCTCCAATTCATCCTTAAAGGTGAAAATCAGCGTCCGTTGGTTGTCGGGCCAAATGGGTTCTCCTTTTTCGGTGAATGTCCCGTCATGGTCGATAAACGGCAGTGTGAAACCGCAGTAGGCCACCAAATCATCTTTCCTGTTCACCAACCAAAGTGGCGTTGCCTGTAAAGGCACCTCTGGTTTTGGGCCAATGTTGATTGGCCGTTGTGAGCTATCCATAGTTGTTTTTGGCTTGGTTCCGTATAAAGTTTTAGGAAGGCTAAAGACAGCTTATTCCCTGTTATTTGAACGCTCTGCTCCAATGAAATAGTGTTTTTTCGGGTTTGGCTGTGGTTTGGGCAGGGCAAACAAACATTGACCGATGAAGTATTTATTAGCGATATGTTTCTATTTGATGGGCTCGGCAGTGATGGGGCAGGTGTTGGCCGACTGGGAGTTTGGCTTGGCCTTTACGGGGCGCAATGTGATTCAGGTGTCAGGCACATCAGGCACGCGCTTTAATGTCCTCGATGAATTGGGGACGGAACCACGCTTTGATATTCGACTGCGAGGAGGCTATCGTTTCAAGAACCGACACAATGTATTTGCCTTAATAGCTCCCCTAAAATTGAAGTACGAAGGTTCATTTGATACACCTATCAGCTTTGATGGACAGGTGTTCGACCCCATTCTGGCGACCAATTTGGAATACCGTTTTAACTCCTACCGATTGACTTATCGCTATGATTTCGTGGCCAATGACCGCTGGCGAATTGGCGCTGGATTGACGGGAAAAATTCGTGATGCCTTTGTGCTTGTCGAACAGGAAACCATTGGAAAACGGGCTCGATTCTCCAATGTTGGCTTTGTTCCATTGATTAACCTTTATGTCCGTTGGCATGCCTCCGAAAAAGTGAGCTTTTTGGCCGAGGGTGATGGCCTGACTGCCAGCCAAGGAAGGGCCTTTGATTATCAGTTTGCCTTGGATTACTACTGGCGAAAGGAATGGAGCGTTCGGGTAGCCTATCGTTTTTTGGAGGGAGGCGCTGATAATGATGAAATCTACAACTTCTCCTTTATTCATTATGCGCAGGTTGGGGGGAGTTTTAATTTTTAGCTGTTTGTAATGTGTAGGCGCGCAGAGATGGCTTTCATACCACCTGCCAACAGCTAAAAGCTTTGGCAGTGTGGTATGAAAGCCATCTCTGCGGAGAAAATCACACTGCCAAAGCCTCCGGCTGTTGGCAGGTGACAGCCGAAGTAATCTCAGTAAGGAAAAGGAAATCCCTATTTCATAAAAAGTTAAGGCAGGTGGCTTCTCCATCACGACCATTGATTGTAATTTTGCAATGAAAAATGGGACAGGGGGGACACTCTTCGTCGGGCTCGGCATATAAATTGCTTGCCTGTCGGGAGCCAAAAGTTTTTTACCAGAAACAGCTATGAAAAAGATATTGGTGGCCGAGGACAGCTCGGCACTTTTGAATTTGGTGAGTCGTGTATTGAATCAATCGGGGAAATTTGAAGTGATTGGGGTCAAAGACGGCAAGTCTGTATTGAGCAAATTGGAGGCTGAGGCCATTGATTTGATTTTGATGGACATCCAAATGCCAAAAATGAATGGTTTGGACTGCATTCAATCCATCCGCGCCTTGGAGTCGGAAAAAGCACAAGTACCCGTGGTGGCCATCACTGGCAACGCTTTGAACATGAGCGACGAGGAGTTCAAGGCCAAAGGGTTTAACGGTTATCTTCCAAAACCGATTGATTTCCACAAACTGGTGGAAGAGGTTCAGCGCCTCACGGCATAAACCAAAAAGCGGAAGAGGGAATAATGATCTGAACAAGGCGACTGGTTCAGTTTATTGTTTTTCTTTTGATAAGATTTAAGACATTAGTGGTTCGCCATTGATGTCTTTTTTTATGGAAGGCTGTTCAGTGGCTTCGATGGGACACAGGTATCAGGACACAAGTATCAAGATTGCTATGCTTAGAGTCATGATACTTGTGTCTTGATACCTGTGTCCATCAGAATATCCTTTTCTAAACTATATACATGCAAGTTACTTTCCTCGGGACAGGGACTTCCCAAGGGGTTCCCGTAATCACCTGTACATGTGATGTCTGCCGATCGGTGGACTTCCGTGACAAACGGTTGCGCACCTCCATCCATATCCAACACAACGATACCAGCATTGTCATTGACACGGGGCCGGATTTCCGCCAGCAAATGCTCCGCGAGCGGATTACCCGTTTGGATGCTGTGCTTTTCACCCATGAGCACAAAGACCACACGGCCGGCTTGGATGATGTGCGTTCCTTCAATTTTGCCCAACAGCAGGATATGCCCGTTTATGGCCGTCGTCGGGTGTTGGATCAATTGAAGCAGGAATACGCCTACGTTTTTGCCGAGCATAAATATCCGGGCATTCCCGAAATCACCCTCCACGAACTGGACGGTACGCATTTCCATATCAATGGCATCAAGTTTCTCCCCATTGAGGTCTTGCATTACAAGCTACCCGTCTACGGTTTCCGTGTGGATGATTTCACCTATATCACTGATTGTAGCCACATTCCAGAAGAGGAGCAGGAGAAAATCAAAGGCTCAAAAGTCTTGGTGTTGGATGCCCTTCAACGCGACCAGCATATCTCGCATTTCAACTTGGAGCAGGCCTTGGAAATGATTGAGAAGCTACGTCCAGAGCGTGCTTTCCTCACCCATGCGGGCCACCGTTTGGGCAAGTATGTGGATGTTTCCAAGGAGTTGCCAGCGCATGTGGAGTTGGCTTATGATGGGTTGAAGGTGGAGGTGTAGCCGATGGGTTATCACCCATCGTTGACATATTTCGCCCTTACAGGGCTATTTGTACTCCAATCCAATCTCCTCCAAAGGACTGAAGTCCTTTGCTGTGAAAAAGAGGCTGTCTCAAATCTACCCTGAGACAGCCTCTTCTTTTTTATATCTCTTGGCTAACCTAAACTAAAGATTTATCTGTCTTGATTTCCTCTGTT
>JAUIJC010000041.1 GCA_030431525.1 Bacteroidia bacterium | reverse complement strand
ACGCAATCTTGATGGGAATAGAATATGGTAAACTGTTCCTCAAGGAACTTCCAACTAAGTATCAATATAGCTGACCAACCATGTAATATTGGAGCTGTGGTATTTGAGTATATAATTCCAATAAAAGTAATGAAAGGATTTAGACCTGACAGGTTTTGGAAACCTGTCAGGTCTAAATCCTTTCATTACTTTATTTTGTCTCTCTCAAAAAACCTTCTTTTTCCAAGGCTTTCACTGTTTCCTTACTCACCTCATCAATCACCACATTAACATCCGAGGGGTCATAAGTTTCCGTCAATCCCGTCCAAATCAACTCTCCATCCTTGGCCTCATAGAGGTTCAACTCCAGATTAACCACCTTGACGGATTGCATATAGCCTGGCTCCTGAACGTAAGAATACGTTTGGTGATAGTAGCCATAAAAGTTGCGGTAATAGCCCGGCACGGCATAAGTCTGCCCAGGCACATATTCCTGCTCAGTGCGCACATCTGATAAATGGGCCACCAAAATGGCATCCACCCCCATTTTCTCGAAACATTCACTGAACTGCTCAGGGGTAATTTGCCCTTCAGGAAAAATATTGGAGGCCATCAGTCCTTTCACCCCTTTTTCTGCGAACTCCTTGGACATGGTTTGCTCAAAGGATTTCCTCACGCCCTCCTGCTTGGCCATACTGACCACCAACACCTCTTGGATGCTGTTGTTATGATATTGACGGTCTGACCAAACTTGGGACAGATTCGTGGAAGAACAGGCTCCAAGCATGACCATCAGCCCCAGAAAAAAGGCGAATAACCACATTCTTCGCATAAGATTGACACATTGGTCCTGTCCATAAAACGAGGCAAAGTCGGTAAAGTTGTTCGGTCTACAGCACAATCTCTTATCTTTAGCGCCAGATTTTAACCTATAGATTTTTCAAATGGAATTAGCGAAGACGGACAAGTACGAGGTCAAACCAGTCATTTGGGCCTTACTTTTTGGAGGACTTTTCACCGCATTTGGACCTTTGGTGTTGATGAAGGAAGTGGATAAATGGAATTTGATTTGGTGGGTCGTCTATTTTTTGGGAAGCCAAATCGGCATGGGCATTTGGCTCGGTATCATGGTTTTCTTCAAAAAAGGATTCGGCCTGATTAAAACCCTTTTCACAAAACGCTCCTTCAGTGCTTTTGAAAAAATTAAGGATGATGAATACCGCCACAACGGGGTGCCCTTTGTTTGGATGTTTATTCCTCACGCCTTTATGACTTGGTGGTCGTATAGCTGGTGGATTTCCGACAACTTGGCGTACACCTCATGGCTGATGGTCCTGTTCGGACTCATCCAAGGCTTCACACTCTACAAGGCTTACAAAAACGGCTACCTCCCAGAAGACTTCCCTTATTACGGCTTCTATTTGCTGGTCGCTATCATTGCCATCTTAATGTTACCATTTACCATTTTTAATGGAGATGATAGCGGTGGTTTTGAAGACACAAGCGGTAACGATAGGTCAAGATGGAATTTTAGCGTTTCACGACCCACATTCTATAAGCGCTTCAAAAACTACGAGGACTTCCGATAAGCATTAAAAAAAGGGCCTGTTTCAGATGAAACAGGCCCTTATCATTTGTACTCAACCAAGGAAATGGCTTAGGAATTTGGCGTTAAAACAGCGTTGAAATTCTCTTTCTTGGTGAGCAACAAATAGACGTTGAGAACAGCCACGAACAGTGCGCCTCCAATACCGGCTGGGTCAAAGGCCAAATGGAAGGCCACAATGCTGTAGCTGATAGGCACTAACACGACCAATGCCAATGAAACAAAACGGTTGCTTAGAAGCACAAGGCCAACCAATGTTTCCACCACACCAACTGTCGGCAGGATAAACTTCACTGCCATCAACCCACCAAAGGCTGCTGCCACTTCAGGAGCAGGCTCTCCCATTGGGATGAAATGTCCGAACTTGTTGGCTCCAAAGAGCACCAACATCAATCCCAAAAGGATACGGAGAACGAGATTTACTTTTTGTTTCATAGGAATTGGGAGAATAAATGGATGCTAGTATCAAGACACAAGACTATCCAAATGAGCGAATTCTTCTTGCTTGTGCCCTGATACTTAGATCCTGTTGATTATTTCTGTGATTTCAATACCACGTCAAGCACGATGTCATTGCTGATCACCTTGTCTTGAGCGAGGTCGAAGAAGCTGTCCGAACCGTATTTCACGTCGAACTTGGAGCGGTCAAAAGTGATTTTAGCAGAAGCCTCATAGCCTTTACCTACCTTCTTCACGTAGGCTGGGAAGCTGATGGAATTGGTTTTATCACGGATAGTCAAATCTCCAGTCACTTTCCCGTCAACCACTTTCTTGATGACAAACTTGGCCTCTGGATACTTTTCCACAGCGAAGAAATCATCAGCCTTAAGGTGACCTTCCAACTTGCCTTTGTACTCACCCTGAAGGTCAGTGCAGTTGATGGAAGTCATGTCAATAACAAAGGAGCCACCAGCGATTTTACCATGGTCCATGGACAAATCAGCGCTTTTAAGGCTAATTGTTCCCTCGTGGCCACCACCAACAACCTTGGTACCCTTCCAGTTTACGGTGCTCTCCTTCAAGCTTACCTTCACTTTTTCCACATGAGCCACAGACTCAATGTGGGTAGCTTCTGAAGGTGCGTTTTCATTTGGAACAAAGGCGAAGAGTCCGAAGGATACCGCCATGCCTACGAGGATAGATTTTGCTTTCATGAGATTTCTAAGTTTAGTTTTTGAGATTTTTTGCTGATTGAAATGTCCCTATGCAAAGGGAAATTAATTGAGATTTTCATTGAAGATGGAAGCCTCCAGTTGTCCAACAAAGGAGTTCACGGCAGCCAACAATTCGCTATCGGCTTCTGGATCCTTGATTTTCTTTGCTTCAGTATCAAAGGTCTCACTGAAACTACCCAGACTGAACCTTGCAGCCTCCTTACCATCGAAGAAGCCCAACATGGTGGACAAGATATTGAGGTGATTGGCCCCTCCAAACTTGCCCGGTGAAGTGCTCAACAAGAGAACTGGTTTTCCAGCTAAGAATTTTCCGTTGACACGAGAGAGCCAATCGAATACGTTCTTTAGGAAAGCCGAGAGGTTTCCGTTGTGCTCCGGCGAAGCAATGATGTAACCATCAAATTCCTGAAGCAATGCATTAAGCTTCTTGATGCTTTCAGGGTGCCCCTCCTTCTGCTCCCTGTCAATGCTGTACATTGGGGCGTCATACTTCTTAAGATCGAGCAGCTCTACCTGAGCATCCTCCACCAAACTGGCGGCATAGTGAGCCAGCTGTTGGTTGATTGACCCTGAATGATTGCTTCCGGCGAATACCAATACTTTTTTCATAACCACACAATTATTGTCTATACATCTATTAACGCAAATGAAAAGGAAGTTTGTTCAACTTCCCGATTGAAATTACCCTCTCAATTTGTCAAGTAGGTCGCTCAAGGTATTGGCTTCCTCTTCTGTCAAGTCGAAAGATGGCATCAAGCTGTCCATCGAGGCATTCATCTGCTCCAAGGCCTCTATCCCAACTTTTGTCAATCCGATGTCCACCCTTCGGCGGTCGTTGGAACATTGATGGCGTTCAACAAAGTCTTTGGCCAACAACTTATCCACAAGGCGGGAGGCGTTCGAGCTTTTGTCAATCATGCGCGAGGCCAAAAATTTCACAGTCACCTTCTTTGGGTACTGTCCCTTGAGAATCCGCAGAATGTTGTACTGCTGGATGGATATCCCATAGGGCTTGAGTAACTCATGATGATTTCCGTGGACCCAAGAGGAAGTAAAGCTGATGTTCACCAATGCTTTTTCGATGGGTGAACGAAACCCCTTGGTCTGTTTTATGGCCTCCTCGATTTTCATACAGCAATTTTAAATGTGCATACATTAAATACCAAGTATTGGTTCGAGTTTTTCGAAATTTTTTTTTCCTATATGAAAAGTAGGGTTCCGAGAAAGACTGCTGTTTCAGAGGCGAAAGTATCCAAAAAAGACAACATGGAAAAGTACCTTCACCCCGTAGTTGCGGTTCTTCTAGGCACAATGCTCAACATTCTGTTGGAAACCGTTCTTCTCCCCTTCTGACAAGGAAATCAATAATTTCGGATTCGCCACTCCTTCGGATAATGGTTGTTAATGCGGTTGCCCACCTTCTTGGCCCAGCCCAAGGCAAAACCTTTATAGGTTAACAGCAACCAGTTTTGGGTAGTCACCTCCAAGCGGATGTCCTCCTTGCGGAGATAATTGAGAGCGGTATCCAAATCAACTTCCACCTCGGTAAAGGCCTTTCTGTTCAACAGTTCAGACAAGGCCAATTGGTGGCTTGGCTTCAGCTTGTTCTTCATCACCTGCCCAAGCTCCACACCCATCACCAAAAGGTTAAGCTCTCTTGCCAACACATCCGCCTCCTTGGCCCATTGCTCCGGCACGGCGTGAATCACCTCATTCTTATTGAACAGGGCAAAACCCTCCTCATTCAAATACTTATCAAAAAACTGAGCATCCTTTTTAGAAAGCTTGCTCATGGCCAATCGCTTGACCTTTTTTGGCAATTTATATGACCTTCCCTCCTCGCCTTTTTGAAGGACAGCGATAAAGAAGCCCTCCCCTTTCGCCTTGTGGGGATAAAACTGATAGCCAGAGAAACCTTCCAACTCACGTTTGGTCACGCCCCAAGCCTCATCAATTTCCAAGGAAATGGATTTCGCCCCTGTCTCTTCGGCCAACCACTTCAAATTCTCCTCGTTCTCCTGACGGTTGTAGGTACAGGTACTATAAATCAACACGCCTCCTGGTTTCAGGGAAGGCCAAATATCCATCAAAATGCGCTGTTGGCGCTGGGCGCATAGCTTTACATTTTCCGCCGACCATTCATCCCGCGCACCCACATCCTTGCGGAACATGCCCTCTCCCGAACAAGGCGCATCCACCACAATCACATCAAAGAATCCCTGCAGGCTGGAAAATGCCTTTGGGTCATTATTAGACACCACATTATTCGGCCTTCCCCATTTGATGATGTTTTCCGCCAAGACATGGGCTCGGGGACGGATCACCTCATTGGAAACCAATAAACTTTCCTCGGAAATAAGACTGGTGATGTGGGTAGACTTTCCGCCCGGCGAGGCGCACAAGTCCAACACCGCCAAAGGCTCTTCCAAATCTACGGCCTGCTTGAGGGCCTGCTCCAAGAACATGGAACTCGCTTCCTGAACGTAATACGCTCCACCATGGAAAAGCGGGTCGATGATAAACTTAGGGCGCTCAGTTAAATAAAAGGCATCGGACGCCCAAGGCACCTTTTCCCCAAGCGGAAGCTGAATTGCCTCGGAATCTCGCACAGGATTGATGCGAATACTGACCGGAGATTCGGTCTCAAGGCTGTCAACAAAAGTGGAATAGTCATCACCCAAGATGGTTTTCATTTGGGTGGTAAAATCTTCAGGAAGGCGTGGCATAGATGCAGGGGAAATAGCCCTGCAAAGATACAGATACGGTTCAAAGCACAATAAAAAAAGCAAAGCCACCGTCTCTGCCGGAACGGTGGCTTTGCTTGCTGTGGAGACAAGGCGGTGCCTTGTCTCTACGGGAAAATTATTTCACCACTTGGAACGTGTGAACGTTCTCACCTCTTAATACTACTTGGTAAACACCTTGGCTCAATGCGTCGGTAGAAACCACAGCACTACCAGCCTCCAAAGAACCAGAAGCGATAACGTTACCCACAAGGTCAACAATCTCATAGGTCTCGAACGCCTCAGCGCCATTGATATTCAACTGGTCGACAACTGGGTTTGGATATGCCTCTACGGAAGCAACATCCACAGCCAAACGCGCAGAAGAAGAACCACAAGCACCTAGGTGCTCCCAAGCTCCCCACTGAGTGGTAGTATCTGGCTCGTCAGTAGTCCACCACTTAGCCTTGAACTCCTCACCGTTGTGAGAAACCACGTCTCCACCGTTGTAAGATGTGGAAGCATCCCAAGCTGGAGCTGAACATTCGGCAGCAGGGAAAATTACATTGAAGTAGTAAGTGCCAGTAGCGGCAATAGAACCGTCAGTGTCAAAAGAAGTCGCTTCAATTTTCACAACACCTTCCGCACGCAAGTGGTAAGTCATGTTGTAAGGAGCGAACATGTTCTGGAAATTGAACACACCAGCAGCGTCAGTCACTTTGTACTCAACACCAGAAGTAGACCCTTTCACATCGAAAGCAACAGTGATGGCCTCGCCATCAACACCTTCCACATTAGAGCGGTCAAATGGCTGAACCATTTTGATGCTGTGTGTCCAGTAAGTCACAAAAGAGAAATTCTCCTGAGCAATCATCTGGTTCTGAGCATTAAAGGCAACCGCCGTAACCGTCACATTTCCTTCGGCACGAGCGGCCAATGGATAGTTGAAAGAGAATGGTGCTGCATTGTCATAGAACTCAAGGATTCCCAATGGTGAGTAAACGCTGAAACGCATGTGGCTCACATCTTCAGATGCTGCGAAGGTGATCGGTGTAGTTTCCCCAAGAATGCTCTTAGCGTTCAAGGTATCGCCATTTACTGGACTCACCATGCTCACAGAAGTTTCCACCTCTTGCTGCTCAAACTCAACATTGAAAGAGAAATTGCTACCCCAAGTTACCACGCCCATGGAGTCGATAGCCTTAGCCTCGATAGTCACAGGACCCTCAGCGCGAAGTGTGTATGGCATGTCCACGTTGCCGTCCATGCTCTGGTAGTTGAACACACCAGCGCCGTCAGTCACCTTATACTCAACACCGTACACGTCACCCTTAGCCTCAAAATCAATGATGATTTGCTCCAGTGAGTCTCCAGAAGCAGTAATGGTAGAACCATTCTCAGGATAAACCATGCTGTGGATGCGTGGATGCTCATAGTCGTCCACATAGAACAACACGCTCTTCTCGGCAGAAGCACGGCCGTTGGAGAACGCTGTGGCATAAACCTCAGTGTAGATGGCGTCGGTGTTGCCAACAAGCAGGAGGTTGAACGTTTGTGCCGTACGATCCATGGTGCGACGAGAAACCTCGGCACATCCAGCCTGATGACACATCAAGTCAACAATCACGTATTTCACGGAGTCGATACGCGTCTCCTCGTCATTCACATCCACATTCACATGCACCATTGGCGCAGTGATGTCTGGGAATAGGAATTCTTGGTTTGGCGTTGGGCTTGTGATCTCAATGGTTGGCTCAGGAGTCGAAGTCTGGTCCACATAGAAAGTCACAGACTTTTCCACAGAAGCCTGTCCATTGGAAAATGCCTTGGCATAGATTTCCGTGTAAATCGCATTGCTATTCACTTGGAAAGAACCCAAATCAAAATTGTTTGGGAACGTAGTGAATCGGCGAGATTCAGCACAACCAGAAGCATTACCACAAAGCAAATCAACGATTACGTACTGAACCGAATCAATGGCAACGTCCTCATCATTCACATCAACGTCCACATTCATGAAAGGTGGAACGTTCAACTGTGTGAACTGAAGCCCATTGGAAGGTGAAATGATTTCAATTTCTGGAGCAACCTGCGTAGAACCACACTCCCCCAAGAAGGTCCAAGGTTTTCCGGAGCCAACAGGCCCACTATTTTCCGATGGGTCAGTCCCCTGTACCCACCAATTGGCTTTGTACAAACCGCCGTCATCGACGACCTGTGCACCACCAGAATAAGCTGAAGCAGAGTTGTAATCCGCGACACCGTCGCAGCTCGCTTGTTGAGCCGAAACGTTCAAAGCAAACATGGTGGACAGGGCCCCCACAGCCGCTTTTTTCATTGTAGACATTGCGAAACGCATGACTAAAAGAATGATTAAAATGAAACAAAATTCGTGGGGGAATGCCTCGAAAAATCAATACCCCCCACAAAACTTTTCAAAGCTATGGGGCTTTTTCCGATACATTTTGGGGAAACTTCTGAACGGCTTTTATTACCTATTTATTGGCGGGATTAACTCCCTCACCGAGAGGCGTTACAAAACTGGACACAACGGTATAATTCAATTATTCAATGGATTAGTACAAGTTTTTACAGAACTGAAATACAGTTACTTAGCAAATACTTCCCAGAATGGAGCTTTTTTAATAGGCACAAACACCGTTTACCCCATAAAAAAATCGTACCCCACCCCACAAAAAGAGATTTTTGGCACAAAAAATGCTAATGATATAGTACACACATAAACCCCCATTTTTAGGTTGCGCAATTCAGCGCACTTTTCATGGGTGTTAGAGTCGCCTGAACTCTAGTTTTTCCCAAACCACCCCAAAAAAACCGTTGCCGGAGTTCCTCCGAGCAACGGTTTTTCATTTTAACCACTCTCCGTTTCTATTATTCCATGCCAAGAAGCATAGCATAAAGGGGAGCCAAATACTCGTTTGAATAAAAAGCAGCGTTAAAATCCGAACCGCGCTTCTCCAAGGACTTTACTGCCTTATTGATGCCATCACGGAACATCTGTTGCTCTTCTGAGGTCCCCAGAATTGAAACCGCCTCCTGCATGGCATTCAATGAAATAGCGACATCTTTTGCTCCACGTTTTGAATACCTGCAATCAAGGTTTTCCAAACCAACCCCCATCTGGAGCAACATGGACTGCCTCAACGCATTGGCCACATCTTGCTCACTCAATGTATGCTTGACCAGCAAGCCTTGGAGTTCCTTTGACTTCAACTTTAACTGGGCACTGACTTTCTGGACCAGCTTCCTATCAAACTTGGCTTCGTAAAGCAGGTAATCCAAGGCCGTGAAACCTTCCGCCTTGCCAGCCTTAATGGCCTCCAAATCCACCTGCTGAACGCTGTTGATATGGTTGGCCACAAAACTTGGCTCCAAATAAAGGGCAAACAACTCGATTTCCTTGTATCTATTACGAAGGTTCGAATAATACTCTTTCAGATCCTTTTGGCTTTCATATCCACACTCGTGATCAAAATTGTCAGCTAATTCCACAAAAGAGCGCAAACGACCTTGAAACGAAAAATTGACCCCTTTTATAGGCCCCTGTGCAAAAGCATTCCATGAAAGCAGTATCGTGATAAACGCCGTAAAAAAACCTTGCTGAAAATGGTTACTCATCGATTTATGAATTTGGTTTAGTTGCTCAATTGGCAAAACTCAGCCACCTACACGCTTCACCTTGTAGCCCTCCTTGCTCAACAGCTCCATCACCTTGTCACGGAAATCGCCCTGAAGCAAAATCTCGCCGTCCTTGGCAGAACCGCCAACACCGCATTTTGACTTCAGCAATTTCCCCAAGGCTTTCAAATCCTCCTCGGTGCCCACAAAGCCTTCCACCAAAGTGACTGTTTTGCCCTTGCGCTTCTTGCGGTCCAGCAATACTTTCAGGTTCTGCTGTTGTGGCGGCAAAGTCTCCTGCTCTTCCTCGCCATCATGATCATAATTAAAGTCTGGGTCGGTGGAGAACACCACCCCCAATCGTGATTTCCAATCGTCGTTCATATCTTTTTGGATTATGGAAAGGACCAAAGCCAAGCTGATTTGGAGCTAAAACCTAAGGTCTAACCTCTATTGTCTATTTTTACACTCAAACATTTACCAGATACAAAAATGCTCAAAAAGCTTTTACCACTTTTGCTCTTGGCGCTTTTATCAGCATGTAATGTCAGCCAAAAAGATAACGATTCCTCCGACAAGAAAATTCAGGTGAACCTCGACAGCCTGAAAAAAGCCGTGGCTTTTGAGGACAGCCTTTCCATCCGTGAGAACCTCGAAAGGCAGTTTTTCACCATCGACGCCAAGCAAGACCATGTGCTCGAAAGCGAAGGCGGCGCTGTCATCACCATTCCCAAAGGGGCTTTCCGTGATGCTGACGGCAATGCGGTGGAGACCGAAGTGAAAATCGAGCTCAAAGAAGCCCAATCCCTCCAAGACCAGCTCCTTTCTGACATTATCCCTGACGCTGAGCAAAAGCTTCTCGCCTCCGGCGGAATGCTCTACATCAACGCCACTTCTAAGGGACAACAACTCCTAATCGACGAGAATACCCCGATTTATGTGGAGGTCCCAAAACAGACCGACAATCCCGTCATGGTCTTTGAAGGCGTCCGCGACAGCACGGGAAAACTCAATTGGTCCAATCCACGCCCTACCGAGAAATTCCTGACACCCGTTCCGCTCAGCAGTTTGGATTTTTTACCGGAGGGCTTCGCCCAAGCCGTTCATGAGGGCATGCCTTTCCGCAATCATGAGGTGGCCGATCAGGCCTTGGTGGATAGTTTGTATTACAGCCTTAGAAAAAGACATTATTCATTACAAGGCGCTCTATCAGAGATTTTAAGAGAATTCTCTACAGATAAAGAACATTACGACCGCCATCATTGCCCCCATATCAGACCTTTGTCCATTAAAGCGATTAAAGGAAAGGCCTTTGAAAATAGCCTTATCGCCACAAGAGAATTTCAAGCACGGTTGGCGGTTATTCATAAATATGGCCGTCAGGATGTGCTGAATTTGTACATCAACAATTTGGATAAAAATCTATGGGAGATTGACTCCATAGCGGCAAATCTGGCTGGAAAAAACGAGCTGGGTATTGCTTTAAATGACTTCTCGAAAGAGCGCCTTACAAATGTTCCAGATGCTGACCTATATGCTGAAAAACTGAGAACGCTGTACGCCAAGCGTATCAAGGAATTGGAACGCAAGCAGGAAAGGCTGGAAAAAGCCCTTCAAAAATCCTTAGCCAAGAAAGAGGCCATTGCCGAAAAGAAGCAGAAGGAGTACAAAAAGGTGCTAAAGAAGCGCTTCATCCACCGAGTAGAAAAGCATGGCTACAAAATCAAAAAACTTGGCTGGACAGGAATTTGCGAAGTGCTGGAACAACTGCCCAAAGGCAAAATCGAATTAATCGTCAAGAACGGACCAACCTTTGACCGTGTTCATTCCTACATCATCAACGCCCAAATCAATAACCTCTGGGCAGTAAAGTCCGAAGACACCATCCTCTTCAATAGTGGATTCTACGAACCTTGTAGGTATAACTGCGGTAGTGAAATGCTTTGGAATGAAGGAGCAGAAATGATTGCCATTGCTGTTGGCTACAAGGATGAACAGCCTTATTTGGCTGTGGAAAAATTCTTCGCAAAACGGGAAAACATCCACTATTTAAACCTCAAGGCCATCTCTTCTAAACAACTGGAAAAGGAACTGGCTTGGATGGATAAGCTCGGCAAAAACTCCTTCAACAAGATTTCCAACGACCTTGAATCACAAGCCTTCTTCCATCAGGAGAAAAAGCGCAAGGAAAAAATGAGACAGGAAGAGTTATTCTTTGACCAACTTCGATTTATTGTGTTTGAGAAGACCTGTACTGATGGTTGCAATGGAGACTATGAGGTAGGAAAAACTATTTATCTCGAGAACTGCAAAGCCTGCCACGCGAGTCTGTTGAAACAAACCGTTGGGACACCACTATACGATATGCCCAACCAAGATTTGGACTGGGTAACAAGGTATATCAATGACCCTGCAGGATTAACAGCATCAGGCGACCCAAGAGCGATTATAGCCAGTAATAAAACACCAAGTGCCATGACCGGCTTCCCTACCCTTTCAAGGTGTGATATTAAAAGTATTGCTGCTTACATCAAATACGAAGTCCACAACAACACTTCAGAATGAAAAAACTACTCATCCTCCCCCTCCTCCTCGCCCTGTTCAGTTGCGATAAGGAGGATACCACAACGGATAACTCCAACAAATCAGAGCCTCAGTTGACATTCACCTTAAAACTGGATGCCTCTGGACAACGCTTGGACAACTTTGGAAACCCTTCCACCATTCCAGCGGGAAATGCAGCGCAATCGCCTAATTTCCATTTGTTGGGTATGCACTACATTGAATTATCGGATGCGGATGATGTGTTGCCCTACCAAGGCGAGGAACTTTATAACAGCCCGCTGACTCAAAACGCCATCGACTTTGATTCGGCCCTGTACGCCAAGGACGGCGAGGAGTTCTTCAGTGTGGACATTTCCAAGCTTAAGCCTGGGACCTACAAGTATGTGCGCATCTCGGTGTCCTACCAAAACTATGATGTGGACTTCCGCGCCAACGGTTATGACCTGACGGGAAGGCTGGCCTCCTTTGTGGGCGCCAACAACTACATCGAGAGCTATGAGGTCAACACCCAGACTGTGAACGTCAACGGCACGAAGAAGCAAGGATACTGGGCATTTGAGACGAACCTGCTTGGAACAAGCTACCTTTCGGAAGGACAAGCGCCAGGCACTACGGTCCCGAACCCTTTGAGCGCCACCTCTCCAATCGCGCCTGGCTCCTGCTTGGTCACAGGGGTTTTGGATGAGCCATTGGTCATCACCGGTAATGAAACGGAGGACATCAAGCTGAACATCGCCTTTTCCATCAACAACAGCTTTGAGTGGAAGGACGACAATGGCAACGGCATCTATGAGCCAATGGATGGCGATACGGTGGTAGATATGGGGCTCAGGGGCATGCATCCGAGCTTAATGTAACTTGTTGACCACTGAGGGCACGGAGGAAAAGAGGACACAGAGGCAGCCTTTATTTATAATCTTAGGCTACTCCTATCCTCCCTTCCTCTGTGACCTCTGAGGTTCTTTTCCCTTCAAAAAACATCTCTTTGGAGAAGGTTTCATTTTTCATCTCGTAAAAAACTGAGGACAACAACACAATCCGAGATTTCAGCGAAGCGTTATAGCAATACACCAAATGGAAGAATGACCATGAAACGCTTACTGCAATTACTGTTAGCGAGTATGCTGGGCTTCTTCGCTACGAACGCCTTAGCACAAGAGAAATCCGCCGGTGAAGAATCGGATATGCAATTCCCGCAAAGTGCGGAGAACGTGGACAACTTCGAGGTTTACCAAGAGCTGTCTGATGAAGTGTACTACCTCAAAATCCCTTTCAAACACAAAGTGGAGTACTACATCTACGATGAGGATATGAATCGTGTAGACCGTGGTAAAATCAAGGGTAAAATTGAGGAGAACATCATCCCTACCGAGGACCTTGCTCCTGGTACCTACAAATTGAAACTCTACGACCGTCGTGGTCGGGAAATTCCTAAGTCCTTTGAGATGAACATCGGACAACCAAGTATGGAAGAGGAATTCCCAAGCATGGAGGAAGAGATGCAGCAAATGGATCAGCAGGAGAACCAATGGAACAATCCAAGTAACCAGGAAACTCCTGACTACCAGCAGCAAGAAACCCCTGATTACCAACAACAGGAGACTCCAGACTATCAACAGCAGCAAAACGCTCCTGATGGTGGTTCTTCTCCAAACTATGAGAACGAATCAACTCCTCAGGCCAATCCTGAGGACAAATAATCAGGGTAAAATCAACGGCCACGAACAAGGAACCCAATCATAGACCTCGTTGCATACCATAAATTGTTCGTGTCCAACAAAAAAACCACCCTTTGGCGTAATGCCGAAGGGTGGTTTTTTAATTCGTATCAAGAAACCAGAATTGGCATCTTGATACTTGATACTGAAATCTAATATTCCTGTCTTACTTCGTGCGGAAGAACACTTGCTGTTGGTCAGCCTTAACCACTTTCTCATAGAAAGCTTTCACACTTTCCACGTTAGTCATTGCGATGTAGTCGTCCTTAAACTTCATCTCACGCGTGATGACCAACTTGTTTCCTTGCATCTTGAAATCCATGCTGTAGTCAGCCACAGAGCAGCTCAAATTCACAGTCTTTGGAAGCTCAGCCAAGGTCTTACCTTCTGGAAGTGTCAAGATGATGGTCTCACGGTTGCGGTCGATAGAACCTTCGTACTGCCACAACTCAACCGGATGCTCACGACGGTCACCAGCCAATAGGTTCTCTTTCTTGCGGGAAGCCCATGGCAAGGTCAACATCTCCATTTTCGGGATACGCTGGAAAGCATTGTCCACCGTGTATCCGTACTCGTAAGTGACAGAGTCGCTAGTGTTGTTCAAGTTGTCCTCGAAAGAAAGGCTCGTCAACTTGATGCTTGGATACTCATCGCTAATGGCCTCCAACATTGTTTTCTCACGCTTCTCTTTACCAATGTCGCGGTAAACGCTACGGGTATAAGCTGCAAGGGAACCAGTTTTTACGTTGCTCTTCTTGATGATCATTTGGTCACCATTGAAAGAAACCTCAGCGATGCGGATGGTCTCGTTCTTCAAGCGAGTGGAAGGATCAAGCGTCAACAAGGAAACCTCACCGGCTTTTGGCGTGATATCCAACACCGTTGCCTTTTTCAAGCTCCAACCGAAGGTAGAGAAAGCATTTACATCAGAAGTCAATTCCACATAGTACTCCTTGTCCTCCAATTTCACTTTGGCGATACAGTGGTTGAAGTCAATGGATGGCAACACCAAGTCATAAGCCCCATTGTCACGAGTATCTACCAACACCAAGTCAGCCTCGATACCCACTTCGCCACAAAGGGCCACGAACAAGGTAGATACGTCCTTACAGTCACCTACTTTGGTATTGATTACCGCAGAAGCTTTTTGTGGAACAATGCCACTCTGACGGAAAGACACAGAGCTGTAACGGATTTCATTAACGATGTAGTCGTAGATGATTTCAACCTTATCGCGATCGCTCAACTTCTCCTTGCCTTCGAACAACTCGGCAGCAAGCTTTTGAGTCTCGTAAGAAGAACGTGACTTCGTTTTAGCGATGTCGTCATACCATTCTACAATGAACTTCCAGTCAGGAATGGTAGAGATATGCAACACCTCACCGATGTCCTGCAAACCTGGCATGTAGTCCTCTGGACGAACCGCTGGACGGTCGCTCACAGCCCAAGTGTAGAACTCATTGCCTTCTTTTTTCTCGATGGTTGGCTTGAGGTCAGAGTTCAACACCTGATAGTGGAACTTGAAGCCCTCTGGAACGCGCAACTTGTAAGAAGATTCCTTGATCGGCACGTAGTTGTTGAAGTAGTGGCGGTCAGTAAACTGACGGTACATGCTGCTGTGGCTGCTGTAGCTGCGGCCCTGCTGCTTGAACACCAACATAATCGCGTCTCCTACGCCCAAGTCAGTGAAGACCATGTGGCCACCGCTGCGCTCGGCTTGGATTTGGGAACCGTCCTTCTTCAAGACTTTCGCCTCTTCGATATCACCGTAAATGTTCTGCTCCTTCCACTCATCCACACCGGCGATATTCAACATTTTCACCAAGATGTAGTACTTCTCTTCGTAGCCACCTTCTGGGTAAACCACTTTGCGAAGCTCATCGTGCAAGAAGACACTGTTGTCCTCTGGATAATCCTCGGTTGCTGTCTTGTCATCAGCGAATACTTTCTCCAAGTCTGGGGAATCGCCGAAGGTACCGAACACTTCTGGAGCGCCTTTCAACTGGCGTAGCTCCTCACGACGACCGTAAGAGAATGGATTAAAGCTGATGGCCTTTTCGAAATACTCGATCGCCAAGTCATTTTTGCCCCACTCCTTATACAGGCTGGCCAATTTGCCGTAGTGACCTGCGTAGTAAGGAGACAACTCCAAACAACGCTTGAAATACATCTCAGCCTTTGTGTAATCCTTACGCTCTTGGTAAATGCTACCCAAAGTCCCCAACAAACCTTCGTCGTCTGGATCGTTGGCAACGATTTCCTCCAAGATGGCGATACGCTCCAAAGGCTTGGAGATTTTCTCATAATCACGACCAAGGTTCTTCATTACACTCTCGTCATAATGCGACTTGAGGTAAGTTTTCAACACCTTCATACCAGCTTTTGTGCTTTTCTCACTTTTCACAATGCGGTACTTCTGGTTCATGAAGAAGGTGTTCTCAGGGAAACGCTTGTAACCCTCCAACAAAAGCTCCTTGCCTTTTTCAGTCTCCTCCTTAGCAAAGGCGAAACGAATGCGTGATCTCAAAGCGTACTCACTGTCTTCTTGACCTTCTACAATCTCATTGAGAATTTCCTCAGCCTTCTCCAACTCGTCCTTTTCCAAGGCTTCGTTGTAGCGCATATTCAAGGCAATCGGGTTGCTTGGGTCGTCCTTCTTGATTTGCTCCACCAAGCGGCTTACCTCAGTTTGGTTCTCATTTCCATGCTGAACCAACACCATTTCCCACAAGACGAAAGTGCTCTTTGGAGCAATCGCTACGGCTTTGTCCAATACGCGGCGAGCCTCGTCATTCTTGTCGTTGCGCAAGTAAGTCTTCGTCAACAACAAGTAGTTAAGTAGATTCTCAGGCTGCTCGTCAATTTTCTGTTGCAAGGCATCCTCAGCGAAAATGGCGTTGGAAACCACCTTAGTGTTCTTAGTCGCCTTTTTGTATGGCTTGTACTGATTAGAAGCGGTCAAACCAGCAACTGGCTGACCCTTCTCGTCCGTGAATCGCAACATGAAGTTGCTGCGGCCAGCCTCGCTCTCGCCCACTTGGAGCAAAATGCGGTTGTCGCCTTTAGCCAAAGTCACCTTGGCTACATAAGTATCCACATCGTTGTTGCGCTCCTCAAGCTCGGAAATCACCAACTGGTCATTCACCCAAACTTTCAAAGAACCAGAGGTTCCCACACGCAATTCAACCTGCTGCTCATTTGGGCTTTGCACAAAGCTTTGAGCATAAATCACCGAGTTACGATAGTTGAAGTGGTTGGCAAAGTTCACCCAGTCACCTGCAATCGTTCCAACCAATGGGAACCACTTCACAGCAGAACCTTTCTTGTTGGTAAACTCATAGTCAGCTTCTGGATGAGCAATCGGCGCATATGGCTTGTCAAAACCGCTACCAGAAATGTTTTCGAACTCACCGACCAAAGACCACTCATAAACAGCTCCTACCGCATTGTTATACGCCTCAGCCTTTTTGAAATCCTTAGCGGCGCGGTAATGCTTACCCAAAGCCAAGTTGGCCATGGCTTTCAAGGTGCCGTGAGTTTTAGGATTGTCCACGATTTTTTGGAGGAACAACACTTTCTCCTCTGGCAATTTGCCACCGTAGAAACCCAACACATCGTCATCGCTCCACAAAGCGAAAAGCGCTGGATCTGGGTTTTCGCTGGCATCATAGAATGCTTGGAACTGCTGGAAGGCATCTTTTTGCCCTTTAATCATGCTTGAAGTCAAGGCAAGGGCCAAGTGGGCCTCCGCCTTGGTTTCTGAGCTGTTGGAAGCTTCCAAGAAGCTTTTGCGAGCCTCAGCATAATTGTTTGTGTAGAAATGCTGCCAACCGGCCTGCATTATGGCGGCGCCTCCAGCTTGGGCTACCAGCGTGGTGGTCATCAAAAGGGCCACCCAAAAAAATCTAAGTGCGTTCTTCAGCATACGGGTATTGGTTAGTTGGTTTGGTTCGTAAGACGTTGAGGAAGTGGAAAGGATTAAAACAATGACTTTCAATCACCGTCCATTTTTGATTTTTCTGACTTCTTAATTCAGCGTCTCCCGAAAAGAACAAAGAACTTAGGTAAAAAAATTCCGCAACGGTAAAATCCCTTGCTCACAAGGAGTGCTAAAAATGGGTCAGACGATGGGCGTAAAGGTACAAAAGGGATTGATTTCGCAAAAAGAAACATTTGTAACTTGCGGAAACATTTTCCAATGTTGGGGAAAACATAGGTAAGTCTTCTTGCCCTCTCTTTCTCGACACCGCCATATTCTATTGTTTCCAACATCCTCGTGAATACTACTACACTGAACCCTACCGCCTTACTTACCGAACTGGAAGAAAAACTAAACAGCTACGACCTTGGTCAAAAACCTGTAGAGCTGTATGAGCCCGTTCGATACATTCTCTCCATTGGCGGCAAACGCCTTCGTCCCCTATTGACGCTTTTCGGAGCGCATCTTTTTTCGGAGGATGTGACCCCTGCTATGTTGCCAGCCTTAGCGGTGGAAGTTTTCCACAACTTCACATTGATGCACGACGACATCATGGACAAGGCCCCGCTTCGTCGAGGAAAAGCCACCGTCCATGAAAAATGGGATGCAAACCGCGCTATTCTTTCTGGGGATGCGATGCTTATTAAGGCGTATGAATTAATTGCCCATAGCGGACCGCAGTTGCCAAAGGCACTCAAACGTTTCAATGAGTGCGCTCTTGAGGTTTGCGAAGGACAGCAATACGACATGAACTTTGAGACCCGCGAGGAGGTCGAAGAGGCCGAGTATATTGAGATGATTCGCCTGAAAACAGCCGTACTTTTGGGATATGCTTTGGAATTGGGCGCTTACATCGGTGGCGGAAGTGATGAAGATGCGCATAACCTACGCCTTTTCGGGGAGCGTTTAGGCATTGGCTTCCAATTGAAGGATGACCTTTTGGATGTGTTTGGAGAGCAGGCTAAAGTAGGAAAACAGGTAGGCGGTGATATCATTGCCAATAAAAAGACCTTCCTTTTGATCAAAGCGAAGGAATTGGCTGAAGGTGAGGATAAGATTGCCTTGGAAAACTGGATTGCGGCCACAGACTTCAATCCTGAAGAAAAGATCAAGGCGGTCACTGAAATTTACCAGCGTTATGGCATCAAGGCCTTGGCCGAAGCGGAAATGAACCGCTACTTTGCTGAGGGTTTTTCCTATCTTGATCAGGTTCAGGCCTCAAAAGAAAAGAAAGATGCCTTGGCTGAGTTCTCCAAAGGGCTCATCAACCGAGAAAAATAATCTTTCCGCTACCAAACGCTTGACCGCTAATCATCCTCCATGCTCTATAACATCGACCCTACCCATTTTTTAATGTTCATCATCTTGGGCTGCAGCCTTTTGGCACGCAGAAACAGCAAGTTGGCGGACATTTGGGCACTTGACCCTTATCGTGTTTCGAGCAACAATGAATATTATCGGTTCCTGACGGCACCTTTCATCCACCGTTCGCCCCTACATTTGGGGCTGAACCTATTGGCCCTGTTCATCTTTGGATCGCATACCTTCGAGAACTTTCAACGCGTATTCACCTCCCGAGGGAGCTTCCTCTACCTGACGCTATTCATGTTGGCCTCCATCATTTGCCAAATCCCACCTTACTTGGGACACCGGCAAGAGAAAGGGTTTCAATCCTCAGGAGCGTCAGCAGGGATTTCCGCCATTATCTTCGCCACACTGTTCCTGAATCCAACCCTACTCTCCTTCACAGCCTTTGGCCATGAATTCTCCTTTGGCGGATTTATGATTGGTCTAGGCTATTTGGTGGCCTGCCACCTTATGGCAAAAACCTCGGCAGACAGGCACTCAGGAGCAAGTGTAGGCGCGTTGATAGGAATGCTGTTTGTGATTTTCCTTCACAAAAGCAGCCTTACCCTCTTCGCAGAAAAACTGCTGTACCTCTTCAGCTAATCCTGCGTTGGCCAATAGGTCAACCGATTCCTCCATTTCCTACTTCAGCTGTAATCCATGAACAGCAAAATCCGTCCGCTCGTCGAGTTGAACGTCGCTACCTTGGTACTGGGTACTTCCGGCGTATTGAGCCAACTCGTCAGCCTTCCTCCCCAATACACCATTCTGTTCAGAGGCCTACTTACCGCCTTGGTGCTCTTCGGCTACCTCCGTTTCAAAGGTGTTTCCTTAAAAGTTGACTTCAAGCGGGACAAATGGTTTTTCCTGTTTTCTGGGGCGTTACTGGCCGCTCATTGGGTCAGCTATTTCTACGCCATTGAGTTTTCCTCGGTAGCAGTGGGTTTCTTGGCCATGTTCAGCTTTCCAGTAATCACAGCCTTATTGGAGCCTCTCTTGTTGAAGGAAGTGAAATTCGCTCCCGCTAACCTGCTAACTGCCCTGTTGGTATTTGTAGGCCTCTGGCAACTGGTTCCCGAATTCAGTTTGGACAATGACATAACCCTTGGTGTGGTCACGGGCGTTGGATCAGCCCTCTTTTATGCCCTACGGAACATTTGGAACAAGCGCCATATTAGCAAATATGACGGGGGCACCATTATGTTTTATCAGGTGTTGGGCACAGGCTTCTTTCTGCTGCCTCTTTTGTTGATTGAAGTGCCAACCTTTGAACAACATGATTTCCTTTACATTGCCTTGCTCTCCATAGGAACAACAGCGATTGGACACACCATGTTTGTGCAAAGCCTCCGGCATTTCAGCACCACCACGGTAAGCGTGATGTCCTGTCTCCAACCCATCTACGGAGTTATCTATGCCGCGCTGATTTTGGATGAAAAAGTGACGAGCAACATTTATCTCGGCGGAGGGATTATTCTTTCTACGGTGTTGCTGGAAAGTATTAGGAATTACTTTGCTGGGAAGAAAAGTACCTGAGGCTCTATTCTTTGAAATACAGCCAAATCGGCCGAACTTTAAGCTATGAAAAAGCTCCCCATTGGAATTTCTGATTTCAAACTTCTCAGAAAATCGGAATGTTATTATATCGACAAGAGTCTGCTTGCAGATGAAATTCTTGAAAGCTCGGGGCAAGTCATTCTTCTTCCTCGTCCAAGGCGATTTGGAAAGACGATGAATCTTTCCATGTTGCACTATTTTTTTGAGCGACAAGGGGCTGAAGAAAACAAAGTACTTTTTGATGGATTGGCAATCCAAAAGACCGCTACTTGGACCTATCAAGGACAACACTCTGTCGTTTTTATCAGCTTCAAGGATGTGAAATCGGGAACGATTAGCAAAACGTTTGAAGGCATTCAAAAATTAGTGGCCGATGAATTTAAACGCCATGATTACCTTCTAAACTCTCCATCCCTATCAGATAACGAAAAAGCATTTTTCAACTCAACGATTCAAGGACAAGCTTCTGAAATTGACTTAGAACGAAGCCTAAAATCCCTCTGTAAATTCCTCGAAAAGCACCACCAACAGAAAGTCGTCCTCTTGCTTGACGAGTATGACACACCCGTCCACGCTGCCTATTCCAATGGCTTTTTTGATGAATTTATGGACTTCTACCGAAACTTCCTATCGGCAGGTCTAAAAGACAATGAACATCTTTTGAAAGGTGTGGTCACTGGCATTCTGAGAGTTGCCAAGGAGTCAATTTTCTCTGGGCTGAACAACCCAATTATCGCAACTGTATTGGACGAACGATTTTCGGACAAGTTTGGGCTCACCCAAACAGAGGTTGAGCAACTCCTTTCCGATTATGATATGGAGGACAAGGTGGAGGGTGTAAGACATTGGTACAACGGCTACATCTTCGGAGAAAACATCATCTACAACCCTTGGTCATTACTGAATTTTGTGGCCGAAAAAGCCAAAAGCTATAAGATTTATTGGGTCAACACAGCCCAAAACACCCTGATTAAGGACCAGATGCGCTTTGCCTCAGTACAGGTAAAAAAGGACTTTGAGCAGATGATGAACGGGAAACCCGTTTTACACACTTTGCAAGAACACACCTCATTTGATGACTTAAAAGCCTTTAGGGCGGACGCACTTTATTGCCTTCTTGTTTTCAGTGGATACCTCAAAGCCAAGTTCATTGAACAAAAGGGACGAAAACGCTATTTCGAACTAAGTATCCCAAACGAAGAAGTCAAAACCCTTTACGAAGACTTTATGGCCGATTGGCTGGGCGCCGGACTTTCCACAGAACGTGTCAATTACCTGCTTGAATTTCTTTTAGAGGGCGAGGTGGAAGACTTCCAACTGCTTCTATCCGAATATGTTGAGACCGCCTTCAGCTACTTCGACCTACCCAAAGAAATTAGCACCAAACAGGAGCCTGAAAAACTCTATCATTCTTTCATCCTTGGATTGTTGGCACAGTTATCAACCACTCATGACGTGCGCTCCAACCGTGAATCCGGATTTGGCAGGGCCGATGTCATGATTTTCCCGAAGGACGAAAACGACCAAAGAGGCTATGTCTTGGAACTGAAAACAGTTGCCAAACACAAAGGCGAGGACTTGGACATCGCCATCGAAAACGCTCTCAAACAAATCGATGACAAGAACTACGTCTCGGAGCTAAAAGCGCGGAAAAAAACTGACATCTTCAAATGGGCTCTCTCCTTCGATGGCAAGGAAACCAAAGTAAAACTGGTTCGGGAAAAGGCATAAAAAAAGGCTGTTCCACTGGAACAGCCTCTTTAGTTTCTAAAGGTTAAAGCAATTAAGCCTCAACAACGGAAACGAAAGATTTTCCGCCACGTCCTTTAGAGAATTCTACCTTGCCGTCAGACAAAGCGAACAAGGTGTGGTCTTTACCCATACCTACGTTTGCTCCAGCATGGTAACGAGTACCGCGCTGACGTACAATGATGTTTCCAGCAATGGCCGCTTGTCCGCCGAAAAGTTTTACGCCGAGTCGTTTTGATTCTGACTCACGACCGTTTTTGGAACTACCTACTCCTTTCTTATGTGCCATGATGTTAACTGTTTTAGTTTAAGCGCCGGTGAACCGGTCTTAGGGGCTCAAACGTTCTGTTTTTGTTTCGCTTTCAGGCCATAGCCCAAAGGCTTGGCTTAAGCGTTGATTCCTTCAATCAATACTTTAGTGAACTGCTGACGGTGACCGTTCTTACGACGGTATCCCTTACGGCGCTTCTTTTTGAAGACAATCACTTTGTCTCCTTTAGCGGCACCAAGGATTTTGGCGCTAACCTTTGCACCAGCAACGGTTGGAACACCAACCTTAACGTCACCTGCGTTGTCTACGAGCAACACTTTGTCGAACTCGACAGCGTCGCCCTCCTGGCCAGCAAGCTTGTCAACAAAGAGAGTCTGATCTTTCTCTACTTTGTACTGCTTTCCGGCAATCTCCAAAATTGCGTACATCTCAGTTTTCAATTCGGTTAATCAAAACGAACCGCAAATATAACTTTCGCCATCCGACTTTCCAATCAAAAGCATGAAGTTTCCCCTTGATTTTCTACGGAATTGCCCTGCCCGCCGACCAGCAAATGAGCAAGGAAAATCGAGCTTTTTTTTTTAAAACCAATCCCCTTTATTTGCATCCCCCCAGCAATTTCGATTGCCGTCTCAAAAGGCCTTTAACGCCTTGGAAACAAATCCCTTGCAGGGATTACGGAGACCCAGAAAGCATCTAAACATGCTTTCCAGCAAATAAGCCGCAGAGGCTAATGTCATAACGTTTTTTTCACAGAGGATTAATGCGCCCATCACCAATGGGGGCGTACTATAAATAGCCACGCCTCGATTAGAGGTCGCATAAATTGATTTGACGATGAGCGCAAACCTTACTCAAGAGCCGATTCTGGTAGAAAACAAGAACCGGTTTGTCATTTTCCCGATCAAGCACGATGACATTTGGGAATTTTACAAAAAGGCCGAAGCCAGCTTCTGGACCGCCGAGGAAATTGACTTGAGCCAAGACCTTAAGGATTGGGAAAACCTCAACGACGGCGAGCGCCACTTCATCTCCCACGTGTTGGCCTTCTTTGCGGCCAGCGATGGCATCGTGAATGAGAACTTGGCAGAAAACTTTGTTTCCGAGGTGCAATACCCAGAAGCGAAGTTCTTCTACGGTTTCCAGATCATGATGGAGAACATCCACTCGGAAACCTATTCCTTGCTGATCGACACTTACGTTAAGGACTCTCAAAAGAAAGACCACCTCTTCAACGCCTTGGAAACCATCGACTGCGTGAAGAAGAAAGGCGAATGGGCCCTTAAATGGATTGAGCACGAGAACTTCGCCCACCGCCTGTTGGCATTTGCCGCCGTAGAAGGCATCTTCTTCTCAGGCAGCTTCTGCTCCCTGTTCTGGCTCAAGAAGCGTGGTTTGATGCCGGGCTTGACCTTCTCCAACGAGCTCATCTCCCGCGATGAAGGTTTGCACTGCGACTTTGCTTGCCACATCTACAACGAGCACATCGTCAACAAAATCCCTGAAGCTGAAATCAAGGAACTCATCTGCGACGCCGTAGAAATCGAAAAGGAGTTCATTTGTGACGCCCTTCCTGTGAAGCTCATCGGCATGAACGCTGATTTGATGAGCCAATACATCGAATTTGTGGCCGACCGTCTTTTGATTTCCCTTGGATGCGAAAAGGTGTATAACGCCACCAATCCATTCGACTTTATGGAGATGATTTCCCTTCAGGGAAAGACCAACTTCTTTGAGAAGCGAGTGGCTGAATACCAAAAAGCCGGTGTCATGGAAAATGGCAACGACAAGGTATTCTCCATGGATGAGGATTTCTAAATTGAGTACCAAGTACAAAGTATAGAGTACGGAGCCCTCAACAGGTCTTGGTACTTGGTACTTGATACTTTGTACTAACATTATATTACCATGTTAGTCATTAAAAGGAACGGGCAACGCGAGTCCGTCAAATTCGATAAGATTACCGCCCGCATCGAGAAGCTTTGCTTCGGGCTCGACAACGACCACATTGACCCAATCGAAATCACCAAAAAGGTGATTGATGGGTTGTATGACGGGGTGACCACCGTGGAACTGGACCGCTTGGCCGCTGAAACGGCTGCCTCCATGACCACTCGCCACCCTGACTACGCCAACTTGGCGGCGAGGATTGCCATCTCCAACTTGCATAAGGAGACCAGCCAATCTTTCACCAACACCATGAAGCGGCTCTACCAATACGTGGACCCGAAGACTGGTGAGAATGCGCCATTGATTTCCACAGAATGTTGGAAGGTCATCAGGGAAAACGCCGCTACTTTGGACAATGCGGTTGATTATGACCGCGACTACGCTTACGACTACTTCGGTTTCAAAACCCTTGAGAAGTCCTACCTTCTCAAGCTCAACGGCAAAATCGCGGAGCGTCCGCAGCACATGCTGATGCGTGTGGCCGTTGGTATTCACATGGACGACATTCAGGCGGCCATTGAAACCTACAACCTGCTTTCGGAGAAGTGGTTCACACACGCCACACCTACCCTTTTCAACGCAGGTACGCCAAAACCTCAAATGTCGAGCTGTTTCCTTCTGACCATGAAGGAAGATTCCATCGACGGCATTTACGATACATTGAAACAATGCGCCATGATTTCCCAGTCCGCTGGGGGCATCGGCCTAAGCATCCACCACGTTCGCGCGACGGGCTCTTACATCAAGGGCACTAACGGCGTTTCCAACGGCATCGTACCGATGTTGCGGAACTTCGACATGACGGCACGCTATGTGGACCAAGGCGGAGGCAAGCGTAAAGGCAGCTTTGCCGTTTACTTGGAGCCTTGGCACGCTGATATTTTCGACTTCCTCGAATTGAAGAAAAACCACGGTAAGGAGGAACTCCGCGCCCGTGACCTTTTCTACGCCCTCTGGACGCCTGACTTGTTCATGAAGAAAGTGGAGCGCAACGAGGATTGGCACCTCTTCTGCCCGAATGAGTCTCCGGGACTTTGCGACGTGTACGGAGAGGAGTTCGAGGCCCTCTATGACAAGTATGTAAAGGAAGGCCGCTACCGCAAGGTGGTAAAAGCCCAAGACCTTTGGTTTGCGGTGATGGAGTCTCAAATCGAGACTGGAACGCCGTACATGCTTTATAAGGATGCGTGTAACCAGAAATCCAACCAGAAGAACTTGGGCACGATTCGCTCAAGTAACCTCTGTACGGAAATCATGGAGTACACCGCTCCGGACGAGGTTGCCGTGTGTAACTTGGCTTCATTGGCCTTGCCTAAATTCGTCACCACTGACGAAAAAGGAAACGCTCAGTTCGACCACCAGCGCCTCTTTGAGGTGACCAAAGTGGTGACCAAGAACTTGAACAAGGTTATCGACCGCAACTACTACCCTGTTCAGGAGGCTGAAAACTCCAATATGCGCCACCGTCCGGTTGGCTTGGGTGTTCAAGGATTGGCTGATGTGTTCATTCACCTTCGCATGCCATTCGACAGCGAGGAGGCTCGTCGCCTAAACAAGGACATCTTCGAGACCATCTATTTTGCTGCCATGACGGCCACCAACGAGTTGGCAAAAGTGGACGGCCCTTATCCAAGCTACGACAAAAACGGCGGTTGCCCAGTTTCCAAAGGCATCTTCCAGTTCGACATGTGGGGTGTTACCCCTGACTCTGGTCGCTGGGATTGGGATAGCTTGAAAAAGGAAGTGAAAGCGCATGGCGTTCGCAACTCTTTGTTGGTTGCTCCAATGCCTACGGCCTCGACTTCCCAAATTTTGGGCAACAACGAATGTTTTGAGCCATATACCTCAAACATTTACACCCGCCGCGTACTTTCTGGGGAATTCATCGTCGTGAACAAGCACTTGCTCAAGGATTTGATTCGCTTGAACCTGTGGAACGACGGCATGAAGAACAAGCTAATTGCCGCCAACGGTTCTGTTCAGGAGATTAAGGAGATCCCTCAGGATATCAAGGACCTCTACCGCACGGTTTGGGAAATCAAGCAAAAAGCCTTGATCGATATGTCTGCCGACCGTGGTGCTTACATTGACCAAAGCCAAAGCTTCAACGTACACATCCAGAATCCGAACTTCGGCAAGCTAACCTCCATGCACTTCTACGCTTGGAAGAAAGGCTTGAAGACGGGTATGTACTACCTCCGTACCAAAGCCGCAGCGGACGCCATCAAGTTTACCGTTGACCAAAACAGCCTAAAAGAGAGTGACCAAAATCGCTCTGACATGGCTTGTTCCTTGGACAACCCAGAGGATTGCATCGCTTGCGGAAGCTAAAAATTCAAGAGGTCTAACCTCTGTAACATATAAAAGCCGTCATTGGATAACTCCATTGACGGCTTTTGTTTTTGAACTGCCATGGCTCAACTCACTTTTACTTTCTCACGCTTTGATTTTGAAGGTCCTTTCAGCATCACGGGCTGAGCTTCCAACTCCCCAAGCCCGCTTTGCAGGAAGAACTGCTTATCCTGAAAGACCGTATTTTTCACATCCAACTTCCTTGATTTGGGCTTTAGATTCCAAACCACACCCTTCAAAAAGGGCCCGACTAAATCACTTTGTTTTGTAGCGATCAACCTGAGAACATTAAATGGCGCTGAAATCAGGAAATAATACCCAGCCCCTAAGATTCTGGTGAGTCCCCGATGATTTCGACGCATATACATCATCCGATTTCTCGTCATATAGAATATACGCAAAGGTGATTTTCGCCCTACAGTTACGGATTCCTTGTGGTAAATATGTGACCTCGGTTCATAAGCCAAGCTATAACCAGCCCTTTTGATGGACTCACACCAATCAAGCTCTTCATAATAAAGAAAGAACTGCTCCGGCATTTGGCCCACCTTGTCCACCACATTGGCAGGCACCATCATCGCTGCACCATGCGTCAGACCAGTGATACCGCCTGTATCATACTGGCCCTTATCAAGCTCACGTGTGCCGATGGACCCTCCCCAACCCGTCACGGGATGTAAGGCCTTACCTCCGGCATATTGTAATAATTGCTCGCCTTCATGGTAATAAATCTTGGGAGATACCGCGCCCACCTTGGCATCTCTTTCCAACGCTTCTACCATTGGCTCTAAACAGCCAGCAGTGACTTCTGTGTCGTTGTTCAAGAAGAAATAATATTTCCCTCGGGCCACGTTCATACCCAAATTATTGGCTCCAGCAAAGCCCAGATTCTTATCGGTCACCACAAGGTTGACCCAAGGATATTTTTCTTTGATGATGGCTGGAGGAGTATCAGAATTATTGTCTACTACGATGACCTCTACATTGGGATAAGTCAGGTCTTCAAGACTTTTTAGCATTTCCAATGTCACGGCAACTCCATTATAGTTAACCGAGATAATCGAAACGAGGGGTTTCATTATATTGGGATCTGTTTTGCAAGTTTAACGTCCGTTGAGAAGAGGCTTGAGGCAAAACATTGGGTGATCCTTTTAACACTATTAGACGCACTTTATTTGCGCAAGTTCAAAAAAACTTACATTACTCTTCCATTGGGAAAAATTGTCAACTTTTCTTCTTCTACACAATAAACCAGCAGTTACCATGGCACGCACACCTTCCAACATGTTGCCTTTGGGCACCAATGCCCCTGAATTTACCCTTCCAGATACCATCAGTGGGGAAAACATGGCCTTGATGGATCTCAGAGGAGATCAAGCCACCGTGGTGATGTTTATCTGCAACCATTGCCCATACGTCATCCGAGTCATGGATGGACTTTTGGACGTGGTCAGTGACTACCAGAAAAAAGGCGTCTCCTTTGTGGCAATCAGTGCGAACGATGTGGAAAACTATCCAGATGACTCTCCGGAGCTGATGAAAAAGTTGGCTGAAGAAAGAGGCTTTTCCTTCCCCTACCTCTATGATGAAAGTCAAGAAGTGGCCAAAGCCTATGACGCTGCTTGCACCCCTGACTTTTATGTGTTTGACAGCACATTAAAATGTGCCTATCGTGGGCAGATGGACGATGCCCGCCCACACAACGAGGAACCCAATGATGGCAAAGACCTCCGTGCGGCACTGGACGCCTTGCTTAACGGGCAAACTGTATCGACGGACCAAAAGCCAAGCTTGGGGTGCAACATCAAATGGAAACAGTGAAGAAATTAGAGTTTTAGAGGCAAAGGACTGAAGTCCCTTGTTATAGAAAAACGCCCTTAGAGAGCAATGACCAAACAGCTCTCTAAGGGCGTTTTTCAATGGGTTTCATCCAAAATCCGATTGTAATATTTTCCAGATTCTCTCACAGAAAAAGAGGCCGTTCAAAGGAAATCTCAATACACTCCCACCTCCTACCCCTCCACCACTAAAGACTGCGCCTGCAAAAATCAGAAACCCAACCAAAGGGTATTACGCCACCGCCAACCATTCATATTCTCCCATTTTGAATCAGTTTCCATCCTCAATACTCAGAGGATTTTTCAGGAACTTTTCATCCTCAGAAATGTTGGATCGGTAATTATCCCTTGAAAAAAGAATAGGTATCCGAATACCTATAAGTAAGGCCAGACATACCTACAAACAACTACCTACCCATAGATAGACTACCTACAATTAGGTATTTACCCCGACTATTTAACTTAAATCTAAATAAACCTTAGCCTGTTAAAAACGCGAGCTATATATTCGCATCAGGTTTAGAACAAGTCTTAATAAAGCGAACGCCACATGAAAGCTTTTTACTCAAAGCTCACAAAAACTGCAAGCCTCCTATTGGCTGGTGCATTGGTACTTTCATCTTGTAGCGACGACGACAGCAACGTTGGTCCAGACTACAAAGTCCCAACCACTTACGACTTCTCTCCAGCATCTTGGTCTGGCCAGACTTCTCGCTTGAATCAATTGGAAGAATTGGTTGCTGAAGTAGTCAAAGGAAATGAAGAAGCTGTTAATGCAGATGTTTTGAACGCTATGTTTGCCAACACTGGCGGGAATGGTGGCGGATATTTCTCCCAAGACTACAGCAAGCAGCTAAAAAGCAAAACTTACGAGCTTGATACACTTGAGTTCGAAGCCTACTTTGAATCGGTTGAAGAAGCAAGTCAGAAAATGGACACGGCTTCTAACGGTACTTCCGGTTACTTGTTCCGTTCAAGCGGAGACAAAATCTTGGTTGATGCCAAAGGTTGGGAGCTTAAGCAGATGATCGAGAAGGGCATCATGGGATCCACCTTCTTCTATCAAATTGCTGGAACAGACGGATATATCAGCAACCAGTTTGAGACTGCTGACAATACAGAAATTGACTCTACCAACGGTACCGACATGGAGCACTACTGGGACGAAGGTTTCGGTTACTTTGGTGTATCCGCCGACTTGACGACCACTCGCTACATCGCCAAATACGCCAAAAAGCACGAGGATGCATTGGGTACCTTCAGCAAGCTCAACGAGGCATTTATCGCTGGTCGTGCTGCAATTTCCAATGACGACAAAGACGGATACTTGGCTGCAAAGGGAACTGTTTTGGAGCAGTTGGAACTTGTTTTCGCTCAATCCGCTTTGGGTTATTTAAATGACACAAAAGCCGACATCGCTGATGGTGAAACAGGTGAAGCTTGTCACCACATCTCGGAAGCCGTTGCCTTTATCAAGGGTTTGAAATTTTCAACAGAATCTCGCGTTTCTGCAAGTGACGAGGCTTCACTCTTGGGCCACATCGGTGACAATGCTTATGAAGTTTCTGAAATGCACCTCAACATGGCTATCGCCGAATTGCAAAGCCTCTACCCAGAATTGAAATAATTCATCTCAGGCATCAGCCTTATCAAATAATTTTGCCAGCCATCGGAAAATCTCCCTTTGGCTGGTTTTCCCATACTATAGGTTTTAGGTTATGAAATCCCTTCGCTATTGTATTCTGGCACTCATTATTGGCCTTATGGGGTCATGTGATGGATTGGACACCACCCCTGATATCGACTCCAAAGAATTGAGAACGAACATGGGTGAAGAAATCATTCTTCCTTCCTACAAAAACTTTCAAAGTAGCTTAACGCCATTAAAAGCTGCTGTGGACTCTTTTGCCCAGAACTCAGATAGCGAACATTTGAAGGCTGTAAAAACTGCTTTTGAAAGCGCCTATATCACATGGCAAAAAGCTTCCTTCTATCAGTTCGGCCCTGCTGAAGATGCTTTGCTTCGTCAACACATCAATAACTTCCCTGCCAACACCACAAATATTGATGACAATATCCTGCTGGAGAATGTGGATTTGACCTACGGCAACTACACTTCCAAGGGCTTCCCTGCCTTGGATTATTTGCTATACGGTGTAGCCACGGACGAAGAAGGCGTGCTTTTCTACTACCAAGAAGATGCAGAGAGGGAGAAACGTTTGGCCTATCTTCAAGCCATTGTAGTTGATATGCAAAACAAAATTGCTGGTGTCATCAACACTTGGGAAACTTCTTACTTGGCCAAATTCAACGAGGCCTCTGGAACTGGAACTGGTAGTGCTATTGGCAATGTGGTGAATGCTTTTGTGTTGCATTTTGAGCGCCATCTTCGTGATAACAAAGTGGGCATTCCATTAGGTGTTCGCAGTTTTGGCGCCGTCCAGCCAGACAAAGCTGAAGGACTCTATAGTGGACTTTCCGTAACTTTGGCATCCGCTAACATCAAGGCAATGCACGATTTCTACCGTGGTGTCTCTACCGACAATGTGAATGGATTGGGTTTTGACGACTTCATGATTTCTCTGGACCAAGCCAATTTGGCAACAGAAATTGACGCTCAATTCAACAAAACCACCAATGAGATCAACCTTATTCCATCCCCGTATGTGGAGAACTTGGAACAAGGAAATATTACTCAGGCCGATTTGGCTTATGATGAATTGAAGGCCCTCCTGCTTCTCCTAAAAGTAGATATGACAAATGCCTTGTCTGTTCAAATTACTTATCAGGATAACGACGGGGACTAATCCAAAAGCCACCTTTCAGGCTATATAATGTATTATGTGCAATGAGTTGGCTACAGGGCAATCATTGTACATAATACATTGTACTTAATACTCTATTCAAATTACACTCATGGCCAAAAACGCGCTACTATTCCTGTTTTTACTGGTCAATATTTCCGCTTTTAGTCAATACCGAGTTTCGGGCTCCCTGCACTCTCCTGCTGGTGATCCCATACAAGGCGCTGACATTCTATTCAATGGAACCTTTGGTACTTCAGACGCCAAGGGTTTGTTCGTTTTTGAGAATATCCCTTCAGGCCAATATGGTCTTGAGGTTTATACCGACAATTTCCGTCACTACAGCACAGCCGTTACCGTAGGCCAAGAGGATGTTACTTTGGACATCACGCTTCAGCCTTTGGAGGAAACCTTGGATACGACGGTAGTTGTCGTTCCAAAAAATGACGACGGTTTCAACCATCACCTCAAAGCCGTAGAAGGCACCAGCCTAAACGCTGGACGGAAAACCGATGTGGTGAACTTGGACGAAACCCAAACCAACAAAGCCACAAACAACGCCCGTCAGACCTATAGCCATACTTCCCTCAATGTGTGGGAAAGCGATGAAGCTGGTCTTCAGCTTGGACTTGGAGGTCGTGGATTGAGCCCAAACCGAACCTCAAACTTCAATACCCGCCAAAATGGCTACGACATGAGCGCGGATGCATTGGGGTATCCAGAAAGCTATTACACCCCTACCCTTGAGGGCGTGGACCGCATCGAAATCATCCGTGGCGCTGCTGTTTTGCAATACGGCACCCAGTTCGGTGGTATGGTGAACTTCGTGATGAAGGAAGGCCCAGCTGACCGAAAAGCTCAAATTGAGAGTCGTCAGACAGTGGGTTCCTTTGGCTTCTTCAACAGCTTTAACAGCGTTGGGGGAACAGTAGGAAAACTGAATTACTACACCTATTTCAACTACAAGCGCGGGGATGGCTGGCGCGAGAATGGTGGGTTTGATTACAAATCCTTTTATGCGGGATTCCGTCATCAGACCACCAAAAAACTGAAGCTCAGCTTGGACTTCACCCACATGGACTACCTCTCTCAGCAGTCAGGTGGATTGACAGACCAGCAATTTTTGGACGATCCAAGGCAGGCGACACGCGACAAGGATTTCTTCGCGGTGGACTGGAATTTGGGCGCCTTCCAAATCGACTATGAGTTCAGCAACAAAACAAAGTTGAACATCCGCAACTTTGGTCTTTACGCCCAGCGAAAAGCCGTAGGTCACCTTGACCGTGATTACAGAATCGGTGGCGACAACACCACTTCTCCACGGGAATTATTGCACGGCACTTACCTCAATTTTGGTTCGGAGGCACGCCTGCTTCATAAATACAACATCAAAAAGGAGTCTGCTATTCTCCTATTTGGAGGTCGTTTTTATCGTGGAAACACGGACAACAAACAAGGTCACGCCACCCAGAATGACGAGCCAGAATTTGAGTTTGAAGATTACGACCAATGGAGCGGTTCCGACTTTCAAAACCCAAGCTTGAACGCCTCCCTCTTTGCCGAGAACCTCTTCAACTTGTCAGACAAATGGAGTGTAACGCCAGGTTTGCGCTTTGAGTACATCCAGACGAACTCCTACGGTTATACCAATCAGGTTTATCGCCACCAAAATGACAACAGCCTCATTTCGATTGAGGACCCGTTGTACGACGAGCGAAACTTGTCTCGTAGCCTCTTGTTGGCAGGAATTGGCATTAGCTACAAGCCAAAATCCAAACGTGAGTTTTACGCCAATTTGGCCCGCAACTACCGAAGCATCACCTTCAGTGATTTGCGCTTGAGCAATCCCAATGTGTGGATTGACCCTAACATGACCGATGAAACAGGTTTCACCTCAGACATTGGTGCACGTGGTTATATCAACAAGGTATTCCACTACGACGCCAGCCTGTTCTTCTTGAAATACAACGACCGTATCGGATCAACTTGGGCCCAACCAGAACCAGGGGTTTCTCCTAAAAACTTCCGCACCAATTTGGGTGATGCTGTCAGTATGGGCGTTGAGGCTTTGATGGAGATGAACCTCACCCAGTGGTTGGCTCCGAATGCCAAATCCAAATTTTTGGCTCACTTAGATGTTGCCTACACCTATGCCCGTTACATCCACTCGGATATCCCAGGCGTGGAAGGAAGCGTGGTAGAATTAACGCCACCTGTGATCATAAAAACTGGTTTGAGCTACCAATACAGAAAGAAGTTCAAAATCGCTTACCAGTACGTTTACACGCACAAACACGCCAATATTCCAGCCTCTCCGCAGGAGTTGGCCAACGAAACCGTGTTGGCGCCTTATGCAACCTTGGGCATGATTCCAACCTATAGCGTGATGGACCTGTCTTTGGCCTACAATTACAATGAACACTTCAGCATTGAGGCCAACTGCAATAACCTACTTAACCGCGCCTACTTTACGCGCCGTGCAGAGGGTTATCCTGGCCCAGGAATCATTCCTTCAGCTGGCCGAGCATTTTATATTACCGTAGCTGGTAAATTCTAAAAAAGCTCGAGACTACTGGATATTTGTATCAAGTACTATGTATTATGTACAATGAGCCCCGTACATCGGGCAATCATTGTACACGATACATTGTACTTAATCCAAAAATGCAAAGTCGTCTGAAAAAGCTCATGATTTGGTTGACAGGAATCATCCTTGGGATTATCCTTCTAATTGGTATTGGACTGTATTTCGGGCAGGAGAAACTTATCTTCTTCCCGCATAAGCTTTCCAAGGACTACGTGTTCCAATTCGGACCACACACCGAGGAAATCACGATTGACGCTGAGGATGGCGCCCAGTTGCATGGCTTACTTTTCAAAACTCCCGAACCCAAAGGGCTCATCTTTTTCCTGCATGGAAACGGAAGTTCAGTAGCTCATTGGGGAGAAATCGCACCGATTTATAACAAATTGGGCTACGACCTTTTCCTTTTTGATTACCGAGGATATGGAAAAAGCGAGGGTGAAATCTCCAACCAAAATCAGTTTTTTGCTGATGCTCAAAAGGCTTATGAAAAGCTGACATTGCGATACCCTGAAGACAAAACCATTGTCTTCGGCAATTCATTGGGCACTTGTGTAGCTACTAAAATCACTGCGGAAAATTCACCCAAAGCGTTGGTGCTCCAAGCACCCTATTACAGTCTGACGGATTTGGTGGGCAAGCTTCATCCCTACGCTCCTCCCTTCCTATTGAAATACAAATTCACCACCCATGCCTACATGGAGCAGGTGAAAGCCCCTACTTTGATCTTCCACGGTCGTGAAGACCAATTGATTTACCCTGCCTCTTCCCAAAAATTGGGCAAGCATAATCCTGAGGCAAAAATCATTTTATTGGATCATCAAGGCCATAATGGCATCAACTATAATGAGCAGTATTTCAGGGAATTGAATGTATTCCTTTCCTCATTATCTTTGTAACAACAATAGGCCTGAACTAAATGTTATTTCATTAAGGATAACTCACTTGGTCGGTAGGTATAAAACCTACCGCTATTGACTGTGTGTGGTTCGCATATGCTGTATCCATAGCGTCGGGTTTCATACCACTCGTGTTCAAAACTTTCTTTCAAAAAGAAAAATCCATTTCCCTGTCCAGCGTCATATAAGTAAATAATCAAACGGACAGGAAAATGGACTCATTATCTGTAGATAAAACGAGATCATTAGCTCGTGTATTGGGCTATGTTCCAGAAAAAAAGCTGTCTTCCCTGAGTAAACTCACCAATGTCGATAAAAATGTGAGCAAGCTTAAAGGGTCCTTGTTGTTAAGGCTGTTGATATACTGC
>JAUIJC010000040.1 GCA_030431525.1 Bacteroidia bacterium | reverse complement strand
AAACACAGCGTTTTCGAAGGCGAGGAAAAGAAAAATGATGCACAGGAAGTAAAACCAAGGGATGTTGATCAGCAGTTGGTAGGTGCTGGTGCCTCCGCGTCCGCCAATTTTTTTGACGTTAAAGGTTCCGTTCCCGTTGAAGAGGCGTTGTGTGGGCTTTTTATAGACTGATCCCGTTCCTGGGTCAAGTTGTTGTTGCTCTTGAGGTATCATGTTTCGCCTGCTGAATTTGCCTGCTCAAAGGTAGTCAGATTCCTCTTTGGCTTTGATGTTTTGGGTGTGTGTAGTAGGGCTCTTTTCTTGGAGTATAACTTCCATTTCCCGTTTCCCTATATCCTGTGTATATTTGTGCCGTTTTGAATAAAACAAAGCCTTGGCGTGTCCAAGGCGAATTTCTTATCTATTCTTCCATAAACGTTATGGGCGCAGAAGCAATCTCTGATCGCATCAAAGCGATGGCCGAATCGGCAACTATCGCTATGGCACAGGCAGCTCGCGAGCTGGCCTCACAAGGAGTCAACGTTATCAACCTTAGTGTTGGTGAGCCTGACTTCACCACTCCTGAGTACATCAAGGAAGCCGCTAAGAAGGCTTGTGATGATGGCTACACCTTCTACACACCAGTTCCTGGTTACGTAGAGCTTAAGGAGGCGATTGCCAAGAAGCTTAAGAAAGAGAACGGCATCGAGTGTGGTCCTAACAACATCGTTGTTTCCACTGGCGCTAAGCAGTCCATCGCTAACGTTGTTTTGAGCTTGATCAACCCAGGTGACGAGGTAATCATCCTTGCTCCTTACTGGGTGTCTTACGAGGACATCGTAAAGTTCGCCGAAGGCAAGCCAGTAATCGTTTCTGGTTCCATCGAGAACGACTTTAAGCCATCTGCCGCTGATATCGCTGCTGCGATCACGCCTAAGACTAAGGCAATCATGTTCTCTTCCCCAAGTAACCCTGCTGGAGCAATGTTCTCCAAAGAGGAGTTGGAGGAGATTGCTGCTGTTGTTAGCCAGCACAAAGGCGTTTACATTCTTTCTGACGAAATCTACGAGTATATCAACTACGTAGGTGGCCACGAGTCTATCGGTGCCATCGAGTCTGTAAAAGACCAAGTTGTTACCATCAACGGATTCTCCAAAGGCTTCGCCATGACTGGCTGGAGGGTTGGTTACATCTGCGCTCCTGAGTGGTTGGCGAAAGCTACCCAGAAGATCCAGGGCCAGACGACTTCTGGTACTTGTTCTATCGCACAGCGCGCTTGTATCGAGGCGTTGGAGAACGAGTCTGAGTTGAAGAAAGCTACTGCTGAAATGGGTGAGGCTTTCCTTCGTCGTCGTGACTTGATCATCGGTCTTTTGAACGAGATCCCAGGTGTGAAGACAAACGTTCCACAAGGTGCATTCTACATCTTCCCAGACGTAAGCGCTTACTTCGGTAAGACTGCTCCTGACGGATCTACTATCGCTAATGCCAGCGACTTGAGCCTTTATTTGTTGAACAGCGCACACGTTTCTACCGTAACTGGTGACGCTTTCGGTGCTCCTCAGAACATCCGTATCTCTTTCGCGGCTTCTGATGAGAACATCAAGGAGGCTGTTGCTCGTATCGCAGAGTGGTTGGGCAAGTTGAGCTAAATCTTAGTGTTGGAGTGTTAAGGTGCTGAGGTGTTGTGTTACTGAAACACTTCAATACTCCAACACCATTCAAGCCATCTTCTGAAAGGAAGGTGGCTTTTTTTGTAACTTGCGGGCAATACCGTAGGGGCGGACCTGTGTGTCCGCCCATAATGATTGTAGGCAGACACACAGGTCTGCCTCTACGAAAGCAACATATGGCACAGAAATCCTTCACAGAGCAGGCTTGGGACATCTTCAACCAGAGCATTGCTGACTACCATAAAACCGACAATGTTGACGCGCCTTTGAACAACCCTTTTGCTGAGGGAACCATCGAGGCGACGCTTTACCACAAGAACTGGATTGACACGGTTCAGTGGCATTTGGAGGACATCATCCGTGAGCCAAGCATCTCCGCTGAGGAGGCTTTGAAAATCAAGCGCCGCATTGATGCTTCCAACCAAGACCGCACGGACATGGTGGAGGAAATTGATACCTACTTCCGTGAGAAGTACGCTGACGTGGAAGTGAAGGAAGGAGCAAAAATCAATACCGAGAGCCCTGCTTGGGCCATCGACCGTTTTTCTATCCTCGCGCTAAAAGTTTTCCACATGGCTGAGGAGGTGGAACGTGAGGATGCCTCTGAGGAGCACAAGGCGAAATGTCGTGGTAAGCTGGCTGTTTTGAGCGAGCAACACATCGACCTAGGCACTGCCATCGAGGAATTGGTGCAGGACATCGCTTCAGGTGAGAAGTACATGAAGGTTTATCGCCAGATGAAGATGTACAACGACCCGAGCTTGAACCCTGTTCTTTACAAAAAGAAATAAGACTTTAGACCGCTTCGCTTTTAGACGTTAGACTTTAGCCCAAGTAGGCTGGAGCTAACGTCTAATATCTAAGGTCTAACGTCCATTCCCCATGCGCATCCTTGCCCTCCGGTTTTCCGCCTTTGGCGATGTGGCGATGACCATTCCCGTGGTGATGGCTCTTTTGGAGCAACATCCCGAGGTGGAAGTTGTATTCGTCACGCGTCCGTTTCCCGCAAAATTGTTTCCACAGCATCCAAGGCTAAAAGTGTTGGGTGTGGATGTGGATAAGGATTATAATGGGATTGGCGGTCTGCATCGACTCTATAAACTCCTTAAGAAAGAGGAAGTAGATGCTGTGGCGGATTTGCATGGCGTATTGCGGACGCATGTTGTTCGTAACCTGTTCTTGTTGTCGGGTACCAAGGTGGCCATGATTGACAAGGGCAGAGAGGAGAAGAAGGCCTTGGTACGCAAGGAGAATAAGGAGCGAAAGTCTCTGACTCATTCATGTCAGCGCTATGCAGATGTGTTTGGTCGTTTGGGACGGGAAGTGAAGCTTTCGTTTGCCTTGCCGGATCGCCGGAGGCGCCCCCATGAAATTCCAAAGATTGGGTTTGCGCCCTTTGCCGCTCATCAGGGAAAATGCTTGCCTGAGAAGAAATCACGCGAGTTGTTGGAGCAGATGACTGCCAAGGGTTGGGCGGTGAGCCTTTTTGGTGGAAAGGGGGAGTTGGAGCAGTTGGAGCGTTTGAGTGAAGGCTTGTCCAATGTGAAATTGGTGGCTGGTGCTTTTGACCTGAAAGGGGAGTTGGAATTTATGGCTGGCTTGGATGCGATGGTCAGCATGGATTCGGCCAATATGCATTTGGCCTCTTTGGTCGGGCTTCCAGTGGTTTCTGTGTGGGGAGCCACGCATCCGGATGCTGGTTTCCTCGGCTATGGACAGTCGTTGGAGAATGCGGTACAGGTGGATGTGGACACCTTGCCTTGTCGTCCGTGTTCTGTGTTTGGAAACAAACCTTGTTGGCGCGGTGATTATGCTTGTTTGGAGTGGTTCGATGTATCCAAGGTCGTTGAGCGCTTAGAGAATATTAAGGAGGTAAAGAGTACGGATTGTTGAGTATCAAGTATAGTGTACCAAGTATCATGACGAATGGTATGACTTGGTACGCTATACTTGGTACTTGGTACTCCAAAAAGACTCGCTGAAATGATAGAGCGGTTAAATGAGTTTTTGTACGATACCAAGGGTATTGTATTGCGCATTGCCAAGGGCGTGTCGATTGTGTCGGCTTTGTTGGCCCTGACCTTGATTGTCTATGAGAATGGCTATCACCTAAGCCCTGAGCAGTCGACAGAGGTCCACAAGGGTATGGACGCCATCTTTACGATGTTCTGCTTGGTGTATTTTGTGCGCTTGCTTTACAGCTTTGATCGGCTTGATTTTTTGAAGCACACGTGGTTCGAGGGGGTGATTGTGGCGAGCATCGTGTATGTGGGACTTAGCCGTCTCATCTTTGGACATTATCCGCTTCAAGCTTTCTTCCAGAATGTTGATTACGACCATTACCGGCATCATTACTGGGTTTTCGTTACCCTGTCAATGCTCTATTTGGTGGGGATTGAGTTTGTACGTGTCAGTCGTTACCTCAACTCATTGGCCCTCAAACCTGCTGGAACGTTTATTCTCAGCTTTATCGTCTTGATTGGCATTGGGACAGGCTTGCTGATGCTTCCTCAGATGACTACTGGGGCTGGAGGCGCTGATTTCTTGACGGCCTTATTCACTTCTACCAGTGCGTCTTGTGTGACGGGGCTATCGGTGGTGGATGTTTCCACTTATTTCACCTTTAAGGGAAAGCTGGTGCTGTTGCTCTTGATTCAGTTCGGCGGGATAGGAATTGTGTCCTTTGCCACCTTCTTTGCTATGTTTATGAAGGATGGTGTGGGCTTGAAGCAACAGGTGATTTTGCAAGACTTTTTGAGTAGTGAATCGTTGAGTTCTGCCAAGGCCTTGTTGAGGAAAATTGTGTTTATGACCTTGACCATCGAGGCGATTTCCACGGTGTTGATTTTCTTCACTTGGGGACGCGAGATGGTGTTTGGGGGATTTTGGCAACGTGTATTCTTTTCGGTTTTCCATGCTGTTTCAGCCTTTTGTAACGCGGGTTTCAGCTTGTTTTCGGATGGGCTTTACCAACAGGAAATTCGTCATTCCTTGTTATTACATGTGGTGATTGCCTTGACCATTATCATGGGAAGTTTGGGCTTCTCTACGGTTGAGGATTTGTTCTCTCCTCGGATGCTACGTGAGCGGATGGAAAAGCCTTGGAAGGATTGGAAGTTATCCACCAAGGTTTCCTTGTTTATGACCATGATTCTTGTGTTTGTGGGTATGGGCGTGTTTTATTTCTTGGAGAGAGCCGAGGGTGGAACCTTGAGTGAAGTGGAAGATATGAGGGCGATTGTGGGAGCCTTCTTCCAATCCGTGACGACCAGAACGGCTGGGTTTAATACGGTGAACTTTTCCGCGCTTAGGGCACCTACGTTGATTTTTATGATATTTCTAATGTTTGTAGGGGCTTCATCGGGCTCCACAGGCGGCGGTATTAAGACATCAACCTTTCTGCTGATTCTTACCTCGGCCTTGGCCACCATTCGCGGAAAGAAGAATATGGAGATGGGGAATCGTTCCATTCCTCAGGAGATGTTGGGCAAGGCCTTTTCCATTTTCGTGTTTGCGGCGGTCTATATTCTTACAATTATTTTTATTCTATCCATTACGGAATCCAATCTGGATATTGTCAGTGTCACCTTCGAAGCGGTCTCTGCATTTAGTACCACAGGCTTGAGTACAGGAATTACCAATGAACTGTCTGTTCAGGGAAAAAGTATCATTATCCTATCCATGTTTATCGGAAGGATTGGTACGCTGACCTTGGCACTGGCATTGAGTTCGCGAGTGGTTTCTACCAACTATAAGTATCCAAGTGCGCACTTGATGATTGGATAGGTATTCAACAAGAAGTGTATGACTATTGATTAACGAGGGAGCTAAAGGCTATCCTCGTTTTTTTTTGTGGAAAAAACAGACTTTAAAATCATGCTGGTTTGATTTTTTGAAAAAGACGTAAAAAACATACCTCTTAAAATTGAACTTTTGGAATAGCAATTGCATTTATCTGATTATCAATAGGATAATAAAAATGAATGTGCTATGAAAAAGTTAATAACTACAATATCAGTTTTGTTTGGACTCATGGGGGCAAGTTTCGCTCAGGACCATGTGGTGAAGTTGAATGTTCCTGCTCTCGGCTTGGGAAATGTTTACGGAACATACGAGTATGTAATCACGGATAAAATGTCTGCATCCTTGGGGGCATCTTATATGTTCAATCGGAAGATTCCATTCTTGGGAATGCTTGATATGGACCCTTCCAATAAGGTGCAATACCTCAAAATGAACGGGTATTCCATCACCCCTGAATTCCGCTATTATTTGGGTGATAAAGGAAGGGCTCAAGGGTTGTATGCTGCTCCATATTTCCGTTACAGTAATTACGATTTGGCTGGAACCTATGTGGATAACAATGTGGAGTATGAAAACGGAGGATTCATCAAAAGCATTGGCGGTGGTCTTGGCGTGGGTTACCAGTGGTTGCTCGGAGATCGCATCGCTATTGACTTGAATGCTGGTTTAGGATACATGGGTAATGACATCGAGTACAATGTCACTTCCGAGGACGCTTCGGCAAACTATCCAGCACAGTTGGGCAACTTGCAAGAAATGGTTGACCTGCTGGGTGATCCAGAGGTGGAAGTAACAGCAAGTTCTGCTAAGGCTACCTTTAAGAAAGCCAGCTTTATGCCTCGCTTCGGCTTCTCGGTAGGTTATGCGTTCTAATTAAAAGGGAACAAAAAGGTTTTGAAACAGCTATTTCCTGAGGGGAGTAGCTGTTTTCTTTTGCTAGAATGGCCATTGGAATAAGAAAACTGTACCTTCACCAATATGAAGATTACAACCAACACAGTACCTTCAGTGTCCTATACACTCAAGGTGGACGGCCAGGTACTTGACCAAGCCTCCAAAGAGCAACCATTACTTTTTATTCACGGCGTAGGCATGATGATTCCTGGATTTGAAAAGGAATTGGAAGGCAAGCAGGCCGGAGACACTTTTGACATGGTTATCTCCCCGGAAGAAGGCTATGGCGAGCGTGATCCGCAAGCCGTTGTTGACCTTCCTTTGGATGTGTTCAAAGACGAACAAGGCGTTGTGAACACTGAAATGCTTGTTGAGGGCAATGTTTTGCCAATGCAGCACCAAGACGGTACTCAGCTTCAAGGTCGTATCCTTGAGGTGGGTGACCAAGCCGTTAAAATGGATTTCAACCACATGTTGGCCGGCCAAGAGCTTCACTTCACTGGTGAGGTGATTGAAGTGCGTGAGGCTACCGCTGAAGAGTTGGACCACGGACACGTGCACGGTCCAGGTGGACACCAGCACTAAGAGCTTCTTAAATGAGGTGTAAGGGATTTGATGTTTTTGAAGAACGTCTGAAACAAATCTCATAATTTTGGCCCCGATAGGTTTAATGAACCTGTCGGGGCCTTTATCATTTAGAACTTGATTTAGTTATGAAACTTATAGCCATTCTATTTACGCTCTTTTTCTGTATCCAAGCTTCATTTGCGCAGGGGCAGGGGTATCAAACCATAAATTCATATGGTGGACAAAAGGTGGCTCAAAATGCCATTCGTTTGGATTCTATAGTTTGGAGGGAAGGCTCTACTATTAAAAATCGTCAGAGGTTTTCCTATGACTCCTTACATAGGGTTGTTAAGTCTGTTGTTGAGAAGAATTATAATGGAAACTGGTCTCAGGACTACGCCTATTCTTATGTGTATGATGAGTCTGGAAAATTGGTCAGGGATACTTTATATGATGGTAAATTCATAGGAGCATCTTCTTCCTATCATTATAATGGTGATACTTTGGTTAGGAAGGAAAAGTATAATTGGAGCAATTGGGGGAGTGATGATGGTGACTGGAACCTTGATTATAAAATCTACTATAATTATGATGAAGAGGGAAGGCTAGCTGTTGAGCTTGATTCTGCTTTGAATCAATCAAATAATGAGTGGGAGCCAAGAAATGAGAGCCATTTCGTTTATGCCGATGGCAGTTCGGCAGTGATGATGAAGCGTGATTACAGGTGGAATGCACAAGGGGAGAAATATGAATTCATTTATGGTGAATTGTCTTATGATGAAAATGACCGTATTTCCCGATATCAATTATTTAGGTTAAATATTGATGGAACTGTTTTCGAAAATTACGTGGCCTACGATTTTGATATGGAATCTTTTAATACAAACTCTATTTTTTCTACGTTCGATGGAGGCATACCATTCAATATGGCAAATGGTAAGATATTAGGCTGGGAAGGGTATGTTGGGAGTGAAGAAAATAATGCTTGGGAAAGTAGTGGTTATGCTACCTGCTATTACTCAGAAATTGATGGCCTTTTAAGTACAACTGAGGAGCTTGATTCGAAGTTGAGTTTATATCCAAATCCTACGAAGGACAAGCTTACAATTGAAGTGGAGAATGGCTTTTCTCAATCGGATTTTCAGCTTTGTGATTCCCAAGGAAAAGTGGTAATGGCGGGCTCCCTGTCCGAGAATGAAACTATTTCAGTAGAGCATTTAGAGAAAGGGTTTTACTTTGTTCGGGTTGCCAATTCACAAGGTGGGGTGTCCGTTCAGAAATTTTTTAAGCACTGATATTCCAAATAGGAATTTATAACATTGTAAGAGCCCCGACAGGTTAGCAAAAACCAGTTGGGGCTTTTTTCATATCCCAAGACTACCTAATGATGGTGAGCGTTAAGGAGCTTGATAGGTAGGAGACTTCCATGGATTTACCCAACTGCGGCGATACCCTTTGGCGAGGGAAGAGCGTATTTTTGTGAAAGCTCTATTTGAATTAATCTAATTATGAATAATAAGCATATGGAGGCCAAGTTGAACACCGAGGTGTTGGACTTTATTTCCTCCCGAAAAACGCTCCAGTTGGCCTCCATCCAAGAAGATGGCTCGCCTTATTCTTCCTACGCTCCATTTGCCATTGGTGAGGAGTGTTTGTATGTGCTGTTGAGTGAAATCGCTATCCATGGCGTTAACCTTCAGCACAACCCAAAAGCCTCTGTGTTGATTGTTCAGGACGAGGATGCTGCCGAGCAGATTTTTGCACGTGTTCGTGTGAATTATTCTGTGGAGGCTGAGCTTATTCCGAATGACACGGAGGCTTGGGAACTTGGTGTCAAAACATTGGCCGAGCGTCAAGGTCAAATGATCGAACACTTAAGTCAGATGCAGGATTTCAAGCTTTTCAAACTGAACCCGAAAGGCGGACGCTATGTGAAGGGCTTTGGTAAGGCATATACGTTGGCTGGTGAGACACTTGCTGGCGAGGAAGTGAACCACCTGCGTGATGGCCATAAGAAAAGGGAAGAGGCGAAAGCCTGATGATTTTCTTTGAAGGGTAAAACAAAAAGTCCAGACCTGACAGGTTTTAGAAACCTGTCAGGTCTGGACTTTTTGTTTTACTTGGGTTTAATCAATCTTTCTTCCCCGCCAACTGCCCACAAGCCGCATCAATATCCTTTCCTCGGCTGCGGCGAACATTCACCACCATGCCCCGTTTTTCGAGGTGCTGGACAAATCGGTCCAAGGCATCGCCATCAGCGTTTTTGAAGTCGGCTTGGGCGATAGGATTGTACTCAATGATGTTGATTTTACAAGGGAACTGGGTGGCAAACTCCCAGAGTTCTTGGGCGTCCTCGGTCGTGTCGTTGAATTTGTTGAACACGATGTATTCCAAGGTTGGACGACTTCCCGTTTTATCATAAAAATAGGTCAATGCCTCACGCAAGGCCTCCAAGGTGTTGGTCTCGTTAATGGGCATGATCTGGTCACGCTTCTTGTCATTCGCAGCGTGAAGGGAGAGGGCAAGGTTGAATTTCACCTCGTCGTCAGCCAATTTCTTAATCATTTTGGCAATGCCCGCCGTAGAGACCGTGATGCGTTTTGGGGACATGCCCAAGCCCTTCTCAGAGGTGATCAGCTCTACAGAGTCAATCACGTTTTTGTAGTTGAGCAATGGCTCGCCCATGCCCATGTACACGATGTTGCTCAGTGGTTGCCCGTAGGTTTTTTCAGCCTCTTCTTTGATGTGAACGACTTGGTCGTAAATCTCGGCAGGGTCCAAGTTGCGCTCGCGGTCCATATAACCCGTCGCGCAGAACTTACAGGTGAGCGAGCAGCCCACTTGAGAGGATACACAGGCGGTTACACGGCTGTCCGTCGGAATCAAAACACCCTCAACATTTGGCCCGTCATGTAGTCCAAAACCGTATTTGATCGTTCGGTCTGAACTTACCTGACGCTCTGAAATTTTGACTGCATTCAGGGCGAAATGCTCCTTGAGCTTTTCCCTTGTCGCCTTGGAGAGGTTGGTCATTTGGTCGAAGTCACGGGCAGACTTCTTCCATAGCCATTCATACACCTGTTTGGCGCGGAACGGTTTCTCTCCAATCTCTTTAAAGAAGGCTTGAAGCTCGGTCAGGGAAAGTTTTCGAATGTCAGTCACGGCAATATTCAGTTATCAGTTAACGGTTATCAGTTAACAGTCAGCTAACATTGGGCTGATAACTGTTAACTGATAACTGACTAACTGAAAAGTTTTTCTTTTGCGGCCTCGGGCAACATGGCCACCTTTTTATTCTCGTAATCGAAGCAGACCATGCCGGTCTTAACGATACAAACCTCTTTTCCGTTCGCCTTGTTGGTCATGCGGTACACAAGGTCGAAACCCATTCTGGTTGGGTCGTTGGCGGTAACTTCTACAACCAAGGTATCTCCATGGAATGCCTCGGCCTTGTAGTTGATGGCGGCATCAGCCATAATCAATCCTACACCTTCCAGATTTAATTCAGCATAGCCCAGTTGATTGAGGAAATGTACGCGGGCCTCTTGGGCATAAGCCAAAAAGACTTCGTTTCCTACGTGGCCTCCATAGTTCAGGTCGCCAATGCGGACAGGGATTTCTGTTTTGAAGGAAAAGGATGCGGGTACGGGGATTTTGATGCGCACGACAGAGAGGATTTAGGCGAGCGAATCGCCTTTGATTGCAACTACAAAATTAGTGAATCCTGTCCCGTATAACATAGAAATACCATTAAACGGTTTTTGAATGGATAAATCAGAAAAGGGAAAAATAGGGTTATTTGGCGCTATGGCCATTGGTGTCGGAGGAATGGTTGGGGGTGGAATCTTTGCTGTATTGGGAACAGCGGTCAGTTTGGCAGGAGGAGGTACGCCCATGGCCTTTCTCTTTTCGGGAATAATTGCGCTTATCACAGCCTATTCCTATGCACGCTTGTCGGTGAGGTTTCCGTCCTCTGGAGGCACGGTGGTTTTTGTGGATAAGGCCTTTGGGGTGAGTTATATCACTGGTGCCCTCAATTTGCTGTTGTGGTTAAGTTATTTGGTGACCATTGCGCTCTACGCTTCGGCATTTGGCTCTTATGCCCAAACCTTTTTCCATAGTGACGCACCTTCATGGTTGGGGCATGCATTAATAAGTGTGGCCATTGTATTGCCTGCAGCCATTAACCTGATGAATGCAGCATTGATTAGTAAATCCGAGACGGCCATTGTAGTGATTAAACTTTTGTTGTTGACAGTAGTTATTATAGCAGGTTGGTCAAATGTTGATTTCAGTCATTTTCAGCCGAGTCATTGGGAAAGTCCGTTGGCTTTGGTGGCTGGGGGGATGGTGATATTCGTAGCCTATGAAGGTTTTGAGTTAATCGCCAATGCCGCTGAGGATGTCAGGAAACCATCCCAAACGCTTCCTTCGGCATTTATTGGTTGTGTGGTTTTCGTGGTGGTGCTTTATGTGTTGGTCGCAGTGGTAACGGTGGGTTCTGTGTCGCCTGAGGTGATTTTGCAATCAAAGGATTATGCCTTGGCGGAGGCGGCCAAACCCAGTTTAGGAAAAGTAGGGTTTACCGTAGTTGCTATTTCTGCCCTGTTGGCAACCTTTTCGGCCATCAATGCCACGATTTATGGAAATGCTCGGCTTGGCTTTTACTTGGCCAAGGATGGAGAATTGCCTGAGGTTTTGGAAAAAAGTGCGTGGAACCGACCTTTGGGTGCTGTGCTTTTGACGACGTTTTTATCGCTTTTGCTGGCTAATCTTGTGGATTTGGAGTCTATAGCCATTATGGGGAGTGCTGGGTTTCTATTGGTATTTGCGGTGGTGAATGCAGCGGCTTTCAAGTTTGGAGAAAAAATAGGGGCAAATCGGGTTATCACGGGTATTGGTGCCTTATTGTGTCTGATTTCCCTTGTTGTCCTTTTAGTGAATACATGGCGAGAAAACTCTAATGCCGTGTATATTTTCTTATCCATGTTGGCTTTCTCGCTATTGTTTGAATGGGGGTATTCCAAATTCTTCAAGCGAAAAATACAGACCCTATGATGTAATAAAGTGGCTAACCCTAATCCTTTTGGCTGCGTAATAATAAGCGTATAACTAAAAGGATTTATGAAGTTCACAACCGTAATTCTTTGGGCGAGTTTGCTGGTTAGTTTAGCTGCCTGTTCTCGTGACGATTCAACCACAGAGTGGGATAATCGCTTGAATCAGCAATTGCGGGAAGCTTCCCAAACGGGGAGTATGGATTATTTCCTTTTGCCCGATGGCAGGGATTTGTCTGAAATTCCACAGGACCCCAACAATCCGCTAACCAAAGAGAAGGTTGCTTTGGGCAAGATGCTTTTCCATGAAACAGGTTTGGCGGATGATGCTGTTTTGACAATTGGCCAAGGCACTTATTCTTGCGCGAGTTGCCATCATGCGGATGTTAGTTTCTTCTCTGGAATTAGGCAGGGAATATCGGAAGGAGGTCAAGGCTATGGTGTAGCTGGTGAGGGACGCAGGCCAAATCCAGCCTATTATACTGAGCAGATGGACATACTTTTCCGTCGTCCTCCTTCTGTAGCAAATATCGCTTATCAAGAGGTTGTACTGTGGAGTGGGGAGTTAGGTGGTGTTGGACCAAACTTAGGTACTGAAGCACAGTGGTCTACTGCCAGTCATTTGAATGTCAATTATTTAGGTTATGAAGGAGCCGAATCTCAGGCAATTACAGGACTTGATGTTCATCGGATGACCGTTGATGAATACTTCTTTGAGAAATACCCAGAGTATAGGACATTGATGGATGAAGCATTCCCTGATTTGCCCGAGTATAGAAGGTATTCCAATGAAGGTGTAGGTTTGGCGATTGCTGCTTATGAGCGGACGGTGCTGACGAATCAAAGCCCTTTTCAGCGATGGCTTCGAGGAGATAACTCGGCATTGACAGAGCGACAAAAGGCTGGTGCTATGTTGTTTTTTGGTGATGCAGGTTGCGTGCAGTGTCATACAGGACCAGCATTGAACTCAATGGAATTTCATGCGATAGGTCTTCATGACTTGGATATTGGGGAGATGGTAGGCGAAGTGGATGAGGCCACTCGAAAGGGAAGGGGAGGTTTTACAGGAAAGCCAGAAGATGATTACAAGTTTAAGGTGCCTCAGCTTTATAATTTGGATGATGCTCCAATGTGTGGGCATGGAGCAAGCATGACCCTTGAAGAAATAATTGCTTACAAAAGTAAAGGGGTGCCTGAGAATCCAAATGTCCCCAAAGAGCGATTGGCGCCGAATTTCACACCGTTAAATTTGACAGGATTGGAACAGTCAATGTTGGTGGAGTTCATCAAAGTCGGGCTCTATGATCCGAACCTCTCTCGTTACACCCCAGCCTCTGTGATTTCTGGGAATTGTTTCCCCGTCAATGATGAAGTGTCAAAACGAGATATGGGCTGTGATGGCGAAAAACCTCTTCCTTAGTACTGGTTTTAATGGTCGCCTTTTGTAAAAAAGCGTTTGAGCTTGGGTGGCCGTTTAGAACCTTTTCGTAAGTTTGTTGAAATGATTAAGCAATCACTACATATTATTCTCCGTTGGCACAGGGCTCTCGTCTTCCGATTCGAGGGGCTTCACGGTAGTGGTATGTAGCGCAATTGCATCATCCAATAGGATATTTATTCTAAACCGAAGCCTCTTGAACCATCCGTTCAAGGGGCTTCGGTTTTTTTGTTTAATGTGTCAAATGTGAGAAATGGAACCTTCAAATGATTCCAGTGGGCCCAAGGTAGCTGCCATCTTATTGGCGGCTACTGGTGTGTTGATGTTTTCGACCAAGGCGGTAATGGTAAAGTTGGCTTATGGCTACGGGGTGGACCCTGTCAGCCTGTTGTTGTTGAGGATGCTCTTTGCTTTGCCAGTGTTCCTTTTGGTTGGTTGGCTGAAAGGTAGACGAACATTTCAAGAAGAACCCTATACGTTGAAATGGAAGGACCACTTGACCATGATTGGTTTGGGCTTTGTGGGCTATTACATGGCCAGCTATTTTGATTTCAAGGGCTTGACCTTGATCTCAGCGAGTTTGGAGCGGTTGATTCTCTTTGTGTATCCCACCTTGGTGGTGGTGCTTTCGGCAGTGATTTTGGGCAAGCGGATACGCCGCCAACAATTGGTGGCCATTGGGCTGACCTATTTGGGCATGGTGGTCATTTTCGGGAACCGAATTACCGAAACATCTCCTTCGGAAGATGGGTTTTGGTTGGGGTCAGTGCTGATTTTCTGTAGCGCCTTGACCTATGCCTTCTATTTGATGGGGAGCGGAGAAATGGTGGGTAAAATGGGGACAGTGAGGTTTACGACCTATGCGATGGTTGTGTCGTCAATTTGTGTCATTGTTCACCATCTTGTGTTCTCCGAAATGTCGGTATTTGGTTTGCCGATGCCAGTGTATGGTTATGCCTTGGCGATGGCTATCATTGCCACGGTAATTCCTGCCTACATCATTTCTGAGGCAATCCGACGATTGGGTGCCCCAACAGTGTCGATTGTTGGGAGCTTGGGGCCTGTCTCCACCATAAGCTTGTCCATTATTTTCTTAGGGGAAACCTTGTTGTTGAATCAGGTGATAGGGGCGGTGTTGGTGATTATTGGAGTGGTTTGGGTAAGTTTGAAGAAGTGATGAGTTAAATCGCTCCATGACCCATGATGATATTTTTCAGAATAGTCGTTTTTGTTCTATTGACCCTGCTCACACAAGTGGGCGGGGTTATTTATTTGCTGTGCATTCCTCTTTATAAAAAGGTAAAAGGTTGGTTTTCAGGTTGGAAAAGACCTGTGGCAAACCTGTCTTTTTTTCTTGGGGTTTATTTACTGGCGTCTTTTACCCTAATTCCCTTATTGGCTCGAATAACTGGAAGGGTGCCATTGCCGCTAATCCAAGAAAAAGGGGTAGAGCCGTTGGCGATTTTGACTTGTGTGATGAACCGTCATTATGTTCGATCTGAGGTTAGAGAGGTCCTTTTTCAATGTGCGACGGAGCTCCGTAAAAAACACCCAGATGCGATTGTCTCCTATCTGGATGGGAATTTTCCTTTTGTCAATGGCTTTCCGCTGTTGCCTCACTGGAGTCATAATGACGGTAAGAAACTTGATCTGGCTTTTTTCTACACAGAATCCGAGAAAGAGGTGAATGGTGAGGCGCTGACCTATTTGGGCTATGGAGGTTTTGAGGAGCCTCGTTCAGCTGAGGTGAATACTGCTGAGCAATGCAGAAAAAGAGGGGCTTTTCAATACGGAATGACGGGATGGTTTGCCACAAACCGTAAGAAAGGACACTTGAAATTCGATGAAAAACGGACTGGTGCATTAATCCGTTTGTTAGCTCAAAAAGCCCAAGTCCAAAAGATATTTATTGAGCCTCATTTGAGGAATAGACTTGGGCTTTCTGCAGTGGGAAAAGTGAGATTTCATGGATGCCACGCTGTTCGGCATGACGATCACATTCATTTTCAGCTCCGTTAAAAAAATGAGCGCCACCCATTTTCATGGGTGGCGCAGTGCTTATTGTTCTGTTGAGGATACTTTGGAACTTTGATCCTCGGGTAAGGCCGGAGCATTTTTCTTATGAGCGACTGGCAATTCTTCTTGAGGGTCTTCCTCCTCGCTCTTCTTCACCTTCAAGAAGTGCATGAGCTCACCGTTGTTTGTGCCTCGGTTATCAGCCAGATAGCCGCCATGCGCATCAAAATTGAAATAGGTGATGAAGTGCTCATAGTCGTTATGGCTTTCCGTGATAAGGTTCTCCATGGTGAACATGAGCTGCTTTTTCTTCAGTGGAATGTTCCAAACCCTGAAGTCATCCATCTGGCCATGTAGGCTTGGGCCGCCAGTACCATTCCTGAGGTCGCCACCGATGCGAGGGGCTTTTGCATTTTTCAGGTCACGGCCTGCAGAGTTCACTTCCAAGTCGAGCCTTCCATCAATGTAGAAGAAGAACTTGTTGTTTTCCTTATCCCGTACAAAAGCCAAGTGGTGCCAAGCACCGTCCCTGAGGTCCGTATTCCCGAAGGCATTGATTTCCCCTTGGGCCCAGAAGATATGGGCTTTTCCGTTCTTGTAGATTTCCAAGTTGTAGGTGTTCTTGTCCCGTGGGGCATAGTTTCCTACAATGATCCCTACACGGTCATTGCTTCCAAGAACCCCAGGAGTTACCTGTGGTACTTGCATCCAAAGCTCGATGGTGGCACTGGATGAGTCGATGACCAATGGTCGATTTAGTTGAATGAAGTCATCTTTACCATCAAACCCCAGCGAGTAGCCAGTTTCATATTGCTGGGCAAAACTCAAGGTGGTGCCAATTAGGCCAATAAATAGAATGAGTAATCCTCTTAGCATACTTTCCAATTTGATTTTCAATGTACGTTCCTGGAAAAATGTTGGATCTGGTTGAACCATCAAAAGAATGCAAATCCATTGTTGTCGGTTGAAGAGGATGTTTTTAAAAAAACAACTTATTGTTTTGTACCCTCCTTGCATTCAAAAGGTTATGCGAATGTAGGGAGTAGTTTTCTCTTTTAGTATCCTGTATTGGGAAAATCCAATCATTTGTTCTTTAAGTCTGATGAATTGGGATTGTTTTAGGTCTTGAGCAAAAAAATCCCCCCGACCAAAGGCCGAGGGGAATAGGTTTCAATAGGATTGGAATCAATGGTGTACCACGGAAAGTTTGCTCTCGTGATTAGCATTGTCCTTGGTTTTTAGGTAGGCGTCCTTGTTTTCTTTCACTTTGGTGCCAGCCTTCAAAACCTCAGCCTTTTCGTCAAAATCCTTTTCCTTCTTGGCGTAGTGAACAGACAAGCCTGGGAATGATGTATTGGCTTTTAGCTCACCGTTTTCTACGATAGCGCCTGGTTTAGGGAGACGATAGTTAATTCCCCAATAGCCAAGGCGGTGCAGGTCGCGCTGACCTAAGGTGTTCGCAAATCCATTCCAAGATTTTTCGATAGCTTGCTCACGTTCCTTTTGGTCTTCGATGGTTGCCCACTCTGGTTGCACGGCCCAAGCCCTTTCCGCCAATCCAAGAAGTTTAGGGAAGGTGGAGTACTCCATCATGTCTTGTCCGTGAACGGTTTCACTCCAGAGTTGCCCTTGGATACCCAAAACGTGCTTGCGACCCTCTGCGGTCAAACGTGTTTTGTTGGCAAAATCCTCTTGGTTCAAAGGTTGACCCATTCGGTTCACATTCGCGTTTTTGAAGAGGTCCATTGGGATGAACTCATAAGCCAAGCGCGTGTTGCTGAAACCAGCCCAGTAGTAGCCCGGCTCGTCTGGATCCTTGTTATAGGAAAGGTCAAAGTACAAGTTGGTGGCGTTACAAAGGACGATGTTGTAACCAGCGTTGGCCAATTTGTAGCCACGGTCCTCATCGCCCCAGCCCCATACGTTGTTCCAGATGTATGGACGAACATTAGCGTCCACGAAGTCTGGGTTCACCTTGCCATAGTGACCTTCAGCGTTACGCTCAAGACCAACTTCTTCCCAACCACCTGTCACCAAGTCGTGTTGAGCCAAGATGCCTTGGAAACGTTTTACGAAGTAGGTTTGAAGACCTTCGGTGGTAAGGTCTTTCTCTGTTTTCAATAGGTCCTCACAAATCGGGGATTTTTCCCAAACGCCTTTCGGTACTTCATCACCACCAGTGTGGATGGCGGCAAGCTCTACGCCAGCCTCGTCGTACATTTCCACTACATCGTTAACCACTGTTTCCAAAAAGTTGTAAACAGTTGGCTTACAAACGCAGATAACGTTGTCATTGTACTTTTGAACAGACAGGTATTCTGATTTGTCTTGTGGGTCAATCAAACGGTACTTGTTTGCCTCTTCCATTTTTCCAGCAGCAGAAAGACGGTCGTAACGCACTTCCATCGCTTTGATGGCAGCACGGGCGTGGCCAGGCAAGTCAATTTCAGGGATTACCTCGATGTGGCGAGCGTTAGCATACTGCAAGATTTCAATGAAATCCTCACGAGAATAATGACCGCTTCCAGTTGATTCAGAGAAGACACCAGCGTTGTAGCATGGCATGAGTTGGTCTTTCTCGTCTTTGGTGTAACCACGCTTGCTGCCAATCTCAGTCAATTCAGGCAATTCCTCAATGGCCAAACGCCAACCTTCATCATCGGTGATGTGGAAGTGGAACTTGTTGAGTTTGTAGAAAGACATCAAGTCCAAGAGCTGAAGTACAGATTCCTTGGTCTGGAAGTTACGGGCAACATCCAAGTGCATACCGCGGTAAGCAAAACGTGGAGCGTCCTCAATTTTGATGGAAGGAATTTCTACGCTTTCCTGGCTTCCTGCCCAAGCCTTGATTGGAAGGAGGGCTTTTAAGCTTTGGATGCCGTAGAAAACGCCTGCAGGGTCGCTACCCAAAATGGCGATACCATTTTCTTTGCTGATGCTTAGTTGATAAGCTTCCTTGCTGTTTCCGTTAACCATCAATCCCTTGCGACGGAGAATGATAGCCGTTGGAGATGGCTGGCTGCTTTCTACCATTTGCAAAGGCTTACCGAATACTAGGCGGAAAGCTTCTGATAGTTGGTCGGCCTCATTTTTCAAGCCTTTACCGTAGTGGATGGTGAATGCTGGAGTAACAGAAACACTTCCCTCACCTTTTTCCAGCGTTACCGGAGTTGGAACGATTGGCTGCACTTGGTCGGCAGGCAAAAGGCTAAGCTTTTCGTTGCTTTCGTAGCGGGATTGCGCCGTGGTTACTGGCATGATGTCATCCGCAGTGCGTTGGCTTTGGATGGCCTTTGTTCTTGGGTGAACAGTGTAGTCGTAAACTGTCAAAGGCTCATCGTCGGCATCGTCAAAAACGAAGAAAAGTCCGCCAGGAGCGTCGGTGTCCTTGATGTTCCAGTTTTCGCAGGAATACCTAATATGAATGCTGTCGCCAGGGGCGAGAGGCGTGAATTCCTTGGTAGGGGAGATGCGGTAAAAATCACCGTTGATGTTCTCGAAGGTGATGCTGTTGTCGCTTTTGAGCACCTTATGCGGCGCCTTGCTGAAATATAGTCCCCAGCCGGTGTTGTCCAAGGTGTCCTTCCGGTTGTTCTTCAGGATGAACTGGGCCTTGTAGGCGTTTTGTCCTTTGTCCTGATTGCGGATAAGTTCCCATTCCACGGCGATGTTTGCGGCGTCGGCGGGAGTTTCCACAGTTGCGGTCTCTTTGTTACCGTTGTTAGAGCTTTTCTTGCTGCTGCATTGCCAAAAGGAAAGACCCATGACAAGACAGGCAAGAGGAAGGAGTGATTTCTTCATATGAAAGGCGCTTATTTCGGCTGGTACTTTTCAGGAAATTAAGGCCTAACATACGATTTTTCGATGTTAAAGGAAAGTAATAGAGGGTGTTAAAAGCTTGGGTAGGAGGTGAAAAGTGGTAGTGAAAAGCTCAATCTTTTCGCTTTTTTTTTCCGCTATCACTCCAGCGCATAAGGCTTTTGAGCTTAGCCTCAGCCTTATACGCTTCAGTGGTTTCTGGGAATGATCTGATAATCAGTTCGTAGAGTTCCTTGGCGCCCTCAGTATCTCCAGCTTTATCAAGTCGGATAGCAGCCCTCAAAAGGGATGATGCCAAAACCTGCTCTTTGTTCTTGGCAGCTTGTGCCTCTTTAGCTTTTTCTTCCTCCATGGTCACCACTCGGATCTTCAAGTCGCTAACCATTTTTGTCTGCATGTCGAGGAGATCTTTGAGTTTGGAATACTCCTTTTCTAATTGGGTCATCTCGTAGTTGCAGAACTCCACTTGGCTTTCCAAGGTCTTTTTGGATTGGGAAAAACCAAGGGTAGAGAGAAAAAGAAAGACGAAGAAGAAAATTGATGTCGTTTTCATAAGTAAGAAAGGTTTCTTGAGGACAAAACAAGCCTTTTCTTGGCAAAGGTTCCTGCTTTTGATGAAGAATTTGGAGATTCGTTGTTTGAAGCCTCTTGAGCCGTACTTCAACAACCGTTCGTTTTATGAAAGATGTCTTGTCCCGTTTGGGAATTTCTTCGATAAATGCCTCTTGGTTCACTGGAAACCAAGAAGGAAAATGTGACGAAAAGCAAACACAGCGTCCTATCCATTCGCCAATTGACGGAAAGCAAATAGCTGCCGTGCAAATGGCTTCCGTGGAAGACTATCAGCAGGTCGTTGCAAAAAGCTCCGAGGCCTCAGCGTTCTGGAGGACGGTTCCCGCTCCAAAACGAGGGGAGATTGTCCGCCAGATTGGTCAAGCATTGCGCCTCCATAAAGAGGACTTGGCCCATTTGGTAACCCTCGAAATGGGGAAACTATACCAAGAAGCCTTGGGTGAGGTACAGGAGATGATTGACATCTGTGATTTTGCTGTAGGACTCTCTCGTCAGCTTCATGGCCTGACCATGTATTCTGAGCGCCCAAATCACCGCATGTATGAACAATGGCATCCATTGGGTGTTGTGGGAATCATCTCGGCCTTTAACTTTCCTGTCGCTGTTTGGTCTTGGAATGCTATGATTGCCACCGTCTGTGGCAATGCGTGTTTGTGGAAACCATCCGAAAAAACGCCTTTGACGGCTATTGCATGTCAACGAATTGTTCAGAAAGTCATTCAAGAAAATAATCTCCCAGAGGGACTATTCACTTTGGTGATTGGAGACCGTTCCATCGGAAAGGTACTGGCTGGCGATGCGCGCATCAATTTGGTATCCGCCACAGGTTCTACCAATATGGGTAGGGAAGTGGCCCAGATTGTCGGGCAACGCCTTGGAAAATGTTTGTTGGAGCTGGGTGGTAACAATGCTATTATTATTACGCCAAGCGCCGATTTGGATTTGGCTGTTCGTGCTGTGGTCTTTGGGGCGGTAGGCACTGCTGGTCAGCGTTGCACATCTACGCGCCGTTTGATTGTTCACAAAGAAATTTACCAAGAGGTACGTCAACGTCTGGTCAAGGTTTATGGTCAACTGACAATTGGTAGTCCTTTTGATGAGGGAACCCATGTGGGGCCAGTCATTGATAAGCAATCGGTAGAAAATTTTTATACCATGCTAAAATCGGCCTTAAGTGATGGTGCTGAGCTGATTGCGGGTGGTGAAGAGGCTGTTGTCGAGGGCTTGGAAGGAGGGAATTTCATAAAACCTACCATCGTAGAGGCAACCAATTCCTTTGTGTCCAATACTATCAACAGGGAATGTTTTGCCCCCATGCTTTATTTGCTTCCTTACGAGGGAGAGGTAGAACAGGCTATTGCCATACAAAACGATGTGCCTCAGGGACTTTCTTCAGCTATTTTTACGAAGGACCTGTTGGAATCAGAACGCTTCTTGTCGGCAATGGGGTCCGATTGTGGCATCGCCAATGTGAACATTGGTACGTCGGGGGCAGAAATTGGAGGCGCCTTTGGAGGAGAGAAAGATACGGGAGGAGGGCGTGAGTCTGGGTCGGATGCTTGGAAAAGTTACATGCGCCGACAGACCAATACAATTAATTACAGTGCTGAACTTCCTTTGGCACAGGGAATTAAATTTGATGTGTGACCGCTTGGTAATGCGTCGATTTCAAAGACGTTCGGTGCCATTTGGTCGAAAAAAAAGAACATTTGGCCTGTTTGTCATGTAAGGGGAAATATATGGGGAACTGGCTCTTGTGCAGTGTCGTACAAAGCCATATATTAGTTTAATCTCAACAGGAACAACTATGGAGACTACTTTTTTTGGGGGAGCAGTCCAAGCTTCTAAAAGCAATACCGGAAACATGAATGGTAACACTTCAACCAAGCATTTTGCTGTGATGTTGGTGGACGACAACGAGATTGATAACATCATCAACAGCAAGATGATTGAGTGTACCAATTTTGCGCAGGTTACTTACACGCAAAACAGTGGAAGCAGTGCTTTGGATTTCTTGCGTAACATCGTCAAGATTTCTACTCCAGAGGACAACAAATTGCCAGAGTACATTTTCCTCGACATTGATATGCCGATGATGGATGGGTTTCAGTTCTTGGAGGAATTCCAGAAGCTGGACGAGGCAATCAGAAACCATTGTAAAATCGTGATGCTTTCTGCCTCGGTGAATCCAAGGGATAAGAAGCAGGCTGAACAGTATTCTAACTTTGTTCGCTACATCCATAAGCCTCTTCGCGAGGAGGAGTTGGCAACATTGTAAGACTCATTGACATTTATTGAAAACGGCACCATCCAATTTTGGGTGGTGCCGTTTTTTGTTTCGATGTGTATCTTGCATCCATCAAAAGCAATAGGAATTCCATGGTTTCAAGCATTGAAAACGAGTATCTGAAAATAGCTGTAAAGCACAAAGGGGCTGAGTTGTGCAGTATGTTCGATAAGGAAGATGGTATCGAGCATCTGTGGCAGGCTGACCCAAATGTTTGGGGGAAGCATTCTCCCATTTTGTTTCCTGCCGTAGGGATGAGCAAGAATGGAACGTATTCATTCAAAGGGCAGGAGTATAAAATGCCAAAGCATGGTTTTGCCCGTGACTATGAATTCGAGTTGGCAGCGCAGGGAGAAAACTTTTTGACTTTCCGGCTAAGCGCCAATGAGGAGACTAAAGCAATGTTTCCTTTCGATTTTGAGCTGGACTTGAAATACGTGCTTAAGGGAAAGAAACTGTCCTTTGTGTACACTGTGAGGAACAAGGGGCAAGAGGAGATGTATTTTGGTTTGGGAGGCCATCCAGCCTTTGCCACGCCTTTCACTGCGGAAGAGGAGCTGGAAGATTATGAACTGGCTTTCTCTAAGGAGGAAACTCAAGACTTGATTAAAATTGATTTGAGTAACGGCCTTTTAAGTGGAGAGCTGGAAAAGGATTATTTGAAAGGGGAGAAGCGCATTCCAATCACCAAGCAACTATTTGACGCGGATGCTCTAGTGTTTGAGAATCTTACATCAGAATACATTGCCATCAAGCCTAAAAAAGGAGGGAAGGAGCTTAGGGTAAGTTTGGAAGGCTGGCAGTACTTAGGTATTTGGGCCATGCCAGCGGCTAATTATGTCTGTATTGAGCCGTGGTGTGGTATTGCCGATGAAAGTGATGCTGATGGCGAGTTTACTACCAAGCGGGGAAATCAGAGGTTGGATGCTGGAGCTGAGTGGGAACGTCGCTTTGAGGTGAGTTTGGTTTAAATTGAAAGAAGGCATTAGAGGTTAGACTTTAGCAATCGTTGAGCTAAAATCTAAGGTCTAACCTCTAATCTCTTTTTCTCTCCCCTTGCTTGCAGGCCGAAACAGATGCCACCCACAATAAGTTGGAAAAGCGTGGTAGTTCCATGAATGATGACCGCTAAAAACTGGCCATCAGTTGGGGGCAGAGCGAAGAGTAATAACGTTTGGGCAGCAACAAAGTGATAAGCTCCCAGTCCTCCTCCTTGAATGGGAAGACTTTTGGCGATGCTACCAAAGGCGAGTAGGGCCAAGCCAGCTTTTATTCCCAAGTGAGCGGTGGCCGGATAGGCGAAAAAGCAACAAAAGCTGGTCAGGAAATATCCCGCCCAAATCAGCACGGTATAGCTGAGGAACAATCCCTTTTGGTCGAGTTGAAACACACTTAGCAGTCCTTGCTTGAAGTTTTTTAGATAGTCTGCCACATTAATTTTGTGGAGCCAATTCAGGATAGGACGTTTCAGTACGATGCCTAACCCAATGATCACCATTAAGGCTCCGGCCAATGTTATCCACAGTCGTTGTTTGGGTAGTTTTTGTTCGACTGCTGGAAGGATATACTGCTGCAGGAGTTCCTCAACAACCTCATAAAACCCAAGGCTGACAGCCACCACAATCAATAATAAGCAGAGGATATCAATGGCACGTTCGGTAACGACTGTTCCAAAAGACGTGTTGAAAGGGACTTTTTCTGTGCGCTTCAATCCAATGCAACGGCTCACTTCTCCAAGCCGTGGGACAGCAAGGTTTACGAAATAGCCTGCCATCAATGCTTGATAGGTCCGCCAGAATGAAGGGTGATGATCTGTGGGAGCCAAAAGAAGTTGCCAACGCAATGCGCGAATGGCATGACCCAGAAAACTGATGAGGAGAACAACGAAGATCCAGAAAAAGTCTAACTGGCTGAATTGTCTTTGAAAGTCATCCAAATTCGTCCTTCCCAAGGCCATCCAAAGCAACATGAGGCCAAGGATCAAAAAACTCAATTGGGCAAGTAAGGAGCGTAATTTGGAGGAGGACATGATTCATGGATGGTGGTTTGTAGTTCATGGTTCATGGTTTATAGTTCATGGAAGCAGTGCACTAACCATGAACCACGAACAATGAACTATAAACCACCAACCATCAACTAAAAACTTACTTTTCGTAATCCACCACCACGCGGTCGGAAATCACTTGTTTGATAAAAGCGACAACCTCCAAGTGGTCAGGGTGAACCGCATAGGTTTTCAAATCTTCTTGGCTGGCAAAGGTTGAATAGAGCACAACATCGTATCCACCTTCTACAAAGTTAACGCCTACCTCAAAATCCTTGATTTCAGCAATCTTGGCAGGCAAAGCCTCCAAAAGGGATTTCATTTGCTGAATATTGGCGTCCTTGTTTTCTTCTTTGAGCTTGAAGCTCACAATATGGGTAATCATGATTTGCTTAACGTTGTCTGGTGATGCGGATAGGGTAGTTGTAGCGAACGCTTACAGGCCGTCCTCCCTGTCTTCCTGGCTCCCATTCCGGCATGTTTTTTACCACGTTCAGGGCACTGTTATTCAGTCTAGAGTTAATGCCCTTGATGATTTTTACATCGGTTACCTGTCCGCTTGAGTTAACCACGAATTGGACGTAGATGATACCGAAGTTTTCCTCCTCAATGTCGCGATCTGAGATTTTCAGGTTTCTACGAATGTAATCATTCATGTTGCCTGGAAACTCAGGTTTTTGTTCCACCAAGTTGGCGTCGATGGGGATATTGCTTACCGCCTCTCCTTCATCAGTGTCATCCGGTGGTAAATCAGAAGGAACTGGTGGAGGAGGCGTTTCGATTTCCAATTTCTTCTCCGGCTCCTCTTTCTCTGGTTCGTCTTTTTTTACCTCAATCTTTTCTGGAGGAGTGACGATTTCCACTTTGGGTTGCTCCGGCTGAGGAGGACGAGGGGGCTGAATGCGAGTAGGCGGAATGCTGAGGGTTTGGGCTTCCAAGGTTACTAGTTCCTCGACTTCTTCTTCCGCAATTCTGATCCATGTTGGGTATTCCACCAACACGATGGCGAACAGCAACGCGATAAGCAAGCCACTCAAAAGGAAGGTGGTTCGCTTTTGTTCGATGCTGGCTTCAGGGTATTGCTTCCCCAAAAAGGAACTTTGTTTCTTATGTTCCACCATTGCCGAGGGTACAGTAGCACCTCTGGATTTGTAGGCAAGAACCGCCAAACTGGTCAGCAATAGGAGAAGGAGGGAGGAAATAAGGAAAGCCATTCGCAAAAGATTTTAGCGCCTTGCGTACAAAGACTAAGTTCTCTACACTTTGTAAATCAAATAAAACAATCCGATGCCTACGCCACCGCCAACAGTATTGGCGATAATGTCCCCAAGCTCAAATTCTCGGTAGGGAATCTGTAGTTGCAACACCTCGATGAAGAAGCCATAAACAACACAGATTGCCAAACTTACCCACACGGCTTTGAAGCGCAGTTGGGGATAACTCCCTTGTTTTTTGAGTCCGACTGTTAGCAACAAACTCAAGATACTGTACATCAGTATATGAATGAGCTTATCGAGGTAGTCCAACTCAATGTTGGCTGAATCGCCAGCCACCAAGGAGAGAAGCAGGATGATTAATGCCCAAGATAAAGAGAGCGAGTTGTATTTGAGTAACATCCCTGAGCGAACTAATGGCAGATAAATGAAAAATACCAAGCATTGGGTAAGCCTTTACACCTTAGGCATGCCGAATGCTCGGTATTCAATTATGCGCCAATTTCGTTTTTGTATTCGTCAGCGGACATCAAACCATCCAATTCGGATGCGTCGCTGATGGACACTTTGATGATCCAGGCTTGGCCGTATGGGTCTTCGTTTACCGCTTCAGGAGCGTCTTCCAATTCCGGATTCACTTCCAACACCTCGCCCGATACAGGCATGAATAGGTCAGAAACAGTTTTTACGGCCTCAATGGTTCCGAAAGTCTCACCTTGGGCTACCTCTTCGCCCTCGGTTTCCACTTCCACATACACGATGTCGCCAAGCTCACGCTGTGCATAGTCGGTGATGCCCACATAGGCGATGTCGCCTTCGACGCGGACCCACTCGTGGTCCTTACTGTACTTGAGTTCTTCTGGGAAGTTCATTGTTGAGTACTAAGTAGAATTTTATGCAAGTTAAGCAAAGTAGGGAAGTGTTGCAGGGGTATGGTGTTAAAGTGTTGGGGTGTTGAAGTGTTGTGTCTGATAACTTCAACACCTCAACACCTCAACACCTCAACACCTCAACACCTCAACACCTCAACACCTCAACACCTCAACACCCAAACACTCTCATTACGCCAAGCTGAATCGCAACCTGATACCGAAGCGCGTTGTGGAGCGTGGGTAAGAGGTGGAGATACGTGGTTTGTTGATGGTGCGCTCAAAGAAAAGTTGAGTGTTCAAGCGACGGTTCACCTTGTAGTCAATGTTGCCGTTAATCCGTGTATTCAAATTACCCGCCGTTACAGTCTGTTGGCTGTCAATGGAGCGTTGAATCGTTCGGGTGTCCCTTACTGATACGTCCACTTTGAAGGTCACGTTTTCAAATTCCCTAAGCTGGCCATTGCTTCCTCGTACTCCTGGGATTCGGAGTTTAGGTGGGGTGAAGGCAAGACTACCTGAGAAACCTTTACTGCGCTGGTCCGTGATTTGGGCGTTTGCCAAGTCCAAGGCAAGCTCGCGGGAGACGTCGTAGTTCAATCGGATATTGAACTTGTTCTTGCCTTTGGTTCGGATGCTGATACCGATGAGTGGGGAGAACTTCTCTTGAATGATGGAACGGTTGAGAACGAATACTGGAACGTATTGTCCGCTGTCATTTAGGATCAAGGTGTTGAACTGGTCGTCCACATCACTATCCGAGTCAAAGCCGAAGAGGTTGTCTCTGTTATAGGTCAATGACGAGGTGTATTGCGACAAGCTATACGTGGAGCTGTAGCTGTGCTTGATGCTAAAGGAAGAGAAGTATTTCTTGAAAGGTTTCAAGCGGGAAAGTCCAGCATAATCCACACGCCAGTTTGGAATTGGAATGGTTGGCACCGACTTCAGGCTTACCGAGTTTGCACTTTGTCCGCTATAAGCGGCAATGAAGGCTGGAATCAAAACCGACTGCGAGTTGATGTCAAACTCACCGCCATTTACCTGTTGTGCTTGCAAGCGTCCCTGAACTACCTGGCGGTTGTTTACAAAGTCTTGGAAGGCATCCGAAATGTTGTCAGATCCATCGGCCTGGAAGGCTGTTGGAATACTCCAGAATGAGATGGAATAGCTACCACCAACTACAGGGCTCAGGGAGTTCCACTGGTCCGTGTTTGGGTCATAACGGACAATCTCCGAGAAGTTAGAGGACTTGTCACGTTTTGCGCTCAATTGAATTCGGAAGCTTTTGAATGGCTCTACCGTGGAGCGCAAGTTAATGGCCTCGCGGTGGGATTGCATGAACGGATCGTTCTGGCTAATGCTTCGCGTGTACCAGCCGTTCTCTTGGGCATCTTCCTGGAACTGATCTAAGTTCTGGGATCCCAAGATGAAGGGGATGCCTGGAGCATTGGCTTGCCCGAAGTTTAATCCCAAGGCATCAGGAACAGGAAGGTAGCCTGGAGCCGTGATTCCTTGATCCCAGCTGTATCGCACATTGACGTCACGCACAGACATCGCCAATCGAAGAATACCCTCACCTGCCTTTGTGAAAATGCTTGTAGTGTCTTTGCTTCGACGAGGATGGTTGATTTTCTTCAGGTAACCCGACTTGTCGTAGAGGCGCACCATGTTTAGTTTGGCGTTGCCCGAAATTCCACGTTTGTTTGAAACGATGTGTCCCAAGGCTTCATTATCCAAACCTTTCAAACCAAGTGCTCTGGCCTGCCAGTTATAGTTCACTTTGTAGGCGGCATCGGCTTGCACCCAGTTCAATAATGGAATTTTACTCAGTGGCAGTCGGTAGTTCAGGTTCATGTCCTGATTGTACACCTTAAGACGGCCGAAGTTCTTTAGGTTCTCTACAACTGAATCCTTGTATTCCGCCCTTGAAATGCTGTTGTCACCCAAGCGGTCACCTGTTGGTTCATCCACGATGGCATTGGCCTGAGCCGCATAGTTGAAGGAAAGGCTCTTTGTGAAATTCCAGCGCATGCCGTAGGTACGGTTCAGCAGGAAGGATTTTTCGTAGGTCGGCAAAACTCCTGCAGTGGTAAGTTCCGAGTTGTAAAGCTGGGTTTTGGTGTACGTCCGGTTCAGATCACTGCGGAAAGTAATGTTGTTTGGCAATGGCTGGAAGTTAAAGTCCCGAACTAAGGCCAAGTGTTTAGAACGAAGGAACTTCACTTTTTTCAATGGGGTTACCGGCTTTGCCGAGAAGTCATAGTTATAAGCCAATCCACCCGTCCATTGTTGTCGCTTATACTCTTTGATGTTGTTTCCGTAGGCGATGGTAGCAGTTCCCAATCCGCCACGAGTTTCTTCCGTGTAACCTGCCGACACCGAAAGGTTTTCAATGTCATAGACGTGCTTTTTGGCATCGGGCTTCACTTTGTGCTTACGCACATTGGTCACGTTAATGCTCTTTACGGTCTTTTTATAAACCGCTTTTTCCTCCAAGTCGTTACCGCCTTGAGCAGAGGATTGGTTTTGAGGAAGGTCGAGGGCATCGTCCAGTTTTACGTCAGGGTTCAATGGGTTGAACTTAGGAGTGACTACCTCGCGGTCATAGCTGGCGTAAACAGGCAGACTCAAGACCTTTTTCTTGAAGATCAAGCGATCCAAGTCCAAGTTGGTGGAGGCGCCATACTGTGCTGTTGTAGCTCGGGTACGCTCACTAATGCGCTGCTCGATGTCGCCATAGTTGTTTGATACGAAGCGGCCACTGGCACTGAAAGTACCAAAGTCAGCGAGCTTGGCATTCAAGGTAGCTGTGGTGGCTACACCAACATCCGTGTTGAAATCCGTGGCGCGAAGTTCGTTCACCCACACAGCTATGGTCTTACTATTGCCGTCGTCAGGATTCGGATTGGTGGTAATGCTTGGATTTCGCAGACCAATCAAAGTCGTCCGAACAGTACTAATGTCTGGCGTACCTACCACCGAAAGGGTGTATTTCCCGAATTGGCGAGAGAAGCGACTTTCAGAGGTTTGACCAACGCGGTCACGTTCAATCTTTGTATTGATCAATTCATCAACGGCCAAGTCGATAGTGTTGGCATCTGGCCAAATGATTTTCCTGTTCCCCTCATCATCTGGGTTAGCAGAGGTAGCGTGGGTCTCAGCATTCAAAGGAGTGAGCTCCAAAGGAACTTCAATCTCGTAGTAGTTTTTTGCCTGGTCCGTACCGATTCGCATGAACAAGGTCACGTCACCATCTTGTGTTGTTGGATCAATACTCTCTGCGTGTACGAACATTTTGATACGACCGTAGTTGATCAGGTCATAAGCCATGTTCTTGAAGGCACCTACTGCTTGTTTGTCAGGAAGGTCGGTAACCACAAGCTCCATGGATTGTTCATCGTCCTGAAGCAATGCTCCTTGAGCCGTAGGGTCTGGTGGAGTATCTCGAATTACTCCAGGAGGGAGAAGGTAAGGCGCTCTGCTACCTTCAACACCGTCCTTGTTTTCTTCAATGCTGACCGTGGAAATGGTTAATGGTGCCTTGGAAACAGGCTTGCTTGGATTTGGATCATCCAAGTCCGTTTCCGTATAAACACGCCATTGGCTGGCGGTCAATTGGAATTCTGCGAAACGAAGAACTACTGGCTGGGAGAAGTTCGTCATGTACATCCGCATGAATTTGATGGTGTTGAAATCGGAGATTTCACCTACGGAGTTTTCTGTGCGAACAGGAATCTTGAACTGCAACCAGCGTTCACCAGTTTCTGGGATGACGTTGACGTTTGTAATCAATGGGTTGTCAGCGTTCAACATTTCTGGACGCAAGTCAACCTTGTACTGGAAGTAGGCGTCAAGGGTGTTAAGGGTTTTGTCGCCATTGATATCCTCCGTGTTCGCTCTTGTTTGAGGAGAAGCTTGGTTAATGCTACCTGTCGCCCCAGGAATCGGGGAGTTGTTCTCGTAACCGTAGTAGTTTAAGTAACGGGTCAATAATCCACGCTCGTCACCATCGCTGGTGCGGTAGAATCCAAAGTTGTCCGTTGATGGGTCATTGATGGCTTGATCCAATGCCGCTTGGTTCGTGACAATGGTAGAGAGCTGGTTGAGGTAGCTGGCAAAGAAGTTTTGCTCGTTTTCTGCACCAACACCATCCAGACCAACGTCTTGACTGGAGCGATCCTGTTGGTTGTCAAAGGCGTCATTAATGAATGGGATATTTGGAACCAAACCCCAATCGGTGCTGTCCACATTGTCTGGAAGGCCATTTTCAAAAGAAAGGCGTTCGTCTTTCAGAATGTCTTCAGAAACGTTACCCAAGTTGATGTAAAGTTCACCACCAACCTGATTTGGGTTGTAAAAAGGCTGTTCGTCTTCAGGGAGTACTTCTGCCAAAGTCTGACCCTCATTCAAGTATGGGTCGAGTAGCCAGAACTGGATGAATTCGACGTTGGCGTTGTCGAAGTCAGTATCAAAAGTGATTTCCTTGGTGATGGATGCCCAGTTATTTTCAGGGTTGATGAATCGGCCGTTTTGGTCAATGTCAGTTGGGTTAGCATTGTAGTTATAAGGACCACGCTGTGCAGGGTAGTAAGCTAAATCCAGCAATGTTTGGATGTTGGACGAGGCATTTACCTGCGGCCTGTTTGGGAAAAGCTGCGTAGAGGCGTAAGCACGTGTGTAAGGGTTTTCCTGGTTGGTGTTGTCCAAGGTAAACCCGCCTTGTGTTCCTTGGTAGAAGGAGCGGTCCACGTTATACCATGAAAGCCTTGCGCGGTGATAGCCATAGCTGAGGCTGTCACTCAACCAGTCGAGATAGTCTGTGTTGGCACTACCCAAGCGCCTCGGTGTGGAACCGAGTACCCACGGCAGTGCACTTATCATGGAGTAGGAGGTTCGAGCGCCTTCAAAGGCATCGATGTATGACGTTCCTCCTTCTTCCAGAAGCTTTGAGGTGCCAGGTTTCAACATCGCCGCTTCCCAGCGAAGGGCAACATTGGATTTGGCCTTGGTCTGAATGACAGGAAGGGCATCCACCATTTTGGTCAAAAAGCGGGATTCGTCCTCATAGGTGGCGTCCAAACCATATTGGGTGTTCTTGATAGGCTCGTCGCCAATGCCGATACGGGTAATGTTCGGGCGTTCATTCAGGTGCAAAAGGGTTGCACCAAAGTTAATTTTGTCGCTGACCACATAGTCCAAGCGTGTTCCCAAGAGCATTTTGGTACGGAAGGCAAATGGGTTGGCCTGCTCGTATTTGATGATCAGGTCCTTGCCGGAGGCCAAAACACCCTCGTTGGTGATGCTTACTCGGCCAATGTCATAGTTCACCGTAAAGTCAGATCCCTCTCTGAGGGTGATACTTCCCGAGGTGATGGTTACAGAACCCTCGGCGATGTTAATGCCTGGAAGCTGGATGTCCGTGGAAGAAGCTGATTGGTAAAAACCCGTCAGGAAGAATTTGTTCTTCTCTGTGTTCCGTTCAGCCTGCGATTGGGTTTGGTCGTACAGGCTTTGGAAGGTGTATTTTGAGGAGAGGAAAAATGCGCTGTCTTGGTCGCGGGTGAAGAATATTGAATCGAGGTCCGAACCAAATGGTTCCACCAATGGGAGAACAACACGGCCATTTCTGGCAATTACCGTTGCCCCGTCGATAAAGTCATAGTTGGCATCTGGCGCAAAGTCTCCGTTCGGGTTCAAGGTATCTGCCCGAAGCAATTGCACCAATGGAATGTTCTTCACCTTACCGTCCTGAAGGCTTGGGTTGTCCACACCTGTGCGGTCATCCTTGTAGACAATACGAAGCTGGAAGTTGTCTTTCTGAAGGTTGGTGGTGTTCAGGTAGTAAACGTTCTTCATCATCAAGTCCCACATCGGTGAGGATGTGTTGATGCCTTGAGGCTTGAGAAGCTTCAGGCGGATGACTTCGTCTTCAGAAACGTTGGCGTAGTCTTCTTTAAGCTGACCAACCTTGTATTGGCGGCCGTTAAAGGTGTATTCAAAAGCGACAGCCAAGGCTTCATCATCTTGGAGTTTGGATACCAAGGAGATGTAGCCCAAATCTGGGTGGAAGATAAAGTCACGGCCTTCCTCCAATTGGCGAGCACTGTTGATTTTTTCGTAGTCAGCGCTTTGGTTAAAGCCCAAATTCTGAAGGGTGCTGTTGGTTTGGTCAGCGTTCAGGTAATTAGGGTTGGCATTCAGGATGCTCAACAGGTTGTTGGAAGTATCCGAAGGGTTGACAGGGCCCGTTTGCCCAGTAATCACCTTGCTGTTTGGGTTGTATTCTCCCAAGTCTGTAAAGCCGACAATGTTGCGAAGTCCTTCCGTTTTAGTGCTTCGGTTGGTAATCCATATCTCCACACGGGTAATCTTGAAGCCGTTGTTCGGGTTCAGTGGGTTAACACGGTAGGCTTGGTTGAACTGGTTACGGAAATAGTGAGTCAAGAAGAAGTGACGGTACACGTCATATCCACTTGCTGGAATCTCGAATGGGCGCGTGGAAGCACCTCCGCGAACGGTCAACGTACGGGTTGTTCCGCGCTGGTTCGATAGGAGAGTCGTTACATACAAATGCCCAAAACGCATGCGCATTTTTAAACCAAATAGGTTCTGCGCCCCTCTAATGAGGGTGTTGTTCAGCGGCATGCTGACGTTACCCGCCTCGATGTCTTGGATAATGTCCCGCTCCTTACCGACGTAGTCAATGTTAATGTTGTTGTCAAACTCAAAAGCGGCCTTGGTGTCCCAGTTAGCCCCGATTTTTAGGCGTTCGCCAATGGTTCCTGAAAGGTTGAGGGAAATGCTTTGGTCAAAAAGGAAACCGCCAGTGCGTTGGTTGTCAACAGGAATAGCTGGGTTCTGGGTACGTTGGAAATCACCACCAAACTCCAAGGTTACAGTACCCGCTGGGCGGATAGTGGCCACGGGTTTACCAGCGGCCTTAATTTGGAAAAGTAGGGAGTCGTTGAGTCCTGCCTGTGGCTTGTTGGATTCCTCCAAGGTCTGCCAGTGTTGCTGAATCATTTTCCGACGCTGGTACTCGGCAAATTCTTCAAAAGTCATCTCAGACGGCGGACGGTTTTCCACATCGCCCGTTTTCTCCTCGATTTTATAAGTCCGCAGGTTGGTGTCCACATCCACTTCCACTTTGGTGTTGGAGGGTGGAGGTAGGATTTTCAGTGGAGATTTGTCCTCGGGGTTAGAAAAAACATCACCACGACGGTCTTTCGCTTCTGGATAAAGGGTGTCAACAACCGCTGCGCCCAAAAGCTCTGTGAGAGGGGCGCCGTTATTGGCGAATGAAAACATCCAAGCCCCCATCATCAATATGGGGGTAAGCAGCAACAATATCTTCTTGGAAGAAATCACTAAAACAGTGGGTTGAAATCAGTTAAATAGGAAAGCACCCTTGGGGGTGTAGGTGGGCCTCCTCTTGATAATCAAAGGATAAGAGGGACGTGACCCGTGAAATAGACCACCTTTTTAGGATAAAAACCGTGTGAAAACGGTGGTCAAATAGTGGCGCAAGTTACACGTTTATCTTGCCATAAAGAATTTCTCGTGCATACATAAATCACACTTCGCCAAGGGCAAGAGGCTGGTCACCAAAACGATGAAGGTTTTCCCTGCTTGCCCTTAAGCCAAAATCCAGTAAAAGGGGATGTAAAACTACATTACCTTGCCTTGAGTGCCTGACGGATAAGCTCTTCCAAGTTCACGTCGTCTCCCACCTTTTTCAAAATGCTGTCAATGCTCTTTTCGGCGGCAGCTTTGGCAATACCAAGGGTTGTCAGTGCGGCCAACGCATCGTCCCTGAGTTTATTGTCTGGCGTTGGAGAAATTTCTTTTGGGAGTTCCCCTTCAGGGAGCGAGATGATTTTCTGGATTTTGTCCTTCAACTCCAAAATCACCCTTTGGGCGGTTTTAGCCCCAATTCCCTTCACCGATTGAATGACTTTGACATTTTCGGTGAGGATGGCGTTTTGAAGTTCAGCTGGGCTGAGGCTGGAAAGTACGACCAACGCGGTGCTTGGCCCGATACCTGAAATGGAAATGAGGAGCGTGAATACCTGCTTTTCCTCCTCGGTAAAGAATCCGTAGAGGAGCTGGGCGTCTTCCTTGACGTGAAAATAGGTGTGCAAGCGAGCGCTTTCGGCTTCCTTAATATTGGCGTAGGTCTGAAGGGAGATAAAGACTTCATAACCAATTCCGCCCAAATTGATGACCACTTTTGCAGGGTCCTTATGAGCAAATGGGCCTTCGATAAATGCAATCATGGTAGGGGAATAAAAAAGTGTTGAGGTGTTGAGGTGTTGGAGTGTTGAGGTGTTCGAGTCCTTGCTACGGAACTACAACACCTCAACACCTCAATACTTCAACACCTTAACACCCCAACACTATAGAATACTTAGAAACGTTGTGCGTCCACCACGGCGATGGCCACCATGTTGAGAATGTCTCGAACAGAGGAGCCAATCTGAAGGATGTGGACAGGCTTTTTCATGCCGATAAGTACAGGGCCGATGGCTTCTGCACCACCAATTTCCATCAACAGTTTATAGGCGGAGTTACCTGCGGAAAGGTTTGGGAACACCAAGGTGTTGGCGCCTTCCTGTGCGATGGAGCTGAACGGGAAGAGTTCTTTATGAAGCTCTGGGTTCAGGGCGATGTTGGCCTGCATTTCGCCGTCCACCTTCAAGGACGGGTCTTTTACCTTCAACAATTCAGTAGCGTTAGCCACTTTCATTGATTCCTTGCTTCGGGCAGAGCCAAAGTTGGAGAATGAAATCATCGCCACACGTGGCTCAATGTCGAAGGAGCGAACTGCATCGGCCGTCATGGCCGCAATGTCTACCAATTCTGGTGTCGACGGGTCGATGTTAACCGTAGTGTCCGAGAAGAACAATGGACCTTTCTTGGTTAGCAGGATGTACATACCCGCCACACGCTCGATGTCGTTGCGCTTGCCAATCACTTGAAGGGCTGGCTTGATAACCGAACCGTAGTCACGGGTCATACCCGAAATCAAGGCATCGGCCTCACCTTGCTCCACCATCATCGCGCCGTAGTAGTTACGACCCAACATGGCTTTGCGTGCATCGTGTGGAGTAATGCCTTTGCGCTTGCGTTTCTCCAAGAAAACCTCACCGTACTCGATGCGCTTCTCGCGCTCTTCCAATGGGTTGATGATGGAGGCGTTTTTCAAAGCGTCCAAGCCCTGCTCTTTGATAATACCTTGGATGCGCTCCACTGGTCCGAGGAGGATAGGCTCGCAGAAGCCCTCTTCCTTGGCGATGTTCGCTGCCTGCAACACTTTGATGTTGTCGGCTTCGGCGAATACCACGCGTTTTGGAGCTTTGCGTGCGCGCTCCATCGTGCGGGACATCAATTTTTGGTCGATGCCAATGCGTTTCTCCAAATCCGTTTCGTAGGCCTTCCAGTCTTGGATAGGGTGTTTTGCAACCCCTGAATCCATGGCGGCCTTGGCTACTGCTGGAGAAATGCGTGTGATGAGGCGTGGGTCCAATGGCTTTGGAATCAAATAATCCTTGCCAAAGGTGATTTTGTCTTGGCCATAGGCCTTGCAAACCATTTCTGGAACAGGCTCTTTGGCCATTTCAGCCAAAGCCTGTACCGTCGCCAGTTTCATGGCTTCGTTAATCTCGGTGGCGCGCACATCGATGGCACCACGGAAGATGAACGGGAAGCCCAAAACGTTGTTTACTTG